>JAFWLP010000052.1 GCA_017511005.1 Clostridiales bacterium
GATTGACACCCGGAAATCCAGGGCGGTGCTCAGGTATCAGATCTCAATAGTCCAACTTACAAGGCTTTACATCAAAAAGACAGGCCCAAGCTCCTTATTACGTCATGTAGGTCCAATTTAGAGGCCACCATGCTCGAGTTACTTATATAATAACAAAATGCGTGCGCATTAAAAAGACATTCTTGTTTCACAGTAAAACATCAGGATAATCTGACATATTTCCTTGCGCGAAAAAGTTCCCGCAGGTCTTTTCGGCCCGCTGATAACCCGAAGCAATATAAGAATATTCAGGAAATTATACTTTCAGCTCAACTTCGCTGACTTCAAGATCATCCTTGTGCGCTTCGATCAGGGGTCTGACACACTCTGCGAGGAATGCATCAACCTGTTCCGGACATCGGCCGGTGTAGAGCTTGGGATCTCTCAGCTTGATAAGTTCATCCATTGTCATTCCGAACTTCGGGTCTGCCGCGATCCTCTCGAGAAGGTCATTGGGTTTACCCTCATTCTTGACGACGGAACCTGCCTGCATCGAGAGCTGGCGGATCTCCTCGTGGAGTTCCTGTCTGTTGCCGCCCTTCTTTGTAGCTTCCATCATGATGTTCTCTGTCATCATGAACGGGAGCTCGTCATGGATGTGCTTTTCGATCATCTTGGGATATACAACGAGACCTGAAACAACATTTGTATAGATACCGAGAATTGCATCAACGGAAAGGAATGCTTCAGGAACTGATATTCTCTTGTTTGCTGAGTCATCGAGTGTTCTCTCAAACCACTGCTCCGATGAAGTCATTGCAGGATTCAGGATATCGGCGATCACGTATCTTGACAGTGACGCGATCCTCTCGGATCTCATCGGGTTTCTCTTGTATGCCATGGCGGATGAACCGATCTGGTTCTTCTCAAAAGGCTCCTCGATCTCCTTGAGGTGCTGAAGAAGTCTGATATCGTTGGAGAATTTATGAGCGCTCTGAGCGATTCCCGCAAGAGCCGAAAGAACCGTGAAATCGATCTTTCTGGAATAGGTCTGGCCTGATACGTAGTAAGACTGTTCAAAGCCCATCTTCTCGCAGATCTTTCTGTCGAGTTCAACGCACTTTGCGTGATCGCCGTCGAAAAGATCATAGAATGAAGCCTGTGTGCCCGTCGTGCCTTTGCATCCGAGGAGCTTCAATGAAGCGATGGCATTCTCTACCGTCTCAAGATCGAAAACCAGATCCTGGAGCCAGAGTGTAGCCCTCTTGCCAACCGTTACAAGCTGTGCAGGCTGGAAATGAGTGAATCCAAGTGTCGGCATTGCCTTATATTCGTCAGCAAAATCAGCAAGCTTTGAGATAAGGACGACAAGTCTCTTCTTAACGAGAGTCAGTGCCTCCCTCATGATGATGATGTCAGTATTGTCACCGACATAGCAGGACGTTGCGCCAAGATGGATGATCCTGTCGGCACCGGAACCTGCAACCTGCTTGCCGTATGAATGAACGTGAGCCATAACGTCGTGACGGCGGATCTTCTCCTCCGCAGCGGCGTCCTCATAATCGATATCATCCTTGTGAGCCTTGAGATCGGCGATCTGCTCATCCGTGATGTTAAGGCCTAATTCCTTCTCAGCCTCGGCAAGCGCGATCCAAAGAAGTCTCCAAGTGCGGAATTTCTTGTCAGGAGAAAATATATACTGCATCTCCTTGCTTGCGTAGCGGGAGTTTAACGGGCTCTCATATGTATCTTTCATCATCAAAGTTCCTCCAGCAATTTATCAACTGCTGTGATTTTAGCACATATCGCGAGGATTCTGACGGCTTTCTCAATGTCTGCGACTTCCGGGAAAGAAGGAGCGAGTCTGATATTCGAATCGGAAGGGTCCTTGCCGTAGGGGAAGCTTGCACCTGCGGGAGTAAGAGCGACACCTGCCTCCTTGCACATCGAGACTATTCTCGTTGCGGTACCGGGCATGGCATAGAAGCTTACGAAGTAACCGCCCTTAGGGTCTGTCCAGTGCCACAGATCCTCATTGCCGCCAAGTTCTTCATTGAGAACTCTGCTGCATGCCTCGAACTTCGGACGGAGAATGGCAGCATGCTTCATCATGTGCTTATAAACCGCCTCGGCATTTGGAAGGAATCTTGCGTGGGCAAGCTGGTTTACCTTGTTTGTGCAGATCATCTGCGCATTAAGGAATTTCTTCGTATATGTCATATTGTCCTTGTTTGCCGCAAAGCAGGAAATACCGCCTCCCGCGAACGTGATCTTTGAAGAGGATGCGAACTCATAAACTCTGTTCGCATGTCCGTAACTCTCGCAAAGAGAGAGCATGTCAGGGAGTCCTCCCCACTCATTCCTGTCTTCCGAAAGATGGTGAACAACATAAGCGTTATCCCAGAAGATCCTGAAATCAGGCGCCGCAGTCTCCATTTTCGCGAGCCTGTCGCATGTCTCCTTGGAATAGACGACACCGTCAGGATTGCTGTAGCACGGAACGCACCATATACCCTTTACCTTCTCATCCTTAACGAGCTCTTCAACCATGTCCATGTCAGGACCGTTTTCCGTCATCGGAACGGGAATAAGCTCAAAGCCCATCGTCTCGGTTACTCTGAAGTGTCTGTCGTAACCCGGTGCCGGGCAGAGCCATTTTCTGCCTTCGACCTGTGACCAGGGCTTGGGTGAATCTACCTCACCGAAGACCATGGCGCGCATGAGAGCATCGAACATCTGGTTAAGAGATGAGGAATTGCCCATGAAAAGATTGTCTTTGTCCGTACCGATGAGCTCGGCGAAAACGGTTCTTATCTCTTCAATGCCTTCAGCCACACCGTAGTTGCGTGTGTCCTGGCCTTTAGCAGACTTAAAGCCTTCCTTGAGCGTATCGTAGATATCGTTTGACAGGTCAAGCTGTACCGGCGAAGGCTTTCCGCGTGTCATGTCGAGAGTAAGACCAAGCGCCTTGCACTTCTCATAGCGTTCATTCAGCTCTTTTCTTTCAGCCAAGAGCTCTTCTCTTGTCATACCACGGTAACCCTTCATGATCGGCCAACCTTCCTTAAAATGAAATTTTGCATTTTGAAACTTGCATTCTGAGATTGAGGACCTGCCCCAAAACCTCAACAATTATAGTCTATTGCCTAATTAAAGCAATAAACAAAATTTGTCAAAATGGCATTTCCATTTGCCGAAAATGCATTTTCAGGCAAATTCGGCACATTGCACATCAAAAGGGCACAAAATCGATCCTCAGTATATTACCTTGCGCATCGTGAGTGACCCTGACCACTTCGAAAACCACATTCATCCCGTAAAGTCCGTTCTCGTCAATGAACCGCTCTGCGGTCCTTATCACTTTGTTCCGTTTGCTGACGACAACAGATTCCGCCGAGTCAGGATAAGCACCAGTGTTGCGCCTTGTCCGCACCTCGAAAACATGAATGTCACCTTCCTTTTCGGCAATGATGTCTATCTCCCCGACGTTATGCACGGCGTAATTGCGCCTCAGGATATTGTATCCCCTGTCCTTCAGGAGCCCTGCAGCCGCTTCTTCACCTTTCGTTCCGATGTACTGTTTGAATGTTTTATCCTTGTTTTTCATCTCATTCTCTTTTCTTATATTTTTTTGATAATTTGATTTTTTGTTGTAATGATCCCTTTAGTGTCTTAAAATCAAAAAGCAATAATAAAAATAGGGATAGTCTATGATCGCCGACACGCCTGACATAAAAACTTTTTTCGATACTCTCGATGAGTGTGTTGATTGCAAATTCAGCGAGAAGTTCTCGAAGTATGCTGATTACCTTTCGATCGCCAAGATCGAGGATACTCAGTACACAGGCGGCAAACCCATCTCCAAGAATGTTGATTATGTCTCCGACAATATCGGACAGGAATTCTTTGAAGTCACTCTGGGCAGCAAAGAATCTGTCATCACTGTCGTAAGGTTCACATATACACAGTTCCCTCCGCAGTTCACCGTCGAGCAGGAAGAATTCATGTTCATCTTCAAGAACTGTGTCGCGAACAAGATCGCGGTAAACCGTCTGAGCGACCAATACTCCTACATCTATAACAACGACATCGATTTCGGAATGCATAACCAGAATTACCTCTTCACCAAATTTGACGAGATGTTCACGACCGGTGTCGCCACAAGATATTCGGTTGCCTTCATCAACATCAAGCACGTTAACCAGATAAACAGATATTTCGGTTCCGACATCGCAGGTTCAGCGATCAAGATGTTCGGTGCCAAGCTCAACTCTTTCCCCGATAAAGACAGAGGCGAATTCGCAGTCCATCTCGGTGGCGACAATTTCGTAGTCGTCCTTATTACTTCGCGGCTTACCGAACTTGAGCATTTCATATCATCGGTTCCTGTTTCCCTCTCTTATGGCGGAGACAGATTCGAACACATCTTCAGCTGCAGGGCCGGCATCACGACGATCCGTCCTAATCACCGCTTTGGAAATCATGTCATGGGCGAGTGTTCGCAGGCTTTCAGTTATTCCAAGAAGAACAACGTCGATGTCGTTCACTACACCGATGCGATCAATGAATCCAATCACAACAACACCGAGACATTGACCAGGGCTTTGAACGAGAATAAATTCCTCATTTACTACCAGCCTGTCATCAGCCTTGAAGAGAAGCCTTCGCTCCACGCAGCCGAAGCCCTTGCAAGATGGCCACTGGACGGCAAGATCATCTCTCCGCAGGAATTCATTACTCTCGCGACCGATTCCGGCATCGTAACGAAGATCGACTTCTACGTACTCGAGAATGTCTGCCGCAACATCAAGTCATGGCAGGAACAGGGCATCTCAATAGTCCCCATCACGGTCAATTTCTCCGGCCGTCATCTCTTCAATTCCCTGATCGCGGACAACATCCTCGAAGTCATCGACAAATACGGCATCGATCATAAACTGATCGGCATCGAATTCTCCGAACCCGACTTTACGCAGAGAATGCCCATCCTAAAAGACGTAAGCCGTACTCTGAGCGAAGCCGGCGTCCTCGTCACGCTCGACAAATTCAGCACCGGTCAGTCCACCCTCACGCTCTTACACGATATGGATGCCAGCTACGTTAAGATCAGTGCAGACAGATTTGACCCTGATGATCCGAAGGGCCGGATCATTGCCAACGATATGATCAACCTTGCCAACATTCTCGGCTACAAAGTCATCTGCGAAGGCGTGGAAACACAGAAACAGGCCAACGACCTCATGATGTGCGGCTGTAACCTCTTCCAGTCCTTCTTCTACGACAAGCCCTTATCCGAGAGATTCTTCCTGAACAGGCTGCAGAATCCCTATTACGATATCGAGGTTGCGGATAAGATTTCCGAAGAACAGGAATAATGCTTTAGTATTACGCTCTTACTTGAAGTTTCTCCTGATCATCTCATCGAGCACTCTTACATCCAGCGGTGTCGCCGAAGTCTCAAAAGTATAGAACAATCTGTCTCCCTGCAAGATACCGGACAGTGAATACTTTACCGATCTTTCCACCATGTCTTCCGCATATCCCGGGTCGTCCATTCTTCCACAGTGCTCGTAGTATATGATCTTTCTGTCACTGATCCTTAGGATCGTGAAGTCAGGATGTATGATCTCATTATCGCCTACCATCAACGGGCATTCATATTTGTACGGGATACCGTTCGCCAGCAGCCTGTCAGCAATGATCATCTCCGACTTCGATCTAACCCGTTCTCCTCTCATTGTGATAAACACCGGAACATCCTTAGAGATTGGCTTTGGTGTATATTTCATTTCCTGCCACCTGCGGATGTACTGTTCATCGGTGAGAACGATAGGCTTTACAATCTCTTTCCGCTCCTCAGAAAGCTGACCATATACATCTTCTGCAACAATCTTAGGATAAAGATCTTGAATCTTCTTAATTGCTTTCGATTCACATTTAATTGATTTCAAAACATCTTCAAGATAATTCTTCTGAATCAATGCTTCTGCTGTCTTGCAATCGCCTTTTCTTATGTATTTATAATTGCTCGCATTTATATAGTTATAGTAGTAGACTCCGCTTTTTCGCTTTAGAATCATTACCTTGCCTTCAGGAAGTGTCTTTATCTTTTCATTAATCTTTATTGTCATCTCATCCAGCCGCTTAAGCCTCAGATCAATCTGCCTATATAATGAGTATTCCATATATTCTCCTTCATATTGTTAATCTTCTTATGTGTGCTAATAATCCATTATTTCTATACATTTTGAGCAAAAACTCTAACCCGTTTTGCTCAAAAAACAGTTTTTCTTAGTTGACTGAGCAAAAAACAACAGTATTATGCTGTCAGGCACATCAGACATCACAAAAACCGATGGTGAAAAAGCCCGTTTTTGCTAAGTCAGCGAAAAAATATTCATTTTTGAGCAAAACTCTTTTCTAATGTTTTCGAGCATCAAATTATTATTTTTTCTGATCACCTAAAAAACGGGGTATGCTTTCAAACACATCAGATTATTAAATCCATCCATTCCAACTAACGAAAAGCCTCAGGTGCTAAACATCTTATATTTGTGCTATATTAGTTCCTATAATTTTTAGAATCAGAGGTAATGCTATGATTTCCAGAAAAATGACCGAATCGCTCAAGGGCGGTTCAGAGATCCGCAAGATGTTTGAAGAAGGCGGCAGACTTAAGGCCATCTACGGCGCAGATAATGTTTACGACTTCTCCATCGGCAATCCTGACTTAGAGCCCCCGAAGGAAGTCTTCGATGCTCTCAAGGATCTTGCCAATAATCCCACTCCGGGCATGCACGGTTATATGCCCAATGCCGGTTATCCCTCGACCAGACAGATAGTTGCCGGGAAGCGCGGCAAGGAAGCTGATATGGAGATCGGTCCCGATGCGGTCTGCATGACCGTTGGTGCAGCTTCAGCAATGAACGACGTTCTTCATTCACTGCTCGATCCCGAAGATGAAGTCATTCTTCTTGCCCCTTACTTCATGGAATACAACGGCTATGTTGCCAACCATAACGGCAAGGTTGTGATCGTTCAGACCGATGACAAGTTCATGCCCGTCATCGCTGGTATCGAGAAGGCAATCACAGCTAAGACTAAGGCTATCATCGTAAATTCTCCCAACAATCCGTCCGGTGTCGTCTATCCTGCAGAACTTCTCACAGAACTCAACGACATGCTCAAGAAGCAGGATCACACTATCTATGTCATCAGCGATGAGCCTTATATCGATCTGGCTTACGACGGAGCATCAGTTCCCTGCGCACTTAAGTATATCGACAACCTCATCATCTGCTTCTCATGGAGCAAGTCACTGTCACTCCCGGGCGAGAGAATCGGTTACACGCTCGTATCACCCAGGTGTGCTGATTTCGCAGAACTTACCGGTGCCATCGTTCTGTCCAACAGGACGCTCGGCAGCGTCAACGCTCCTGCCATCTGGCAGAAGGTTATCGAGAAATCGATCTATGCCAAGGTTGACGTCGCAAACTATGAGAACCGCCGCAACCTGCTCTATGCTAACATCGTTGATGCGGGATTTGACGCAGTCAAGCCCAACGGAGCTCTCTATATCTTCATGAACACTCCCAAGGGTTTATCGGACGAAGAGTTTGCAGCTATCTGCGCCAAGCAGAACCTGCTTCTCGTTAAAGGCTCGAGCTTTGCACGTCCCGGCTATTGCCGTCTCGCTTTCTGCGTATCAGAGACTTCCATAAGGAATTCAAGAAAGGCTTTCTTCGCAGTTGCCGAGGAACTCGGTCTGGAACACAGAAAAGAACTGTAAGCTTATCTTTGAACAAACGTTTAATACGATAACATGGAGCTGTCTCCGGTTCAGATTACCGGAGGCAGCTCCTTTTATCAGCAGGGTTCACACAGCACGATGAACTCCGTGTTTGACGGATAGCAGATTCCGGTCAGGGGATCTTCTCCCCATCCGCATGCAGTGATGCAGAGCGTTTCTTCCTGAAATGTTTCCGGATCAAGATAAGGCATCAGTTCCGAGTCAATGACGTATTTTGTATACGATATTCTGTAATCGTGCCGGACACCATCGACAGTCGTAACCGTGACGGTATCTCCGATCTTATCCTGAAGATACTGAATGGATCCGAGCTTTGTTTCAAAGTCTCCTTTCACCCTGTGTCCAAACAGGTTACAAAGACCCGGATCTCCGATATCCGCAGTTCCGGGATATCTTCCGACACCATAACGCAGCGCATTGACTGAACAGGAATCCCATACCGGTTCCTTCACCGATATGCCGGGGATCTCAAGGATTCCCAGCAAAGTCAGTGATTCATATTCTGCCGACAGGTCTCTCATGTCCTTCAGGAGTTTATCAAGACCCGCGTCCTTATCACCGTTCTCACCTTCGATTGCAAGCGCGTCAGTAACCGGCACCGTAAATGACACTTCACTTTCCCCGTTCTTGATCGCATTTTCAGCCGCAGTGACAGCCTCATCACTATACCGCTGTCTTATGCTGCCTTTAACGGGTTCAATAAGTGCCAGACATAGACCGCATATCATCGTGAAAACCAATGCTATACCCGCCATGACCTTTATTGCTTTTCTCATTTCATTCTCCTGTTAATTCATTAAACATGATTCAGTCCTGCTGTTCCTTACGCGAAATGACAAACCAGATCATTGCCGTGATAACTGCAACAGATGCGATAACAGTACCTGCAGTTGAATAAGCAGGTGTTATGCCTCCGGTCTGCGGACGGTAGTGCACTGTTACAGTCTGTGATTCGTTTGCAAGATCCTCATGCCTGGAAACCAGGATCTCTCTTGTTCGGTTCTTGATTCCGCATTCATCATCAGATGCCACATCGTAGAACTTCTCGAAAACGACTATCCTGTCACCTTCTGCAAGGCCTTCGTTTGAGAACGTTGTATTAACGGTCAATTCACCATTGGATGTCTCTGGCACGAATTCCACGATGTTCACGAGAGGCTGTCCGGCTGCTTTTATCTGTGTTCCGTCAGTCTTATAGAGCGTGGCTTCGATCCTGTATCTTCTCCCGGCTTCAAATCCTTCATAGGAAACCCTGTCTGATACGGTTATGTCCGTAACAGCAGTCGATTCGAGCCATATCTCCTTTGAATTGAGAATGGAAGCCGAAGTCGAGACCTCGGGTCTTCTTACGGTTTGTTCCTCATCGTTCAGATCGGAATGGACAGCAAGTATAATGCCGGTCTCTTTTTCAGCCAGTTCCTCGAAAGCAACTATTTCGGCCTTCGAAAACGGAACTATAACATCCTTGAATTCAACTGTCTCAGATCCTAATGAAGAAGCCGCAACAAACTCTTTCGAGACTTTATATGCGTTGCCTTCCGGATTCTTGTACACTTCACCGGTCTCTTTGTCATAAAGCGTTCCGGTGATCCTGTAGGTCTTTCCGGGAACAAGGTTCTCGTAAGCAACATTATCGACTATGTTTACCTTTTCTTTGTAAGTCAGCGTATGCGTCTTATTGTCGGCGTCTGTTGCTGTCGTTCTTATTTTCGGAATATTAACAGTCTGCTCCCTGTCATTGATATCAGCGTGGATGACGAGTGTGATGTTCTTATGATCCAGCGTCTCGAAAGCTACAAGACTCTCACCTTCGATCAACGATGTATCGGCCGTTACGCTTATGTCAACATAACCGTCAAGTGTCTCAGGAACAAAGGTCTTTTCAGCCGCAACGGCTTTTCCGTCTTTTTCAAGTAGAGGTTTGCCCGTTTCCTTGACCATGACTGTCATGTAGAGCTTGTACTCAAGACCCGGCGTAAGGTTCTGATAGAACACCCTGTCCGTGAGTTCGACCTGACTGTCACACCTTACAAGATCCTCATCCGGTCCAAAAGCAGCATCAAAGAATGAGGTGTGGATCTCAGGTATATCGACTGTCTGCCCCCTGTCACTGATATCGTTATGTGTTGCTACGGATTTGCCGTTGTGATCCAGTTCTTCGAAAGCGACCAGAGATTCGCCCTTGAGGAGCTCAGAATCAAACTCGAAAACCAGTTCGACAAATCCTGAATCCGCATCGGGTGTAAACTCCACGGATGCCGTTACAGGGTTTCCTTCCGCATCAGTCAGCGTCTCTTCTGTACTCTTTACGTACAACGTACCTTTCATGGTGTAATCAAGTCCTGTCTTAAGGTTATTGTACGAAACGGTATCAGTCAGCCTGATCCTTTCCCCCTGAGCAGCCACGTGTCCTCCGGTTGACATATCGGTAAGGACCGTATGGATCTCGGGGAAATAAACCGTCTGTTCCTCATCGTTGATGTCAGCATGCACGGCCACCTTGATTTCCTTGTGCTCCAGTTCCTCAAAAGCAACTGCCGTGACACCCCGAAGGAGTTCTGAACTGAATCTGAACACAATGTCGACAGAACCCTCAGGTGCCTCCGGCGTAAAGTTTATAGAACCTGTTATGGCATCGCCATTCCCGTCGAGGAGCTTTTCTCCGGATTCTTTGTTCATGAGCACACCGCTGACGGTATACTCCCTTCCCGGAAGCAGATTGGTGTATTTTACCGTATCGATCAGCGTTACCGTATCTTCTGCGGCAACATGTTCCTCTGTCACGGTATCCTTCAGTGTCGTGCGGATCTCCGGAATATGGACAGTCTGATCCACATCATTGATATCTGTATGACCGGCGATCAGGACACCATTGTGGTAAAGCTTCTCGAACGCAACTGCCGTCACGTTATTGATCGTCGTAGTATCAACGGTGAACTCCATATCGACAGTACCGATCTCATTCTCTGCCGTAAAAGTCCTGGTTACGGTACAGACATTTCCCTTGGGATCTTTGAGTTCCTTACCGGTCTTCTTATCTATGAGCGTTCCTGTCAAGGTGTATTCTTTTCCGGCCACGAGATTGCCGTAAGATACGGCATCGACCAGAACGGCGGTCTTTTTGAAGGTTGCCACATGATCTTCTGTCTCCGTATCGGTAAGGACAGTCCTTATCTCAGGCACATAGACCGTCTGTTCCCTGTCATTGATATCGGCATGAACAGCAATCTCTTTTTCCTTGTATTTCAGTGTCTCAAAAGCAACGATTGTCCTGCCGGAAAGCAAGGTCGAATCAAACGTGAATTCAATATCAACGGAACCAGACGGTTTTTCCGCCGTAAAAGAGGTCTCGCCAGTGATACCGAGCGGTCTGCCTGTTTCCTTATCCACAAGTGTCCCCGTAACCGTATATGTTTTTCCGGCAATGAGATTCGTGTATGTAACAGTATCGACCAGTGTCGCTGCAGCACTTTGTCCGGCAACCTTGTCACCTGTACCTTTATCTTTGATCGTTGTCCTTATCTCCGGGATAACAACCGTCTGTCCTTCATCATTGATGTTGGCATGCACGGCAATGTCGGCATCCTTATATCTGAGTGTCTCGAAAGCAACAACCGTTACGCCCTTCAGGATCGAAGTATCGACAGTGAATTCAATCTTTACTTCACCACTCGATGAGGCAGGAGTAAATTTCTTCGTGGCGGTTACACCAGTTGGCTTTCCCGTGTTCCTGTTCATCAGGATCCCTTCCAATGCGTATTTCTTTCCCGGGATCAGGTTGGTATATGTTACAGTATCCACGAGCACAGCTGTCTTTGAACAGACGGAAATGTGTTCCTTTGTTTCCCTGTCGACAAGAGACGTGCCGATGCCGGGGATATCCAGAGTCTGTTCAGCATCGTTTATGTCCGAATGAACGGCAACTTCTATTCCCTTGTATCTGACAGTCTCGAAAGCAACCACGGTAACGCCCTTAAGCAGAGTCGTATCGACAGTAAAAACTATCTCAACGGTTCCCCGGGATTCCGAAGGAGTAAATCTCTTGGCTCCCGTGATGCCCAAGGATCTTCCTGTCGTCTTATTGATAAGTGTACCGGTAACTTCATATTCCCTGCCCGGGATCAGGTCCGTGTAGCTGACCGTGTCAACAAGAGTTGCCGTCTTTGAACATGCAGATATATGATCTTGTGTCCTTGTATCAAGGAGTGTTGTTCTTATGCCCGGTATGGTTACTGTCTGATCCACATCATTAATGTCTTCATGGACAGCTATAACGGAATCTCCATATGTGACAGTCTCGAAAGCAACAATGGCGGAACCGGCCAACTTAACCGTGTCTGCAGTAAACTCATTCCTGACCGTTCCGGAAGAAGATGACGGCGTAAACTTATTTGAAGCCGTAATGCCCAAAGGCTTTCCGGTTTTCTTATCCATCAGTTCACCGTTCACCGTGTATTCCCTGCCCGGGATCAGATTGCTGTATGACACCGTATCAACAAGGACCGTTTTCGCACCGTAGGAAGCAACGTGATCTTCCGTTTCTGCATCAACGAGGGTTGTCCTGACCGACGGGATCCTGACCGTCTGATCCGCATCACCGATTTCGGCGTGGACTGCAACATCGTGTCCTTTGAAACTGACTTTCTCGAACGCGACTATCTTCTTACCTTTAAGAAGTGTCGTATCGACAGTAAACTCAACTGTTTCAGTACCGGAAGAAGACTGCGGAGTAAACTCTTTTGATGCAGTAATACCCAGCGACTTTCCGGTAGACTTTTCGATAAGTTCACCGGAAAGAATATATGTCTTGCCCGGCATGAGATTTGAGTATGTCACGGTATCCACGAGCTTTGCGTTTTCGGAACATACCGTAACATGACTGTCCGTCTCATCATCAGTAAGACTGGTACCTATCTCAGGGATATAGACTGTCTGTGCAGCATCACTGATATCCTTGTGAGCGGCAACCAGCTCGCCTTCGGCCGAAGTCCTGTGAAGCTCTTCGAAAGCAACGACTGTAACGTTCCTGATAATGGTCGTATCAAGAGTGTATGTAACCTTGACAGTACCAGACTGAGGAACCGCCTCCCCGTACTCATCGAACAACGCCGCAACATCAAACGACTTGCTTCCCGTGATGCTTTTCCCGTTACCGTCGAGTAACTCTTTACCTGTATCCTTATCCATCAGGACACCGGTTATCACATAATGACCGGGCAGAAGATTACTGTAAGAAACATTGTCTTCCAAGGTCGCCGTTACAGAACAGGAGGAAACATGATCCTTATTGTGATGATCAGTCAGAACCGTCCTGACAGAAGGCGCCTTATCGTTATAGACAACCACCGCATTAACTGCATTTCCGTTCTCCCTGACTCCGTCATCGATGACCGGTGCGGCATCTGACCTGTTTCCGGAACCGAGCCTGACAACTTTGTTTCCGTTCGAGACAGTCGCGTCATTGATCCAGTGAGTTATCCATCCGGAACCGGCTCCTGTCTCGCGGATCTCATACCAGCCTTCAGGAAGCCCTGTAAGCGAGGCGGAACCCTTGCCGCCTTCAGTTGTGATTTTGACCTTTTCTATCAGAATTCCATTGTCTGAAGCGTTCTTTCCGTTTCCTCTGTAATACACTTCGAAAGTGAAAGTCCTGGACAAGTCCCCGCCGGAACGTTCCACCTTGATGATATCGAATGAACCTTCGATCCTCACGTTGGTAATCGCCATATTCTCGGTTACATAGTCTCCGCTCTTCAGCTCAAAATCCCTGAAGAACTGCAGAGTGCCTCCCATCCTTCTTGCGGTATAACCTTCGGGTGTCTTATAGGTATATGGTATCTCCGTGTCCTTATAGTAAGTTACCGGACATGTCTCCACCAGCCTGTACTGTCCGACAGGCAGGACAAGGGTATCCAGACCGTCACGCGTCTTATGCTCTCCGCTGTATTCCCAGGTAAAACCGAAAGAACCTTTTCCGGTTGTCATTGCTCTGCCTGTGGCCACACGGGTCTCGGAATCTCCGCTGATCAGATATAGTTCAGCCGTAACTTCAGACGCGTCACCGTCAACCGATACATTCTTGACAAGGTTGAATTCCTGAACCTCTTTCTCATTCTCCACGGCAAGATATGTGATCTTCCCGTCGTTGGATACATCCGAAAGATCAACGTCATAAGAATAGATGTATGTCGAGTTTGTCTCTGTCTTTGTCCAGCCGTTGTTGTTCTTCTCCTCGATGAGGATCGGGATTCCATTACCGTCAATGTAATTCTTCATCCATGTTTCTTCAACACGGTAGTGACCCAGCGGGAGACAGTTAAGGACATTAACGCTTGCGGTTGCCGTCATTCCTGCACCGGAACCTGTTGCCCTGTACCATGTAACGTTTCCATTTGAATCGACCGAACCGTTGGCGATAAGAGTATCCCTGCCTCCGTCAGTGTTGTATACCATGAACGTTACCCTGGTTACATCGAAAGGATTATCCGCAGGAACGACCTTGTTTACGCTCAGACCGGTATAGAGATAATCGTTCGTAACGCCTTCTCTTGTAACCGTCTCATCAGATACGGTTACGTCTTTCCAGTAATATGAAGATGCGCTGTTCCAGGCCTTTCCGGCTGTTACCGGAACCGCGTTGGTATAAGGTATATCAGTACCTTCATAACAGATTCCGATGGAACTCTTTATCTCCCTGACCTGATACAGGACCGCGGTTTCTGAACCGTCGGTATTTTTCTCGGAAGCCGGAAGCTCGAGACGGTATGTCGTCTTGCCTGTCAGAAGAATCGAAGGATCGGCATTCTGATAATAATCCGGAACGGTATAGGTCCAGAGCACACGGCCGTCCTTCTGAGATGATCCTGATGCGATCAGCACCGGCGAAGAAGACGAACTCATGTTCCAGATCTGATATCTGAATCCGGAGAGTTCACTCCTGACCATCGTATCATCAAGGGACTTGGTAAGCTGATAGTAACCGGCCTCAGGAAGTTCCGTAAGTTCGAGTGTGCCGTCCGGGAGCTGCTTCCAGTAATTTCTGTTCCCGTATGCCGAGTCTTTCTCGACTGAATATGAAACCGTCGCACCGAGCCTGTATCTTATGATCTGGTCATTCAGTCTGTATCCTGCCGGAGCAACTATTTCCTGTATACGCAGCGTTCCATACGGGAATCCGTTGCAGCCTGCCGGAAGATTCTTCAGATATTCAGGATTGCTTCCACCTGCGGGCTTAAGTGACTTAAGGTCAGATAATCCGATCACGGCAGAATCGCCTTTGACCTTAACGTTATAGATAACCGTTGCTTCTTTACCGGCATCTTCAGTCCCGAGATCCTGAGCGTAATAGGAGATCCTGAACACCGCTCCAGTAACGTCGGCATTGTGAACCGTACTGCCGTTCTTAGCGGTCTTCCTGAGAGATACATCCAGAGGTGTGGTCCCAGGCTCATCTTTAACACCTATCTTCGAGACTTTACCGGCAGTCCTGACCGTTACACCATTATCGGTGCTGACTGTGCCGTCTGCAGCAACAGACACTGTATAGGTCCTGTTATCCTTCTTATAACCTTTTCCTGCCGAAATCTCTTTAAGATAATATGTTTTTCCATAATCGGCCGTGAACATGGTCCTGGTATTTCCGTCTGCATCGACATTGAAAACGACCAGTTCATTCTTCCCTGATTCCGCATCGGACTTTGACGCATAGAGGCCATAAGATGTTCCTGCAAGTGAATAACAGGAATTGCCTTCTGTCACAGACGGATACGAAGACTCCTTGGTAAGGCTGATACTTGTTTGTTTGGGCGTATCCTTTACGTTAACAAGAACAGGATTACCCTGGGTTACCGAAGCTTTGCCGGTACCGGAATATGTTGATACGACAGCTTTTCCGTCATTTCCGATAACGACTTTGTAAACGGAAGCATCCAGTTCATAACCCGGTGCCGCAGCAGTCTCCTTAAGATAATAAGCAGCACCGCATGATACTTTCAAAGCCCTGTCGGTGGATCCATCAGCTTTCACCGTGAAAGTGCCGACTGTATTGGCAGCCGAGAAAGAAGCATCCTTTGCAAGTATGTATTTCGAGCCTGCCGGACTATACGCTGCGTTTCCGTCCGTAATGCCAGGATCAGACGATGATTTCGTCAGGCTGAGCGGGATGCTTGTGGTATTTATTGCAGTAAACGAATAGGTCTGGCCTGCATTTCCGGCCGTGAATGTACGATAAAAACAATCCTTTCCGTGGGCATTTCCCTTTGTCCATCCCGAAGGTGTCTCAAGTTCAAATCCTTTAACTGACATAGTCGTTTCCATCACCTGATAAGCGTGGCCCGGGATTATCACCAGTCTGTTGCCCGATGAGGAAGAATACCCTCCTGCTATGCCTGACCATATGACAGCCGTTGATGCCGTCCTGTCCGCATTGGAGGGAACGGCTGCAGAACCCGCAGCGACACGGACATTTGCAGTGTTATCCCAAAGCTCAAACTTATATGTCTGACCAGCCAGCAGAGACCAGTTATTGCCAAGCTGCTTTGTCAGGCTGAAATATGCCGTTTTCGGAGTATCGGTGACTTTTATTATCTTTATGGTATTCCCGTTATCGATTACAGCTCCGTTATTGACGGATACGGAACCTGTGGAGCTTATGGTAACCGTATATGTTTTCGCATCAAGCTCAAAGCCTTTTCCGGCAACTGTTTCCTTAAGATAGTAAGTTCTGCCGTACGGTGCCGTAAAAGTTGCAGCTGTGGTGCCATCGCTTCTCATTACAAAAGAAGCCACCCTTACAGTACCCTTAGGATCGGAATAAAGCTCGTATGCAGTTCCGGCAAGATCATATATGCTGTTGGGCATGTCACCGCTGAGCGAGGGATCTGACGAATCCTTTCTGACAGTAAATTCCGTTGTCTCAGGAATATCCTTTACGTTAATGACAATAGGACTTCCCTGTATTACGGACGCTTTGCCTGTGCCTGATGATGTCGTGACAGTTGCTTTTCCGTCAATGCCGATAACGATCTTATATACAGAGTTGTCCAGCTTATATCCTTTTGCCGCTGCCGTTTCCTTAAGATAGTAAGTAACACCGCATGATACCTTCAAAGAGCTACCGGCAGAACCGTCAGCATTTAAGGTGAAAGAACCTATAGTATTTGCAGATGAGAAAGAGGCATCCTTTGCGAGTACGTATCTGGCTCCTGCAAGACTGTATGCGCTGTTTCCGTCTGTCACGGCCGGATCAGCCGAAGCCTTGATCAGACCGAGCCGGACATCCGTGAAATTGGTTGCGTTAAATGAATATGTCTGTCCTGCAGTTCCCGCAGTGAATGTCTTGTAAAAGCAAGGCTTCCCGTGCGCATTACCCGATGTCCAGCCGGAAGGTGTCTCTAGCACCCTGCCGTTAACGGAAATGGTCGTTTCCAGGATCTGATATGTGTGTCCCGGAATGATCTCGAGCCTGTTGTCAGATGAAGCCTTGTATCCGCCCGCGGTATTCACGTCAGACCATACAACGGCAGTCAAAGTTTCCGTTGTTGCCGTAGAAGGAACGTCCGCTTTGCCGGCAGCGACTTTGACACCGGAAGAACCGGCCGTATTATCCCAAAGCTCAAAATTATACGTCCTGCCTGCAAGCAGAGAATAGTTATCTCCAAGCTGCTTTGTCAGACTGAAATAAGCAGGCTTAGGGTTATCTGAAACCTTCAGGATCTTAATGTTGCCGCCATTATCGACTGCTGCCCCGTTATTGACCGATATGGCTCCTGCAGAGCTTACGCTAACCGTATACGTTTTCGCATCCAGATCAAAGCCTTTGCCGGCAACAGTTTCTTTAAGATAATAAGTCTTGCCGTAAGGTGTCCTGAATGCCGTATCGCAGGTTCCATTGCTCTTCATGACAAATGAGGCAACTATGCCTGTTCCGTTCAGATTGGAGTAAAGTTCATATGTGGTTCCCGCGAAACTATAAATACTGTTTGACACGGTACCGCTGAGCGACGGGTTGGATGAGCTCTTGCCAATGGTAAATTCCGTAGTCTTTGGCATATCCTTTACGCTTACAACTATCGGATCGCCGTTGGTTACAGAAGCCTTTCCCTGACCGGAATGTGTACTTACGGTTGCCAAACCGTCGGAAGCGATCACTATCTTATAAACCGAACCGTCCAGTTCGTAACCTTTTCCCGCAACGGTCTCTTTCAGGTAATAAGTCTTCCCCCTGTTTACCCTGAGTCTTGTATCTGCAGTTCCGTCAGACTTCATCGTGAATGAACCCACCATTCCTTCAGCAGAGAAAACAGCATCCGAAGAGAGTACATACTTAGCTCCAGAAAGACTGTAAGCACTGTTTCCCGCAGTAATGGACACATCAGCCGAAGCTTTGGTCAGACTAAGCTGAACAGTGGTAACATTGTTGGTCGCCGTGAACTGATAAGCTTTTCCTGCACCGGCCGTGAATGTCTGATAGAAGCATGCCTTTCCGTGTGCATTACCCTTCGTCCAGCCCGGCGGAGTCTCAAGATCAGAACCGTTGACCGTCATGGTCGTTTCCATAACCTGATATGTATGACCCGGTATGATGATCAGCCGGTTGTCAGAAGCTGAGGAATAACCGTTTGCTATTCCTTTCCATGCGACAGGTGTTGAAGAAGATGCGCCTGCATCGGAAGGAACGGCAGCCGTTCCTGTTGCAACACGGGAATCCGAAGTATTGTCCCACAGCTCGAACCCGTATGACTGTCCGCTGAGCAATGAATAATTCGAACCCAGTTTTTTATCCAGACTGAATACGGCTTTATCCGGAGCATCCTTGACATTGACCGTACTTACCGCACCTCCCGTGACGGTAACCTTTCCCGGTGCATCAGCCTCCCGCCAATGCACCATATTTCCCGCAGCAGAATACTCCATCACGCCGGAAGAAACGCTTCCGTCCGCATACACGTATATCCAATAGATGGTATCGTCAAGTGCGTATCCGTGAGCAGCCGCCGTCTCTTTCATATAAAGGTGAACAGCACCGGTCGTCGCCTGATATACATTACCGGTAGTACCGTCTTCTCTCATTACGAAAGTCATAATTGGATCCTGAAGTTCGTAATCACCCTGAAGACCTTTCGGACCGAAAGTACCGTACAGCGTATATGTCGTGCCTGCAAATCCGAGATAACCCGGATCAACGGAAGCTGAAGATGATTTGCCGACCGTAAAGCTTACATCGACAGTCGCGTTTTTTGTCACATTGCCGCGTGCCATAAGCTGATAGGCTTTATTCTTATCATCGCTGCTGAAACCGCTGCATCTGTAGATCTCGCACCACCAGTCTGAGAGCACGTAACCGGGAACGTCTTCTTTACCGTTACGAACATTTTTCAGGAAGTTATAGTAATCGACAAAGACCTGCGGGACCGAATCGGAATCACCGGGTGTCGAATCAGGCCATTTGCCGTCGTAAGCCTTGCATACCACGAAATGTGTTATGGCATACATGGCTATCCTCATCTTCCGTGAATCGTTCTTTACTCCTGGAAGGATCTCGTTACCTGTATCATGTTCCTTCCACCATTGGACACCATATTCATAAAGCTCACCCGTCGGACCGAAAGCACATGCGGCCTGAATAAGTTTCATGTCACTATCGAGAGTGTATGATCCGTAATACTCCCTGTCACCATAACTCAGATCATCAGGGATCTTTTTCGTATCCTCTATGCAGTAAAGGACATGACTGTCCCAGGAAAGTGTGCCGCTGTTGCTGTCTGAATACACTCCGAATCCGTCATTATAAGGATGGCTGAAATAATCGGACTGATGATATACCTGACGCTGATAAACCGTAATTCCCGAATCATGAACATTATCGGTCGCAAACATAACATCGTCATCTTCCGCTCTCAACACCAGCTGATACGTATCACCGTCAGGATCTGTCTGTTCAGCTGAAGGTTCAGTATGTTCTTCTGCAGTATCAGAAGGAACAGCATATTCCTTCGCCAGTTCGTCTGTCCTTCCGTCAACCATCATTCCGAGTGCCGTGGAAGCGGCCTCCGAAGTCGATCCGGCAATGACATAATAATCAACCGAGTCACCATAATTGGAAGATGCTCTGAGCGTACCGTCTTCCTCAAGTGCACCGACGGTAATGACTCCGCTGATTCCGGCGGGAAGATACTTCGCCGCATCAGATCCGTTGTTGCCTGCCGAAGCCACTACTACAGCACCGGTATTACCGATGAGTGATATGAATGCATCGTATTTTCCGATATTCCTGACGGATACAGCCATCAGGATATAATCCACACCAAGTTCCTCGGCCATCTGGACAGCAACATAGACATCGGACATATTGCCCCTGCCGTCATCTCCCAAAGCCTTGATGCTTATGATATATGCATTATCCGTCTCATTGAGTATGGACTCACACATTGCGGTACCGTGGCCGTTATGATCTTCTGTATCATCACCCCTGACCGAGTATGACTCGTTGGCGAGATTTGACCCTGTATCTATAACGGCAACCTTTACCTTTGCATCAGGGTTTATCCTGCCTTTAAGCACCGGTCCGTTATTATCACCGCAGACGCTGAATGTTCCGTCCACGGCATACTCAATCCCTTTTTCAGCGAGTTTCTCAACTGCTTTATACAGATCCTCATCATTCTCAAAACCGAGAATGTAAGTACCGTCAAAATATATACCGAAGGACACTTCAATAAAGGACAGATCCTCATCAGTATCGACGATGATCCTTCCGCAGTCAGGAAAATCCGATATAAGTTCAAAATACTCATCCGGAGTTGAAGCAGCAACGATCCTGCTGCCATTTTCTTTTCCTTCTTCAGATACTGATCCATCTGACTCTGAAGCTTCCGTTGGCTCACCCGTGCTTTCTGAAGCAGCAGGTTCTGCCGGTCCAATATCCGGCTTCTCTTCTTCAGTACCTTCCCCTGTCTCTGTTCCGGCAGCCGTTTCAACCGTTCCCTGCTCCTCACTTTCAGGATCATCCTCTTCCCTTAAATCCTCTACATGGATCTTATCCGAAGGGATATCCAGGTCCAGCGGGTTATCGGCTGATACGACGAGTGACTGCTGAAGAGGACTGACTGCAATTAAGAAAGCTATCAAAAATGCTATAATCCTTTTCCTGATATTCATGTACTGATCCTTTCTATTTACGAAATAAAAAAGACGTCTCAAAACTAAATGAGAAGGTCTTTTACGAATTGATTACAAGCATCTCCCGGACTCTATGAGACTTCATCGATCCGTTCCTCCACCATGTTCAGGGATCCGTCAACTATGCTGTATCTGTAGATACTGTCAGACAATCTGTCTGATATCCTGACATGTTCATTATTTGTTTCCTTAATGAGACTGATGAGTTTCGTGCTCTCTTTGAACGTATCAGTCGAGAGTATCACAAGATCGTGAACCGATGACGGGAGTATGTAACAGTCGGTTCCGATGTTCCTGACCACTTTCCCGATAACATCCTTGTACAGAAGGGCATTTGCCCCGAAAAACTCATATTCATTGCTTATGACATAAACCCTTTCATTAGCAGGAACATTCTCGATATCCGGGAATGATTCCTTTATGTCTTTGTCATCTGCTCCCCACTTCCGCATCAGCCGTCCCATGGTCTCCTCTATCCTCTCACTCCTGAACGGAAACAGCTTCTTAGTATTCTTCTTCGCAAGCTGGTAGAGGAGTTTTTCCGAGAGATCTTCCGCATCCGCAATATCGTTTGTTATAAGGAATCCTGAAACTCCGGTATCATCTATCTTCACGATTACCCTGTACACAATGGTCAGATCCATGAAATCCCTGTGGGGACAAAGATCTATCATCTCTTTGTTCTCCCTGGTGTTAACAACCTGAAATACTATCTTGTCTTTAAGAGTAGCAAGATCAAGCTTCAGTATATTGTCAGGAAGATATTTCAGTGATTCCTCAAGGTATATTGCCTGATTAGCCATCACTTTTTCAAACGAGTCACAGTTTCTGTACTGGTCATACATTCTCTCCAGATAGAATGTCGGACTGCAGTAAGAACCGGTATTCCCCTTAGGCTTTATCACCACTCCCGTAAGACACATGTTAACCTTTGGGACTTTCCGGAGTTCAAGTTCACAGTCAGCGTATCTCTCCGGCATGTAGTCAAGGAATTCCTTCATGACTCTCTTCTTAAAGCTCTCGTAACTCAGCATAGGTTTCAACCTCCGTAAATATATTTGCGCATAAAAAAACGCACCCCGAAGGATGCGTTCATTAATTTGCACTATAAGTTTATAAGGTTTTTCAGTCTCATTCAATAGCTTAAAGTCTCAATTTCGGTACCCTAATTTGCAAAAGTTACGGTTAACAAAAGCCGTCCGGCCCTTATGGATACTGCGATCCGGCCTGTTTTTGCCTTTGGATGATTCGAAAAGGAAAAAGTCGGGCCTGCGACCAGATCCTGGTCCTTGAGCGGATAGTATAATCCCTCCGTCGTGACACCCTTTACCGGCTCCGAGAAATCCCACGGAATCAGAGAGACTGATAAAGGCCGGTCAAAACGGCTGACATCGATATCCACATGATCTTCACCGCAAAGGGGATAACAATAAGTGATGCCGTCCGAGACCGTGATCTTCCTGCCTTCGGATCTGAGCTTTAAAGCAAGCTGGACATTTGCGATCGTGTGATCGAACCTTCCCGAGAATGGAGTTATGAGGAACACTTCATCATCTCCGGTCTTGCTCAGGGCTATCTCGGAATCCGTCCAGTCCTTCTCAACGGGATATCTTTCGGTAAAAACATTATTTGAACTGATGAATTCCAGACCTGAATCCGTTATGGAATCCATGTCACCGACGGCCATGTCGGGAACTATGTCATGACGCGCGAGGAGGTCGCATCCGCCGTCGCATGCGATCAGGACAGATCCTTCCTGTTCCTTCAATTCCTTTATGAGATCCGCCGCCTCTTCACCGAGAGGGCCGCCGGTTACGATAATGCTGCGCATCTTTTCAGCTCTTCGACAGCTTCGGCGGGATCTTCGGCATGGAATACGCTGCTTCCTGCGACAAAGAGTCTTGCACCGCATTCATAGATATGTCTGATGTTATCTTCAGCTACACCGCCGTCAACGGCTATGACCGTATCTGCCTGTCTGTCGTCAATGGCTTTCCTGAGCTGTCTGAGCCTGTCATCTGACACATCCAGATAACCCTGACCGCCGAAACCGGGATAAACGGTCATTACAAGAATGATGTCAACCTTGCCGATATACGGAAAGACCTTTTCGATAGGCGTATCGGGATGAACAGCTATACCGGCACTCTTCCCTAAAGACCAGATCTCATTGATGAGCGCATCGGGATCAGACGAGCATTCAACATGGAAAGTGATGTTATCCGAACCGGCATCGGCAAATGCTTTAACGTACCTTTCCGGATCGGTGATCATGAGGTGCGTGAAGAACTCCATGTCAGTATATTTGCGGATCGACTGGATTACAGGGATGCCGAACGAGATATTATTCACATAGTGTCCGTCCATGACATCTATGTGAAGATAATCAGCATTCTCAACCGCCTTTATATCTCTCATCAGATAGCCGAAATCAGCGGCCAGAATGGAAGGTGCTATCCCGATATCGTTCATTGCTTTCTCCTGTGTCTGTAGTTATTCCTATTATCGTAAAGTTCCGTATAGAAGCCTGTATATCTCTCATAGCGGCCCGGGTCCAAAAGACCTTCTGCCAACGCATTTCTTACGACGCATCCGTCTTCTTTACGGTGCGAGCAGTCATCGAACCTGCAGCCTGTCGCGATCGCGGTGATCTCGGGGAATCCGTAAAGGACGTCCCTGTAATCGACTCCCTGTTCCTCAAGTGACAGCGAGGTGAATCCCGGCGTATCGCATATGAATCCGTCGAAAAACTCATGAAGCTCAACATGCCTCGTCGTATGCCTGCCGCGCTTTATCTTTGCGCTTACTTCTCCGGTCTCCATCAGATCGAATCCGAGAAGCGAGTTGCAGAGGGTGCTTTTCCCGACTCCGGAAGGACCGGCAAATGCGGCAATTCCATCACCTATTATATCCTTTAGGTCACCTTTGGTAATAGGCTTTTGCGGTGAAGATATGAGAACTTCATATCCGGCCTTAGTGTAAACTGAACAAAGCTTTTCCGAGTCGTCCTCATTAAGATCGCTCTTGGTGAAAATGATGACCGGTCTGATATCCCTCAGGGAGCATACGAGCAGCATCTTATCAAGCAGAGTAAGATCCGGCGCGGGCTCAGATACGGAGAACGTAAGGAGCATTACCGACAGGTTCGCGACAGGTGGTCTCGCTATAAAACTGGTCCGGTCTTCAATGTCCGTGATGACATATTCGACATCGGGATCACCCGAAGGAACGATCGTGACCCTGTCACCTATCGCGGGCTTTATCCCCTTAAGTCTGAACGCACCTCTTGCGGCACACTGCGCATATTCGTTCTTTCCGACGTTTGCGAAGCGGACGGTATAAAGACCGCCCACGCCCTTGGTTATAACACCGCGAAAAGAATCCGTTTCAGCCATCAGTCATCAATGCGGCAGCGTAATATCGGTATGTCCGCCTGGATCATCTTCAGGCGGGGTATCCGTTGGATCCTGACGTGTCGGAGTGGTCGGTTCCGTCGGATTGTCCGAAGGAAGCGTAAGCTCCGAAGGTGACGTCGGGTTCCTCTGAGACTCAGAGAATACCGCAGTAAATGTTGTCGATTCCTTAACCACGAAGGTATATGTACTTGAAACTGCTATCTGGTTGCCGTACTGGTCGAGCCAGTAATCGAACTTGAATCCGGTCGCGGGAGTAGCCGTAAGCGTAACCTGTGTATTGAGATCGTACTTGCCGCCACCGGTAACAGTACCGCCGTTTCCGTTAACTACGACCGTGATCTCAGCCTGCGGAGGTGTCGGTGTCGGAGTTCCTCCGTTTACGTAATCTTCATGTGTTCCGACATAGAGCTTGACCGTTGATTTTCTTGCAACCGTCGTTCCGGATACCGGATTCGTAATGATTACGTACTGCTGATCCGCCGGGAGAGCAAGGACTTCCGGTGATCCCTCGACAGTATAGTTCAGGTTGCTTTCATGGAGCATGTCAGCAGCTTTCGACACATCCTTGCCCACAACGTCAGGAACGACGCTGGAGGTAGGTTCGGTGGCATATACGATGATGATCGTATCACCTCTTAACACCTGTGTATTGGCTTCGGGCTCAGTCCTGATGACGAGTCCGGGCTCGACAGTATCGGAAGGCTCAGGACGCAGCGAGAACTTGAGTCCGAGGTTCTGAAGGGATTTATAACAGTTCTCGTAATTCATATTCGCATATTCCTGAAGGACGATGTATTCATCGGCGGATGAGACGGTTATGACAATGTTGCTCATCCTGTTTGTCGTGGATATGACGACGCCCTCCTGTATGCTCTGGGCGATTACGATACCAGGGTTGTACGCATCCGTTACCTTATACTCGACCGAATAATATACATTGGCGGCCTCAAGTTTACGGATGACTTCATCTGCCGTGAGACCGACATAGTTCTCGACCTCATAATCGGTATTCTGTTCTATCTTGGTGGCATTGCCGACAGCCCTTACAACAAGTATTCCGATACCGATAAGGACTCCGACTATGACTACGATTATGAGCGCAAGCAGTATGTTATCCCTGAATCTTGAGATTCGTCTGGATTCTGCACTTCTCTCTATCTCAGATATCTTCTCATATTCAGGATCCTGCCTGAATGAGATATTGGTATCCGTGCTCGTATTTCTTTCCGGAACGTTGTTGATGACACCGTAGATACCGTTAGGATCGACGAGCAGTGAATCAAGCTCGGTTACGAGCTGACGCATGGTCTGATAACGTCTCTCGGGCGATTTCTGCATGCATTTCGCTATGATGGAATCAAGACCTTTGGGAATGCCCTGCATGAGGGATGACGGAACCGGCGGTGTCTCCTGTAAGTGCTTAACAGCAATTGCGACATTGGAATCGCCGTCGAAAGGAAGTCTTCCCGTAACCATCTCGAAAAGCGAGACTCCCAAAGAATAAATATCGGACTGCGGACCAACATTGCCGCCCCTCGCCTGCTCAGGCGAGAAATAATGGACGGATCCCATCTGGACACCTGTCATGGTTATCGTGGTGGAGGAAGCGGCACGCGCGATGCCGAAGTCTGTAATCTTTGCCACACGGTCGCGCGAGATGAGTATGTTCTGGGGCTTGATATCCCTGTGAACGATACCGTTCTTGTGTGCATAATCGAGAGCCAGACCGATCTGGATGACGATCGGAACGGCGTTGCGCCAGTCGAGGTGACCGTTCTGGTTTATGAGATCCTTTACGGTGATGCCCTCGATATATTCCTGTACGATATATCTGAAATTACCTTCGTGTCCTACTCCGTATACTTTTACGATGTTTGCGTGGTTAAGAGATGCGACAGACTTCGCCTCGGCATCAAATCTTCTGATAAAATCATCATCCGATGAGAATTCGGGCTTCAATATCTTAATGGCGACGTTAACGCCAGTATTCATGTCGATCCCCAAATATACGTTAGCCATACCGCCTGAGCCGATTAGCTTGACGATCCTGTACTTATTCGCAAATATCATGCCCTCAGGGCCGTGAACCTGATTTGCCATAACTCCCCCTATAATTCGGCTGCCGGCTCTGCCTTGCCAGCCGTAACCGTAATATTATCACTGCTCCCGCCTTCAAGAGCCTTTTCTATCAATTTAACGCATATGCCTTCAAGATCATTGCGTCCCGCGGTGCAGGCCTTGAACTGTTCGTTGCTCAGGAAGGAGAAAAGTCCGTCAGAGCACAGAAAGACCAAATCGCCGTAATTTATATTATAACTGTAAATGTCAGGATTAAGATACTGATTCTCTCCAAGAACCTTGAACACTCTGTTCCTTCCCGGATGATGCTTTGCCTCGGCTTCTGTAATCCTGCCCTGCTTTACCAGATTGCCGGCCTCGTTGTGATCTTCCGTAAGCTTGATCAGTTCGCTGCCGTGAAGCAGATATCCCCTTGAATCACCGATATGGGCAATCGTGAGTTCGGTGTCCTTGAGCAGGGCTACGGTAAGTGTGGTACACATTCCCATGCGCTCCCGGTGCTCAAGGCAATCGTGGAGGATATTAATGTTGGCTTTGTTGAAAACTGTCTTAAGATATGCGGGCAGGGCCTCCCTGTCCTTAACGAAAGGCAGACTCTCCTTGAATGCCTGCATAACAGAATCTACGGCAAGACGGCTCGCGATCTCACCACAGGCTTCACCTCCGACGCCGTCGGCCACCGCCATACAGAGACAATTGCCTACCATCTCATAAGCAAAGCTGTCTTCGTTCATGTCCCTTACAGGACCTTTTTCCGTCATTCCAAACGCTAACATCCCGTACCCTCTATAGTTCCTCTCCTGAGCTGTCCGCAAGCAGCCATGATGTCAGATCCCATCTCGCGTCTGATGGTGGCGTTAATGCCGCCCGATCCAAGGATGTCCCTGAACTGTTTTACCTTCGCGGGCGGAGAAGACCTGAACACTGTCCCCGGCACTTCGTTTGCCGCGATCAGATTCACGTGATAGAGACCGCCCTTTAAGAGCTTTACGAGTTCTGCGGCACATTGCGGAGTATCGTTTACGCCCGCGAAAAGGCTGTACTCAAAAGTAACCCTTCTGCCGGTCTTTTTTGTGTATTCCCTGCAGGCATTCATGAGCTGTTCAATGGAATAAGCCTTTGCAACAGGCATCAGTTTCTTTCTCAATTCGTCGTTCGGCGCATGAAGCGATATGGAGAGATTGACCTGAAGTCCCTCTCTCGTGAATTCCTCTATCTTGGGAACCAGTCCGCATGTTGAGAGCGTAATATGCCTTGCACCGAGATTAAGGCCTTCCGGATCATTCGCAAGCTTTATGAATCCCAAGACGTTGTCATAGTTATCGAAAGGTTCTCCGATACCCATGATGACCACGCTCCTGATCCTCTCGCCTATTATCCTCTGTGTCACGGCAACCTGGGCAAGTATCTCGCCCGATGTCAGCGATCTTCCGAATCCGATCTTCGCGGATGCGCAGAAAGTGCAGCCCATCCTGCAGCCTGCCTGCGATGATACGCATACGGATATTCCGGGTCTGTACCGCATCGCTACGGTCTCTATGATATTGCCGTCATAAAGCGCGTATACGAACTTCTCGGTACCGTCGATCTTCGATATGAGATGTTCCCTCAGTTCAAAGCCTCCGAAGATAAAATCCTCTTCAAGCATTGCCCTTACGTTCTTCGGAACATTGGTCATGTCCTCAGTCTTTACGCATCCTGAGGAAAGCCATCCGTATATCTGGGAAGCACGGTATTTGGGAACGTCCCTTTTCGCACACCAATCAGTAAGATCCCCAAGATTCAAATCAAGACAGAACTTCTCTTTCAAGATCAATCTTCCTTTCTGTCTCTTTCCATCCTGCAGATGAAGAAGCCTTCACACTTATCAATATGTGGCAGAAGAGTGATCATGCCGTTCGCAGCAGTCTCTTCCCTTTCGTCATCCATATAGATATCCGCAGGCAGATATTTGTTTATCGGAACGGTATGGAATCTCTTGTGTTCCGATAGGAACAGCTCGACCTGATTCTCATTCTCATCAGTATTTAAGGTGCATGTGCAGTAGATCAGCGTTCCGCCTGGACGGACCATCTTCGCTGCATGCTCAAGGATCGAATACTGCAGCGGGATAAGCTCTTCAAGCTCTTCGTAATTGAATTTGTCCCTGATATCCGGTTTTCTTCCGAGGAGACCCAAGCCGCTGCACGGAACGTCGCAAAGAACGATGTCGTATGTGCGCCTGGAATCCTTATCATCCTTGTTTATTTTCGAAGCATCGGCGCAAACAGTCTCTATTGACGTAAGTCCCAGTCTCTCACAGTTATCCCTGACAAGTTTGAGTCTTGCCTCGTTGATATCTACGGCAATGATATAAAGATCGTCCCTGCACATCTGAGCCATATGCGTGGATTTCCCGCCCGGTGCCGCGCAGCAGTCAAGGATCTTATCCGCAACTCTGGGATGTGCTATATGAGAGGCAAGCATTGCCCCCTGACCCTGAACGAACATTCCGAATCTATTGAAACACTCAGTATTCTCAAGACCGTTAAGGCCTCCGGTTATCTCAACGCAGTCTGGTATGAAGCTGCCTTTGACGGCAGTAATGCCTTCTTTCTTAAGTTCTTTGATAACCGTGTCACGGTCGGCTTTATGCGCATCGAATCTTACAGTAATGTGCGCAGGTTCGAGCAATGCACGGCCGATCTCGAAAGCAGCCTGCTTACCGTAATCCTTCTTGAAGATACCGTAGATCTCAGGCTTTAACGCGACTCTGATCCCGGGCTTGAACTGTTCAAGATATCTCTTGGCCTCGGGGCAGTCCGCGAACTTCCTTAAGACCGCATTTACGTACCCTGATGCCTTCTGATTATATTTCTTCGTGATCTCAACAGATGAATCCACCGCTGCGTATGCGGGTATGTTATTTCCGAACTGGATCTGCCAGACAGCCATCCTTATGGCTGTTCTCGCAACCGGATCCATTGTCTCCACTTCTTCCTTGGTAATGTGCCTGATAAGGAAATCGATCGTAAAAGTATAGGTAAGCGTGCCGTAGAGCATGGCTCTTGCGAAATCGATCTTTTTCCCCTCTTCAGAAGCGATCCTGTCAGCCTTCTTGATCACAAGATTGGAATATGCATCCTTCTCATACACCCAGTAGAGCATAAGAAAACACAATTCCCGCTCGTTATCGTCGGCAATGATCTTCTGCAGTTCCTTCTTCTTGTATTTGATCGCGTCAGGCATGAATATGCTCCTATATTACCGGACTTCCCACTGTGAAATTATGTGCACAGTCCCTTGCGTTAAGTCTTTTGCCGCCCGGCTGCTGAAGTTCCTTTATCCTGATGTAACCGCTTCCGCATTTCACAATAAGGTTTTCTCCCTTGGCCTTAACGACCGTTCCTGGTTCGGAATCTTTCAGTTCCTCAGGGACGGCCGATTCGTCTGATAAAACTTCAGAATCAAGCACCTTAAGCTTCTTATCTTCCTTCATTACGAAAGCGCCCGGCCAGGCGCTCAGGGCCCTTACCCTGTTATGGATATCAGCAGCATCCTGTTCCCATGTGAATTCGCCTTCCTCAGGCTTAATAGGCGGGCATAAAGTCGCTTTGCCGTCGTCCTGCCTGACCGGTGTAAGTTTACCCTCAACCCAGGCATCTATTATCTCCGGGAGCTTCGCGGCACCGGCTTCGGCAAGCCTGTTCATCAGGCTCTCCGTATGTTCGTTGGGACCTATCTCCACTTCCACCTTGTCGATGATGTCTCCGGTATCCATTCCGACATCCATCTTCATGAATGTAACACCCGTAACCTTATCACCTTCGAGTATCGCGCGCTGAACCGGAGAAGCCCCTCTCCTTGCAGGAAGAAGGCTTCCGTGACAGTTGATGCATCCGTACTTGGGAAGATCAAGGATAGCCGCGGGAAGTATCTTTCCGTATGCAGCAGTGACTATAAGGTCAGGGGCATATGAGGACAGCTTTGCCAGTGCCTCATCATTGCGGAGTGAGTCAGGCTGATAGACCTCTATGCCGTTTTCCTGAGCCATTACCTTAACCGGAGGAGCCGTAAGGATATGCTTGCGTCCGACAGGCTTGTCCGGCTGACACAACGCCAGAACGACATTATAACCGGAATCGATCAGTGCCTTGAGGTTCGTGCCTGCGAATTCAGGCGTTCCCATGAATATTATCTTAAGTTCACGCCTGTCCACTTCTTAATCCTCATCACTGTCGGTAGAATAGATCTTGCCGTCTACTGATTTGTCTATGAAAAGAATGCCGTTCAGATGGTCATTTTCATGACATATGCATCTTGCGAGCAGATCATCGGCTTCAAGTATGAATTCCTCACCGTCACGGTTCAGCGCCTTGATCTTTACGTGCTGAGGCCTCTCAACCTCGCATGTCTTGCCGGGAACCGACAGGCATCCTTCATTATCTGTCTGGGAACCCGAGACCTCCAGGATCTCTGGATTGATGAACTCGATCAAGCCGTGCTCGTCACCTACGTCAACGACGAAAACTCTTCTGAGTACACCGACCTGAGGAGCGGCTATGCCTATTCCCCTGCCCTCGAAATACATGGTGTCTGCCATGTCATCCAAAAGCTTAATGATCCTGGGACTTATCTCATCCACAGGTCTGCTCGTCTTACGGAGAAGCGGATCACCTTCAATAACAAGATTTCTTAAAGCCATTTATATCGTCTCCAATCCGAATTTTTCCGTAAATATTATAATTTTTTATATATAAATACACAAGAAAACAAACATCAACTTTTTTATCAACCAAAACAGCCCGAAACATATCACCACAGTTGATTTCTGCTAAAAATCAACTTTTTCATCAACTTTTCGGGGTGGAAATACTATCAAAAAAAATGCATCCTTCATTTCAGGATGCATTCCGAATCAAAATATTTATTTAGTAAAAGACAAAATTCCTGTTCAGGTTGTCTAAGACGTTTCCCGGACTATCAAAGATCCCAGGAACTGATGTACTTCTCCTGTTCGGGTGTAAGCTTGTCGATCGAGATGCCCTTTGTCTTAAGAAGGATTTCGGCAACGCGGTTATCAATGACCTCTGGTGTCTGATATACGTCGACAGGGAGTCTGTCAGGATTATCAGCGATATACATGGCCGACTGCGCCTGCAGAGCGAAGCTCATGTCCATGATCTCGACCGGATGTCCGTCTCCTGACGCGAGGTTGACCAAACGTCCCTCGGCGATAACACATACCGTATTGCCGTTCCTAAGTTTATAACCGATGATATTGTTTCTGAGTTCAGTCTTTTCTACGCAGTTGTCATTAAGATCCTTAACGCTGACCTCACAGTCGAAGTGACCGGCATTGCAGCATACCGCACCGTCTTTCATCGCTTCGAAATGTCTCTGTACGATTACGTCTTTACATCCTGTAACCGTTACGAAGAAGTCGCCCAGAGGAGCTGCTTCATCCATGGTCATAACCTGATAGCCTTCCATGATGGCTTCGCATGCCTTGACCGGATCGATCTCGGTAACGATGACCTTAGCACCAAGGCCCTTTGCCCTCATTGCCACGCCTCTTCCGCACATGCCATAGCCTGCAACCACCACGGTCTTGCCTGCAACTACCAGGTTGGTCGTAGCCATGATGGCAGTCCATACGGATTGGCCTGTTCCGAACCTGTTATCGAAAAGATGCTTGCATCTTGCATCATTAACCGCGATTACGGGATAAAGGAGCTTATTCTCGCCTTTTAAAATCTCAAGTCTGTGTACGCCTGTCGTTGTCTCTTCACAGCCGCCTCTTACATTTGCTGCCATGTCCTTAAGTTCAGAATGAAGGAGCAGCGCAAAATCGCCGCCGTCATCGATCACGATGTCAGGTCTGAAACTGAGTGCTTTCCTGAGTCTTCCCCAATACTCTTCCTCACTGTCTCCGTGGACCGCATAAACATTCATAATATCCATGGATGCCAGAGCAGCGGCAACGTCGTCCTGTGTTGACAACGGATTGCATCCTGTAAGAGCAACTTCCGCGCCTCCGCGTGCCAAAGCCCTTGCAAGGCATGCGGTCTTGGCCTCAACGTGTACCGATACGGAGATCTTAAGGCGTTTGAACGGCTGTTTCTCAATGAGTTCGCTCTCAATTGCACGGAGAACGGGCATATTACGGTAAGCCCATTCGATCTTCTTTATTCCTGAGGGTGCAAGATCAATATCCTTTACTTCGAAATTAAATGTACTCATCTTAAACACTCCTTAATCTTAATTTTTCTTAATCAGCAAACTCCAGCCGCTTTACGAATTCCTTGACCAGCGCGCAGCTGTTTTTTGAAGCCAGCGCAGCATTATCAAGAACTTCCTGTTCGGATAAGGGATTACCGGTAATGCCTGCAGCCATGTTTGTAATGCATGACATTGCAGCTACTTTTATGCCCATATGGGAAGCTGCGACCGCTTCGGGAACAGTAGACATACCGACACAATCAGCACCCATGATCCTTAATGCTCTGATCTCAGCAGGGGTCTCATACTGGGGGCCTTTACTGTATGCATACACTCCGCGGCTTATCCTGATCTGAAGGTCACGCGCACAGTTGACCAGAGTATCGGTAAGCTCAGAATCGTAAACGTGACACTGATCCGGGAATCTCGTGCCGAATTCCGCGATATTAGGTCCTCTTAAGACAGGCTCAGCATTGAATGAAATGTGATCTGTTATCGCAACCAATTCAGGGACTTTCATGTCAAGATTGACTCCGCCGGCAGCATTTGTCAGAAGGAGCGCCTTTACACCAAGTCTTCCCATGACCCTGACATAGAAAGTAACCGTCTCCATCGGATATCCTTCATAATAATGGAACCTGCCGTTCATCATGAAAACGGATTTCCCGGAAAGATTGCCGATGATAAGGGAACCTTTGTGTCCGGGTGCTGTGGATACAGGAAATCCGGGAATGTCCTTATAAGGGATCTCAAGAGGTTCTTCAGCCATTGAGGATAACGGTCCCAGCCCTGAACCCAGGACTATGCAAACAGACGGAAAAACGCGCCCTGAAAGAGCATTTCTGATATAATCAGCAGCTCCGTCAACGCGTTTTACAAATTCAGCAGTATCAGTGATCATAAAAATCTCTTATTTCTTTCCGCAGCAATCCTTGTATTTCTTGCCGGAACCGCAGGGACAGGGATCATTCCTTCCAACCTTGGAAGAATCACGCTTTACGGGAGCCTGAGGGGCGTTGTTGCCCGTAGTACCCTGAATGGGCTTTGAAGCGGACTGGGGAGTTATTGCGGGAGTATCCGCATGGCTCTCCTTCATCTCCCTGACCTGAGGCTTTGCCTCGATCTTTGTCTCAGGAGTGAACTTTGCCCTCATAATGAACTTAACGGCATCATTCTGGATGTTCTCGTTCATCTCTTCGAACATTGCAGAACCTTCAAGCTTGTACTCAACTACAGGATCGTGCTGACCGATACTTCTCATTCTTATAGAGCTTGAAAGCTGATCCAATGCATCAATGTGATCCATCCACTTGAGGTCGACCGTCCTGAGGAGGATCTGGCGCTCAACTTCACGGTAGATCTCAGTCGAGATCTCCTCTTCCCTTTGAGCAATCTGTTCCTTGGCTTCCTCAGCAATAAGGGAAACAAGCTCATCACAGTCCGGAATATCTTTGCTGACATCCTGGACAAGAAGAACGGAAGGAAGCTGCCCGAAGATATCCTCCAGCATCTTACCGAGTGAATATCTCTCCGTTGCGGTTATGACACCGTCCAATGCAAACTGGTTGCAAACTCTTGAAGCGACACGGTCAACCATCTGCAGATAGATTCCGTGAACGTCTTCACCGTAAATGACCTGTCTTCTCTGCTCATATGTGATGGTTCTCTGAACGTTGTTGACGTCATCGTATTCAAGGACGCTCTTACGTGCGGAGAAATGCATTGCCTCGAGCTTCTTCTGTGAGCTGTCGATGACTTTTGTAAGCGATTTGACCTGAAGCTCCATGTCATCTTCTATACCGAGACTGTCATAGAGAACGGAAACCCTGTCACCTCCGAATATTCTCAGTAGGTCATCTTCAAGTGAGAGGAAGAACTTCGATCTTCCGGGGTCACCCTGACGTCCTGCACGTCCCTTGAGCTGGTTATCGATTCGTCTTGATTCGTGACGCTCCGTACCTACGATGTAAAGACCTCCGAGCTGTCTTACTTCCTCTGCCTCGGGAGCGAGTTCCTCCTTGAACTTGCTCTCAAGAGTCGAGAATCTGTTTCTTGCCTCAAGGATGAGTTCGTCCTCGGTCTCGTTGTGAGCGGTTGAAGCAGCGATGAGATCTTCCGTGTAACCCAGTCTTCTCATCTCCTGGAGAGCCATAAACTCGGCGTTACCGCCCAGGATGATATCGGTACCACGTCCTGCCATGTTGGTCGCGATGGTAACCGCGCCCTTACGGCCTGCCTGTGCAACGATCTCAGCCTCACGCATATGATTCTTCGCGTTGAGGACGTTATGCTTTATGCCGTATTTCGAGAAAATGCGTGAAAGCAGCTCGGACTTGTCAACGTTGACCGTACCGACAAGAACAGGCTGTCCCTTTGAATTCGCTTCCTTTACAGTCTTAAGGATAGCCGCATATTTGCCGTTCTCGGTCTTGAAAACGCCGTCATTCTCATCAACTCTGATAACAGGCTTGTTTGTGGGGATCTGGATAACGTCAAGATTATAGATCTGCCTGAACTCGGCTTCCTCTGTATAAGCCGTACCGGTCATGCCGGAAAGCTTTGTGTACATACGGAAAAAGTTCTGGAATGTAATGGTTGCAAGTGTCTTGTTCTCATTTGCGACCTTGACGTGCTCTTTTGCTTCGATAGCCTGGTGGACACCGTCACTGAAACGTCTTCCCGGCATAAGTCGTCCGGTAAAGTCGTCTACGATGATGACCTCACCGTCCTGTACGATATACTGCTGGTCTTTCTTGAAGTTGCCGTTAGCCTTCAAAGCATTGTTGATATAGTGCTGAAGGTCAAAGTTATCCGGATCTGAGAGGTTCTCGATATTGAAGAACTTCTCGGCCTTCGCGATACCGTTTGCGGTAAGCACTGATGTCTTTGCCTTCTCGTCGGTAACGTAATCAGCGTCACCTACAAGCTCATCCATGTCAACCTTATCGTCAGTCTCAACTACCGTGTACTGCTTAAGGGACTTAACGAACGTATCTGCCTTCTGATAAAGGTCGGAAGATTCGGTGCCTCTGCCGGAGATAATGAGCGGTGTTCTGGCCTCATCGATAAGGATCGAGTCGACCTCGTCGACGATGGCATAGTTCAGTTCCCTTTGAGCTATCTGATCCTTGTTTACGACCATGTTGTCACGCAGGTAGTCGAATCCGAACTCGTTGTTGGTTCCGTAAACGATATCGCTGGCATACATTCCCTTACGGTCTTTCATCGGGATATCGTGAATTATGAGACCTACGCTCATCTTAAGGAACTTGTAGATCTTTCCCATCCATTCGGAGTCACGCTTTGCAAGGTAATCGTTTACCGTTACGACGTGAACACCTTTACCGGTAAGCGCATTCAGGTAAACAGGCATCGTAGCTACGAGCGTCTTACCTTCACCTGTCTTCATCTCGGCAATTCTTCCCTGGTGAAGGATGATACCGCCGATTACCTGTACCCTGTAGGGCTTCATGCCCAAAACTCTCCATGCAGCTTCTCTTACCGTCGCAAATGCTTCGGGGAGCAGAGAATCCAAAGACTCGCCATCGGCATATCTCTTCCTGAATTCATCCGTCTTTGCTGCCAGATCGTGATCTGAGAGCTTTGAATACTCGTCTTCATAGGAGAATACTTTGTCTACCAGAGGATTGATCCTCTTAAGTTCGTGATCGCTGTGTGAACCGAAAATGCTTTCAATTAAACCCATCTTGTACCTTCATCATTCTTCTTTATTTTCTTCGGCAGCTTCCTTGAGCCTTGCAAGCGCCGTTCTGTATCCCCCGTCGGGATTGACATAACAGTTCTTGACCCTCGAGATCGTCGTGGAACTGACCTTGGTTGAAGATCTGGCTTTGCCACGAGCCCTGCCTGTTGATTTCTTTTCCGTTTCCGCTTTGCTTCCGTCAGCAGCTTCAGCGGGTGAGATCTCTTTTATGATCTCCTCATAACTCTTTCCCTGTTCGATCCTTCTTACGATCTGCCAACGGTGGAGAAATGAGTGAAGCTCATTTATCGAGCAGAGATCCTTAAAAAATTTATGCATCTCTGCGCTGTCCCTCATGGTCAGCATCGCATTATAAAGATCTGTTAACTCCTCCAATTCATTCTCTGTAAAATGAGTGTCATTAATGTTATCCATCTTGCTACCTTTACCGATATCATGAAACGACTCTCATAATGTAATCCCAGAGAGGCTGGGCATATCCCATGTAAACCGCAACGAAAAATGCCGTAATGGCAACAACGATGAGAATACCCAGGAGTAATCTGGAGAATATGAGATTGGTCTTGGCTCTTCTGAGAGAATCGCCTATGGAAAGCGACGTGGTCTTGTCCGTGGTGATCTTAGAATTGGCCAGACTCGGACGCCTTACGTTGTTATCATGTCTCAATGTGCTTACCTCCAAACATACTCATACATAATAACGCATTATTTATTTTAATACAATAAAGGCGCAGACTCTACGCAGAGTACTTTTCAGAAGTTCCGCTCTCACATATCTCAAGTATCACACCGCGGACAAAGGCATATCCTTTGAGCTCTTCCAGGGCTTCCTTGCCGGTCTCGCCGGAATTCTCAGGTATTATAACAGTAAGATGTCTGGAATCAACATGGTCGACAGTGTACGTCTGACCGTCTATAACGGCCGACTGGGGCTCAAACTCGCTCAGCAGATTGATATCATCCCTTATCTCCTTCCAGATGTTTGAGACACTCTGGTAGTATGGAGAAGTGAGATCGATGCTCCTTATGGCGGTGACCGTACCTCCATCGGCTGAATCGATCACGGGAAAAGTCTTCGGAAGATTGGCTCCGAACCGTTCCCTGAACGCTTCGCCACGCTCGAAATTACCCAATGACCAGATATCATCCTTTTCCTCTTCTTTCTCTTTATCAGCCTGACCGCCTTCCGGCTTGGACTGGAGCATCAGGACTGGATCGCCGTACAGAGGGATAACAGAATAGATACTCCTGCTCTTTCTGCCTGCGATAGTCACCACGGAGTATTCGGTTGTGACTTCTATTATGTGATGTCTGTCATTAACCGCGAAAAAGACCTCGATGTCATCCGGCACAAAGAAATCCGATCCGCCGTTACGCTCGATGCAGCACTGTCTTATCTGATCCTCCATCGTATGTGAGAATACGCCCTGAAGGATGAGTTCTTTTATGGTATGACCGGACGCACTGTCTATGCCCAGAGCCGCCGATGAGACTTTGGAAATGACTTCGGCACCTTTGGTGTCTCCGATTCCGAGATCCGGGAAAGCGTTTACCGCTGCTGACAAAAAGTCCGATGCCGGAACCGAGACCGGATACAGCAGAGACATCTTCTCGCAGGTCTGTTCAACCGACCTTCTCATAAGGATATCCGTCCGGTAGAGATCGATCGCACTGACGACGGATGCAATGAAGACAAGGGCGATCGTAAATGCTATTGCCGCCTCGAGCGCGACCTGTCCGTGCCTGTTGTTCCTTTTGTTTTTCATGGCAAAGCACCTCCCTGTCATTCATACATCCGGTATGACTTCTCCACGGAATACGTTTCTCCCCTGAAATCGGCTTCAAGGCTTATTCCCTTGTACAGTTTTCCGTAATCCCTGGTCAGGATCTCATGAGATCTTTCCAGCAGTTCGTCCGCAGGTGTCAGAAGACTGAACAGATAAAGGAAGTCCCTGTAGCTGTATGTAACCATATTCACATCTTCATATCCGAAGATAACGACTCTCTTCCCCTTTGTTACCGTCAGGAAATCCTTCATTGACTGGACTATCGCGCAATAGTATGTAAGGCCTGCGGCGATCAGGCGGGGATCGATATTGACGGTTCCCTCACTGACGGCAAGGATTATCGCCGAGATGATCTCTCCCAGCACTTCCATGGTGTTCCTGAACTTCTCGTCAGCATAGTCTTTAAGCATGTTGGAGACTATAAGGACCTGCACAGTAAGGAATTCGATCTTCACACGCCCCGCGACGCCTTCAAGTCCGGTAATTATGTATTCGGAATCAGACTGCTTATTCCCGTGGATCGCCTTGAATTCCGTTCCCGTTATCGATGCATCACCGTCCGGCGGGAACCAGCAGTCGAAGTTATGAGAACAATAATGCGAGATATTGATCTTTGACAGTGCTGGATCCGACTTGTCAGACACGATATCCACGGTCTTCTCGAGCATCGACATTGTATTGAGCAGGGCATCCCAGTCAGCCACGTCGAGATCGATGTCAAGTTCGAAGTCCTTTATCACGTCCTTGTAATCAGACCTTATGGAATCTATATCGGCAGCCTCCTCGATGATGTCATCGATATTGAGAAGATCATCTGCCTTGCCGATCCATTCCTCTGCCGATTCCGAACCCTTGATGATCTGTGATAGGTAACCTGCGGCAGGACTGCGCATAAACTGGCCGACTTTTTGCATTATCCCCTTATCGTCAAGTTCAAGAAGGAATTCCGCATAACCTTCAACGACAGTCTTTGCGCTTATTCCGGTGCCTCTGTACCAGTAATATGAGTTGATCGCCGTCCTGAGGTCTTCTGCCGTAAACCTGTATGACGATGAGACATACAGTACTGAACCGGCATCAAGCCCGTTTATCTCCAATGCCCTGTTGAAGCATGTGTCATCGACTTCATCGAGCGAAAACGCATAAATTCCGTAAACATCAAAGAGCTGTCTGTTGTAATCACTCAGGATGGTATCGATCTGTGTCTTAAGCGCCGTATTCACGCTCAGCGCATAATCCAGATTCCAGACAAACGCCACAAACGTGCATTCAACAAGGATCAGTGCCGACATGATCAGGGCGAGAAACAGTGATGACGCCCCGTGTTTTGTTCTGTGCTGCTTATTAACCTTCTTCATCTCCACCCTCCTGCGACAGATCGAAAACGGACCCGTATAAGAGCCTGAAGTTGTCCGAGACACCTGAAAGATACGTGCACAGCTTCTCGGGAGAGGCATCGTAGCAGACGGCACCGCCGACATAATTCCTGTATGCGATCTCCCTGTCAAGTTCCATGAAAAACAGTTCATTTCCGCCGTCCCTGGCACATTCGAAGCTGTCCAGGGCAATTGCTTCAGGTCCGGTGATCATGAACGAGAGCATGATAAGTATCAGAGAAAAAACGATCGCAGATTCAAGAGTTGACATATGGAACCTCCTTTCAGTTAAAACGAAGCATGATGAAGGGCATATTTCTTTCGGGTTATCTTACAGTCAAAAAGGATTTGATATTCCATACAAAACTCTGCAAAATCGACAAAGACCGACAAAGAAAAACGCCCGGGATCCCGGGCGTTAAAAATGCTTTAAAGCACTGTATTCATTATGTCTCAGGGCGTCTGCCCCATTTACGGTCTCTTTATAATCTTATTAATCCGGTTCAGACCGTTTTCCGGGGTCATGCGCGGAGAGTGATACCGTATTTTTCCTTGAGATTGCCAAGGATCGTATTTACGAATCCGTCGATAACCTCAGGCGTGAACTCCTCGTCCTTCGGTGTGAACACGACACTGAAGGCAAGGCTCTTCTTGTTGAGTCCGAGCTGGATGCCCTCGTAGATGTCGAAGAGATCGATCTTGGAGATAAATTCACAGGAAGCCTTTATCTCCTTCTCGACGGCAGCACAGGTGATATCCTTGTCCATAACAAAGCAGAAGTCACGCTTCTCTTCAAGGAACTTCGGAAGCGGAATGAACTTTCTTTCCTTGCCGTAGTACTTGCTCAGGATCCTGAGATCGATCTCTGCAACATAAGCCGGAACTCTCATGTCGAGATCATCACAGATCTCGTAAAGGACCTGACCCAGATATCCGACTTCCTCACCGTTACAGATGACCTTCGCGGTTCTGCCGGGGTGAAGGAATGACTTGGAATCCTTCAAGTAATCGAACTCAACGTCCAAAGAACCGGCGATCACGTCAACAAGGCCTTTAAGGGAGTAGAAATCCTCGTCCTCACCGAAAACACCGATGCAGATCGTCTCGCGCTCATCAGGATATTCCGTAAGGGGCAGGCTCTTGGGAATGAACTTGTTGCCCATCTCATAGATGCGGCCTGATAAGATGCCGTTCTTCTGGTTTCTTGCCATAGCCTTGATCATCTGGGGCGCAAGCGTAGTACGCATGAGAGACAGATCGATGTTGATGGGATTCATGATCCTGATCGCGAATCTCTCGGGAGCATCCTCAGGAAGCTTCAGAAGATCGAAGTCAGATGGCGAGAAGAACGAATAATGTACGCCCTCGTTCGCGCCTGCCGCACAGAGATCCCTCTTGATCTTGAGTTCCGAACGCTGCTTAAGGTTATAGCCGCCGGAAGTTACTTTTGCCGTGGGGATGAATGTAGGCACGATGTGATCGTAACCGTACAAGCGGATTACTTCTTCAGCAACATCCTGATAGGATTCCATGTCAACACGGTAGCCGGGAATGGAGATCGTGAGCTCGTCGCCGTTAAGTTCAGGCGCGAAGCTGAGGTTGGTAAGAATGCGTACGATGTCCTCATCGGGAACCGTGATTCCCAGTACGCCGTTTACCTTCTTAACGCTGACAGTCAGCTTTCTGGGCTCGATCGAATTGCCTGTGTTGACATCGAAAGAAGTCCTGCTGACCTTGCCGCAGCCGAGTTCTTCGATAAGGTGGAGAGCTCTCTTCATTGCCATTACAGTTGTGTATTCATCAACACCCTTGGAGAATCTCATTGAAGAATCAGATACCTGGCCCAGAGCCTTGGAACTCTTGCGGATGTTGTCGTGAGCGAACTTTGCAGCTTCGAACATGACTGCGTTTGTGGAATCCAGTATCTCTGAATTGAGACCGCCCATGATGCCCGCCAGTGCAACAGGCTTTTTGCCGTCGCAGATTACGAGATTATCCGGTGTAAGAGAGAATTCCTTCTCGTCCAAAGTAACGATCTTCTCACCTTCTCCGGCACGGCGTACGTGGATCTCACCGCCTTCAAGATAATTGAAATCAAACGCGTGCATCGGCTGGCCGAGCTCGTAAAGAACATAGTTTGTGATATCGACCACATTGGAGATCGCTGAGCAGCCTACGAGCGCAAGACGGCGCTTCATCCATGCAGGTGACCCGGCGATGGTAACGTCTGATACATAATGTCCGATGTATCTCGGGCAAAGATCAGGTGCTGATACGCGGATATTGAAATCGATCGCGACATCGCTCTCCGTGTAGTCCAGAGCAGGCTCCTTAACGGGCTTGCCGAGTACTGCGGCCACTTCTCTTGCGATACCGAAGATGGACTGGCAGTCAGGCCTGTTTGCCGTGATAGAAACGTCAAAAATATAATCGTCCAGACCGAGTATCGGCTTGACGTCAGCGCCCGGAACCGAGTCTTCGGGAAGAACGAGAAGTCCGTTGTAGCCTGCACCGGGGAACATGTCCTCCGTAACGCCGATCTCAACACCTGAGCAGAGCATACCGTAAGAATCGTAACCTCTGAGCTTGCCCTGGCCGATGGTCATGAGACCTTCAACGGTCTTATGATCCTTTGCTGTTGCGTAGACCTGTGCGCCTATCAGGGCAAGAGGATACTTGCCACCTGCGGCAACGTTATCAGCGCCGCAGCAGATCTGGAGAACACCGTTCTCACCGGCATCCACAGTGCAAAGGTGAAGGTGTGTGCCTTCTATGACTTCGCAAGTCTTGACTTCGCCGACAACGACCTTTGAAATGTCCTTGCCTACTTCGTATTTTTCCTCTACTTCGAAGCCGCAGCTGAAGAGCTTGTTTTCGAGCTCATCAGGTGTGACATCAATATCAACATAATCTTTAAGCCAGCTTAATGGTACTAACATATTCCTGCCTCCCTTTCCTTAGTCATCGATCTGTTCAAGCACACGGAGATCAGACTCAAACAGGAGCTTGATGTTGTTGATTCCGTACTTGAGCATGGCAATACGATCGATTCCGATTCCGAAAGCCAGACCGCTGTATTTGTCGCTGTCTATACCGCAGCCTTCAAGAACCTTCTTGTTAACCACGCCCGCACCGAGCACTTCGATCCAGCCTGTTCCCTTGCAGAGCTTGCATCCCTTGCCGCCGCACTGGAAGCAGGAAACGTCAACCTCCACGGAAGGCTCCGTGAACGGGAAATAAGAAGGTCTCAAGCGTGTTCTAGTCTCTTCGCCGAAGATCTTCTTGACGAATACGTCGAGCATTCCCTGGAGGTCGCAGAGCGTTATGCCTTCATCCACAACGAGTCCCTCCATCTGGGAGAACATCGGTGAATGTGTGGCGTCGTCATCGGATCTGAAGACCTTACCTGGTGAGATGATCTTAATTGGCGGCTGCTGTGCTTCCATGACGTGGACCTGACCTGCGGAAGTCTGTGTTCTCAAAAGGAACTCAGGGCTTAGATAGAATGTATCCTGCATGTCACGTGAAGGATGGTCCTGAGGAATGTTGAGAGCCGTGAAATTATAGTGATCCGTCTCGATCTCGTTACCCTCGTAAACGGAGAAACCCATGGAACCGAAGATGTCCACAATCTGGTTTCTTACCTGGGTATTGGGATGGAGATAACCTTTTTTGAGCTTTTTAGAAGGCAGAGTAACGTCGATCGTCTCTGCTTCATATCTTGCCTTCTGCTCCGCAGCCTTGAACTCGGCATCCAAAGCATCGAACTTCTCCGTAGCCCAGTTGCGGATCTCATTTACCATTTTACCGTAATCGGCCTTGAGTTCCTTCGGGATCTTACCCATCTCTTTCATGAGGGAACCGATCTTACCCTCTTTAGAATCCATAACGCTCTTTCTGTACTCGAAAACGCCCTTGGAACTCTTGATCCCGGTAAGATCCGATTCGATCTTTGCTTTGATCTCTGATAACTTTGCGCTTAATTCACCAAGTTCAGCCATGTTTTCCTCCTTGTAATCTCCGCTCTTGCTTTTCCAAATAAAAAGCCCGCGGCAATCTTCATTGCCACGGGACGAATTCGCATTATCACTGCACCTTCGCGGTACCACCCATGTTCGGGAACCACTATAGTTACCCGCTCTTGTTTCCGCGCCGTAATGCCGCGCCACACATCCGCTTAATCAGCATGAAGCCGTTTCCGCAGGAATGCTCCGGTGTTGAAATTCATCTTAATACACTTAGGATCGTGCTTTCAGCCGGTGACACGACTCTCTTTTCCTGTTATAGAAAGACTACTTACGCACCTTCATTGCATTGCCCATTGTACATATATGATATGTAAAAAGTCAAGCAAACCCTTATAACGTAAAGAACGGATTGTATTTCAGCTCATCCCCTATGGTCGAATCGGGTCCGTGACCGGGGTATATCCTCAGCTCAGGTGCCATCCTGCTTATCCGCCTGACAGAATCGGCGAGTACCCTTGATGAACCTCCGGGCAGATCGGTGCGGCCGACAGAGCCCTGAAAGACCGTATCTCCGGTAAACAGGATGTCTTCACCGCTGCTACTGCTGAGATAACAGACGCTGCCCTTTGTATGACCGGGCGTCTCCAGGACCGTTATTTCCACTCCGGCTTCACTGATTATGGAGTTTCCGTTCATGCCTGCGACATCAGTGAAGCTGAAACCGTAAGTCAGCTGCAGACCGTCCATGTATGAACAGTTCGCATATCCGTTCCCGAGAAGTGCCTTGTCATTGCTGCTGAAAAAGACTTCTGCGTCCGGATACAGTTCCATCCATTTGTCCACGTATTTGATGTGATCGTAATGACCGTGCGTAAGCAGAATGGCTCTTACATTGCACTCCCCTTCCGCAAGCCCCCGAATGCCGCAGTAGTCTCCGGCTCTATTGGGAGACACGGAGGGATCCACGACAAAGATACCGGCATCACCGGTCATGACATACATATTGGATTGGAAAGGTCCCAGTGGAACTGCCGTCAGCCTGCGTTCCATTCGCGGTAATCGAGCGCTCCGCTGTCAATAGCGGTAATAAGGATCTCAGCTGATGCTATGTTGGTTGCATAAGGGATCGTATTCTGGTCACAAACATCCAAAAGCTCAAAAGGATTGGATTCTCCGACCTGGCGGCCGTCCCTTAAATAGATAACGCAGTCAATGCCGTTATATTCGGCTCTGGAAGCAAGCTGTTCAAAGCCGCTTGAATAGTCAACGGAAAGACCGGAAACATCAAGATCGGCTGCTGATTTAAGAAGCTTGGCGGTGTTGTAAACAGAGATGAGCTGATGCTTCTCAAGCAATGGCTTGTAGGCTATGCAGAAATTTACCAAAAGCTCGGTCTTCCTGTTGTCGGCCATCAAAACTATTTTCATCCGAAATCTCCCATTAAAGCTAACTAAACAGATTGTACAGTAAAATGTGCTTTCGGGCAACTGATTTTTATAAAAAATCAACAATCAGCGGTGGTTTTCTGTCACGGGGCTGTAAAATGTCATATCCGTCAGCGTGTATCTCAGCCTGCCGTGGCGCTTATGGACGGCAAATAGTCACCGAGTATCGGATTTGGCGTATAAAGAGGTTCATATGAACTGATCTGTTCATTGAAATATGCCGCCATGATCTTTTTCGCGATAACGACAGACGAAGAACCCCACTGACCCTTCTCAACCACGAGAGCAAGGGCAACCTCCGGATTATCCTTTGGGGCATAGCAGATAAACAGACCGTTTGAATACTCCTTACGGGTGTTCTCGAATCCCGTCTCCGCAGTACCCGTCTTGCATACCATCTCGACAGGATAATCAAGGAACTGGTTGCCGGCACTCGAACCCCATCTCGAGGTACCGGTGGCAACACACCTCATCGCAGTCCTTACTGCCTCTATGTTTTCCTGTGAGATGCCTATATCCACGGATTCCGTCTGTCCCTGATAAAGGATGGAACCGTCATCTGCCACTACTTTATCAACAACGTAAGGCGTGCAGAGCTTGTTTGTCGCGATACCGCATGTGTATCTGCAGAGCTGGAGGATCGTGAAGCAGTTATCGAACTGACCGATCGAAGCCTGTGCGGTATTCGAAGGGAACCACGTCTTATCGTAAACGGACTGTCTCGTAAGTCTCTTGTTCTCACGGCTCGACATGACACCCGAGATCTCACCCGGAAGATCAATGCCTGACTTGACTCCAAGTCCGAATCTGTTGGCCATGGCGGAGATATTATCGATACCGGTCTGGATGCCAAGGATCATGAAATATATGTTGCAGGACTGGGCCATCGCGTCATTCAGCGTCAGATCGCCGTGGCCGTAGTCAGGGAACTCGAGACATCTGAAGATCCAGCCGTCAACGTCAAGAGGACCTGTGCATCTGATAGTGTTGTCATCAGGAGTTATGTCACCGTTCTCAAGCGCAGCCAGCGCGGTGCAGGGCTTAAACGTTGAACCGGGAGCGTACATCGACATGATCGCACGGTTCCACAGCGGGATGTCGGCAGATGTGATCTCCTGGTATTCATCCACGCCGAGATAGTACTTGACCTGTTCCTTCGCCTGGTCGTCACCGTAGTTCTGAAGTATGAAATCATTCGGATCGTAGTTCGGATATGAGCCCATGGCAATAACGGCGCCGGTATTGACGTTCATCATAACGAATGCTCCTGCCGACGCAACCTTATAACCGGTCTGGTTAACCTCCTCATATTCCTTTGCCTCGGTGATGAGGTCTTTGAGAGCCTGCGTTCCGACCTCCTGGACATGCGAGTCGATCGTCAGGTAAACGGTAGCCCCTCCTTCCGGCGCTCTTCCGTAACTGTGTGGCACGAAAAGACCGTCCTCACCGTTCATGGTCCAGATGCTGTACGGCGTAATGCCGCTGCTTCCGTGCAGATATCTTTCCATCTGGGCTTCTACACCGGATTTGCCGACAAAGTCATCACTCGTGTATCCGAATGAAGCCAGATCCTGATAGGTTACACTCGATATCTTACCTACGTAGCCAAGCACATGGCTGGCATAAAGTGCCTCCGAAGAATATGTCCTGGCATATTCCTTACCGGAGACGAGTCCCATGTAGTGGTAATTTTCCTCTTCAAGCTTACGCAGAAGTTCATCAGGAACATCGGTGGCTATCTTGACGGGGGTTCCCTTTATAAAAGCCCAGTTGTCGCTGAAGATCTGGTATCTGATCCTTATGATCCTGTATGCTTCCTCGATCGTGTAATTGTTGTCGATATTGAATTTCCGTCTCAGATACAGGAAGAAAACGTTAGGATCCGTCTTCACGTAATCATCTGTGAAGGTTACGATGACTCCCGCCGAATAATCCTTGAGATCGAAAAGGTTAGGGTCGGTCTGCCAAAGCCTTATCTTATCCTCCGCCTTTACGAATCTCGCCTTCGGATCCAATACGAAATACTGATCGAGGTCTGCCACGTCAATGCAATGATACTGATCGAAAAGATAGCTGAGCTCAAGACAGAGAGAATTGAGCGAAGCATCGTCCATATAGGCATTCGCTATCATTACGGTATTGTATTCGACGGTAGAAGCCAGCAGGACTCCCCTGCTGTCATATATATCGCCTCTCGGAGCCTGTGATACATACTGTCTTATGACACCCGAAGAACTCTGCGACAAAGTGTTCTGATAATCGGAGAACTGAAGCCTGATCGTCATGACAAGTATGGCTATTCCGAAAGCAACGAATATCGCTCCGAGCACAAGATATCTGTTGGTAAAGAAACCTAAAGCGCGCTTTAAGAGCGACACCTGCTCCTGCTTCTCACCTCTCTCGGTATTATTATCAAATGCACCGTAATCTTCTGTCAGATTCCGAGCCATGTACCGTCACCTTCCCTGTCAATGACCTCATCCCTGTCCGCATTGCCCTTGAAAGACACGGGCCCAAGAAACCGTAACAGAACGATCAGGAAGACCGATGCTATAACATTAAGCAGCAGCTGCGGAAGAAATGAATATACAAAAGCAGTCAGAGGTCCGTATATGCCGGATCTTGTCCCGGCCAGCGTGCTCCAACCGTATATGATGATGTAACCTGCCGTTTTGTAGCAGAAAGTGGCAAAGATAACTGCAACAACTGAGAAAGGGATATTATGATGCATTCTCTTCGTAAAGAAGGAAGCTCCGATAATTCCGGCTACGAAAAGAGTGAATGCGCCTATAAAAGCAGTCACCCTTACATCGCCGTCAAGTCCGATGACAGCCGGCGGTGACAGGACGTCTCTAATGAGCCCGCAGACAAAACCTACAACCGCTCCGTCCCAAAAGCCGTTGAAATAGCCCGACAGAACGACGAAAACAAAAACGATGTCGGCTGTCTGCCCCATAAAGCTGAACGCATCCGGGTAAGACACCTGGATCGACGAGAGCAGGATAATATAGACCGCATAAACGATGATCTTCCTTACTCTAGCTTTTGTATCACCGGTAATGATGCGCATGGTTCAGCACCTTATACGACGTTCGTACTCTCGGTCTCTTCGACCGTCTCGACATAAGGGATCATGATAAAGACATCCTCGAGCTTACCTATCTGGGAATAGGGTCTCAGGGTAGCCGTTACGTCGAGCGGATTGGAATAATCGACAGACTCCACAACACCGATGGGAACACCCTCAGGGAACAGGCCGCCGTCTCCTGAAGTAACGATCTCCATTCCGGCTTCAACACGGACATCCGGATCTATGCCCTTGATAAGGCAGAGTCCCTGTCTCTTAAGTTCGGCGTCACCGACGACCATAAATGTGGCACCGTTGACCTCATTGACTTTTCCTGCAACGGCAAAACCTTCGTGCAGGAGCGGCAGTACCCTTGATTCTGTATCGGAAGATTCGATAACCCTTCCTACCAGGTTCATTTCGACATCGAGCACAGGATATGAATGTCCTTCCGCGAGCACGATACCGTCCGTTGTACCAACATTAAGCCTTATCGTAGAGAACCACTCGTCTGATTCTCTTGAGAGAATGGCCGCACCGTAAATGACGTAATTGCTGAAAGTATCTTTGATATGAAGGGCATCCTTGAGCTCCTCATACCTCAAAGCCGCTTCCTCATTCTGCGTCAGATGATATCTTAGATCCGCGATCTGCTCTTTTAAAGCCTTGTTCTCTTCCCTGATGGCTATACCGTCAGTGATGGCAGACCAGAAGTCAGACAAAGTGTCTCCCGCGCTTTTTATGCCGGACTGTGCAGGTGAAGTAACCATCTGGACCGGCTTAAGGAGCTTCTTTACGGGACTTCCGGGAAGCAGGCTCAGTATAGCGAATGCCGCCAATAGAAGAAGGACAACAAGCGCTATGAACCATTTAGACTTTAACAGCTTTTTCAAGAATACTCTCCTGACGCGTTAACGGATCAGCCTTTCTTACCGCAGCAGTTCTTGTACTTCTTGCCTGAACCGCAGGGGCACGGATCGTTACGGCCGATCTTGTCGGAATGAGCCATATTGTTCTCACGGTATTCTTTTGTGATCTCATTGCGCTTCTCATCCGACAGGATATCCTTCCATGCCTTGATGTTGAAAAGCCACTCGGCTTTGGCATCACGCATGTTGTAATAAAGCTTCTCGTAATCGATAACGAGCTTGATCTGATAGTCATCATCTATTGCTTCAAGATCAAGGTCCTCACCGTTTGTAAGACTGGACTTGATACCGTCGATGAACCCTACGAAAACATCCATGGAATCCTTGGGGAATCCGAGTTTCTTAGCCATCTCGGCAGCCGTTCCTGAAAGGAACTCCCCGTTATCCGGATATGCACCGAGTATCTTCTCGTAAGCAGCCTTCTCAAGCGCATAGTAACGATTGATATACTCAATGTATTCCTGTCTGTTGGTAGCATCCTCAGATCTATCCATCCATGTCTTGTAATAACTCATCTTGTCTGATCCTCCGTTGTGTTTCTATATCAAAGCTTTGCGGCTACAGCCTTGAGGAATTCCTCGGTGGTAACCGTCTTTTTGTTGTCGTTGTCAAGGAGATTGTTGAGGTCTCCCGTAATGGTGCCTTCCTCGATCGTTGCGATCGAAGCCTTCTCGATCCTGTCGGCAAACGCCTCCAATTCGGGAAGTCCGTCAAGCTGCGCCCTCTTTCTGAGCGCGCCGGACCATGCGAAAAGCGTAGCCATCGGATTCGTGGACGTCTGCTCACCCTTGAGGTGTCTGTAATAATGGCGAGTAACCGTTCCGTGGGCTGCTTCATATTCATAAACGCCCTTGGGAGATACGAGAACGGAAGTCATCATGGCAAGCGAACCGCATGCGGAAGCGAGCATGTCGCTCATAACATCTCCGTCGTAGTTCTTTAGTGCCCATACGAAACCGCCTGACGAACGCATGACTCTAGCGACGGCATCATCGATGAGCGTGTAGAAATACGTGATTCCTGCCGCTTCGAACTTCTCCTTGTATTCGTTGTCATACTTAGCCTGGAAAATATCCTTAAAGCGTCTGTCATATGTCTTTGAGATCGTATCCTTGGTTGCAAACCACAGGTCCTGCTTGGTATCAAGCGCATACTGGAAGCATGAGCTTGCGAAAGCCTCAATGGACTTGTCCGTATTATAGAGACCCTGAACTATGCCGTTCTCCTTGTATTCGAAGATCGTCTGGCTCTCCTGTCTTCCATCGGGATAAGTGATGACGAGGTCCGCTCTTGCAGGTCCCTCGACACTGAGTTCCGTATCCCTGTAAACATCACCGTAAGCATGTCTTGCGATGGTGATGGGCTTCTCCCAGCAAGATACGAAAGGTCTGATTCCCTTAACGAGGATCGGAGCCCTGAACACCGTACCGTCAAGGATGGCCCTGATCGTTCCGTTGGGGCTCTTCCACATAGTATGCAGATCATACTCGGTCATTCTCTGGGCATTGGGCGTGATCGTTGCGCACTTGACGGCAACGCCGAGCTCATTGGTCCTGTTTGCCGCGTCAACCGTAACCTGGTCTGCTGTCTCGTCCCTGTGCTTGAGGCCCAGATCGAAATATTCAGTCTTCAAATCAACATAAGGTAAAATAACGATGTCCTTGATCTGTTTCCAGATTATCCTGGTCATCTCATCCCCGTCCATCTCAACCAGAGGGGTCTTCATCTGAATCTTAGCCATAATAACTCCATTCTTCTAAATAATACTAGAAGATTTTAAGACATTAACCCTTTAACGTCAAACAGGAAAGTGCGTGAAAAAATGTCGAAAAATGAGGATAAAATCAGTTTTCTGACAAAAGCGGGCAGATTCATGCGGGGAAAGAAGAAAACATGTGACTATCCCGGCAGAACGGCAGGAAACTCATATATTCATCTCGAACATGCCTTAACCAGGATAATCTCCAGAGAATAACGTTCATCTATCAGTCCGTGCTTGAACTCGCTGTCCGAATCGGACGCGGCAAGATAAAGACCGATAAGCGTCTTCATGTTGAAATTGCGGGCCTGGCCAACAAGCTTCCTTGCCCTGAAATCATTCATTCCCGTGCGGTTAATGAGAATACCCGCATTGCCCGCTTCCTTCGCCATTATCAGTGCTTTTATGTGATTGACGATCGATGCCCTGATCCTGGCAAGCGGTTCCTTGTTTGCTATAAGCTTATCAAGAGTGCCAAGGGCAATGGCGGCATTTCCGCTGCCGCAAGCATCCATGATGTCGAAGATCTTGCCGCTCAGATCAGGCGGGCAGCAGAGTTCCACAATATCCGGCGTAACCTCCGTGTAGCCCTTTCCCTGACAATAAAGCGTAACTTTATTGATCTCATTTACGAGTTCCATCATGTTGCCGGCACATCTTGAAGCCATCGAATCTGCCGCTTCAAGACCGATCCTGAGTTCATCCCTGGCAAATCTCTTGCTGATCCACCCGGTAAGTTCATCTTCTTCGAATCCGCTCATCGCCGCGACGGTTCCGTACTGCTGGAACGCCTTGAACGCCTTTTTCCTGCTGTCCACGGTCTCTTCGCAGAAAACCACCACGGCTGAAGACGGGATATTCTTCAGTAAATCCAGTTCCTTATCGCTCAGCTCCCTGCCCGGGACGCCGGACTGTCTGACTACTATGAGCCTTTTGGATGACATCCACGGAGGCATCGAAATAAGCTCTTCGAGCTTGCCCATATCGAACTTATCGCCGGTTCTCGTATCTATGACGGCAAAATCCATATCCTCTGCCCCGGCTCCGATGTATGCCTTTCTCAGCATCGATACCGCACCGTCAGTCATGTAACTCTCGGAACCGTACAAAAGCACAAGACCCAAAGACTCAGGCTCTCTGTTGATCTTTGTGAGCATCTGACGGGAATTCAGGACTCCCTTTGGAAGCGTTTTCGCCTTAGCCAAATGTAATCAACCTCCGAAGCAGTACTTTTACCTGATAGCCGCCGTCCCGCATGGATCTGCCGGACCGGGCCGCCGTTCATTAACATCAGAACAGATCGGGATATCTGCTCTTAAAAAGTATATCCGTATCAACATCTTCGTAACAGCCGTCGATCCTGCCGATCGATCCGGTCTGCCACATCGTGTAATCGCCCTCGTAAGATGTCTCTTTGACATAATGGGCGAGCCATACGTCATAACCTGCCGGTTCCCATATTATTTCAAGATAATACTTGCTTGAATACAGGATCGTGCTGAGCCCGTTATCCGCCATTATCCCGGCAAATTCATAAAACAGATTGTTTATGTCAACGATGCTCATGTTGTATTTCTGGAAGTGATACCAGCTCTCCCAGTCAAATGCGACCGGCAGATCCAGTTCCTTGTCCTCAAGCACCGCCAAAAGCTCATCACAATGCTCATGCAGTTCTTCCAGATTGGAATCCGTCGAATAATAATACACGCCGATCAGGAGTCCTGCAGCCTTTGCATCCGCGTAGTATTCCTCGAACTTGCGGTCTTCACCCAGCTCTCCGTTATTATAGATCATGGCTCTGAGCATAACGAATTCGCACCCTGCCGCCTTGACCTTCTCAAAATCTATGTCGCCCTGATATCTGGAGACATCAATGCCGTACGCTATGTCGCTGTCGGGATATCTGGCCATAAAATCGCTGTAAGCCAGAGTCGTGTGTTCGGAAGAACCGCCTCCTCCGCCACCGCCGCCGCTCGGAACGTAAACATTGACAGTCATGCTTCCGGTCTTTGTATTGCCGGCATCATCGACCAGTGTAAGAGTAAGCGGATAGCTTCCGGATTCGGATGTGTCCACTTCCCCGTCGATCTGAAGCTCGACATCGCTGTCGCAGTCATCGATATAACCGACATGACGCTGAATATCAAAATCACTGCCTATCTCGACACTGACGGATTCTGGCAGATTCAGGAACATCGGCGCCGTCTTGTCCACATCCGGCTTGTTCATATGAGGTATCGAAGGCGTCGGACTCGGCGAGGGTGTCGGCGTGTTGGTCGGTGTGGGCGTGTTTGTCGGTTCCGGTGTCGGTGTAGGGTCCTGCGTGGTCTCGACAAGCTTGATGTCATCTCTGTCTCCGTCACGTCCGGACGATCCTTTCCTCCCGGAATCACACCCCGTAAAGGATGCAATGACCACTGATGTCACCAAAGCGGCGGCAAGCAATGATCTGATCCTGCTGTTGATCTTTAAGTGCATAATCTCCATTTCCCCGGTCTTAGACCGGACCTTTCCTATTAATCCCATATTTGTCAGATTTCTCTCAACGATTATAACAAACAAAGTCTGAATTCCATCGGTCTTTATGGGACAAAATTAGGCAAAGCCTTAGCCCTGCTACGCACAAACAGCCGTCAGAATCAGAAAAAACAGCAGACAACGGTATCCCCTCAATATTCCAGTATCACCGCTCCTCCCGTGTCGGTCCTGAAGACATCGCAGCCGTATGATTCAAGGCGTTCAAGCGTCTCAGGCGAAGGATGACCGTAGAGATTGTGTGCTCCCACAGAGATCACGGCTATATCCGGTGAACAGGCTTCGACAAATTCTGAAGAGGATGAGTATTTCGAGCCGTGATGGGCAACCTTGAGGATGTCACAGTCAATGCCGGCGCCAGCTTCAATAAGGGCTGCTTCCGTCGATGCGCCTATGTCGCCCGTGAAAAGTATCGAAATGTCTTCTCCGCCGTTGACATGGAGCATAAGGACAAGACTTGATTCGTTGCCTCCGCCAGTGTCCTCCGGAGGATAAATGACATCGAAATAGACGGAACCGGACAGTTCGATCCTGTCTCCTGCCTTAAGTGCCGACAAACCTGAAAGAAACCGCGGCTTCAAGGCGCCTTCAGGATCAACAGAATCAAAGAACTCAAGGACATCCTTGTCCCGGTCCTCCGGAAGAGGCACATGTGACGTGCAGATGGATTTTGTTCTCCCCTTCTCAAACAGTGCGGCTATACCGCCGGCATGGTCAACGTCCCAGTGACTCATAATGCAGACATCGACCCGGAATATGCCGTAATAATCGAGGAGATCACAGACTGTCGAGCTGCCTTCTTTGTATGTTCCGGCATCTATGAGACATGTCTTATCAGGCGTGATTATCAGACAGCAGTCTCCCTGCCCCACATCAGCAAAGACCACCCTGCAGTCAGGCTTTTCAATGACGGATATGGCTTCAAATCCGATAACAAACGCCAGAACAGCCGCGGCGGGTCTGATAAACGCTCTCCTGAACATGCAGGACGGCATCATATAAAGAAAAATGAACACGCCCGTCATGACCAGCAGTGCTTTGCTCAGATGGACAGATGCCCCGCTCTGTTCGCTTAATCTGCCCCCGGCGTTTACCAATGAGGAAAGAGCTTTCAGGCAGAACGACAAAGGATCCGAAAGATACCGGTTCCAGAACGGAAAAAAGCTGCAAAGGACAAAGCACGGAATAAAGAACGTACAGGCGGCTCCTGCCACGAATGAACCGGCCGTCTGAATAACGAGATGTTCGGGATCAGGCCTCATCGAGATATCCGACCAGAACGGGATGATACCAAGACTTGCGGCAACAGCGGTACCGGTGACTTTGGAAATATTCTCAAAATGGCAGAACCTCATGATGAGATCACTTATCCTGCCGCTGTACATCTTTATCGCTATGACAGCGCAAAAGCTCATTTGAAAACCGGATGACAATACGCAGAAAGGATCTGCGGTGATCATCATGACAGAAGCAAGGCTCAAAGCCGACACCCACTCCCTGTCCGCAAACACGCAGATGCTCATGACGGCGGCTCTCGTAACCGAATCACCCCAGCCCGTGAGACAGCCGGTCAGGACGCAAAAAGCGGTATGGATGGCCAATGCCCTTTTGCGCTTGATATTCAGCAGATTCAGTATCACCGGAACGCATACCAGGAACCCTGAGAAATGAGTGCCTGAGACCGCAAGAAGATGTGAGCAGCATGAGAGCTCAAAGTCCCGTTCGATCTCATCCGTCAATAATGATCTGTCACCCAGACATACGGCTGCGGCAAGCGCCCTGCATTCCCCGTCAAATGATGCGGTTACGGTCCCGAAAACGCTTTTCCTGAACCGGAAGAACAGACTCTGCAGCATTCCGGTAATGTTTTCAGGGAAGGCTGCCCTATTCCGGACTGAGTACCGCTCACATGAGATTGTGTAAAGGATGCCTTTTCTTCTCAGGTAATCCCTGTAATCGAATTCTCCCGGATTTCCCGCTTTGTCAGGTTCTTTGAGCTTACCGTACAGAATCAGGGAATCACCCGGATACAGATCCTCATGTTCACAATAAAAGTTCACTTTCGCCAGCGGTCCGTCATCAAGCCTTACCGTCAGGTCAAGACCGCCCGAAAGATCAGGACGTGACTCTGTCACCACGCAGTTCAATCCTCCACGGGCGGCAGCCGCATTCAGCCTGCCGGAGATAAATACCCCGTTATGGATCAGCAGCAAAGACAACATAAGAGAGATAATCAGGACCGGCATCCCGTTCCCGCGTTCCCTGAATCTGCGGATCATTATTAGGAAACCGGCAGAGGCAACGGCAATTCCGGCAAACAACGAAGGCAGAAAAGACGAGAAATGATAACACGTTACGCTGCAGATGATCATTAACGCGGCAGGAATTACCACCGGACGCTTCTCCAAAGCCTTTTCAAGATTGCGCATATCATCTAAGACGTGTCCCTGCTGCCGGAACACGCTTTTAACGGTGCCTTTAAACCCGCCGTTTATATATGTTTTGCCATACAAGTCCTTCATGATAAAATTCTAAAGCGGACGTTTGTCGGATTAAGTCTCAACTTTCAGACAAAATCCGGCAGAAAAGCCGACAAAAACGACATCCTGAACACTTTGAACAGAGTTATAAACATGGCAATCAATTACGGAAAGATCAGATATCTTAAGACTTGCGCCTCGGTAAAGGACCTTCCGGACACGGAACTTCCCGAGATCGTGCTTGCCGGCAGGTCCAATGTCGGAAAATCATCGCTGGTAAATGCTTTCGGGAACAACAGGAAGCTCGCAAGGGTGTCGCAGACCCCCGGTAAGACACAGCAGATCATATATTTTGACCTGGACGGACAGGCTATCCTTGCTGATCTGCCCGGTTACGGTTTTTCGAAGGCTTCGAAAACAAAATCCAAGGATTTTTCCGAACTGTGCGACAATTATTTCAAGGTCAGAAAAGGCATCGACCTGGTGCTTTTGCTCATAGACATAAGGCATGACCCGTCAAATGACGACATTGCGATGATAAATTATCTTAACAGCGTGAACCTTCCCTATTTTCTCGTGTTCACAAAGTGCGACAAGCTGTCGGCGCAGCAGGTCAGGAAACAATTGCAGATGATGTCAAACAGTCTTGATTTTGCTGAAGATGCAAGGGTTTTCGCCGTATCCAGCAGCGAGACAAATCCCCAAAAATCAGGAATAAATGATCTTAAGCAGGCCGTCTCTGATGAGGTATGCAAAGATTGAACATAATTTCAAAAACTTTTCGTGCAAATTTCTATACATATTTTCATTTGATTTGTTATCCGACTCCGATATTATTTAATTATCTTTTATTCGGGGGATCAATGTTGCCATGAGCGACTTATATGTCAATACAGGCTACAAGGATACATATCTGGCACCTTTCGGCCCCATTGGCATAATCGCACATACTTCCAACATAGAATTCGTAAAGAAGGTCTCTGAGGTACTTTCCGCCAAGAGAAAGATACGTGCTCAGAAACCCGGCAACAAATACGCAAACGATCCCGGATATTCCCGCGAGAATTACCTCATGGACTCCGAACTCATCAGATTCCAGACCGGCGAGGGCAAGTTCTCCATCGCTGAAAGTGTAAGAGGACATGATATTTATGTTATTACCGACGTTTTGTCCCGCAACATGGAGATCGATCTGATAGAAGGCACACAGGTCATCTCCCCCGATGACCACTATATGGATCTTCTCAGGATCCTTTCCGTACTTAAGGGAAAAGCCAAGAGGATCAATGTCATCATGCCCTTCGTTTATGAGGGAAGGCGCGAAAAGCTCGATTCTCACAGGGAATCCTATGACTGCGCCGACATGCTTAAGAAACTGTATAAGTTAGGCGTTGCTAACCTTATTGTTTTTGATCCGCACGATGCCAGAATAGCCAATGCGGTACCGCTTATGTCAATAGAGATGCCGCGCTGCCAGTTCAAGATGACTTCCACACTCCTGAACCGCTTCGGCTCGATCAAGATGGACAAGGTGTCTACGCTCGTGGTAAGTCCTGATGAGACAGGAATATCGCGGGCGATTTTTTACTCTTCACACCTGAACCTTCCGTTAAGCTTCTTCTACCGCTATTACTACAACCAGGGCGGCCAGGTAGTCAAAGGCTTCAAATATCTCGGCGATGACGTCACCGGCAAGGACATCCTTCTTATCGATGACATGATCAATTCCGGCGAGACCATGATCCGTACGGCCAACAAGCTTAAGAACAAAGGTGCCAAGGATATCTACTGCCTCGCGCCGTTCGGTCTGTTCACCAACGGACTCGAGCTTTTCGACAAGGCTTACACGGACGGCATATTCAAGTGCATCTGCACTACGAACCTCATCTACGCTCCTGATGAACTCAAAGCACGCGAATGGTATCTGGCAGCTGACATGATACCTTATGTCGCAAGGATAATCGACGCACTTAATTCTGACGAATCCGTCTACGATCTCATAAATTCGACTTCAAGACTCCAGGATCTTGCAAGCCAGATAAGGATTGGAGAGGTTTTCGATGAATTTAATGAATAAGAAACCCAATAAAGCATGAAAGGCAGGCTGCAATTATGACATCAGCATCTGACGAGAAAGCTTATTCCCGCTACGACCAATACGGCGACAACCCCATGGCGCCGGTAGGACCCATCGGTCTTATTGCTCTGAGAGGAAGCGAAGACTTCACTGAAAAGGTCAACTTCTACCTCAACAAGAGACGTTCCGAGTATCAGAAGGAACAGATCGTCAATACGTATCCGGGTTTCTTCAGAGAGGATTACAGGATCCCCGTGGAGAATGCGAGGTTCTCTTCCGGTGAAGGCAAAGCCGTCGTAAAGAACACGGTCAGAGGTCATGACCTGTATCTTGTAAGCGATGTCATGAACTGCTCATGCACATACAAGATGTTTGGAACGGACAACCGCATGAGCCCTGATGATCACTATCAGGATCTTAAGCGTGTCATCCTCGCGTGCTCCGGTAAATCAAGAAGGATCAACGTCATAATGCCCTTCCTCTATGAGAGCCGCCAGCACAAGAGAAACTCCAGAGAATCACTGGACTGCGCTTTCGCATTGGAAGAACTCTATGAGCTTGGAGTTGCCAACATCATCACTTTCGATGCACATGATGAGAGAGTTGCCAACGCGATCCCTCTCGCAGGCTTTGAGAGCCTTCCCACGACTTATCAGATAATCAAGGAAATGTACCGTCAGGTACCTGATCTTTCCTTCTCCAGCGGCAAGTTCATGATCATATCCCCTGATGAAGGCGGTATCGGCAGAGCAATGTACTATGCATCGATCCTCGGTGTCCCGCTCGGAACATTCTATAAGAGAAGAGATTATACGAGAGTCGTTGACGGCAGGAACCCGATCGTCGCGCACGAATTCCTCGGAGAATCCGTTGAAGGCATGGACATCCTCATCGTTGATGACATGATCTCTTCAGGCGATTCCATGATCGACATCGCACGCGAGATGAAGGAGCGCGGTGCGCGCAAGGTATTCTGCGCCGTTACTTTCGCGCTTTTCACCGAAGGCATCGACAATTTCAATGCCGCTTATGAAGACGGAGTCATCGACAAGGTCTTTGCCACAAACCTGATCTACAGAAGACCCGAGCTCTTACAGGCTCCCTGGTATGCAGACGTTAACCTCTGCAAGTTCGTGGCTCTCCTCATCGATGCGATCAACCATGACGCCTCCCTCTCCAGCCTCATCAATCCTACGGAGAAGATCAAGCGTCTCCTCAAGGAGAAAGAGAATATCGGCTGATAATGGCTAACACTTCAAGGTCACGTTCGGGAAACACTTCTTCGGGAAGCAGGCGCAAAAGCTCCCCCCCGAAGTCTGCGCGTTCAACATCTTCACGCGGAACTTCCAGAAAGACGGCGGCACCCGTTCAGGCTGAACCTGAATCCGCCCCGCTTTTATCGAAGTTTGCTTCATCCAAAGCAGCGATGCCTCTTATCTTTATCGCTGCTGTTCTCCTGATCACAGGAATAGACCTTCTCATCAGCTGGAACAAATACGAAATGTTCTTCAAGATCCTTGGCGTTGAGATACTCGTCGCAGTTGTAGTCTGGGTCATCCTGACACTGGTCTTCTCGGGAAGGACAAAGAAAGATACCGGCAGCGGATCCGAAGAAGACGAGGTATAAGACCTTGACCCTGGACGGCATAACCTGTCAGCTTCTATCAGACGAGCTGAATACCGAACTGGAAGGAAAACGTGTAGACAAGATCTACATGCCTGACAGACATACTGTCATTCTGCACATCAGATTTACCGGCGGTTACAAAAAGCTACTGATATCGATAGATCCCGGAGCGCCAAGGATATGCTTCGCGGACAACACCTTGGAGAACCCTTCCATACCACCATCCTTCTGCATGCTCCTCCGCAAATACCTGGCGGGCTCACGCATCGAGAAAGTCACCAATCCCGGATATGAACGCATCATCGAGATAACCGTCAGCAAATTCGATGAATTGAAGGACCGCAAGGAATATACGCTCACGGCAGAGCTTATGGGGCGGTTCTCAAATCTTGTCCTCATAAACGAGAACGGAAAGATACTCGATTCCGCCATCCACGTTGATTTCTCGGTCTCAAGAGTAAGGGAAGTCATGCCTGCCCGCGTGTATGAGTACCCGCCGGCGCAGGATAAGATCACGCCCGCAAAAGCACTTGAGATGACAGCAGACGGTGATCTTCCGATAATGGAAACGGAACTCCAGCGTCCGGTTGCAAAAGCCCTTGTAGGTTCCATTCTGGGCCTTTCCCCCGTACTCGCCGCTTTCATTACTGATAAAGCTGATATCGATGACAGAAAGACTCTTTCCATGCTTTCCCAAGATGAGAAAACGAGACTTACAGATGCTCTCAGGGGTTTCCTTTCATCGATAATCGAAAAGACTTATTCTCCCTGCGTTTTCTACGGCAGTGACGGCGAACCTGAAGACGCGTCAATTGTTGAATTGAAGGGATTTCCTAAGACAGAACACGTTTCTTCCATATCCGAAGCCATTGACATGTGCTATCAGGCCAGGGATTCAAGACTTGTTTTGGATAAAGGCCGTGACAGACTGAACCAGATAATAGGCAGCGCACTCGCAAGAGTCATAAAAAAGCGCGAGATACACGAGCAGGACCTTGAGGAAGGCAAAAAGGCCGATTCACTGAAGCATTCCGGCGATCTGATCCTTACCTACAAATACATGATCAGACAGGGAGACTCAAGCGTCACACTGACCGATTACACTCAGGAACCTCAGAAAGACATTATCATCGCCCTGAACCCCACGCTTGACGCTTCCGGAAACGCGCAGGAATACTACAAGCGTTTTCATAAGGCAAAGCGGAAAATGGAGCTGGCGGAAAACTATCTCAAAGAGGACGAGATGGCAGCCCAGTATCTCCGTTCCCTTTCAGCCGCGGTCAATGCCGCATCCGGCACAGAGGACCTTCAGGCTATTAACGAAGAGATAAAGGCAGAGATATCCGGTGATTCAGGCTTCAGGAAAGGTCCGTCATCATCCGGGAACACCAATGCCGGCAAAGGCGATCCCAATAAGATGGTCGGTGTTGCCAAATCAGGCAAAGCTTCCTCCAGAGCATTGAGAGAGGCGGCTAAGAGAGCTAACGCCGGCAGGAACAATAAGGACAGATCCAAAGAACGTCCGCTTCCCTGCCGCAGATACATGACATCTGACGGTTACGAGATACTTGCGGGCAGGAACAATATCCAGAACGATCAGCTCACTTTCCACACGGCTTCAAGGCGCGACTGGTGGTTCCATGTAAAAGGACTGCCGGGAACCCATGTTATCCTCAGGACAAAGCCCAATGAGGATATGCCGTCAGACAATGCTGTTCTCGAGGCTGCAAGTCTTGCCGCATTCTTCTCCAAAGCGATCATCCTTGAGGAACACATGACCTCGGAAGACTCAAAGCCCGGGCTTCTTAAGGCAGAAGTGGACTACTGCCCCGTCTCCCACGTAAAAAAGATCCCGGGAGCAAAGCCCGGGATGGTAATCTACGAAGGATATTATTCAGTGCTCGTTGAAGCCAAGGAGCCTTCCTCAAAGGATCTGTAGATCTTATCCCTGAATTTGGATTCCTCCAGCGAGAATATGCATCCGCAGTATTTCTGTCTGTAAAGACCGATCTCTCTGGCCATGTCCTGTCCCTGTCTGAAGCCCGGACGGAAATCAATGTAATCGAACCTGACCCCGTATCTTGAAGCCTTCATGTCACTGATCTCCGCTATCCTGTCGTGCTGCTGGTAAGGACTTACCAAAAGAGTCGTACAGAAAGACTCATACCCGTTCTCAGCTGCGAACCTGGCAACATGGTCCATCCTGATGTTGTAGCACATCTCACATCTTGAGGCGAACTCATTCAGATAGTCTTTTGACAGCCAATAGTCCTGCAAACATTCCGTTCCTTCAGATATAAGCTTTATCCCGAAATGATCACAGGCTTTCTGAAGATTCTCATGGCGCCTTTCAAATTCGAACTGAGGCTGTATGTTCGGGTTATACCAGTAGCAGTCAAGTTCACGGCCTTCACAGGTCAGAAGATCCAGCGGATACATGGCACACGGCCCGCAGCAACAATGAAGGAGCATCTTCCCCATCAGCCGTTCTCACCGTCCTCACTGTCCTGATTGGAATTCTGCCAGTCTTCGATCGAGATATTCTCATAGCGCGGCGGCACGGTCTCATTGTTCTTCATGCCGGCAACAAAAGAAGGCGGAGGATTCATTCCGAGATGCTCGAAAGCTCTTAACGTAAGCATCCTCCCTCTCGGCGTCTTATGGAGGAACCCGTTCTGCAAAAGGAAAGGTTCATATACGTCTTCTATAGTAACGGGATCTTCACCCGTGCATGCAGCCAGAGTCTCAAGACCGACAGGTCCTCCCTTAAAGATATCCGCTATGGAAACAAGCAATCTCCTGTCGATATTATCAAGACCAAGTTCATCGATATCCAGCGCCTTAAGGCCAAAATCGGATACTTCCTTATCGATGGTATCCTTCTCGAGATAAGAAGCAAAATCCCTCATGCGCTTCAGAAGCCTTATTGCAATTCGCGGAGTTCCCCTCGATCTCGATGCAATATTGCGCAGACCCTCCTCATTAATCGCTATACCAAGGAGTGCCGCATCACGCTTAAGGATATCCATGAGATCTTCAGTCTCGTATAATTCAAGGCGGTGGATCATGCCAAAACGGTCTCTTAACGGTGCAGACAGCATACCGGCTCTCGTGGTGGCACCGACCAGGGTAAAATGTGGAAGGTCAAGTCTTACTGACCGCGCGGCGGGTCCTTTGCCGATCATGAGATCAAGGCAGTAATCTTCCATGGCAGGATAGAGCACTTCCTCAACGCTCTTATTGAGCCTGTGGATCTCATCAATAAATAAGACTTCATTCTCGTTGAGGTTTGTAAGCAGCGCGGCAAGATCACCCGCCTTCTCGATGGAAGGTCCGGTTGTGATATGCATTGCAACGCCCATCTCGGAAGCGATTATGCCTGCAAGAGTCGTCTTGCCCAATCCGGGAGGACCGTACAGCAGAACGTGGTCCAAAGCTTCACCGCGTTTCTTAGCCGCATCGATAAAGATCTTAAGGTTCGTCTTGACCTTGGTCTGACCCGAATACTCTTCAAAGGTCACAGGTCTTAAGGCCTTCTCCTCCGCATCACCCGGTTGTCTGAGCCTTCCTAAGACGCGCTCCTCATCGTTTTCCTGTCCGTTAAAATTCATCATCGAAATAAACCTGTTCCTTACGAGAACTTCTTACCTGCAGCGAGCTTCAACGCCTTGCGGATGAGCTCTTCCAGACCTATGCCGTCTTCATAAGCCGAAGCAACGGCATCTGCTGCTTCCTGATCCTTATATCCTAACACAACGAGAGCGCCTACTGCGTCCTGCATGACTCCCGAACCTGCTGTGCCTGAAGCACTGACGGGAACAGGCGCAGATGAGGAAACCGGGGCGCTTCCGAGCTGGGACTTAAGCTTATCCTTAAGTTCCACGATTATCTTCTCGGCACTCTTCTTGCCCAGGCCCTTTACGCTCGTCAGAAGAGATACGTTGCCGCTCATTACAGCCGCGGCGATCTGTTCTGCAGACAGCGAAGCACATATCGTATGGGCAACCTTGGGACCGATACCGCTTACGGTAATGAGCTTCAGGAACATCTCCTTCTGATCCCTGGAGATAAATCCGTAAAGCGAGATGTCGTCCTCCTTGACGCTCTGATACAGATAAACGGTAACCTCACTGCCTGCCCCTCCGATCTCCGCCGAGATCCCCAGAGGGCAGTTGATCAGATATCCTATGCCATTGTTCTCGACAACTATCTGCTGGTCGTTGCGTTCGGTTATTTGTCCCTTGATATATGCGTACATCTGTTATCTCCTGTTAACCTGATAAGTAATTCTATCAATAAATCACACAAATCCCTCATTACGGCCGGAATATCCGTATCTTCCGTACTGGTAGCCTGATACGGCCTTGCCCGAATATGCCGTTCCCGTGTTGGCAAGAGTGATTGCCAGAGCAAGCGCATCGGCTGCGTCATCGGGCTTCGGGATTTCCTTAAGGCCCAATATCGATCTGGTCATGATCTGAACCTGCTTCTTCTCAGCCTTGCCGTAGCCGGTGATCGCAAGCTTGACCTGCCCCGGCGTAAATTCATACACTTCAACGCCTGCTCTTGCCGCCTCCACGAGCACGGCACCTCTCGCCTGAGCAGTACCTATAACCGTCGTGTGATTATGTCCCATGAAGAGTTCCTCAATCGACATAAGGTCAGGCTTATACTGCTCGAGCAGGAAACGTATCTTATCGTTGATCGCAAGAAGTCTTAACGGAAAATCCACGCCGGCTTTAGTCTCTATGACGCCGTAATCGATTACTTCGAACCGTGAACCGGTCTTATCGATGATGCCGTAACCCGTAATGGCATACCCCGGGTCTATACCGATTATTCTCATTTTCGCTGGTTCTCTGGTCATGGTAATTCTATCCTGATATAAACATTTGTTCGTATTATACCGCAACAGCCGTTCAAATCAAGTGACAACTCCCAATATCGAAGGCTTCTTAACGGGCTTTTCGGGACCAACCTCATATGCTTCAAGTATGAGATCCATGGCATCAAAAAGCCTTTCTTCGGGAATCACGCTATTCTCGCCTTGATACAGGGCGCAAAGTGAATCACCGCGCTCGACACGGTCACCGACCTTGGCAAAGAACCCTATGCCGGCACCGTAATCAATGGTGTCAGTCTTCTTAAGACGGCCTGCTCCCAAAAGCACCGAAGCCTGCCCTATCAGATCCGTCCTTATGCTCTGAACATAGCCTGCATCGGGAGAATTGACATGCATGCAGTCAAAAGGCCTGTCAACATAGACCGGAGCTCCGTAAGGATCCAGTTCCCCTCCCTGTGAACTGATCAGCAGCTTGTACTTCTCATAGCAGCTTCCGTCAGAAAGCCTTGCCTTTATCTCACTTCTAAGCACCTCGGGGCTCATTCCGGCATCTTTACCGGCGATCGTTATAAGATGGTAAGCAAGCTCGGTAACCACTTCCACAACATCATCTTCTCCCTTGCCCGTAACGGTATTAAGGACCTCCTGCATCTCAAGGATGTTTCCACAGAACCTTCCCAGAGGCTCATCCATATTCGTAATGACCGCAACAGTCTTGCGGCCTGCCAGTTTACCGATCCTGATCATGGCTTCGGCAAGTTCCTTTGCCATGTCGTAATCCTTCATGAAAGCGCCTGAACCGCAGGTAACGTCGAGGACTATGCCTTTGGCACCGCCGGCGATCTTCTTGCTCATGATGCTCGATGCTATGAGAGGAATGGAATCAACTGTTCCGGTTACATCCCTTAATGCGTACAATATCTTGTCAGCAGGCGCAAGATCGGGTGTCTGTCCCGAAATGACCATGCCTGACTTCTCTACATACTGGCGGAAATCATTTGTATCGACTTCAACATTAAAACCCTTTATGGATTCGAATTTGTCGACCGTTCCCCCTGTAAACCCAAGACCTCTTCCGCTTAACTTGACCACCTCAACTCCGAAAGAAGCTATGAGCGGCAAAAGAACGGGGGTGATCTTGTCGCCGACGCCGCCGGTGCTGTGTTTATCAACCGCAACACCTTCGATATAGGAAAGATCCATCTGTTTCCCCGAAGATGCCATCTCAAGCGTAAGCGTGGTCATCTCGCGGTCATCCATGCCGTTTAACACGATCGCCATGAGAAGAGCCGATGTCTGATAATCCGGGATGACCCCGTCAGTCACGCCCTTTACGAAGAAACTTATCTGTTCATCCGTCAGGCTCTGCCTGTCCCTCTTGGCAATGATTATGTCGCGCATGTTCATGGAAGAACACCTCCCCGTTTTTCATATAACGATATTATCATTAATAGTACCTGTTTTTTCTTTTGTGCTAAACTATTTCAAATCAAAAACCTTACGGAGGCTTTAAATGGCCGATAATACTAATATATCTTCAATAAATACTCCGCTCGCGGTTGTCCTTATAGGCTGCGGCAGAGTCGCGGAGAAGCACTTAAAGGCTATATCCAAGCTTAAGGGACTGGAACTCAAGGCAGTGGTTGACGTTAATCCCGAATCCTCGAAAAGACTCTTAAGTTCAGTAAAAGGGTTTTCGAACGTAAAGACATACAGTGATTACAAGACAGCTATAGACGAGATCAGGCCGGCGGTCGTTTCCGTTACCGTTCCTTCGGGACTTCACTATCAGATCGCCAGATACGCCATGGAACACGGCGCTAATCTCCTTCTTGAGAAACCGATGACGATGTCCGTTTCCGAAGCCCGTGAGATGTTCGAGCTTTCCAAAAAGACCGGTCTCAAGATCGCCATGGGACACATCTACCGCTATCTTCCCATCGTAGGTCTCGTAAGAGAAGACATTGCCGAGGGAAAATACGGCAAAGTCACGCACGGTACCATCTATGTCCGCTGGGGACACGGTGAGGATTACTATTCCAGCGCAGCCTGGCGCGGAACCTGGAAAAGTGACGGCGGTGCTCTGATGAACCAGACGATCCACGCTATTGATCTTCTCGTATGGCTTATGGGCTCCGAACCGGAAGAGGCACAGGCAATGATCGCAAAGCGCTTAAGGAATATCGAAGCCGAGGATCTCGGCATGGCAGTCTTAAGACTCGAGAACGGTGCCCTTGCGCAGATAGAAGGCACCACGGCTACGATCCCTTCAAAACACACGGCCGAATTTTCCGTCTTCTGCGAGAACGGACAGCTCTCGATGGGCCTCGATTCCGGCAAACCGCATCTTAATATCCTTAGTGTCAAGCCAAACGGCAAGACCAAAAAGATGAACGGATATTACATCCGCAAACAGTTTAAGGAAGGCGGACTGTTCTCATATAAATGCGCACTCAATCCGCATCTCGGAATATATAAGGATCTTTATGATTCCATTCTTGAGAACAAAGATCCCATCGCCGATGCCTATTCAGGCTTCTCTTCGGTCGATACGCTTCTCGGCATATACAAATCCGCCAAAGAAGAACGTCCCGTTGCGCTGCCTCTGACAGACGATTTCGATTCAACCGACATGACGGGATTCTTCGGGTGATCTCCGTCAGGAACCGGTGATGAGCGAAAATTGAAAAAACACGTAAAATAACTGTTGACTTGTAAAAACCTAATAGCTATAATAACTGACGTTGCTTGACGCACCTCTAGCTCAGATGGTAGAGCAACTGACTCTTAATCAGTGGGCCCAGGGTTCGAGTCCCTGGAGGTGCACCAATAAAAACCTTGCAGACAATGAACTGCAAGGTTTTTTATTTCCAGGTAATATTTTTGCGGTCTGACAGTTACTGGTCGTCTTCGAGGAACTCCTTGAAGTCGTCAAATGCCTTGGCATCGGATACCACTTTCGCAGTCTTCTTAACCTCAGGCTGCACGGGCTTCGGCGCGGGTGCTTCAGTCTTCTCTTCCTCAGGAGCTTTCTGCTCTGCGGCAGGTTCAGACTTCTCAGAAGGCTTGTCCTCATTCTGCTTGGCAGGCTCTGCAACTGCGGGTTTCTCCTCAGCAGATACGGATGCAGCGGCTTCATTTTCACCTGCTTCTTTGCCGGCAGCTTCTTTCTCAGCAGCCTCATTCTCAGCCTTTTCTTTCTCGGCGCGTTCCTTTTCCTCTTTTGCTGCGAGAGCTTTATCGAGTCTTTCCTTCTCAGCCTTAAGCTTGGCAGCTCTTTCCCTTGATTCCTCAAGGAGTCTCTGCTGAAGCTGACGGCGCTCCTCACGTGCCTTGTTCTTTGCGTCCTCTTCAGCCTGATGCTGTTCCTCAGCCTTCAAACTTTCCTCGAGTTCCTTACGCTTCTCGGCATTTACATGTGCTATATGGGATTCCTTAAGATCTCTGATGGACTCGGGAGCCTTGACGTTGTGCATGATCTTATCCATCTTCTCGCGGCTCTCAGCCTTGGATCTTGCCTCATCAGCAGCAACTTTATCACCGAGCTGCTGGAGCTGTGAAAGATCAGCTGACGATGCGCCCTGAGGCTGAGCCTGGACCACAGGCTGGAAGGTGACGGTCTTGATATCGACTTCACCTATCTCGGAAACGCTGAAATCAGATGCGGCTTCCTGTATCTTCTTCATGTCCGGTATCTCAACACCGGGCAGGACCTCATATTTCTTTTCTTCTCTCATATAACATCATCCTTTTAGAGTTAAGACTAACTCAATTGTTCCTATAATACAAAGAATAATACCGATGGTTATCAGTACGACAGACACCTTGCTGATTTTCGAAGGTTCCTTCGCGGCCGGCTCGGGTGTAACTGTCTCCGCAGCGGCTGCAGGTATCTTCTCGGGTTCGGGTTTTGCCTGTTCTGCCGGTTCCTCACCTGCACATTTCGTGATGATCTCATGTGCTTTAATGAGTTCAGGCTTGATCGCCAATGACAGATCCTTAAAGGTCTCAGATGATGACGCAAACTTTGCAGCCTCGCTCTCAAGCGTATCCGGATCGGGTGCTTTGGTCCCCTCGAAAAGCATTACCCCGAAACTTGCGTCATCACTAACATTGCTTGAACCTACGATGAACTTCTGCACCGTCTCAAGCACTGACTTCTCGCCCTCTTCCCTTCCGGCCGCAAAAGTCTCGGCCATCTTGGCTACGACAGGCTTGACGAGTCCGGCGTCCTCATTGTAGACACTGTCCTGAACACCGTCCGTCATGAGTGCAACCGCATGAACGTCGTCAACGGTCGTCTTGAGAAGCCTCATATAGTTATCAGCATGTGCTGCGGTGACAAAATACGTCTTGCCGTCTTTGTCATTCTGTGGCATCGAGATGGGACTCACACCTGAAGGAGAGATCCTTACGATTAGTCCGTCGCCTATATGCCCCAGCATCATCCTTCTGTCCTTGACCGCAACGAAAAGCAATGTGCACGACAGTCTGTCGATAACATCGATCGTGCGTTCCTCCATGATCCCCGCAAAAGCCACTCGGAGCTTTGCCATAAGATATCCTCTTACCGCAGCTTCCCTGTTCTCGCTGTACAGAGCATCGAAATGCTCACACAGGGTATCGGTTATCACGTGGACAGCACAGTCAGAGCCGAACCTGGCATCTGTATACTGCTTGCCTCCGGCACCGTCAGCTATACAAACGACAGAAACGCCATTTTTGGTAACAGCATAAGACGCGTCCTCACACGGAGTACCGCGGTTCACATGCTTATTTCCGATTGTTGTTATGGCTCCGACCGTAATTCCCTTATACATTATTCATCCTCGTTAATGAACTTCATGAAATCATCCAATTCAACAGCTTTTCCCTGAGGTGTTGTATCGATGTTGTAAAGAGCGTCATCACTCATACCGGACGATACGATCGAAGATGAGGATGATCCGAGGAATTCAAAGAGCTTACCGAAATCAGCGGAGTTAACGGAGATAGGTTCATCACGCTTGACCGACAGCCTCTTAAGGATGTCAAAATCAACACCGTTGCCTACGCCGATATTAAATACGACAAGCTTGTCATTACGTTCAAGTTCATTACATGCCTCAATGGCACGCTCCATGTTCTGCATCGCATTGGGTCCCTGGGGAGCACCGTCCGTGATAACGACGAGCCAGGGTTGGAAATACTTGATGCCTCTTTCCTTGTAGCCTTCTTTTCGCGCATTAAGAAGCTCTAACGCTGTCAGGACGCCCTCACCGATCGGTGTAAGTGTCGTCGACGCAGTTATCTCCGGCAGTCCCTTGTCTTTCGATATCTTTCCGAAAGGCATAACGATCTCGACCTTTGAACCGAATGTTACGATAGCGATATCGGTAGAATTTCTCGTATCATCGTTATTCTTGATCGAAGATACGAAGTTGTTCAGACCCATATTGAGCTGCCTTATCGGGTTTCCCATCATGGAACCTGAAGTGTCCAACGCGAAACAGATCGGGAGTCTTCTTTTTGTACTGGTACCGAAATCAGAACTTGAAATATTATCCGCCATAATGTCCTCCGATTTATCGTGAGTTTTCAATCTCATAGAATTATATCAAACATTCGAGCAACTTGCTTGCAAGGGATGCGAGAAGTTTGATATATCCGAGCGAAGCGAGGAATATAACAACATTCGAGCAACTTGCTTGCAAGGGATGCGAGAAGTTTGATATATCAAAGATACACAAAAAACAGCGGTCCTTTTCGAACCGCTGTTTTAGTAATTCTTCTTAGAACAACCCGAAAAACTTTTTCTTCGGCGGAGGCGGCGGTGTGGTATTCACTGCCGATATTGCAGGCGCAGAAGAAGGACCTCTGGTGCTGGCCGGAATATCTCCGTCACTCTTCTCAGGCCTGTAACTGTTGCTTCCGCCGACGCTTGAAGAAACGAATCTTCCGGTGGGAGCATTGGCAAAAGTCTTCTTCTCGCCATTCCTGACTTCGGTTCTTCTCTCATCCACTGCCTTCTTGGCTTCAAGCTTGGCAGCCAGCTGAGCTCTTACGTCTTCAACGTCAACAGTTGCCTGCTTAATGTTCTCGCAGGGGAAAAGCTTATAGGCTTCGGGATCATCGTAAACGAAGTTCTCAAGATCCCTCATGTACTCCTGGACTGCCGCGCGCCAGCATACTGCCTCATAACTCTTTCCTTCATGGAAAGTATTGTAGAGCATTACACGGAGATTCTCCGGGAGATATTCCCAGATATGGTCGTATCCGCCCAAAGGAATGTGCTCGGTATTGGAGTTATCAAGAGTATAAGGGAAATTGCGGTTCAATATCTCTTCTCTTAATGTCTCCGCGCCGTTCCTGGTGGCATACGGGTGAAGTCCGCAGAAAAGGATCGTGAATACGAGCATCGCGATCGAATAATCCTCATCTTCAAGGCTGCGTACAAAACCGGAGAAATCCATGCCCCAAAGTCTGGGATCGGTAAAGTCCTCCGTTCCGACAGGACAAGGAAGATTGCCGATCTGAACGCTGTCCATATCGATAAGATACTGTTCCGTGGACGAAGCGATAAGAGCATTCTTGAGCTGAATGTCACCGGCAATAATATCATGCATCTGGAGATACAGATACTTGCCAATAAGAGACAGAAGCGTCTCGCATACATCAAGTCTTGTCCAGTCAGGATACTGCTCTATCATCGCGTCGGGGCCGTCGAAAACATTGCTTAATGTCGTTCCCTTTCCGATGAACATCGTATAGCCTACGGGAACACCTCTGAAATAAAGAAGGTGCTGAGGAGTGCAGAACCCGCGGGAAGTGATCCCGAGTTCCGTAAGCTTCTTGAGTTTGGCCCATCTGAGAGGTGTAATGACACCCTTATGATAGATTTTGGCAACGTACTTCGGATTGTCTGTAAGGAATACCATTCCCTCGGCACCGCCGCTCAGTCTCTTTGTAAGGGTAAACCTGTCACCTTCAGTGGAGATGACGATATCGTCAATGCTTGCTCTTCCGTCACAGTCAATGTAAGTATTGTTCTGTGCAAGACTGCTGATAGAAGGAAGCGGATAATCCCTGATCATCTCGGCAATGGAATGGAATATCTTAAGACCGGTCGGTGTTATCAGAGCAACATCGCCGTTGAACTCGGGAGCCCTCTCATAGAGTCTCTTCGTAAAGATACCCTTCCTGGTCGTAAGGATACAGCATAAAGGAAGATCCTTTACCTGTTCCACAAAATATTCGGTATTGCAGGTATGGACAACATGAAGCGTATTGGTAGCCATGAGACTCTGCATGAGAGCCCGCATGGAACCCTGTACATAAGCATCCTTGGGATCCTGCTGCTGTACTACGCAGCGGTGAAGGATCTTAAAAGTATCATCTATATAACAGTCTATTCCCTTGTCTTCGATGAGGTTTGTAAGTTCGTCAAACCATACGCCGTTTGAATACTCCAAAACAACGGAGTAATCCAAAACGATAGACAAATAATTGCTAAGTCCTTCAAACATTGCCTTATAACTGTTCCTCCAAATAAGATATTATACGCATCAAATAAAATAATCAATAAATTTCAAACAAAAAATATGATATTTATACAAAGAAATTAACAGAAATGACAAAAATCGACGATACTGACAAATCTTTACTCGATACCTACTAATTTCATTAGGTACTTAGCATTAGATTGTCTGCTTATTCCCGAAGTCAGTTTGTAATCAAAAGTGATCCCCGTATCGGTATAGGTTTCGGAGAAATGGTAGTATCTGATATTGCCGAAGCTCTCCTCGGTCTTATCGATCATCGCATAATCGTGCGTCGTCATCAGTCCGCATATATACGGTCTTGAAAGCTTCTTCAGGACAGTAAGAGCCCCTTCCGTCCTGTCGTCCGAATTGGTTCCCCTGAATATCTCATCGATCAGGAAAAGCAGCGGCCTGTTCTCACCTGCGGCACTTACTATTCCGGATATCCTTAAGAGTTCTGCCTTGAACGTGCTCATGTTCTCTTCAAGACTGTCGACTATCCTCATAGAACTCATGATCCTCATGCGGCCGAGTCTGAGTCTTGAGGCAGGAACCATCCCGCCGGTCATTGCAAGGACCGTGCAGACACCGACAGTCCTTATCAGCGTAGTCTTACCGGACATGTTGGAACCCGTGATTATCGCGATATCCTTATCGATGGTAACCGAGTTGCTGACAGCATTAATGTGATCAAGAAGAGGATGGACAATATTCTCACCCTCGAAATATGCATTTTCGGATGCATCGTCAGACTCAACGAACTCCGGGAATGAACTCTCCGGAAGTACAAGCCCTGTCTGGGCGGCACACATCAGCGATTCAAGTTCGGCTAAGCTGTCGATATAATAAGGAAGCTCCCTTCCGCATTTAACAGCCCAGTTTCCCATCAGGAAAGAGATTATGTAATCAAGAGGAATGATCAGGTTAAGTATAAATGCAAACAGGGGCTGGCTTCTCAATGCAGCCAGTCTCAATACGGAATCCAGTTCCTTCAGCGATCCGTACGCCCCTTTGGACTTTTCGTCTCCCCTGACGAGCGTTCTGAGAAGTTCATTCTCAAACCCGCTTTTCTCAAGCAGCGCATAGAGCTTCAGCATCGTCTTGACCTGCATCGGCATTCCCTCGCAAGCCTTGATGTATCCGTCGTTAAAATTTCGTCCGATAACCCAGATAATAAGATTAACGATAAGACATACCGGGATCGATGCGGTGCCGTGATCAGGTGAAGCGATAAGAGCAACCGGCACGCAAAGCCAGATGGCACAGCCTAATATCGCAAGAACGTTTGCAGCCGTCTTTGTTTTCGAACCGTTTTTCGCAAAATCCAGAAGGATCTTCGGGTCCCTGGTCATCTTGCCCAATCTTGCCGTAGCCTGATAATCCATAAGGAAGTCCGGTCTTGAGCACAGCTCGGCAACGGCTTCCTGCTTTGCTTTCAGATCTTCAACGGTAATACCCGATACATGAGGTCTCAACAGACTCTCCGCAAACTTTCTTCTGCCGAACGAAGTCTCCGAGACGTTCAGAAGCGAGAAAAGCGATTTCTTGCCGAAAAGATCGAGATCCGCGCAATACGCGTGATCCGGCTCATCGAACTCTCTGCCGTAAAGCCTGTTCTTGGCCAGACCGATATCTTCTGCCCTCTTCAGTCCTTTCACTGCAATATTTCTAAGACCGCTGAAATCTCCGTTGATCCTTGCGATATATGAGACATTGACCTTGGAAAGCTCATTGAGATAATTGACCTTCTCGATTATGCCTCCGTGAATGATGCAGAGAACGACAAACAAGATAAAAACAGCAGCGCCCGCATAATAGAGAACCGGCATGTGACCGGCATAACCCCAGATGATAAGCACAACCGAACAGACAAAGCTGATCAGTCTCATAAATGAGAAAATGCCGCTCTGCCTTCCGTATTTGGCAAGACCGGCAATTATCACCTTTTCTTTTTGTTCGTAGAATTTAAGATCTGCTTTCATCCTTTTTCGCTTTCAGGGGATCCGGCCTTTGGGGAAGCTTTGGATGAAGGCTTCTTGGCCGAAGCCTTTTTGGGAGCTGCAGTTGCCGAAGAAGTTTTGGATCCGGACGCAGCCTTCTTTGCAGCGGTCTTCGCTGAGGTGGTCTTTGCTGTTGCTTTTCCGGTTGCCTTTGAGGCTGTTGTCTTCTTAGCCGTGGTCTTGGAAGCTGCCGTCTTTCTGGATACTCTCTTCGGAACGCACTTATCCAGAACATCACCGACGTTGTCATGAATGGTGAGAAGCGCCTTGAGATCCATATAAGTTGAACTCTTATTGATAATGACTATCCTGTCATGCTTAAGGAACTGTGCAAAAGTCGCAGCAGGATAAACGGTAAGCGAGGTTCCCGCTATGATCATGAGATCGCACTTCTTTACTGCCTTGATAGCATTATCAACATTCTCATGCTCAAGATTCTCTTCGTAAAGGACAATGTCCGGCCTTACGATGCCGCCGCATCTGTCACAGTGGGGAACTCCCTCCTGGGCAGCGATGTATTCGATATTGAACTTCTTTCCGCAATCCATGCAGTAATTTCTGAATACGGAACCGTGAAGTTCGATGACGCATTTGCTCCCTGCTTCCTGATGCAGATTATCGATGTTCTGGGTAATGATCGCCTTGAGCTTACCCTGTCTCTCAAGTCTTACGAGAGCCTTATGTGCCTTGTTGGGCCTTGCATCGGGATAGATGAGCTTACGCTTGTAAAAGTCATAGAAATCTTCAGGATGCTCGATAAAGAAATCGTGGGCGATGATATCGATCGGTCTGTATTTGGTGCCGCTCTCGGTATTGTAGATACCTGCTCCGCTCCTGAAATCCGGAATGCCGCTCTCAGTAGATACGCCCGCACCTCCGAGGAATACAATATTGTTAGATTCCGCGATCAGTTGCTTGAGCTGATTTATCTTGTCTTCCCGGACGCTGCCGAATCTGTCTATTCTCGTCTCCACTGCCAAACCTCAATCAATGAACATCGATTATGCCGTCACCGTCAAGGTCCACGCCGTCAAGATCACCGTGATCGTGGAATATTCCGGCCGCACCGAACATTTCCTTGCCTGTGACACGTTTATCGTCTCTTCTCTGCTCGACAAGAGTACTCAGGGCTTTCCTGACTCTGTCGGGAGTCTTGATATTCTTTATTTCCAGGACCGGGGTGGTCTTATCTGCGGTAGTAAGAACAACTGATCCAACTCCGAATATCTTCTGCCAGATCGACTGCTTAAAAGACAGATCCAGGATTCTATATAAAAGGATCTCTTCAGAAACTACGTTAAAGACACCTCTTTTAAAGTAGAACTTATTCGAGCTGAAACTGTAAATAGTGAAGGAAATGGGCAATCCAAGATATCTTTTTCTGTCCTGCCAGAGAATCTCTTCCTTCTCAGTAAGATTCGTTAGTCTGTCGATCCTGCCCATAAAAAGTCCCCCCGGGATGTAAGCAAATAGCTTTTCACAATCTACATTATAATAAAAAACGCATTTTATGTGCAACCAAATCGAAAATGAAACGCAATATTAATATTAGCGGACGTTTAATCAGCAGTTCCCGCGGCTTATACTTTCCAAAACATTGAACGTTCACTCGTAATAATATGGTTTGAATAACAACTTTTTCTCCCCCTATCGCGAAAATACCGTCCACATCAGCAGAATCAGGCTGCGCGGATCTCTTCTATTTTTCATAAAGCTTTTTCTCATAAAGCGAAAAGACGCTTGAGAAGCTTTTGCTCCTTCTGGCATAAGGATCCGTTTTTCCTTTTGAAACCGGAGAAAAGAACGTGTTATGACTGTACTCCACAGACCTGACCCATTCAGGCTCACCCTGTATCTTATTCATCGCGGCATTGAAGTGCTCTTTATCTATCCTGCTAAGGACCGCCCACAACGACCGTGCGCCAGTGCTTGTCGTCGCAGGTGTTCCGCCACCTCCGACATAGATCTTGTTATTGCCAGTACCGTATTTGAAAGAATAGACCGGATTATGCTCGTTGTAGTATTCCAAAACCTTCTGAAGCGAAGACTGCCGTCTCATCTTCAATATAGCATAAGCCATGGGTTCATCTTCTCCCGTGGTCTTTGTTGCTATCTCTATGAGTTCTTTTTCGCTGATGACAAAACCGATCAACAGTTTGTACTTATCGATCCGCTTTGCTCTTCCGAATTGAACGGTATTCGTCTTCTGTATATATGAAGCGGCAAAACACATTTGATCACCTCAGTTCTCCTGCTTTCTGGCCGGATCGATGATCTGGTTATAATCGAAAAGATCCTTATACGCTTCCCTTGTCAACGTCTTGTAACTCATCATGGCACGGTCAAGATACAGATAGTTGTCACCATATGTATAGTAAGGTGTGGCGCCGCCTCCAAAGAATATCCTGAATCCGAGATTCTTGTAATAGACTGCCCTGTCATCCGTTCCGTAGATATAGTTTCCGTTCGGATATACCAGCATATGCACTTCACCGAAAAGGCTCCCTATCTGATCAAGCCATTTCTCCGTATCATCCATGAGGATCTCCTTCTCCGTATTCCTGCAGTCTTCAATGTACGCATATGTGCAGGATGCAAACTTCCAGCCGTTGTCAGAGAGCGAACTGACGATCTCAGATACTCTTTCCCTGGCAAAATCGATATCGTCATTTGACGGGTTGATCATCGCAAGGTTTGCCGCTGACAGAGCTGCGTTTCTGTCCTCTATCTCCCCGGCGGCAACGACATACCCAAAGCAAGCTTCATGTCCGCTTACGGAGATTATCCCTTTGGCGCCGTCATATGTAAAATCCGGATGTTTCTCGACAAATGTATCAAGGATGCCGATGGATTCCGCCGTTCTGCTTACTATCGTTTCACCTGCCGAATTCACGTATTCGCCGCACACCTGACCCTCATCATTCAGGACCAGTCTCCTGCACGTTCCGCAGCTGTATGCAGCGGCATTATACTGCAGGTTCTCAACGACAACGACAAGAGGTTTCTTGCCCTTCGGGACCTTAAGATTGCGTTCGAGAAGGAAAGTCGGATCACTTGCCTCGATGAGGTTCTCGGGATCGACAAGGACATAATCCCTCTCATAAAGATTCTCGAGGATATTCTCGAATTCGGTCGTCGTAAGATAGAGATCGGTATTGCTCGAATGGTAACGCCCTGCGAAAGCCGTATCAGTATCCGCGATCAGCGATCTTACGCAGATTACCTCTATCGATCCCCTGTATTCCCTGACCTCACTCGTATGTGATGTTGCGGTCAGAAGATTGCCCTTTATCATCTCATCTTCGGGGAAGATGACGGCAAGATCCGAGAAGAGAGTCTCAGCCGAATAGAACTTATATGTCTGGAGCATATGCTCACCAAGAGTCATCATCGGTTCATACATGTCAGCCTTGATGGCCGAGATCCTGCCTTCGCAATAGTCACCGACGAACCCATCATAACTCTCATTTACAAGGGTATATTTCTTGACAGCCGAAATGAAATCGCCTTCGCTCAATGCCTTCTCGGCACTCTGCACATCGCCTGTGGCCGTCTCGATGTAATCGAGCTCCCTGAGCAGAGGATTTGCTGTTGCAGAGAAATTACCGATCGGTCCCAGCTGCTCGAAAAAAAACATGACGACCGGTTTCTCTATCTTGCCGAGCAGGAAATCCTCGCTTATCCCGTACATCCTCTCTGATACTACCGAACTCGTAAGTTCCTTCATTGAGTTAAGGAAATTGATGTCACTTGCAGTGAGTACGTACCGGTTGCTTATGATGTGGTCACAAAGTGAATCAACACGTTCCCGTACGATGCTCTCCATGCTATCCAGCAGCTGTATCCTGTCGGCATTTGAATCCTGATCATCGGGCGATGCCTTGAGCACTTCGTCCTGGATCTCACGGTATATCGAAAGAGCATCCGAATAGCGGCCTTCATCGATCGCCTTCTCGAAGCTCGGAACAGTATCCATCTCATAAGCTTTGGTCCTTCCGACAAATATCAGCGTAACACCGAGAACGATAAGTGCGACACCACATAGAACAGCAGCAATGTTATAGCCTCTGCTGTTCTTGCGATCGTCCTCTCCGACGTGATACTCGGAAGAAAATACCGTCACTTCAGGTCATCAAAGCTTACCTGCTTTGCCTCCAATGAGTTCTCTTTAATGTAGTAACCGATTGCCGGAACCTTGCGGATCCTGTAATATTCGGGATCTTGAACCTCTACTTCCGCAAGACGGGCAAGGGATCTTAATACAGAACCTTTTTTCGATACGAGGAGCTGTACGCCCTGTGTCGTTCTCGTCGTCTTAAGCGGGATCAGTGAAGCCTTGAACACTGCAGCCTTATCCAGACTGTTGGTGACAATGAGATCGGGATTCTCTTCCTCATCAAGGAGAATGAATCCGATCGCCCTGCTGCCGTCAAAATATGCGTTGACGAGCTTTTTTCTGTTCTGCTTGGTCTCATATGCCGATATGGGGAATCTCGCAGCCTTGCCATTCTCGAAAGCAATGAAGAGGATGCCCTTATAATCCGTTGTGGATATCATGAACATCGGTTTCTCACCGTCTTCCATGCCGAGCTCACTGTTCAGATAATGACCAAGATCACCCGGTTTGGTATCTGAGAAATCGTAAACGTGAGTCTTATAAAGATTGCACTTATCCGTAAAGATAAGAAGATCAGACTTGTTCTCGCACTCAAAGCCCATAAAGATCTCATCGTCGTCTTTGGTCTTGAGTTCACCCGCATTCTGAAGCGACTTCATCGTGTGCTTCTTGAGATAGCCGTGACGCGTAAGCATGAGGTGGAGTCTGTAATCCGGAATAACAGCAGACTCTTCGAAAGTCTCTGTCTCTTCCATCCCGACAAGCTCAGACTTTCTGGGCTGGCCGTATTTCTCGGCTACTTCTCTCAAAGTCTTGGCTATAAGATTGTTGATCCTACGGGGGCTCCCCAAAAGGTCCTCGGTATCAGCGATGTCAGCCTTAAGCTTATCCCTGTCGGAGATCCTGTTTAAGATATACTGTTTATTGATGTTACGGAGCTTGATCTCGGCAACATATTCAGCCTGCTCTTCATCAATGCCGAATCCCTTCATGAGGTTGGGGATAACATCAGCTTCGAGTTCAGTCTCCCTGATGATCTTGATAGCCTTGTCTATGTCCAGAAGAATAACTGCAAGACCGTCTAACAGATGCAGTTTCTTCTTCATCTTATCGAGGTTAAATGAAAGCTCGCGGCAGACGCATGTTCTTCTCCACTTAAGCCATTCATCAAGTATCTGGGCAATTCCCATTACTCTCGGCGAACCGTCAATAAGGATATTGAAATTGCATGAGAAAGTATCTTCAAGCTTTGTGAACCTGAAGAGTTTTGTCATGAGCTGCTCATGATCGGTTCCTCTCTTACAGTCGATGGTTATCTTGAGACCGTCAAGATCTGTCTCGTCACGGATATCAGCGATCTCACTTGCCTTCTTGCTCTTAACGAGATCCGCAATGTTGTCGATGATAGCCTCAACGCTTGTGGAATAAGGAATCTCAGTAATCTCAATAAGGTTCTTTGCTTTATCCACATGATACTTTGCTCTTACCGAAAAAGTTCCTTTACCTGAATCATAGATGGCCTTCATCTGCTCTTTGTTATAAAGGATCTTACCGCCGCCCGAGAAATCAGGAGCCGGCATGATCTCCAGAAGATCAGTATTCGGATCCCTCATATATGCTTCGGTCGCTGCACATACTTCAGCGAGATTGAACGAGCAGATATTGGATGCCATTCCGACGGCGATACCCTGGTTTGCATTTACAAGAACTGCGGGGAATGTCGTAGGAAGAAGCGAAGGTTCTTTAAGCGTACCGTCGTAGTTATCGATCATGTCGACTGCGTCTCTGTCGATACCCTTGAATATCTCTTCACAGATCTTCTCAAGTCTTACTTCCGTATAACGCGGAGCAGCACACTGCATGTCTCTTGAATACTGCTTACCGAAGTTTCCCTTTGAATCCACGAACGGATGCAGCAATGAACCGTTGCCTCTGGTAAGTCTTACCATCGTGTCGTAAATAGCCTGGTCGCCGTGGGGATTGAGCTTCATGGTCTGTCCGACAACATTGGCGGACTTGGTTCTGTTACCTCCCAAAAGGCCCATCTTATACATCGTATAGAGGAGCTTTCTGTGTGAAGGCTTGAAGCCGTCGATCTCGGGAATGGCACGTGATACGATGACACTCATCGCATACGGCATATAGTTGATCTCAAGCATCTCGGTTATCGGCTGGTCGATAGCCGGCATATCCTTGGCATTGCTGTCAGTAAGCCTTGCCTTAAGTGAATCGGAACTGATGTCTTCTTTTTTCTTACGTGCCATTTATATCACCCTAAATCAAGCATATCGAGGTCTTTCTTTCCATCCGTCTCGATATGGAGTTTTCTTCCTGAGAGATTGTCTCCGAGCAAAAGATCGAATATCTCGGCAGTCTTCACCGCATCTTCCGGACAGGCCTTGATGAGTCTTCTGGACTTCGGATTCATGGTCGTCTTCCACATCATCTCAGGCTCGTTCTCACCAAGACCTTTCGATCTCTGAATGGTGCAGAGCTTGGGATCGACTTTCGAAAGGATCTCAGTCTTCTCCTTCTCGTTAAATGCGAAGTAAGTCTCCTCCTGCGCATTCTTTCCCTTTGGCCTGTATGTGATCTCAAATAACGGAGATTCGGCTATATAGACATAACCCTTCTCGATAAGTGTAGGCGTAAGCCTGTAGAGCATTGCAAGGATAAGTGTCCTGATCTGGAATCCGTCGACATCGGCATCGGTACAGATTATGATCTTGTTCCACCGCAGATCATCGAGATTAAACGCGCTCATGTCCTTCGTGTGCTTATTCTTGATCTCGACACCGCATCCCAGGACCTTGAGAAGATCCGTTATGATCTCGCTCTTAAAGATGGTTGCGTAATCAGCCTTGAGGCAGTTTAAGATCTTACCTCTTACAGGCATTACCGCCTGGAATTCGGCATCACGGCCAAGCTTGACCGAGCCCAAAGCCGAGTCACCCTCTACGATATAGAGCTCACGCTTTGCAACGTCTTTTGTTCTGCAGTCAACGAACTTCTTGATCCTGTTGTTGATGTCAACCTTACCCATAAGGGTCTTCTTGATGTTGACCTTGGTCTTCTCGGCATTCTCACGCGCACGCTTGTTGATAAGGATCTGCTCTATGGTCTTCGCCGCAAAATCCTTATTCTCGATAAACCAGATCTCAAGATTATCCCTGATGAGCTGTGTCATGAAGTCCTGGATGAACTTATTGTTAATGGCCTTCTTGGTCTGGTTCTCATAGGAGGTCTGCGTCGAGAAAGTATTGGTAACAAGGATCAGGGAATCCGCAATGTCCTGGAAGATGATCCTTGACTCGTTGGCCTTATACTTGTCACGCTGCTTGATCTGTTTGTCGATCTCTGCGACAAAAGCATTCCTTACGGCCTTATCAGGGGATCCGCCATGCTCAAGGAAGCTGGAGTTATGGAAGTATTCCAACGCATTGACTTCGTTATTGAAGCAGAATGCAACCTCTGCCCTGACCTTATATTCGTCACGGTCTTCCTTGTCTCTGCCCCTGCCTTCACCGGAGAATGTATATGTCTCGGTAAAGCCCTTCATGGCATTGAGTTCATCAACGTAACCCTTGATGCCTTCAGGATAGATGAACGAGAATTCTTCACCTGTCTCCGCATCCTTAAGGATAAACTCGATACCGCTGTTGATAACAGACTGCCTCTTGATGATCTCCTTAAATGTATCAAGAGGGATCAGTATCTCTGTGAAGACCTCCGTATCAGGCTTCCATCGCTGAATAGTACCCGTCCTGTTGAATCTGTAAGGAGTCTTTACAAGCTCCGTGACAGGCTCACCCTTCTTAAATGAAATCTCATATTTGGTGTGATCCCTGAAAACGGTTACTTCGAAAAACTCGGAAGCATACTGTGTGGCGCATGCACCAAGTCCGTTAAGTCCCAAAGAGAACTCATAATCACCTGACGAGTTATTGTTGTACTTACCGCCCGCATAAAGCTCGCAATAGACGAGTTGCCAGTTGAATCTTCCCTCTTTGGTATTGAAATCCATGGGGATACCGCGGCCGAAATCTTCCACTTCGATCGTACCGTCAGCAAATCTGGTGATGATGATCTTGTTGCCGTGACCTTCCCTGGCCTCGTCGATGGAGTTCGACAGGATCTCGAAAAAGGAATGGATGCATCCTTCAAGATTGTCTGAACCGAAAATGACAGCCGGACGGAGTCTTACCCTGTCCGCTCCCTTGAGCATCGAAATACTCTCATTGCCGTAATCCTTCTTACCCGGCATAAATACCTGACTCCTTAAAATAAATAATATATATAGCTTTGACTTTTCGATTATAACACAAAGAATTCGATATCCTTCAAGACCAAACGGCTCAAAAAGAAAGGTTGTCCTCAAAACGGACAACCTTGTCACAATAAACTAAAATTGCTTTTGATCAGATGCCCGGAATTTCCCGGGGATCACACTGTCTCAGTTCCAACCCGTTCGAAGCCATGTATCTGTATACTATACTGAGCTTGAACGCCAGATTATTACTCTGCGGTCCGATAACTATCTGGAACTGATTGCTTTGATTTGGGGAATATGGCCAGGCAGGCCTGCTTGTCATTCCTATGATATGTGTTCCGTTGCTTAGCATGATCCTGACAGCCTCGGTGTTTTTTATCTCTCCGTAGACAACACCGTCTATCACGATATCAACGTGAAGCATTGCGCAGCTGGGCATTCCGTTACCCATCCTGTAAAGCAGAAGCTGACCGCCGTAAGCATAAGCCTTTCCGCACGAACTGCATGGAAAACCGGGTGTCGCATCACGCTTGATGTCTTCACACAACCAATGGCAGTCGGGACAAACGATCCTGTATTTCCTCCCGGCAGGAATAATGATATTGCCGCCCTGCACAGACGGAGGAGCGTAAGGGATCGCAGCGGGAGCTGCAACAGGTGTCTGCTGTGTAACCGGTGCCGGAGCAGGTCCTCCGGGATGTGCCGAAGGCTGAGCCTGAGTTCCTACAGGCGTACCGCAGAACATGCAAAACCTGTTTCCTTCCGCAACGGCTTTTCCGCATTTAACGCAATTCATATGATCACCCCCTTTTTATTCCAGGATAATTATATCAGATTTATTTGTCATTTATTGCCGAAGCACGTTATTTTCGGGAGTGGGAGAACAATACAATGTAAAGAAAAAAGGGTATCTCAAATCGAGATATCCCTTTTTGGTGAGCCATGGGGGACTCGAACCTCCGGCCCACAGCTTAGAAGGCTGTTGCTCTATCCAGCTGAGCTAATGACCCTGGAGCGAGTGATGGGAATCGAACCCACGTGGTCAGCTTGGAAGGCTGAAGTTCTACCATTGA
>JAFWLP010000053.1 GCA_017511005.1 Clostridiales bacterium
TCTTACGTATAAGGATTCAAAGAGGCCGCACACTTGGATGTGCGTGTCAACCCTTAACTGCAAAAATTACTCAAAAAAAAGACCCCATACCATTTGAGGTATGGAGGTCTTTGAAGGGTCGTCTTAACTTAATGACATTGCCTAAGCGGGCAGCCCCTTGATCTGAAACTTGATTTGTAATCTGATAAACCGGTTTTTATTTCTTTTTCTTCTTGTTATGGCTCTTGTTCGAAGATGGTTTGTTAACCGGTTCAGGCTTGATCATCTCGTTCTTGGACTGGGTGGCTGTCGGATTGTCTTCAAAGACGTAATCTTTGCCTGGAAGGACCGCATTGAGAATGATGCCTACCAGTGATCCGACAGCAAGACCTGACAGTGAGATGACTATCTGACCGCAAGGGATTACGATCGATCCTGCTGCACTGTACGTAACACCGATCGAGAGAACGAGGATGATGGCAGCGATGATGACGTTGCGTGCCTTTCCGAAATCAATCTTGTTCTCAACGACGTTTCTTACACCTACAGCGGAGATCATTCCGTAGAGAACCAGTGAGATTCCGCCGACAACGGGTGTGGGGATTGCGGAGATGCATGCAGCGAGCTTGGGGGAGACGGAGAAGAACATTGCAAAGAATGCGGCCAGTTCAACTACCAGTGGATCATAGACCTTTGAAAGTGTAAGAACGCCCGTGTTCTCACCGTAAGTCGTATTTGCAGGTGCACCGAAAAGCGATGCCAGAGTCGTTGCGAGACCGTCACCGATGAGTGTTCTGTGAAGTCCCGGATCCTGAATGAAATTCCTGCCGACGGTTGAGGAAATGGCGGAGATATCGCCGATATGCTCAACGATTGTGGCAAGAGAGATGGGGACAATGGTGATTATCGCAGTAACAAGGAGGCTCGTATTGATGTTGCCGCCTGTGAATATTGAGATGGCAGTGTCTCTGAAAAGGAAGGGAGAACCGATCCATGCAGCGTTCTTGATGTTCTCAACGCTTGCAACAGAGAACAGCTGGAGATTAGGGTTGCCCATGAAGCAATAGTATCCGTCAACGGCCTGGCCGGCGGAAACTGTGAGGATTATGCAGAGCGCGCATGCGCCGAGGACACCGAGGAGAATAGGTGTGATCTTGACCATTCCCTTACCCCAGATGTTGCAGATGACGATAATGAGGATCGCAACGATCGCAACGCCCCAGTTGGTGGAACAGCTGTTGATGGCGGTTCCCGAGAGGCAGAGACCGATGGCAATGATGATAGGTCCTGTAACGATAGGCGGGAAGAACTTCATTACGCGGTTTACACCGAACGCCTTGATAAGAGCGGCAAGGATGAGATAGACAAGACCTGCGACCGCAACACCGAAGCATGCATACGGCAGAAGTTCGCGCTCACCGTTGGGAGCGATCGCGAAGTATCCCGCAAGGAATGCGAATGATGAACCTAAAAATGCAGGTACTTTTCTCTTGGAGATCAGGTGGAAGAGAATTGTTCCGAGACCTGCGAAAAGAAGCGTGGCAGACACCGACAGACCGGTGAGAGCAGGGACGAGGACAGTCGATCCGAACATGGCGAACATGTGTTGGAAACCGAGTACTATAACACGACCGGCACCTAGAGTTTTCGCGTCGTAGACCGCACCATCCTGAAGACCGGATTTACCCATAACAAACCCTCCTTAGGATGTAAAACTAGATAAATAATAGCACTCTTGCGTAAAATTCAAGCAATCAAATTGACATTTGTCTGTAATATTTTTGCTGTTGCAGCAGGCCGGTTTATTGACTTAATCATTCATTACACTAAAATATCAGAAGATTGTTCTATCCCTATTTTTCAATGCGAAAAGGAGACGAATATGCAGTACAAGGATTTTAAGAACGTACAGGTAATGGAGCATCCGCTCATCAAGCACAAGATCTCGCTCTTAAGGAAGATCGAGACCGGTACTTATGAGTTCAGACATCTCGTTGAAGAGATCGCGACTCTTGAAGGTTATGAAGCATTAAGAGATCTTCCGCTGAAGGATGTTGAAGTTGAGACACCTCTTGAGAAGACAATGACTCCGATGATCGACGGTAAGAAGCTCGCCATCGTTCCCATCCTGCGCGCAGGTCTCGGAATGGTTCCCGGCGTCCAGGCGCTCACGCCTCTTGCAAAAGTCGGCCATATCGGTCTTTACAGGGATCCTGAGACACATGAGCCTCATGATTACTACTGCAAACTCCCTGATCCCATCGATCAGCGTCTTATAGTTGTTGTTGACCCGATGCTCGCCACAGGCGGTTCTGCTGTAGATGCCATCAATTCAATTAAGGCCCACGGCGGCAAACACATAAAGTTCATGTGCATCATTGCGGCTCCGGTCGGGATCGAGAGACTTGCAAAGGCACATCCCGACATTGAGATATATGTCGGCAATGTTGACCGGGAACTCAATGAAAACGCGTATATTCTCCCTGGTCTGGGAGATGCGGGTGACCGTATTTTCGGCACCAAATAAAACCATATTGGAGGAAAGTGTTTTATGGTTATGAAGAAGGTTGTGGCATCTGTTCTGGCGGCTGCCACCATGGCGCTTGCATTTGCAGGATGCGGCAAGAAGGATGACAAGAAGTTTGTCGTAGGTTTCGACCAGGAATTCCCGCCCATGGGCTTTGTTGCTGATGACGGTTCCTATGTCGGTTTTGACTTGGATCTTGCAAAGGAAGCCGCAAAGCGTATGGGACGTGAGTTCGTGGCTCAGCCTATCGCATGGGATTCAAAGGATCAGGAGCTTGCCACAGGCAATATCGACTGCATCTGGAACGGCTTTACGATCAGCGGAAGAGAAGACGGCTACACATGGACTGAAGCTTACATGGTCAATGACCAGGTCGTTGTCGTAAAGAATGATTCCGGCATTGCCTCACTCGGCGATCTGGCAGGAAAGACAGTTGCCGTCCAGAAGGATTCGTCCGGTCTTGCAGCTCTTAATGACAATGCTGCCCTTACCGGAACTTTCGGTGAACTCATCGAACTTGATTCTTACCTTAACGCGATGATGGAGCTTGAGATGGGAAGCGTCGACGCGATCGTCATGGATGAGACCGTTGCGCGTTATGAGATCCAGACTTCAGGCAAGCCTTTCATTGTACTTGATGAAGCTGTCGCTTCGGAAGAGTACGGCGTAGGTTTCCTTAAGGGAAATACCGCTCTCCGCGATGAAGTCCAGAAGACTCTCGAGGCCATGGCTGCTGACGGAACGATGGCTCAGATCTCGAACACATGGTTCGGTTCTGATGTAACCATCATCGGGAAATAAAAGTTTGGTCAACTGATATGTATGAGGCTGTCACACGCATGTGGCAGCCTTTTTAGTTAAAATGGTTGTTCTGCCATTGCAACGGGTTTATGTTAAAATACACCTATGTTTAAACGGTTGGTTTCATTTATCTTGACTGCTGTCATTGCGTTGACGCTTTTTACCGGATGTTCTTCGGAATCCGGACAGAAGACTTTTGATGCGCAGGAGTTCGTTGATGACTGCAGGATCCTTACGCCTGAGTCTCAATACAATAAGAGCACTATGAAGAATTTTGAGATCGATTTTATAAGGAATGTCCTGACAAAGTTCGGAAAGAGCGATTTCTATAAGGAAATGTCCGACGAGGAGAGGGAAGCAGCCTTTAATGATATGGGAAAGATACTGATGACCTACAGCTACGGATATGCCGTGAACGGTTTCGTGGAGGAATTTAGCGTTGACATGAGAAAGCATCAGTTTTTCTGCATTATAAAGGATTTTCCCGACGCGGAATTGATGTGGTCTATGCCGGGGTATTGATATGCAAGCGTTACAGTCCACTCTGATACAGCTGGTACAGGGCCTGAAATTCACGATCGGGATATTCTTCTTTACCCTGATCTTCTCCATCCCTTTGGGACTTCTCGTCTCCAAGGGCAGGATGTCAAAGATCAGGATAGTATCCGTGATATTCCAGCTCTACATTTCCATCCTGAGAGGAACGCCTCTCATGCTGCAGTTACTGCTCGTCTACTTTGGACCTTATTATATCTTCGGAGTCAATCTGGGAAGCATACAGATCGGACCGTTCAACTACAGGTTTATCGCGACCATAATCGCCTTTACGCTGAACTATGCGGCGTATTTCGCCGAGATCTTCAGAGGTGGAATACAATCGATGTCCAAAGGCCAGTATGAGGCAGCAACCGTTTTGGGTTTTTCCAGGATGCAGACATACTTCAAGATCATCCTGCCGCAGGTGGTCAAGCGTGTCCTGCCTTCCGTATCAAATGAGATCATAACGCTCGTAAAAGACACTTCGCTTGCTCAGGTCCTCTCGGTTACCGAGATGTTTACCAAGGCATCTGCCGCGGCTTCCGCACAGGTGTCCGTTATTCCGTTCATTGTTGCCGGCGCGTTCTACTATGCGATGAACCTGATCGTGGAAACGATACTGAACCGCGTGGAGAAATCCATGTCTTATTATTCCTGACGAGGTTTACATAAATGCCTGATACAGAAAAAGACATTGTTCTTGAGATAACAGACGTACATAAGTCCTTCGGTGATCTGGAGGTCCTTAAGGGAATCTCCGCTAAGGTCGGAAGGGGAGAAGTGGTTGCCGTTATCGGGCCTTCAGGCGGCGGTAAATCCACTCTCTTAAGATGCGCCACGACATTGGAGAGGGTCGATTCCGGCAGGATCGTCATCGGAGGTGACGTGCTTTGTGAGAACGGCTCTTATTGCGATAAGAAGCTCGAAAAGGAGATCCGTTCCAAGTTCGGTCTCGTCTTCCAGAACTTCAATCTGTTCCCCCATTTTTCAGTTAAAAGGAACATAACGGAAGCCCTGATACACGTGCATAAGAAGAGCCGTGAAGAGGCTGACGACATCTGCAAACATCTGCTCGAGAAAATGGATCTTGTGGAGAAGGCTGACGCGTATCCCTGCAATCTGTCAGGCGGTCAGCAGCAGAGAGTATCGATCGCGAGGGCACTTGCGACAAACCCTGAGATCATATTTTTCGACGAACCCACATCGGCGCTTGATCCCGAGCTTACCAAAGGTGTGCTGACCGTCATCAAGGAGCTTGCAAAAGAGAAGATGACAATGGTAATCGTAACGCACGAGATGAGTTTTGCGCGTGACGTGGCCGACCGTATCGTCTTCATGGATGGCGGTGTAATCGTCGAGGAAGGCTCCGCATACGATCTGGTGACGAATCCCAGGCAGGAGAGAACAAAAGCGTTCCTGGCAGGTTATTGATCTTTCGAAGCCGGCAAGATTTGCCGGTTTTTCTTTGACATAAGAAATCTCAAATCCGTTTTGTTTCCGTTACAGGGAATGCTATTGACCTAAAACCGAACTGATAGTACAATTATCGTACTGATAGTTCGATAATCGAACCGCGAGTTCGAGAATAGGGACTTAACAGAGGTCTTCTTACTATCAAAGGTGTAAGGGTCAGATTAATAACAACCGGAGGTTAAGAATGAAAAAACAGATGCTGATAGAGATTCACACGGAGACTGTGATTATGGCTGCGGAGAAGCTTTTCGAAGAGAAAGGGTTTTACGCGACTTCGATAGATGACATCGCGCGTTTCACGGGAATAAGCAAGTCTACTCTTTATGTATATTTCAAGAGCAAGCAGGTTATCTGGGACAGTATTGTCTGCAAATACATGGAGCTGCTTCTTGAGACTGCAAAGAAGGCTTCTGAGGCTGACGGGCGGTTTGAAGACAGATACTATAAGCTCTGTTTCGATATAGCTGCGCAGTACGAGGCTCATCCCGTGTTCTATAAAGGCATGCTCGGAAACATCTCCATGGATATGGAGCAGGAACTTTATAAGAAGATCTATGAGATTGGAGAGGAGATCAATGAGGCTATCGCGCAATTTATCAGAAGCGGTATTGAAGAGGGTTCCGTCAGGAAGGAAATAGATGTCTATCCGGCGGTCATCATGATGTGGTCTTCAATATCAGGCATTATCTCAATGGCGAACGATAAGGAAGAGTATCTGAAGATGCGTTTCGGTTTGAATAAACAGGATTATCTTAAGCAGGCGTTTAAGATGCTGCTGGAGGGTGTCGTATGAATGCGGTGTATCTGAGCGGCACAGGTAATTCAAAGCATGCGGTAACATTGCTGTTAAGCGAGCTTGACGCAAACGGAAGAGCCGTTCCTGTCGAATCTGCCGATGCCGGAGAAGCAATTAATTGCGGGGAACTGATCATTGCGTATCCGACACAGTTCTCGAACATTCCGTATCTGATCAGGGATTTCATCAATGAACATGCGGATTCATGGAAAGGGAAGAAGATATTTCTCATTACGACCATGGGCTTGTTTGCGGGTGACGGAACCGGCTGTGCGGCAAGACTCCTGAAGAAATACGGCGCGGAGATCACGGGCGGCCTTCAGATAGTAATGCCTGATTCCATAGGCGACTGCAAAGCTCTTAAGAAGTCAAAGGAACAGAATAAGGCGATAATCGAGAAAGCCGACAAGCGGATCATAGAAGCTGCAAAAAAGATCAGGGAAGGAAATTATCCCAAAGAAGGTCTGTCTTTTGCCGCTCACCTTGCAGGATTATTCGGCCAGAGACTCTGGTTCTACAATAAGACAACCGGCTATACCGACAAGGTTAAGATCGATCCGGAAAAATGCATCGGGTGCGGAATATGCGCGAATAATTGTCCGACGCAGAATATTACGGTTAAGGACGGCAAGGCGGCCGCATCTTCAAAATGCACGATGTGCTACAGATGCATTGATCATTGCCCGAAGCAGGCTATGACGCTTTTGGGTAAGACGTTATACGAGCAGCCCACATTCGAGAAGAACGCCCAATCAACACTGTAAATCTTCAGCAATGAAATATAAAAATATATCTCCACGTACGAGCGATTGGCGTTCAGACTCCAAGTCTTTAAGCAAGCAAAAGGAATAAAAAATATCCCCAAGGCACGAGAATATTATTGCTTAAACTCGAGTTTTCTCTTAACGAAATATAAAAATATATCTCCACGTACGAGTTAATTGCGCAAGCAATTATTGTTCGAAGTACGGGAGATATATTTTTATTACTCTGGTTTGTACGAATCCTTCAAGGATACTGCCCTGTTGAATACCAGATGATCAGGTGTGGAATCCTTTGAATCGGCGCAGAAATAACCGGTCCTTAAGAATTGGAATCTGTCGGCAGGCTTTGTGTCTGCAAGGAATGCCTCGAGCTTTGCGCCCTTGATGATCTCAAGGGAGGCAGGATTGATGAAGTCGAGGTAATTGCAGTCTGCAAGGTCAGGCTGTTCAGTCGTAAAGAGCCTGTCGTAGAGTCTGATCTCTCCGTCAACGGCCGTGCGTGCATCTACCCAGTGGATGGTTGACTTGATCTTTCTTCCGTCAAGGGTGTTTCCGCCTCTTGAATCGGGATCGTATGTGCAGTGAACGGCGGTTACGTTGCCTTCGGCATCGTGGTCGCATGAGACGCACTTAACGACATAAGCTGACTTGAGGCGCACCTCGTTGCCGGGGAAGAGTCTGAAATACTTGGGTGCGGGAACTTCCATAAAGTCCTCTGATTCGATCCAGAGTTCCCTTGAGAAGGATACCTTGCGGGTGCCTGCGTTCTCATCCTTGGGATTGTTCTCAACGTCAAATTCCTCGCTGGCATCTTCGGGATAGTTGTCGATGATGAGCTTTACCGGCTTGAGAACAGCCATTGCTCTCTGTGCGTGCTCGTTAAGATCTTCACGGAGACAGTATTCAAGGAAAGCGAAATCAACGACCGAGTTGACTTTTGCAACGCCGTTGCGGCTGCTGAAGTTGTGAATTGAGGCGGGGGTGTAGCCTCTCCTGCGGAGTCCGCACAAAGTGGGCATTCTCGGATCGTCCCATCCGTCAACGATACCGGCTTCGATCATGGCACGCAGCTTTCTCTTGGAAAGAACGGTATGTGTGATGCCGAGTCTTGCGAACTCGATCTGACGGGGCTTGCACTCGACGGAGATGTTGTTTACCACCCAGTCGTACAAAGGTCTGTGAGCTTCGAACTCAAGAGAGCAGAGGGAATGTGTGATTCCTTCAAGTGCGTCTTCAATCGGATGAGCGAAGTCGTACATGGGGTAGATGCACCATTCCGTACCTGTTCTGTGGTGAGGGAGGTGGTTAATTCTGTAGATAACAGGATCTCTCATATTGAAGTTGCCTGAAGCCAGGTCGATCTTCGCGCGGAGTGTCATCTTTCCGTCTTCGAATTCGCCGGCTCTCATTCTCTTAAAGAGATCAAGGCTCTCTTCGACAGGTCTGTCTCTGTAAGGGGAGACAGCGGGAGTCTTTGTGTCGCCTCTCATGTCGCGCATCTGATCGGGTGTGAGCTCGCAAACGTAAGCGAGACCCTTGTTGATGAGTTCGATTGCGAATTCATACATCTTCTCGAAATACTCGGAAGCGTAGAAGAATCTGTCATCCCAGTCGTGACCTAACCAATGGATGTCCTCCTTGATGGCCTCAACGTATTCCTCATCCTCTTTGGTGGGGTTCGTGTCGTCCATTCTGAGGTTGCAAAGTCCGTTATAAGCTTCAGCGGTACCGAAGTCGATCTCCAGAGCCTTTGCGTGACCGATGTGAAGATAGCCGTTCGGTTCGGGCGGGAATCTGGTATGGATCTTCTTCCCGTAGACTCTTCCGCCTTCCTTAAGCTCTTCGTCGATTATCTGTTCAATAAAATTCTTGCTTTCAGCCATATTCCGTACTCCTGATCAAAGCCTTGAATAAGCGTATTTAATTCTTCTGAGTGATTCGTCCCTGCCCAAGAGCAGCATGACTTCCGCACATCCTCCGGGTGTTACCGCAACTCCTGCGGCAGCGATCCTTACGGGCCACATTACCACGGAATTCTTGACCTCAAGGCTCTCAGCCAGGGTCTTCATAGCTTCGGTGATGGCGTCCCTGTCCCAGTCGGTCTGCTCTAAAACGGGGATAGCCTTTTCGAGCATTTCTTTGGAGGATTCCAAAGTGGACTTGCTTTTCTTGTGCTCGAAAAGTCCGAGATCAAAATCTCCGTATTCCTTGATGAAGGAAAGCTTTTCGACTATCTCGTTGAATTTCGCGATCCTGGGCTTCAGGAGCTCTGCGAGCAGCCCGTAGCATGAAGGATCGACTCCAGCCTCATCGTAGAAGGGCTTTGCGTGCTCAAGGAATTCCTCATCGGACATGGACTTTATGTGTTCCTGGTTTACCCATGAGAGCTTGTCGTAGTCGAAAACGGCAGGTGACTTGGAGATGCCGTTGATATCGAATGCCTCGATGAGCTCGGGGAGGGAGAAGATCTCTCTTGTATCCTTGGGAGCCCATCCGAGAAGAGCGATATAGTTGATGATCGCCTCGGGCAGATAACCCTCGTTAACGAGATCCATGAAGCCGGTTGAGCCGTGACGCTTGGAAAGCTTGGAGATAACCTCGTTGCCTTCCTCATCCACTGATTTGCCCATGATGAGGGGCAGGTGAATGTACGTGGGGATCTCCCAGCCGAATGCCTCGTAAAGGAGGTTGTACTTTGGAGTGGATGACAGATACTCACTGCCTCTTACAACGTGAGTGATACCCATCGTATGGTCATCGATAACATTGGCGAAATTATAAGTAGGGAAACCGTCTGTCTTTATCAGTACCTGATCGTCCAGATCCTCGTTGGGGAATGTGATGTCGCCGTAAACCAGGTCATGGTAGGAAGTTGAGCCTGTAAGGGGCATCTTCTGACGGATGACATAGGGCATTCCCGCATCAAGGTTCTTCTGTATCTCTTCGGGAGACAAGTCTCTGCAGTGACGGTCATAGCCTGTTCCTTCGGGGGCATTCTCCTTCAGTGCCTCAAGGCGCTCTTTTGTGCAGAAGCATCTGTATGCCTTGCCTTCCTCAACGAGCTTCTCGGCATAAGGCTTATACATTGAGAGCCTCTCGCTCTGTACATAAGGGCCGAAATCACCGCCGATATCGGGGCCTTCGTCGTGCTCGAGGCCTGCAAGCTTCATCGTGTCGTATATAACCTGAGTGGCACCCTCCACATAGCGCTCACGGTCGGTATCCTCGATCCTTAACACGAAAGTGCCGCCTTCATGCTTAGCCGTAAGGTATTCATAAAGAGCTGTGCGAAGATTGCCGACATGCATAAAGCCCGTAGGGCTGGGTGCGAATCTCGTTCTTATTTTCATATGTAACCTCTATTAATTGTTTTGCCTGAGCGTTCATTTTATCACTTTTGTGATAATATACAAATTGACTTTGCGAACGGAAGGAAACTGGATAAGCTTGGACAGACTTGACTGCAACAGGAGTTACGACTGCTTTACGGGCAGCGGGATCGCTGAGGAATTTGTTGCCGGTTATATTCTCGAGCAATATGACAACCGGGATCTCACGGATCAGGAGATCAAGGTCGCGATAATCTCTGACAGACAGGTCAGCGGATACTATTACAATGCTTTTGAACATCAGTTTGTCGTCAGAAACGTAAAGACATGCCTTATCACTATTGATGAAGGCGAACAAAACAAGAATCTGTCACAGGTCAATAATGTCATTAAGGAACTTACGGACTCCGGTCTTAACAGCGACGACTGGATAATAGCGTTCGGAGGCGGCGCGGTTCATGACATTGCGGCTTTCGCGGCGTCACTTTATACGGGCAGATCCCGTTATATAGCCGTGCCGACGACACTCTCGGCAATGACGGAGACTTGCTGTTCAGATCATGCGTATCTCAATTCCGGAAGCCGTAAGAATACAGCTTCCGTACCGGTCTCGCAGACGGCTGTGTTTATCGATCCGAAGTATCTTTCAACCGTTCCCAAAAAGTATGTTCCGAACGGATATGCACAGATCGTAAGATATGCTCTTCTGTCAGATTTCGGGCTGTTGACCGATCTTATAGGGATGTCTGATTCCAGGCCTTCCGACATAAGGATCTTTCTTAACCGCGTATATGCCGCCAGGGCAGCCATCGACAGAAAGAATCCGGCGCTTCTTACCCTGGGAAGTGAGCTCTCGGAAGCAATTGAAGGTTATTTCAGGTTTATGAATTATTCGGAGGGAGAGGCATTGGCCCTGAGCCTTTATGCCTCGGTGCCCGATAAGGCAAAAGCGGCGATCACGGCAGTTTATCTCAAGCTTAACCTGCCGACTGAACTCAAGGGCGTGAGCTTCAATGCGATAATGAGTTCACTTAAGGAATCCTACCGGAAAGGTTCATCTGTTGATAAGCCGCTTGTCTGTTTCGAAGAGAAAGACGGCAGGGGAAGCTGGGTCATCAGGAAACCGTCAACGGTTGAAGCCCTGGCGATCCTTGAGGAAAGGCTCGGCAAGATCACAGGCAACTCCTCTCCGATTGCCTCAAATGAAGAGAAAGCTTAGTGTATAATTACCGCGTTATGAGAAATGATGTCTTCAGAAAAATAATCGCAGTTACTGCCTGTGTCACGGTTCTGGCACAGCCGTTGCTGCTGTCTTCGTGCAAGAACAGTAATAAGAGCAATGAGAAACCTGCCGACTACGGTTCTTTCGGCTCAGACATAGCAAGGGAGATCGCAGGGAAATTCCCTGACAGAAGGCCTTATTCCGCAGGCGAGAGCCGGACAGGTTCATATATCGAGGAGAAGATAAAAGAACTTGGGTTTGATCCTGAAGTGCAGAGTTTTCAGGGACCGGACGGCGGCAGTTCAAATAATTACATAGTCAGGATCCCCGGAACGGGATTCTATTGCGCCAATGATGACGGTTCGTTCGAACTGGAGCACAGGGTTGCTGTGATCGGAACTCATTACGATGCTGCTCTTCTTCCGGAATATGCCGAAGAGGAGTCTTATGACGAGGATGAGGATTACGATGAGGACGATGAAGATTATGAGGATGATGACGAATATGAAGACGGGGAAGAGGATGATTACGAGACAGAAGAGACCTCTGACCTCAAGTATGTTTTCGACGGCATCTCTGACAATGCTTCCGGAACAGCCTGCATCCTGACGGCTCTCATGGCCTATAAGGATTACAAAAACGTCAGCTATGACGTCTGGTTCGTGTTTTTCGGTGCGGGAACTGATGATTTTGCCGGTGCCAGGGCGTTCTGCCAGTCACTCAGCAGTGACGAACGAAGCAGGATCGATGTTATGTATGATGTCGACAGCCTGTATTCAGGCGATAAGATCTATGCTTCCTCAGGATACAAGTCGCTTGTCCCCGGGAAAAAGTACGAAATGAGGCGTAAGCTCTATCAGGCATATGACGTATGCTTCGCAAATACGCTTTACACAAATTACGGTTTTGATCTTTACTACAACGAGTCCGGCATCAAGACGGATATCGATGATGATGGCACCAGCGATATCTTCAAGGAGATCCCGAGAACGGCCTCCGACTTCAGCGTATTTGACGATCAGATGATACCGGTCGTTTATTTCGAGAGCTACGAGTACAATTTCACGTCAATGAGCCAGATGAAGGAGACAAAGAACCTGAGTCTTCAGGATTATGGCGGAAATGTCCGGAGGACACCTTCAGACTGTTCGTATTTCCTTGATCCCATTCTTGTTGAAGAGGATTACGACCGCAACGGTGACGGTGAGATCGACTGTACCGGCGACAGGCTCCAGATAAGGATCAACTGCGTTGCTTTCATCATCATCGAATCGCTTCTCAAGGGTTCTGATAAGGGAATGACACCTTCAGAGTATGAAGCATATAAGGTCGAACAGACGAAGCAGACGTATTCTTCCGAGTCATCTCTGGTGTAATAAACCATTACCCGGTTCTTGCGCATTCATACAAAAAAACGGCATTGTTTTCGACCCCTTATGTTATACTAAATAAGATAAGCATTAAGAAGAAGGCCATTGTCGATGTCTACCACATCTTTGATCAGCCAGATATTTGAATTCCTGGGAGAGCTTTTTAACAGCCTTGATAAAGGCACGCTTTTCTTTGGAAGTTTTTGGGATTTCATAAGATATGCCGTCGACATCGTTCTGGTCACGTTCCTGTTCTACACGCTCCTCATGTTCATCAGGCAGACGAGAGCCTGGCAGCTCATTAAGGGTATCGTTCTGATCCTGGTCTTTGTTGCTTTCTGCGGAGTTGTTGGACTCGACATGGTCGGATTCCTTTTCAACAGGCTCCTTTACATCGTCGCGATACTGTTTGTCGTTCTTTTCCAGCCTGAACTGAGAAGAGCATTGGAGACAGTGGGTCTCCGGACTTCAAGCGCCACCAATCCGTTCAGACACAGCGAATCGGTAATGACGAAGGAGGAACTTAACTCATTTATTAAGGAGATAAGCTCTGCCTGCAAAGAGATGTCCAGAACATACACGGGAGCGCTGATCCTTATTGAGAGACATACGAAGCTTGATGAGCTCCTGTCACAGGAGAATGTCGTCACTTTCGATTCAGAGGTAACGAATTCCGTGCTTCAGAGCATTTTCTATAAAGGGTCCCCGATGCACGACGGCGGCCTCCTGATCAGGGACGGAAGGATAATCGCCGCAAGGTGCCATGTGCCGCTGTCCGTTACCATGCATTCTCTCGAACGCTCCGGAACACGCCACAGGGCCGCAGTCGGCGCGAGCGAGATGGGTGATACCGTTGCCGTAGTCGTATCAGAGGAAAGAGGTAAGACATCGATCGCCGTTAACGGACGGCTTTTCGAGATGAAGTCGACAAGGGAACTTGAGGCCAATCTCTCTTATCTTTTGGGCCTTAAGGAATATGGCGGGGAGCAGAAGACTTTCATCGGCAGATTCTTCGATAAATTCCACGGCAAGCCTGCTTCTGGCAAGGACGTCTTAAGTCAGGAGGAAGTCGGGAAAACTGCCAAGAGCAAGGCTTCCCAGGCTTCGAACCCGGCTGATGCAGAGACACAGGTTGAGATAGCGGGTGAGACGGCGGTTCCGATCTCAATAAAGACAAAGGATGCCGACCAGGTAACAAATTCCAAGAGTGCAGGTACAGCCACAAGGATAGTTTTCTTTATCATCTCGCTGTTGATGTCGCTTTCTCTCTGGATCTACATTCAGATCAACACCAATCCGGTAGTTACAAGGAATATCACGGTTCCGATCGTTTACGATCAGACTGAGAACCTTCCCGCGAACATGGATGTTTCTTATCCGATCAAGACCGTTGATCTGGAGATCGTCGGACGTGCAGGCACTGTGAACTCAATGACTGCTGACGACATAGTCGCAAAGATAGATTACTCACAGATAACAGCCGGTGATTCCGGAGTGGTTGAGCTTCCCGTAACTGTGTCGAGCAAGGACGGAAAAGACTATTTCCGCGTCGAGCGCCAGCTGCCGGAGACAATATCCGTAATAGTTTACTCTGTTAATTAACTGATTTTATTGCCTCAACGGCAGAAAGGACATTTTATGTTAGAGACAAAAGACCTTATCGATCTGACACACACACTTGCCGCTCCCATTCTGGAAGACAAGAAGTATCCCTGGGAAGCGCTTCCTCTTATCAAGGAATTCATCCTCAAGCTCGGTCCCACGCTTGATCCTGAGATCTATGAGGATAAGGGTGACGGAATCTGGATCGCAAAGAGTGCCAAAGTGTTTGATTCCGCATATATTGCAGGACCCTGCATCATCGGACCCGAGACTGAAGTACGTCAGTGCGCGTTTATCAGAGGCAGCGCCCTTATCGGAAGCAAGTGCGTTATCGGTAACTCAACCGAGCTCAAGAACGTTATCATCAGTGACAATGTTCAGGTTCCCCATTACAACTATGTAGGCGATTCCATTCTCGGATTCAAGTCCCATCTCGGTGCCGGAGCCATCACATCCAACGTTAAGTCCGATAAGACTCTCGTATGTGTAAAGAGCGGTGATGAGGTGATCGAGACCGGTCTTAAGAAGTTCGCTGCCATAGTAGGCGACAATGTTGAAGTCGGATGCCAGAGCGTGCTTAATCCCGGCACCGTCATCGGCAGGGGAAGCCGTGTATATCCTCTCTCGAGAGTAAGAGGTGTCATTCCCGAGAAGCATATCTTCAAGGATGCGGAGAATATCGTTCCCATCGAGGAGTGATATCCCGAACGGTCGTTATCAGATCTGCAGAATATGCGGCTCCTGACTTGGGAGCCGCTTTTTTGTGTGTAATCCGTTCCGCAGGGTTTGCACGCAACTGTGTTGTTTTCGGGCCAAAATCAGCACGCCGGCGAGTAAATATAGAGAATTTACTCGCGAGTGTACACGATTTTTGTGGAAAACCGCACACCATCGTGCACACTTTTTTCAAAGTCCGAAAAACAAACAGACAGGCAATAAATCAAACACGAAAAAGGGCGCGATGCTTACCGCGCCCCTTAATGACCGATCTTGTTAACAGGATCAGACTACACTGTCCTTAAGTTTGTCGAAAGCTGCCTTGGCAACCTGTCTTACGTTAGGATCAGAGTCTGCGAATGCAAGCTTCTTAACATACTCTTCGCAATGCTTTGCGTGGATATCTGCAGCGGCTGTTGCGGCAGCTGCCCTGACCATAGGGGAGGAATCACGCAGGAGAGGGATCAATGCCATTCCGGACTCGTAGTTGGGGATCATTCCCATAGCCATGGCCACGGTCATACGGACGTCGTCTTCCGGGTTGTCAGCGTACTTGACCAACGCACCAAGCTTCTGCTTCGCTCCCAGTTTGAGGATCTTATCTTTCAAAGCGTCTGTACGTCCCATAACCTATAGACTCCCGATATCGTTAATACTTAACAATATTATAAAGTAAAATCATCAAAAAAACATCACAATCACCAAAATAACCTGAAACGATGTTAGTTTTTGATATACTTTGCTCTATAATACTTTTGATTATACAATCAAAATATAAAAAAATGAAATGATTTTTTTATATTTTGATTGATTTTGTGAGGATATTTTGATGAACAGAAAATTACGCGGATTAAATGTCTTAGGGCTTGCCGGGGCATTTTTGCTTTGTTCCTGCTCGACCAATCTGGGTCCTGAGACGTTGCCGTCAACCACTCCTTCCACGGAACCCGTGGAGACCGTTCCGGTGGAGACAGAACCGGCAGTCGATATCGTTGAGACAGAGGCACCGGAGCCTTTGAGCACGGCTGTGATAACAGAGAGCATTGTCGCGAAAACAGGACGTCTGAAGATAGACGGAACGAACATAGTAAGCAGTGAAGACGAGACAGTTGTCCTCAAGGGCATAAGCTCTTTCGGAATCGAGGATTGTGAGGGCTTTTTCACTCAGGATACGGTAAAGACTCTTGCTGAAGACTGGGGTTGTGACGTGCTGAGGATCGCCATAACAGGTGATGAGAACAGTTACGGATATCTGGATGATCCGGATACGTATTTCGACATGGTCTGCAAGATATGCGATATGTGCATAGAACAGGGCATATATGTGATCGCTGACTGGGATATTCTTTATTCCGGTGAATACGATGCAAACAAAGAGGCAGCGGTCGATTTCTTCAAGAGACTGTCCACCATCTATTCCGAATCCGTAAATGTCATATATGAGGTCAACAACTATCCGCTTCTTGATGAAGAGCCGGATGAGGATGCTGACGATGAAGAGGAAGAGGAAAACGAATGGGAAGATAAGATAAAACCCTTCGTTTCCGATGTTGTTGAGGCCATAAGAGAGAATAGTCCGGACAGCATTGTAATTGCAGGTGTACCGGGCAGAGGACTTGAATTGGATGCCGTTTCGGATTCAAAGCTTGACTACGACAATATCTGCTACGGATGCCGTTTTTTCTCAGGCACGCACAGACAGGAACAAAGAGACATGGTACAGGAAGCAGTCGATAATGAGGTCTGCGTTTTTGTAACAGAGTGGAGTTATTGTACCGATGACTGCAAAGGCGGCATATTTACCCAGGAAAGCGACAGATGGGCTGAATTCCTTGATGAGAACAACATCTCCTGGTGCAATGCCGCGATCGGCAGCAAAAACGGAAATGATACGAACGCACTCCTGATGAATTCCGATAAGTATACTCCGGAACAGATCCATTCCGGTCACTGGCCTGACGGTCTGATCTCAAAGTCAGGTCTTTACGCAAGGGATCAGTTCTTAAAGGATGCTCCCGCAGCGAATGACGCTGACCAGACGGAAGAGACAACTGAAGAGACTTCTGATGACGAGTAACGGGAAGCGCTGACTGTCGATGTACAGATCCGGATACAGCATAGCACCGAAGAGGGCGAGATGTGAGATGCTCGCCCTTGAGACTGATAATCTGAGGCTCTCGGTCCTCCGTAAGAGCGAGGCTCCGAGGGTTGCCGATTATCTTATCCGCAACCGTGATTTCCACCGAAAATTCTCGCAGACACATACTGACGAATATTTTACGGTGGCCACGCAGAGGAAATACCTTGCATACGACTGCAATTCATTTCTTGAAGGAACCCTGGTGCCTTTGTGGATCCTGTCAAAAGAAGACGGGAGCATCGTTGGCCGGGTGTCTTTTTTCAATTTTGCATTTGGCGGGATGATGTCGTGCGCATGCGGATATCATCTTGATAAGGATCACACGGGCAAAGGTTATATGACTGAGGCCCTGAGAGGCTCGATGGCATTTGTTTTCGATGAATACAAGCTGCACAGGATCGAGGCCTTTATCCTGCCGGAGAACGGGCCTTCGATCAATCTGGTCAAACGTCTCGGTTTTCACTATGAAGGGCAGAGGTTCTCATACATGCATATCAACGGAAAATACAGGGATCACGAGGCATACTATATCCTTGATGATGATATGTAAACGGCATTTTTTGGTGTTCCGGAAGCGAATAACATAAAATTGCCGTAACTTGTAACAAAAAAAATATAAATTTATTTGTAAAGTGTGTAATAATAAGCTATACGATTATGCGGAGGTGATAATTGTGAACAGGAAGAGATTTACTACCGTACTTATTGCATCGATGTTGGTCAGCGTAATGGCCCTCGGTTTAGTCGCATGCAAGAAGACAAAAGCTACGGAAACAACTCTTGAATCTACTGAACAGACAACTACCACCACCACAACCATTCCCACAACGACACTTCCTGAATGGTCAGGCCCGCTCTCCAATACCGAGGAAGTCTCCTGGACAGAGACACAGCTTGAGACCCCCGTTGTATATTATGTTAAAGTCAGCAAGGGCGAGTTCCTCAATGTTAGAAAAGGTCCGGCTACGAGTTATGAGAAGATCGGAACCCTGACAAGAGGTCAGACCGTTAAAGTCGTTGCCAAGGCAAGCGGCGGATGGTACAAGACCGAGGACGGTTTCTATGTTTCCGAGACCTATCTTACGGGTACGATGCCTGACTGATAATTATCAGTTGATTATTTTCGGACGTTAGTGTAATATACATAGGCACTTAGCAAAGTGCCATACGCGAGTGTAGTTCAATGGTAGAACTTCAGCCTTCCAAGCTGACCACGTGGGTTCGATTCCCATCACTCGCTCCAGGGTCATTAGCTCAGCTGGATAGAGCAACAGCCTTCTAAGCTGTGGGCCGGAGGTTCGAGTCCCCCA
>JAFWLP010000054.1 GCA_017511005.1 Clostridiales bacterium
CCAATGCCAGTGCTTTGAGCTCGTTAACAAGGACATTGAAGGATTCAGGGATACCCGGATCAGGAATGTTCTTGCCGCGGATGATAGCATCGTATGTCTTTGAACGGCCTTCGATATCGTCGGACTTGACTGTGAGGATCTCCTGGAGAGTATGAGCAGCACCGTAAGCTTCGAGTGCCCAAACTTCCATCTCACCGAATCTCTGTCCGCCGAACTGGGCTTTACCGCCCAAAGGCTGCTGTGTAACGAGTGAGTAAGGTCCCGTGGATCTTGCGTGCATCTTGTCGTCAACAAGGTGGTGCAGCTTCATGTAGTACATGATACCTACGGTAACTCTGTTTTCGAAAGGCTCGCCCGTACGTCCGTCATAAAGGACAGTCTTACCATCCTTATCGATGCCTGCAAGTTCGAATGCATCTGCGATGTCGTTCTCGTTTGCACCGTCGAAAACAGGTGTGGCAATCTTCCAGTTAAGAGCCTTAGCGGCACGGCCGAGGTGAACCTCAAGGAGCTGGCCGATATTCATACGTGAAGGAACGCCCAGAGGATTGAGGCAGATGTCAAGTGTAGTACCGTCAGGAAGGAAAGGCATATCCTCTTCAGGAAGAACTCTGGATACAACACCCTTGTTTCCGTGACGACCGGCCATCTTATCGCCGATGGAGAGCTTTCTCTTCTGAGCGACATAAACGCGGACTCTCTTGTCTACACCGTTCTTAAGGTTGCCGTTTGTCTCCTTTGTGGAAACGACAACGTCAACAACTACGCCGGAACCGCCGTGAGGAACACGCTTGGAAGTATCCTTAACTTCTCTTGCTCTCTCATTGAAGATTGCCTTATAAAGTCTCTCTTCTGCTGTCTGGTCTGTCTCACCCTTAGGGGAAACCTTACCGACGAGGATGTCTCCGTCCTTAACTTCGGCACCGATCATTACGATACCGTTCTCATCGAGGTTGGAGAGAGCATCATCAGAAACGTTCGGAACCTCTCTTGTGATCTGCTCGGCACCGAGCTTTGTCTCACGTGCTTCGCACTCGTGCTCTTCGATATGGATGGACGTATAAACGTCATCTCTTACGATTCTTTCATTTACGAGAACGGCGTCCTCGTAGTTATAACCTTCCCATGTGGTAAATCCGATGAGAACGTTACGGCCCAGTGCAAGCTCACCGTTGTCCGTAGCAGGACCGTCTGCGATGGTGTCTCCTGCCTTGACCTTATCGCCAATGGAGACGATCGGGCGCTGGTTGATGCATGTGCTCTGGTTGGATCTCTGATACTTAGCGAGCATGAAGGTATCTACCGTACCGTCTGCGCAGGTAACTTCGATCTTGTCTGATGCAACGAAGGATACGACACCGTCGTGTGAAGCGACGATGCAAACGCCGGAATCCTTTGCCGCACGGTATTCCATACCTGTTCCGATGATAGGTGCCTCAGGCTTGATGAGAGGCACAGCCTGACGCTGCATGTTCGAGCCCATGAGAGCACGGTTAGCATCGTCGTTACCAAGGAACGGAATAAGGCTTGTTGATACGGATACGAGCTGCTTAGGAGATACGTCCATGTAGTCGACCTGATCAGGGTCAAGCTGCAGGAACTGGTCTAAGTAACGGCATACGATCTTCTTGCCGATGAAACGGCCGTCTTCATCGATAGGCTCGTTAGCCTGTGCGATGTTGTACTCATCCTCCTCATCGGCGGACATGTAAACAACCTCGTCAGTAACCCTGAGGTTCTCCTTGTCGAACTTTCTGTAAGGCGTCTCAATGAAACCGTACTTATTGATACGGGCATAGATAGCAAGAGATGTCATAAGTCCGATGTTCTGACCTTCCGGTGTCTCGATCGTACACATACGTCCGTAGTGTGTAGGGTTGATATCGCGGACTTCCATTGAAGCTCTTTCTCTGGAGATACCGCCGGGACCCAAAGCGGAAAGTCTTCTCTTGTTCGTAAGCTCAGCCAGCGGGTTGTTCTGGTCAGCGAAAGCTGAAAGCTGGGATGAACCGAAGAACTCCCTGAATGCAGCACTTAAGGGTCTTGTGTTAACAAGGCTTGTAGCCGTGACGACTTCACCCTCTTTGCTGGAGATCTGGGAGATCCTGTCTCTTGTATTCTTTTCGACTCTCTGGATACCCGTACGGAGCTGGTTCTGAAGGAGCTCGCCTACGGACTTAACTCTACGGTTGCCCAAATGGTCGATGTTGTCGATCCTGCCGACGCCTCTGTGCAGTCCGATGTAGTAGGAAACGAAAGCGAAGATATCATCAACAGTGAGATTCCTCGGCATAAGGTCTTCCTTGCGCTCAGCCATTGCTGCTTCGAGTCTTGCAGCGATGTCTGTCTTGCTCTCGGCCTTGACCTGCTCGATGATCTCTCTCAGGATGTTGGCTCTAACCTTCTCGTTGATGCCTGTTCTTGTGATATCGAACTTCTTAAATTCTGTCTTTGTGATGCTGCCGGCAATAAATGTCTCGGCATCAACTCTGCCGTTACCGATAACCTTGAGAGGTACGTCTTCGAACTCATCCTCATCAGCTGCGCGTACGAGCTTTCTGGGGAAGACCTGAACGGACATGATGCCTGCGTCTTCGATCTTTGAAGCAATCTCTTCGGTAATTACGGTGTTCTTCTTGCAGATGAGCTCACCGTCTTCGGATACGACATTTTCAGCGAGCTTGCTTCCGATGATTCTGGCGGAAAGCTCGAACTTCTTGTTTACCTTGTAGATACCTACTCTCTCAAGGTCATATCTCAAAGAGTCAAAGTATGTCTTTTTAAGGATATTCTTAGCGTTTTCGACCGTAAAAGGCTCGTTATTACGGACCTTCTTGAAGAACTCCTGGAGAGCTGCCGTATGGGGATCAGCAGCATTCTTTGTCTCATCCTTCTCGAGAGTCATTCTGAGGCAGTCTTCATCACCGAACATATTGATAATATCTTCGTTTGTTAAAAGATGAATACCCTCATCAGGGTCATTTAAGCATCTCAGGAATACCGAGAGGGAGATCTTATGTGATTTATCTACGACGATGTAGATAAGATTATATTCGTCGGGATCGTTGTTTGCTTCGGGAGCGCCTGCAGCCTTAAGAGCTCTCTCCTTAGCGTTAAGCTTGCTTTCTTTCTCGTCCTCTTCGATAAGGATCCATGAGCCCCTGTAAGGGATAAGCTCGGCAGAAAGAAGCCTGTTGCCCATCTTGGATCTCATTTCGCTATAGTAAGCTCCGGGAGATCTTACGATCTGGTTAATTACAACACGCTCTGCGCCGTTGACGATAAATGTACCCTGATCGGTCATGATAGGGAAATTGCCGACGAAAGCTGTCTCATCAGTAACTGTTCCGTCAATCTTGTTATGGAGTCTGAGCTGGATACTCAAAGGTGCAGCATAATTGCTGTCGTTCTTCTTGCAGCTGTCAATGATTGCTGACTTGGTAAGCTTGACAGGATTCTTGGGCTCCTTGTTCTTCTTACTCTTGCCTTCCTTCTCCTTACCTGTGGGATCACAGGGATTCTCAGAATCGAAGATCTTACCGACAAAATAGACTTCGTACTTACCCTGATCATCAGTAATCGGCGATACCTCGTCGAAAATCTGCTGCATACCCTCGTCGATGAACCACTGATAGGACTGCTTCTGGTTCTCGATAAGGTTAGGCACCTCAATTACTTCTTTGATCTTGGAATACGACTGTCGCTCTGTCTTGCCTTGTTTTACGGAATGGACCATTGTTAACGAATCACCTCACACAAAGCTTAAAAACACATGG
>JAFWLP010000055.1 GCA_017511005.1 Clostridiales bacterium
GGCCCTTCCCTTATGGAACCGGATACCAGGAAGATCACGAACAAGACCGGCTTCTGCCCTGAACACATGGGCAAGCTCAATAAATCAGTTACCAACAGACTCGGTCTCGGACTTGTCATGCATACTCATCTGAAAGATTTTCATGATGACATATCAGCTGACATGATCGCAGCTGCTCCTTCTAAGGCCGGACTGCTTAAAGGCAGATCTTCTGACTACAAGTCAAAGCTTAACGATCTCGCGGACAGGATAGACAAGCGTGTTTCCATGTGCCCGATCTGCGAGAAACTGAATGACGCCATGAGACACTACGCTGAAGTAACCGCTTGGATGTACGGCCACAATGACGAATTCAGAAAGAAGTTTGACGGGACAAAGTATCACTGTCTCCCCCACACTTCAATGCTGCTCAGGCAGGCAGCCAAACTCTCACAGAATGAGGCTGCCGATTTTGTAACTGCTCTAGCAACTTCCAGCGATCTTGCTTTCAATGAGCTGATCGGCGACGTTGAATGGTTCACACTCAAATTTGATTACCGCAATTCCGACAAACCTTGGGGAAACAGCAAGAATGCGATCCAAAGATCGATGCGTTTCTTATCTTCGGACAGGAGGGATTTTGATGAACAACTGGGAAAAAAGCAATCTTGAGCTGACACCCGCTCCCGAAATGACAATGCTTGAAGAAGGCGGAACTGTTACCGTTCTGATCAAGCATGATTACTATTCTTCCGATTCGGATCACGGCCGCATACTTTTGGGTTCATTTCTTGATTCACTGGCTGAACGCGGCAGCGATCTGGCAAAGGTCATACTGATCGATTCTGCTGTCAATCTTCTCAATGATGTCTCTTTTGCTCAAAAGATCGAAAAGCTCTTCAGTCTTTCCAAGTGTTCCTATGTCTGTGAGGAGAGCCTCACTTATTTTGGGATCGAATATGTATCTCACGGAAACATAATCGTCTGCCCTGCTTCCGATATCTCAATGGAGATAATCGAAGCGGCTCATCTTATAACCGTGGAATAACTTCCTTTTTTATTTTTTCTTAATGCAATAAAAAGACCGGTCTCGAAAGACCGGTCTTTATTATTTGCTAGTGTTGACCTGTGATTTATCAGGTTCCGCCTTCACCAGGTGTGATGTTGTAATAATACCTCATTGACTTGAGTGAGAAGCCGGTTACAACCTTCTTGACACCTGTATCCTTTGCGGGGATCGATGAAGCTCCCGGTGAAGCAGGCATTGCGATCGCACCAGAGTCTGTACCACCTTCGCCCTGGAAGCCGAGACCGTCTGTCATGATTCTTCCGTAGATAACACCGTCATCACCGTTTCTGAATCTGATGTATGAAGCCGGGTTGTCTGCGTCATAAGTTTCGTTGAACAGACCGATGAACGCTTCGAGGATGATGTTCTTATCTGTCTGGAATACGTTCTTGCCCATACCGATAACCATTGCACAAGGCTCGTTAGTACCATTGTAGTGAGTACTGTACTTGTTAGAAGTATTATCGAATGCCTTAACAGTTGATGCTGTGCAGTTCTTTACGAAGTTGAATGCATCTTCTGCTGTGTCGAAGTTTCTTCCTTCAACGGCAAGGATACCGTTTCCGCAAACCTTACCGTCTGAGCTGCTGTCCGTTCCGCCGCCTGCGGGATAATATGCATTATATTTACCGGGCCAGTAGAGCTTTGCACCTTCTGCGAGCAGGAAGAGAACGGGCTTGCTTGCTGTAGGATGCTGAATGATGAATACAACGTTGAAGATTCCGTATGATCCGCTCTTGAACCAGAATCTGTAGTTCGCATTTCCTGAAAGAACGATGACGTAAGGTTCCTTTGCTGCGAAAGTATAACCGTTTGCAAGTGCAGCATGTGTATCACTTGTGTCACAACCGTCAGAATTGAAAACGTATGTGCCTGATGCCAGAGCTGCGTTGGTCTGCTGATAGCAGTTGTTCTTAAGGAATGTTCCGAATGACTGACCGCCGGAAGGAGGGTCCTTGGTAATGTTGAACTTATCCTTAACCTGATTGATGAAGTTTGTTGTTGTAGGGAAGTTCTCTGTACCGTTTGACTTATACTTCATGTTGTAAGCATAGTACTTCTGAACCTTTTCCCTGAAAGTTGCTGTTGTTGTAACGTCAGGGCTTGTACCGTCGGGGTTGAGTGTGTAAACGCCCTTAGCGCCTGATGTCCATGCTGAGACATTACTTCTGTTGCAAAGCCAGAAATAGTAGTTTGAAGCGTTGAAGCTTGCAGACTTGGAACCCTGAGCGATGGGCTGGTTGGCGTCACCGAAGAAGAAGAGGTTCTCAACATTGGAGTTCTCAAGCTGTGTAGCATCTGTCATATCCTTGAGGTAAGCACCGGAAAGGAAGACGATGTCCTTACTCTTCTGTGCGTCTGCCTTGAAGTTAACAGCGCCGTCGCAGTAAACGAGTGTGGAATAGCTGGAGAAGCCTGCGTTATCGTTCTTACCACCGTGTCTTACGAGGAAAATGTTATCAGGATCGTCTTCCTTACCTTCACCGACAAGCTTCAGGTTGTTGTTGGAGAACTTGTTGTTAAGGTCGACCTGAGCATCGAACGGCTTGCCGCCGCCTGTTGATGTAGGTGTAACGTAAGTAAGCTCAGCACGAACGTTCTCTACCTGACCGTCGATGTGTGTTGAGAAGTCAGCATAGTATGTGTAGTCGTCGTTTGTTGTGCCGGCACCGGTGTGAGTCCTGTAAAGATAAACAGTAGTATAGCTGTCGGGATTTGTTACACCGAGATTCTCAAGACCAGGGATCGTGTCCGCAGCTGAAGAAGCCTGGACTCTGATCGTCGTAGGTCCTTTGCAGAGATCAAGGATATCCGCATCAGCAAATTCACACTTCTGAATAGCGCGGTAGAAAGCTTCTGCAACAGACGTAACGGTAAGTCTTGCCTGGCTGCTCTCAGCCTCCGTGTAAACACGCTTTCTGGTGTGCTGGGTAAGCATCATGGCAGCTGCAATAAAGATGATTGCGAATGCCAGGATGAAAACAACGGTAACGAGGATCGCACCCTGTCTGCTTCCCTTCTTCTTGTTAAACTTTCTCATCATATAGAAGCACCTTCCTTCTTATGTGATTTGTTACAACTCAATGATTTCAATGGTTTGCGCATAAAATACGCAAATATATCCAATTTCTTAGACATATTTTATGATATCGCAGGCCAAATTTCAACAGAAAATTCCAAATTTGCTAATCTTTTTTACATACTTTGTTAACATTTCGTTTACAAACTGTCGATTTCTTCAGAATTTTCTTCCTTCGGAACCGCAGGAGCGCCTGCAGCGCCGTATTTGTCGA
>JAFWLP010000056.1 GCA_017511005.1 Clostridiales bacterium
GGCAGTACCATAAACTGGAGGAGCGAATCGGCAACCACATTCTTCACCATCTGCAGGCTGAGAAAGCAACAGAATCATCCGTGCCAGTTTGACCCGAATACTTCGTCTTGATGTTGGACCCAGTATCGCATATACTACTTAATTGGTCCAAGAGAAATAGATGATGTTCTGGAGACTAGGAGGAAGCGACATGGAATATGTCATTAATCTGATTCTGATATTCTTTTCCTACTCCTTGTTAGGCTGGTGCATTGAAGTCACGCTAAAGTACATTCAGTTTCACCGCTTTATCAATCGGGGCTTCCTAACAGGCCCAATTTGCCCTGTTTATGGTAGTGGAGCCGCATTGATTACGCTGATCGTAGGGAGTCTTTCACGTCTTGAATCCGGATACGGCACAACGTTCGTTATGTCTTTCATTATCTGCGGTACACTGGAATACTTGACAAGCTTCTTTTTGGAGAAGCGGTTTCACGCGCGTTGGTGGGATTACAGCCAAAAACCGATGAATCTGCACGGTCGGGTCTGGATCGGTAATCTAGTACTCTTTGGGCTTGGCGGCGTGGCGATTATCCATATTATTAATCCAGTTCTCTATCGCGCTTTCGCCTCCATTTCTATCACGACAAAGGAGATCGTGACAGGGATTTTTCTTGCGGTATTCGTTGCAGACTATATTCTTTCCCACTTTGTGTTGAAGATGGTAAAGGTTGGCGTCGAGAACAGCGAAGCGGACGATACGGAGGCAATTCGTAAGGAAATATACCTTCTCCTTTCGGACAAATCTGTTTTCCATAAACGGTTTGCTGATGCCTATCCAGATGTGATCTACCGTACCGAACGTATCAATGCTAGGATCGCTGAGGTAAAGGCCGAGACAGAAAGACTTCGAAGGATAGCAGAGCAACGAGTAGAAGAGCGCCGGGAACTCGTGACAAACAGACTGGAGCCCACGACGCTCATCAAAAGCGAAATTATCGACCGCCAAGATACCTTGATCAGAATGCTGTATGACGAACAAACAGCAAGCGAGGAAATGAAGACCTTGAAGGAAGATATTGATCGGGATAAAAAACGCTTGGAAGAGCGCCCACTCAGCAAATTCATCACTTCTCGAATAGGCGAATAAGGCTTAACAAAATATGCAATGAAGCTTCACAGATCGTTCACGGATTTTTAGCACTCTCGCCTTGACAGTGCTAAAAATGGTGCTATAATTATAATCGAACAAAGGAACAGAGATCGAATAGATGACCTCCATCCCCTTGCTCAGGTAACAAACATAGTGATTGCAAAAAGGAGGCATGACTTATGTTACCGAGTATTTTTGGAGAGAGTTTGTTTGATGACTGGTTTGACTTCCCGTTCGGGGGTTTCGAATCCGATGTGGATCGCAAGCTGTATGGCAAGCATGCAGCACGCGTGATGAAGACGGATCTGAAGGAGCACGACGAAGGCTACGAGCTGAAAGTGGACCTGCCGGGCTTCAAGAAAGATCAGATTGATCTGCAGCTGCAGAACGGCTACCTGACGATTACCGCGTCCAAAGGCCTTGAAGAAGAGGGCAAGGACAAGAAGGGAAAGATCGTCCATCAGGAGCGTTATTCGGGTTCCATGACCAGAAGCTTCTACATCGGCGAGAATGTCAATGAAGAAGACGTCAAGGCCAAGTTTGAGGACGGCGTCCTGACGCTTGACTTCCCGAAAGAGAAGCCGGTGGCGCTTCCGGAGCATAAAACGATTCAAATCGAAGGATAAAATAACCACCACAGCGCCCTGCCATCTGCGGGGCGTTTTCTAATTCAAAGGGGATGTTTGAAATGAAAGAGAATTTGGTTTTGGCTAACTATAAAGTCGAAAGCGAAGCGTACCAAGCACTTTCTGAACTGAAGCGGGAAACGGCTAATGCCAATTATACGATCTCCCAGGCAGTGATTGTAAAGAAGGATAATGGTAAGCTTTCTGTGATGGACGGATTTGTCAACGGAGCCACAACCGGGGATGATACTATGACCGGCGGCTTGATCGGCAGTTTGGTCGGCATCCTTGGCGGACCGCTCGGAATACTTCTGGGAGGCAGCATGGGCATGCTGATCGGTGGTGCGGTCGATGCTGGTGACATGGCAGATCATGCGTCTTTGCTGGAGA
>JAFWLP010000057.1 GCA_017511005.1 Clostridiales bacterium
CTTACCGGCAAGATCATCTATCATGTCGACATGAAGGATACCTGCGCACTTAAATGCCTCGAAAACAATACTTATCCTGTTCTGTTCATACACGGTGCCGGCGACAGGCTCGTCAAGCCCTATCACAGCGAACTGCTCAATGCCGCCGCTTCCGCGAACGGCGCTTACACCGAACTTATCATGGTCGAAGGCGCCGGCCACGCCAGATGCAGATATTTATCCGGGTTTGAGAAGTACACCGGGTATATCGAAGGCTTTTTGAAGAAGATCGGGGTGGAGTAAGGCGTTCTGTCTTCTAGTATACCGCCCGCTGTCAGACTAAAAATCTCTATTCTTTCGCGATTATTCGCGCAAAAAGTCACGCTGTGCGTGAAAAACTGCGTAAGTTTTCGAAATGCATGAAGTGATTTCACGCTATGCGCGAAAAACAGCGTGGATTTTCTTCAGCGTTGGTTTTTTCATCATCTTGATTACCATAAACCACGTTGGCTTTATATATGCTCGAAATAATACCCCATTTCTGCCTTGCTTTTCTCTCCCTTTAAATATAGAATTCATTACAGCAAAACTTTAAACGGTCCGGCGAGGCCGTAAGTGGCTGTTAATATTACTGTATTTACGGATTCCTTTCTGCCGGACGGGCTTGTCATAGCCATACTTCAAGCGGAAGGAGTTTTTTTATGGTCTTAATTCCCGGTCATGAACTGATGGATGAAGCCGCGATGTCGCGTGCGCTTATCAGGATCTCACATGAGATAGTCGAGCGTAACGACGGCCTTGATAACGTGGCGATCATCGGCATCCAGAAGAGGGGAGTGCCCCTTGCAATGAGGCTCAGAGCGCTTCTTGAGGAGATCGAAGGCGTCAAAGTGCCGATGGGAATCCTCGACATAACTTTCTACAGAGACGATCTTGCCATGCTCTCGGCACATCCGGTCGTAAACGGAACCGATATCCCGTTCGATGTTAACGGCAAGAAGATAATCCTTGTGGATGACGTGCTCTATACGGGCAGAACGACCAGGGCCGCTATCGAGAGCATCTTCGATATGGGACGCCCCGCAAATATCCAGCTTGCGATACTTATCGACAGGGGACACAGACAGCTTCCGTTCAGGGCTGACTATGTCGGAAAGAACGTTCCTACCGCCATCACCGAACACATAGACGTTGAGGTCAAAGAGGTTGACGGTCAGGACAGGGTAATATTGCTCAAGGAGGAGGAATAACGAAAATGGGACTTAAGAGTAAAGATCTCCTCGGAATGAAGCAGCTTACCGCTGATGAGATCATGGAGATACTTGATACGGCAAAGACTATGAAGCTTGTCATAGCTTCCGCAAACAAGAAGACAAGCCATCTTCAGGGCAAATCGGTTGTAACGCTCTTCTATGAGAATTCTACAAGAACAAGGCTTTCTTTCGAGCTCGCTTCCAAATACATGGGTTCGGCATCCGCCAATATCTCGACTTCAGGCAGCTCGGTAAACAAGGGCGAATCGCTTCTCGATACAGCAAGAACGATAGACATGATGGGTACTGACATCATAATCATGAGGCACAACCAGTCCGGAGCGCCTCATTTTATTGCGCCTTACCTCAAGGCCTCGGTTGTTAACGCCGGTGACGGAATGAACGAACATCCCACGCAGGCCCTGCTCGACATGCTCACAATGTACGAGAGATTCGATACTTTCGAGGGCAAGAACATAGCTATCTGCGGCGACATCTATCACTCAAGAGTCGTAAGATCGAATGCGATCGGTCTGACCAAGCTCGGAGCCAAGGTCAGCGTATACGGACCGAAGACCATGATGCCGGTAGGGATCGAGAACATGGGCGTAAGGATTGCGGACAGCGTCGCTGACTGCATTAAGGATGCCGACGCGGTCATGGGACTCCGTGTCCAGCTGGAACGACAGCAGAAATCACTTTTCCCTTCGATCGCAGAGTATGCCAAGTTCTATGCAATCACGCCCGAGATGCTGGCACTCGCTAAGCCGGACGCATTCCTGATGCACCCGGGGCCGTGCAATCACGGAGTAGAGCTTCCGACGGCAGTTTATGACTGTGACCAGTCGGTTATAAACGAACAGGTAACAAACGGTGTCGCAGTCAGGATGGCTGTGCTCTACCTTCTTATGGCCAGGAGGAACAATCTGTGAGATTAATCTTAAAGAACGCAAAGTTATACAACGAAGATAAGCTTACGAACATCTATATCGCTGACGGCAGATTTGCCTCTGAGTTCAAGGATGATGAGGCGGACAGGATAATAGACCTTAAGGGCGCAACAGTTACACCGGGTCTTGTTGACATGCACTGCCATTTAAGAGAACCGGGCGGAGAGTATAAGGAGACCATCGCCACGGGCACGGCATCTGCAGCCAAGGGCGGATATACCTCCATATGCCCGATGCCGAACACAAACCCGGTAGCAGACAACGCCGCGGTTATCAGCGGTATCCTCAAGAAAGCAAAAGAAGCAGACAACTGCAGAGTTTACCCGATAGGCGCCGCAACGAAAGGCATCGACGGTGAGCTGATATCTGAGATGGGTCTCATGAAGGAAGCCGGGATCGTGGCTGTATCAGATGACGGCCACCCGATTAAGAATGCCGGGATCATGAGGAAAGTCCTGGAGTATTCTTCAGACTTCGATCTCCCTGTACTGAATCACTGCGAAGACAAGAGCCTCTCAGAAGGTGCGATGAACGAGGGCGTTGTGTCCACGACGATAGGAATCAGGGGAATCCCATCTGCTGCCGAGGATATAATGATCGCAAGAGACATAATACTTTCGGAATACCTGGATATTCCCGTTCATATCTGCCACGTAAGCACTAAGGGCGGAGTCCGCATGATCAGGGATGCCAAGGCCAGGGGCGTAAAGGTTACATGTGAGACATGCCCGCATTACTTCACTCTGACAGATGACATGTGCGAGACATATGATACAAACTTCAAGATGCATCCGCCGCTCCGAACAAAGGATCATGTCGAAGCGATTATCGAAGGCATCAAGGACGGAACGATCGACGCGATCGCCACAGACAACGCGCCTCATCATGCTGACGAGAAAGTCTGTGAATTTTCTGTCGCTTTGAATGGTATATTAGGGTTTGAGACTGCCTTCGCTTTGGGGTACACTTATCTTGTGAAAACAGGTGAGATCACCCTTGAAAGGCTTATTGACCTTATGTGCTACGGTCCTTCCGGCATCTTAAAGCTCGGGAGAGGCGGCATGAACATTGGCGATGACGCGGATCTCGCGGTCTTTGATATCGATGACGAATTCGTTTTCGAGAAAGACAAGATGCTTTCAAAATCAAGAAACACACCGTATGACGGCTGGAAGCTCTACGGTGAAACACTACTTACTGTAATGGGAGGAAAAATCACATATGAGAAACTTTGCTGACTGCCTGGTTAGAAAGATCGACGAACTCGAGAACCCCACCGTTGTAGGCCTCGACACCAAACTCGATTACATTCCTCAGCACATCAAGGAGTATGCCGAGTCTCTTTTCCCCGAAGAACCCACAAAGGCAACAGCCAAGGCCATCTGGCTCTTCAACAAAGAGATAATCGACCATACGTGTGACATTGCTCCTGCCATCAAGCTTCAGTATGCATATTATGAGATGTACGGCTATGATGCCATCAAGACGATGCTCCTTACGGCAAGATATGCCCAGAGAAAGGGCATGCTCGTAATCGGTGACTGCAAGCGTAACGATATCGGTTCCACTGCAACCGCTTATGCAGAGGCTGTCATCGGCAAGACGGACATCCTCCTCGGTGATTCCATGGAGATGAGCGGCCTTGATGCATGCACGGTCAACTGCTATCTTGGCATTGACGGCGTCAAGCCTTTCATAGATGTCGCGAAAAGAGACGGCAAGGGTATCTTCTGCCTCGTAAAGACATCCAACCCTTCCGCAGGTGATTTCCAGGATCTCGAGCTCGCATCCGGAGGCAAACTCTATGAAGCCGTTGCCGGCAAGGTTTCCGAGTGGGGCGAGGAACTCATCGGTGAGGAAGGATTCTCATCCGTAGGCGCCGTTATCGGAGCCACATATCCCGAACAGGCTGTCGGTCTCAGAAAGATCATGCCTAACGCATTCATGCTCATTCCGGGCTACGGCGCACAGGGCGCAGGTGCTGATGAAGCCGTTGCAAGCTTTACTGCTTACGGCAAGGGCGGAATCGTTAACGCTTCCAGAAGCATCATGACAGCATGGAAGGCAAGGGAAGACCTGTTCAGAGCAGAGGATTTCGGCAAGGCCGCAAGATTCGAAGCAGAAGACATGAAGGAGAAACTCAACGCGGCATTACATAACCGCAAGTACGTGTGATTGATGGATTTTAAGAAAGAATACAGTATCAGGTTAGTCTCAAAAGAATTCCTTAACAGTGACACCTGCTATCTCGGATTTGATTGCCCCGACATCGCAGATACTGCTGTCCCGGGACAGTTCGTGAATATATCGGCAGGAGATGTTTTTCTTAAGAGACCTTTTGGAATAGCAAGCACAGACAAAGAGAACGGGATCTTCTATATAGGCGTAAAAGTCGTTGGAAAAGGCACTTCCGCGATCTCCCGTTTTGAGACTGGAATGACGGTCGACTGCCTTGGCCCTCTGGGCAACGGCTTCGACTTCGAAGGATACGATAATGTTATCCTTACAGGTGGAGGAACAGGTGTTTTCCCCATTAATTTCGCATACGAAACTCTTACCGCGGCAGGTAAGAGCGTTACCGTATGTGAAGGTTTCAGGAATGCCTCGCAGGTGATCCTCAACAAACCGTCCTATGTTCTTACGACTGACTGCGGAGACTGCGGCATCAAAGGTACGGTAATTGCCGGTCTTGATACCATTGACATCGCAGAACCGTCGAAAACCCTTATCTGCTGTGTAGGTCCCATCCCCATGATGAAGGCCGTAAGCTTATGGGCTTCGGATAAAGGCATGAAGTGCCTTGTCTCCATGGAGCAGAGAATGGCCTGCGGCGCAGGCATTTGTCTTTGCTGTACCGTAAAGGTCAAGGATGAAGGTCCCGAGGGATTTAAGAATGTTAGATGCTGCAAGGACGGTCCTGTTTTCGACAGCACGGAGGTGGTATGGTGAGCAGTCCGTTATCAGTCAAAGTCGGAAATGTCATTCTCAAGAGCCCGCTTATCCTTGCATCGGGAACATGCAATTTCGGAAGAGAACTTGCCGAATACTATGATCTGTCGATCCTGGGCGGCATTTCTTCCAAAGGACTAACCATTAAGCCAAGAGCAGGCAATCCCGGTGTCAGAGTCGCAGAGTGTGATTCGGGAATGCTCAATTCGGTGGGACTTCAGAATCCCGGAGTTGATTACTTCATAGAAAACGACCTGGACTTCATGAGAGAATCTGGAGCCGGCGTTATCGTAAACGTTGCCGGTCACAGTTATGAAGACTATATCGATATGGTCAATAAGCTCGATCCACATAAGGATAAGATCGATGCTCTGGAGATCAATCTGTCATGCCCCAATGTCAAAGAGGGATGCATGACGATCGGAAGCGATCCTGCAGCTATCAGACTGATCACGTCAAAGCTCAGGGAACTTACAGATCTTCCGCTGTGGATAAAGCTTACGCCCAATGTAACCGACATAAAGGCTACCGCTATGGCGGCACAGGCCGGAGGCGCTGACGCAGTCGTTCTCATCAACACTCTTATGGGCATGAGGATCGACATCAGAACGAGAAGACCTGTCCTTACAAACAACACCGGCGGTTATTCAGGTCCCGCAGTCAAGCCCGTTGCCATCCGCATGGTGGCAGAATGCAGCCAGGTCCTTGATATTCCGGTCGTCGGCTGCGGAGGTATTGCTGACTGGAAGGATGTAGTGGAATTCATGATCGCGGGTGCTTCGGCAGTCGAGATCGGCACAGCGTGTCTCATACATCCCGCGCTTCCGGTTAAGATCACTGAAGATCTTGAGCGCTATTGCGAAGAGAACAATATTGATTTAAAAGAACTTACCGGCACATTGCAGCGCTGGTAAGGCTGTAAAGGAGATAGATTTATGGAAGACAAGATAATCGAGGCGCTGTTTGCCACCAAAGCGGTTAGAGTCGCACCTGAGAACCAGCCTTTCTGGTATACATCGGGAAGACTCGGCCCTTTCTTCATCAATACTCATTTTCTTCTCGAGAATGAGGCGGCCGCAGGGGAAGTCCTCAAGAGGATAGAGGGTGCCATCGCATCCGACAGGCTTACGGCTCCGGAAGAGATCTTTGACATGATGCTCGCTTACTACAATAAGGGCGGCACGTTCAAGATGGTATCGGACAAACTCGCTGAAGCTGCTTCAAAGCTTGATTTTGATTATATCTCCGGCGGTGAGAGGAGGGATTATTTCTTCTCAATGATGCCCGCATATCTTCTAGGCAAGCCTCACCTTACGATCTATAAGGATCTGACATCCGTATATTCGGAGAGCATCGAAGGTCCTTCTGTCGATTCGAAAGATATTGATCTGAAAGGGAAGAAGGCGCTTCACATCGCCGATCTCATCACCGAGGCATCCTCATATGAGAGAGCCTGGATACCCGTTATCAGAGGTCTGGGTTCTGAGATCACCGATACAGTTGCCGTTGTCGACAGACACCAGAACGGAAGAGCTGTCCTTAAAGGTCTCGGTGTTGAGCTTTATGCGCTTACCGGCATCGATCAGCAGCTTTTCGATGAGGCTGCAGCAAACGGCATCATCAATGATGCGCAGAAAGCCATGATACTTCATTTCCTTGAATCTCCTGCTGATTACATGACAGCATTTATAAAGGCAAATCCCGGATTTATCGATGCCGAGATCGCCAAGGGCGGGAAGAATAAGGAACGTGCCGAATTAGCCATTGAGAAAGGATACTGCTGATGCTTAAAGATCCCTATGCAAAACTTTATGACGTAACCACCATCCATGACTTCAGAGACATTATCAAGCACAGAGTCAAGGATTTCCCGCAGAATCCCGTCTTCCTTGTAAAAGAGAAAAAGGGCGGCGACTATATACCGATTTCTACCGAGAAGTACGATCATGACATTGATTCGCTCGGTACTTATTTCATGAATACCGTCGAAAAGGGCGCGAGGATCGCGGTCTTTGCAGAGACAAGATATGAGTGGTACACGTCTTATCTTGCTGTAACCAACGGCGCCGGATGCGTAGTTCCGCTTGACAAGGAGCTTCCCGTGGATGACGTCTATAACATGCTTACGAGAGCAGAAGTCGAGATACTCATTTTCTCGAAGTCCAAGCTCGAGATCGTCAATCAGGTCTATGGCAAGGTCGATACAATGAAGTATTGGATCTGCATGGATGAGATCGATGACGACAGATTCCTTTACTATCAGGACTGCCTGAATATCGGCGAGAAGAAGCTTGCGGAGGGAGATAAGATCTTTACTGAAGCGACTATCGATCCCGAGGAAATGACGATCCTTCTGTTCACGTCAGGCACAACTGCCAAGTCAAAGGCTGTTATGCTCTGCCAGCGGAATATCTGCGAGAACCTCATGTCTATGTTCTCGATGCTCTATATCGACATCAATGATGTATGGCTTTCGGTTCTCCCGCTGCATCACACTTATGAATGCACATGCGGTTTCTTAGGTCAGGTCTACAGAGGCACCACGGTCGCCATCTGCGAAGGTCTCCGTTATATCGCGCAGAACCTGCAGGAAGCAAGACCTACGGCAGTTCTCATGGTCCCGGTAATGCTCGAGCTCTTCTACAAGAAGATCATGAAGAGCGTAAACGCCGATCCAGAGAAGGCCAAGAAGCTCCAGAAAGGTATCAAGCTCGCGAATACTCTGCATCTTTCTCCCAAGATGAGAAAGAAGCTATTCAAGCAGATCCATGACGTTTTCGGCGGCAGATGCAGACTCATCATCGCGGGCGGCGCGCCTATCAATCCCGACATCCTTAAGTTCTTCCAGGACATCGGTCTTATCTGCGTTCAGGGTTACGGTCTTACGGAGTGTTCGCCGATCCTTGCTCTTAACAGAGACGTTTACTTCAAGAATACAGCTGCAGGCATCCCCGCTGTCGGCGTTGACGTCAAGATCCTTGATCCTGACGAAGACGGTATCGGAGAGTTTATCGCAAAGGGACCCAACATTTTCCTCGGATACTACAACGACCCCGAGAACACGGCGGCTTCGCTGGACAGTGATGGCTACTATCACACAGGTGACCTTGGCTATATCGACAAAGATCATTTCTGCATCATTACCGGCCGTAAGAAGAACGTTATCATCGCCAAGAACGGTAAGAACGTGTTTCCCGAGGAGATCGAATATCTGCTTTCATTAAGTCCTTATGTTGCCGAGTCGGTCGTATCAGGCGTTGAGGATAAGGCTAAGGACGATATCCTTGTAACTGCTACGATCTTCCCGGATCTGGATGAGATCAAGGCAAAGCTCGGTATTCAGACCGATCCTACCGAAGATCAGATCATGGATATCTTAAAGACTGTGGTTGCAGAGACCAACGAGAAGCTCGAAAGCTATAAGAAGATCAAGAAGACTGTCCTCAGAATGACCGAATTCGAGAAGAATACGTCCAAAAAGATCAAGAGATATTAATTCCGCTCGCAAGGTCCTCCGCGCTCCGCTTGTGCGGAAAGCTCGAGAAATTAATATCTCTTTCACGAGAAAGGGTTAAAATAGAGTTTCGTTATGTTTAATGACAGTGATTGTTTAAGAATACTGGAACAGGCAATGTCAACGACTGCTGACTTTGCCGAAGTATTCCAGGAAGTGACTGAATCCAAGTCTGTAAGCCTGCTTAACGGAAAGGTCATAAGAGCGTCCACCGGCTTTGATTCAGGTACGGGAATAAGGCTCCTGGCAGGGACCAATTCCGTGTATGTATATTCAAGTGATAATGACATAGAAGTCCTGCTGAAGCTTGCGAAGGAAGCTGCAGCAGCCATCAAGGGTTCTGACAAGGGAAGAATTGAGGCGCTGAAAAAGCTTTGCTCTACATCCAGAGCAACCGTAGAGATCGATCCGATGTCAGTTCCGAAAACCGACATAGTTGATTATCTGCGCAAGTCTTCTGATTTCGCACTCGGATATGATCCGTTGATTACCCAGGTCGCGTCAGGCATAGCCTGCAGCACAAGGACTGCGCGCATCATCAATACGCGCGGCGTTAACGCCGAAGATACCACAAAGAGGATCAGGCTCTCGGTTGAAGCTATCGCAACGAAAGATAACGAGAAGCAGAGCGGCAGGGTTGCTCCGGGAACGATGAGAGGATATGAATTCATCAATGATTATCCTCTGATCGATAAGACCAGGGAATGCTGCGACACCGCGATCAGAATGGTTAATGCGGGATATGCGCCTTCCGCAAAGATGCCTGTCATCTTAGGAAACGGATTCGGCGGAGTCATCTTCCACGAGGCCTGCGGACATGCTCTTGAGGCAACTTCAGTCGGAATAAAGAATTCGTATTTTACGGACAAGCTTGGGGAGCAGATCGCTTCATCTGTCGTTAGTGCGCGCGATAATGCCCATATTGACGGCGAATGGGGATCATACGCTACGGACGACGAAGGCAATCCTTCCTCCGACCTGCTTCTCATCGAGAACGGAATCCTTAAGAACTATCTTGTTGACGAACTCGGCGCACGCCGTATGAACTGCAAACCTACAGGCTGTTCACGCCGCCAGAATTATTCTTATGCGCCCACGTCACGCATGAGCAATACCTATATCTGCAACGGTGAGTCAGATCCCAAGGATATTATCGCCAATACCGAAAACGGTCTTTACTGCACACAGATGGGCGGCGGTTCCGTTGATACTTCCACTGGAGATTTTAATTTTGCCGTCAGTGAAGCATTTATGGTAAGAGACGGCAAGATCGCCGAGCCGGTAAGAGGCGCAACGCTGATCGGCAAAGGTCAGGAGATCCTTAAGAACATCGACATGGTCGGCAACGACCTGAAGCTCTCAGCAGGCATGTGCGGTTCGATGTCAGGCTCGGTACCCGTTACCGTAGGCCAGCCTACCATCAGGGTATCTTCGATACTTGTCGGCGGAAGAGAATAAGGGGTGTTTGTAAATGGATATAAAATCAGCTGAGAAATTCATGGAAAAGCTCGTTAAAGCCGGAATGGAATACGGCTTTGAGGAGTGTGAGGCATCTTTTGCCTCCGAGAGTTCAATGAGCATCGATATCCTTAGAGGTGAGGTGTCGAGTTATGAGAACAGTGCGACAAGCACGCTGTCTTTCCGCGGCCTCAAGAACGGTCAGATGGGTTATTGTTCGACCAATATACTGGAAGATTCATCGATCGATTTCCTGCTCAGGTCGGCGATGGAAAACTGCAATGTCTTAAATGATGAGGATCCTCAGTTCATTTACTGTGACGAGAACAACAAAGACCTTTATTTTTCGCAGGTCACTGATGCTTATTCGAAAAACACGTATAAGAGTTTCTCCGAACTCGGTCTTAAGATCGAGAAGGCCATCCTTGAGCTTGATCCGCGCATCGATGCCGTCGATTACCTTACTATCTCATGCAGCACGGGGCCTTATCTCATAATAAACTCAAAGGGACTTCATTCTTACCGTGATACTGACGGAATCTCACTTATGGCTGCTGCGCGTGCCACAGATGACGACGGCAGCGTCAAGAGCGGCGGCCATTACTGGATCGGCAAGGACATAGATGATTTCGATCTTGATAAGTTCCTCGCCAGATTCAAGGAAAACATCATAGGCAAGATGGGTGCCAGATCATGTAAGTCAGGCAATTACAAAGCTGTTCTGAAGAGCGAGGCTTTCCAGCAGTTCTTCATGGTGTTCTTCGGCAATTTCCTTGCAACAACAATGCAGAGAGGCCTTTCACTGCTCGACGGCAAAGAAGGTGAGACCATCGCGTCATCTGTCTTTACGGTTAAGGAAGAACCGATGTATGATGCGGCTCTTACCAAGATACCGTTCGATGACGAGGGCGTTCTTACAACAGCTAAGGCAATCATTGACAAAGGCGTTTTCGCGACGGCTTTATATGACCTGAAATCTGCTTACAAAGCAGGGAAGACATCCACAGGCAACGGGTTCAGGGGCGGAAGTGCCGTATCCGAGATGCCTACGAATCTTATCGTTGAACCCGGCGAAAAGAGCTTCGAAGTACTGCTCGAGGAAGCCGGTGAAGGGATCATACTCACCGATCTCTCGGGACTTCATGCCGGTGTCAATCCGATAAGCGGTGATTTCTCGCTCCTCTGCGAAGGCTATCTCATAGAGAACGGCAGGAAGGGAAGACCTGTTGAGCAGATCACGGTTGCAGGCAATTTCTATGAAGTAATTAAGAAAATTATTTCCGTGGGAAATGATATAATTAACCTGCCGTCCGGCGAGGGCGAGTTCTTCACTCCGTCGGTATTGGTAAGTTCACTGGCAATCTCCGGTGATGAAAGTATTGAAGAGAAATAATCAGGAAAGAAGGATTTACGGAAAATGGGCAATTCAGTTGACACTATTGCACTTCACGGCGGTTACAATCCCGGCAACGGTGAGCCTCGTCAGGTACCGATCTATCAGAGCACGACATGGAAGTATGCCACTTCAGAAGACATGGGAAAGCTTTTTGACCTGGAGGCTTCGGGATATTTCTATACAAGACTTCAGAATCCCACCAATGATTTCGTAGCTTCAAAGCTCTGCGCCATGGAAGGCGGTTTTGCCGGAATGTTCACAAGCTCCGGTCAGGCTGCAAACTTCTTTGCTGTATTCAATATCTGCGAAGCAGGAGACCACTTCATAGCATCTGCCAACATCTACGGCGGAACATACAATCTCTTCGGTGTTACCTTCAAGAAGATGGGCATCGAATGCACATTCGTTGACCAGACTCTGCCTCTTGAAGAGCTCCAGAAGTACATCCGTCCCAACACAAAGTGCGTTTTCGGTGAGACGATCACTAACCCTACGGTTGACGTTCTCGATATCGAGAAATTCGCTGCGCTTGCTCATAACAACGGCATCCCGCTCATCATGGACAACACGTTTGCAACCCCCGTTAACTGCCGTCCCATCGAATTCGGATGTGATATCGTTACCCATTCGACAACAAAGTATATCGACGGTCACGGCTCTTCCGTAGGCGGTGCCATCATCGACAGCGGCAATTTCGACTGGATGGCTCACGCTGATAAGTTCCCCGGACTCTGCACACCCGACGAGTCCTATCACGGACTCACATATGCAACCAAGTTTGGTAAGGCAGCTTACATCACAAAGGCAACAGCACAGCTCATGAGAGATTTCGGTTCCATCCAGTCTCCCCAGAATGCTTACTATATCCAGATCGGTCTCGAGTCACTTCCCGTACGTATGGCACGTCACTGCGCTAACGCACAGAAGGTTGCTGAGTTCCTCGCCCAGGATGACAGGATCGCTTGGGTCAAGTATCCCGGCCTTGAGAGTGATTCACAGCACGAGCTTGCAAAGAAGTACTGCCCCAAGGGAACCTGCGGCGTTATGTGTTTCGGCGTGAAGGGAGGACGTGAGGCATCCATCAAGTTCATGGATTCTCTTGAATTCGCTACGATCGCTACTCACGTTGCAGACTGCAAAACTTTGCTCCTGCATCCCGCATCCCATACACACAGACAGCTCACTGACGAGCAGCTCGCTGAAGCAGGAATCCCGGGTGATCTCATCAGATTCTCAGTCGGTATGGAAGATCCTGATGATATCATCAATGATCTCAAGCAGGCATTGGACAAGATAGGGTAATCTTTTTCGAAAACCATGATAATATTGAGGCTGTCTCAGAACAAAATGAGACAGCCCTTTATATATTTATTTTTTAATCACTCTAATTATTCAGATTTTTTGATACTATTATCATATAAAGCAAAGAGGTGGAGTGCTTATGTATATCGATCTGAGCCTTGCTAATCTTATAAATCTGGTCTTTATCGGTGCCGGAATCGGAATATGTTGCATGAGCATCCAGCAGGTAGGCTCAGGGATCCATATCCGTAAGGAAGTAAAGGGATATTTCCAGCTGTTCTTTACTCTGATCAGCGTATACATATCGATGCATCTCATAAGAATGCTGCTGGAGGGGCGTCCGGGATCCGTTTATTCGGTCGCGATCCGTGTTGTCACTTTTATCGAGTTCCTGGTATCAGGTTTTATGATCTATATGCTCACGCTCCTGATACTGTTCATTGCGAGCCCCGGGAAAATGGGCAGGATCATGAATTACATTTTCCTTGTTTTCCTGATAGTTCATTCGATCGGTCTTATCGTGGATCAGTTTACCAATTTCTATTACTATTTCGATGAGCTGAATGTTTATCACCGTGCCCGCGGTTATGCCATGTCTAACATGATGCATATCCTGATGCTCACTCAGAACATGTTCCTTCTGGTTAAATACAGAGACAAATTTGACAAGAGACTGGCTTCATCTTTGTGGATATATCTTCTCACGCCTATGGGAGCTATCGTGCTCCAGCTTGCTTTTCAGGAGATACAGTTCATTATCCTCACCACGGTTATCTGCGCGGCATATCTTTGCTTTGTTATTTCACGCATCCAGCTCGAAAGGTACGAGAATCAGCAGAAAGAGAAAGAGCGCCTTGATACCGAGCTTACATTGGCTACCAGGATACAGGCTGAGACACTTCCTAATATCTTTCCGGCTTTCCCTGACCGTAAGGATTTCAACATATACGCTTCCATGAATCCTGCCAAGGAGGTTGGAGGTGACTTTTATGATTTCTTCCTGCTCGATGATACGCATCTTGGTATCGTCATGGCCGACGTATCGGGCAAAGGCGTTCCGGCGGCTCTGTTCATGATGGTATCCAAGATCCTTATCCAGAATATTGCCATGATGGGGAACAGACCGGCTGAGGTCCTGCGGCGCGTCAACAACCAGTTGTGTTCCAAGAACAAAACGGATATGTTCGTTACCGTTTGGTATGGCTGTCTTGATCTTGAGACAGGAGTTCTGGAAGCCGCCAATGCCGGCCATGAGTATCCGGTATTAAAGAAAGCGGACGGGAATTTTGAATTGATCAAGGACAAGCACGGACTGGTCATCGGTGCTTTGGAAGGCTCAAAATACAGGTCTTATGAGCTTATGATGGAGCCCGGAGCCAAACTGTTCATCTATACGGATGGTGTTCCTGAAGCAACTAACGCGAATAATGAACTATTTGGAACGGAACGTCTCGTCCGTGCCCTGCGAATGAAAGAGTCGGGCAATCCCCAGGAGATAATCGAACATATAGATTCCATAGTAAAAGACTTTGTCAAGGATGCTCCGCAGTTCGATGATCTTACGATGCTGTGCCTTGAATACAGCGGACAGAAGAGAGGATAACGTGGAAAGATTTGACAGGATCATAATCGGTGCCGGACTCTACGGGTTATATTCCGCATTATTCAGCTGCCGCAGGGGACTTAATGTCCTGGTACTTGAATGTGATCCTGCTCCTTTTATGCGTGCGACATACGTAAATCAGGCACGTGTCCATCAGGGTTATCATTATCCGCGCTCTCTTTCAACGGCACTGAAATCCGCTCATTATTTCGCAAGATTTAATAAGGATTTCTCTTTCTGCATCAACTCCGGATTTACCCAGATATATGCCACATCTTCAGAGTATTCATGGACTGACGGCAAACAGTTTAGGGAATTCTGCGCCGCTGCGGAGATCCCCTGCAGGGAGCTTCATCCGGACAAATACTTTAAGAACGGACTATGTGACGGTGTTTTCGAGACAACTGAATACTCATATGATGCCATGATCCTGAAAGACTATTTCCTGAAGGAACTTGATAAGTTCGGTAAAACTCTTAGGATCGAATACAATGCCCGGATCGAGGGAATAGCAAAGGAGTCTGATTCATATGTCATCAGGACGGCAGAAGGGAAGAGCTACGGCTCCGGATTTGTTTTGAACTCCACGTATGCAGGTACCAATCAGATACTCGAGATGGCGGGTCTGGAGAAGTTCAGGATCAAATACGAGCTCTGCGAGATCATACTGTGTACTGTCAATGATGCGCTTGAAAAGACCGGGATAACGGTAATGGACGGTCCGTTTTTCTCCATCATGCCTTTCGGTAAGACCGGATATCATTCTCTTACGTCAGTATCGTACACACCGCACACGACGTCTTATTCCGCGCTGCCGGATTTTGACTGTCAGAAGAACAGCAACGGTTATTGTTCTTACGGTCATTTGGGAAACTGTAATGACTGTCCTGTCAGACCGTCAACGGCTTTCCCGTATATGTCCGGACTGGCCCGGAAATATCTTCTGGATGACTTCAGGTTTGAATATAAGCAGTCACTGTTTTCCATGAAACCGATCCTCAAGAGTTCGGAGATCGATGATTCAAGACCGACTGTCATCAGGGTTATTGATGACGGACCGGTCTTTGCAAGTGTTCTGTCGGGAAAGATTAATACCATATATGATATGGATGAGGTATTGGAATATGATAAATAAAGAGAAAAGCTTTGCTTCGGCAGTTATCTATGTGCATAACGCAGAGAACAGGATCGAAGGTTTTCTTAAGACCATTATTAATGTGATGGAAGAGAATTTCGAGAACTCGGAGATCATCTGCGTAAACGATTCATCGACCGATGATTCACTTAAGAAGATAAAACAGACCGGCAGTCTCGCTGCCGGCACGACTGTCTCGGTTGTCAACATGAGCTATTTCCACGGTCTGGAACTTGCCATGAACGCCGGTTCTGATCTTGCAATAGGTGATTATGTTTTTGAATTCGACTATGCATTCCTCGATTATGAGCCTTCCCTGATAATGGATGTTTACCGCAAGGCATTGGAAGGCTTTGATATTGTCAGTGCGTCCGCCAACAAAAAAGAGAGATTCTCTTCAAGGATGTTCTATTGGCTTTTCAATAAATATTCGATGAGCAAATACAAGATGACAACCGAAAGCTTCAGGATCCTGAGCAGGCGGGCTCTCAACAGGACCGATTCAATGAACAAGACGATCCCGTACCGCAAAGCCGTTTATTCCGATTCCGGACTGAAGACTTTTAATCTGCGTTACGACAACAAGACCTGTCCTGAAAGAAAAACAGACAAACTGGAGAGGGCGTACAGGACAAAACTGGCTGCAGACAGCCTTTTGCTGTTCACTCAGATCGGTTACAGCTTTGCAAAATTCATGACGTTCCTGATGATGTTTATCTCGTTCTTTATGATTGTCTATTCATTACTTGTCTTTTTCTCGGCATCACCGGTCGAAGGCTGGACGACAACGATACTTTTCCTGTCCGTCGCATTCCTTGGAATGTTCGGGATCCTTACGGTGATAATTAAGTATCTGCAGCTTATCGTAGAACTTGTATTTAAGAGAAAGAAATATTCCTTTGAGAGTGTTGAGAAGATAACAGGGCAGGTGGACGCATGAAAGAAGCATTGGTCGGTTTTACCGGGTTTGTAGGCAGCAACATATGTGCTTCTCACAGCTTTGATGCACTCTATAATTCGAAAAACATAACCGAGGCCTTTGGTACCTGTCCTGATCTTCTCGTGTTTTCGGGACTGCGGGCAGAGAAATATCTGGCCAATAAAGATCCTGAGAAGGATCTTGAGCAGATAGACATTGCCGAGCAAAACATCATAAAGATAGCTCCTCAAAAGCTCGTGCTGATATCTACTGTAGATGTGTTCAAGACCCCTTTGGGAGTTGATGAGAATTCCGTAATTGATACGGAAGGCCTCAACGCATACGGACTTAACAGATACCGGCTTGAACAAAGGATCAGGGACAGATTCCCGGATGCCCTGATCATAAGGCTTCCCGGGCTTTTCGGGAAAAACATAAAGAAGAACTTCATATACGACTTCATTAATGTCATTCCGTTCATGCTCAAGGAAGATAAATTCACGGAACTTGCTGAGAAAGAACCGGTATTGGAAGATTATTATGAGAAGCTGGATAACGGATTCTACAGGGTAAACGTTGCAGATGATAAAAAGGAAGGACTTAAAGACATTTTCCGCAGACTTGGCTTTTCCGCGCTGAACTTTACTGACAGCCGGAGCCGGTATCAGTTCTATGATCTCAGCTGCCTTTGGAAAGATATTAAGACTGCATTGGATTCTGATCTGAGATTGTTTCATCCTGCAACCGAACCGGTATCTGCCGGCGAATTGTACGAATATCTTACCGGAGAGACCTTTGTGAACGAGCTTTCCGGAACTCCCGCAGATTATGATTACAGGACCGTTTACGGTGATCTGTACGGCGGAAAAGGAGGATACATCCGCAATAAGGCTGAAGTGTTGGATGAGATCAGGAGATTCGTATCATGCGAAAAGAGAATGCCGCAATAAACAAGTTCCGTAATACGCTGACTCAATCCGCATATGCCAAATGGTTTGCAAGAAACCGGAACTATTTACTGATCTCTGTCTTCATCTCGATAATATGTACGCTGATAACTTATCCCGGCGTGTTATACAGTGACTCATACAGCAGGACTTATTATGCAGACAGCCTGAGAATGACACTGCATGCGTTTTTGACCGGAAATGCTCAGGCTTATCCGACCGGTTCGTGGATCACTGTCACGCCTTCATTTTTCATCCTTCTGTCAAAAACAATCGTTGGAAGCATTGTTTTGTTTACGATTACCCAAAGCCTTGCTTTGTGGTTTTTCTCTTTTGTTTTCACGGAACAGTTAAACAAACAAAATCATAAGATCCGGATCGCTCTTTGTATTATTGTTTCCCCGGTTATGTGGGCTTTTGGCGTTTTCTATGAAGCAGGAGTCGGCAGTGCCATTTCGATACTTATGATCCTGCTGCTTATCTGGAAGTGGGGCAGTCTCCGGTCACGGTTTGATAAAACGGTTTCAATTATCCTGCTGTTTATTTCTTCATTCATCTGTTTCGGGTTCCGTGCGAATGCCGTATCGATCCTTCCGGCATTGATCATTATCGCTTTGGTCAAAGAAAAGAAGTTTCTGGTCCGCTACGCGCTGATAGTTCCTGTCCTGTTGGGCTGCGTATTATCATGGAAGATCCCTGCCATGCTAAACATCTATACCATGCCTTCTTATGCGGCCGGATTTGCCTGGGAAACAGTGTCAACTATCCAGACAATGGAGCCGGAAAAAAGGGAGGAGTATATAGATTATCTCGACGACATATTCGGTGATGGCGCAACTGCTTCAGCGGTTAATGAGAGCCAATATGATGATCAGTATGCAAATATCAATCAGTTATTCAATTCGCCGGTAAATACCGATACATTATCCGGAGAGGGAGTTTCAGGAAGGGTCATTAAGAAATATGCTGTTCTGGCTTTTAATGAGCCGGCAGCTTTTCTTAAAACAAAGCTTGAATTCATATTGCACACAATGGGGATCGGTAAGACCGTAAACATGTTTGAATATGATTATAACCGTTGGGATAACATGGATAATTACGGGTATAACAACAGTTACAACAGACAGGTTTTTGTTGATTACTTTAATGCATACATGCAATCCGTGGTCATACTCAGGATGCCGTGGATATGGTATCTGGCAGCCCTGATCATTATCCTTGTATACAGATTCAGATCTCAGGGCAAAAACAGTCCCTTGAACCTTTATGAAGCTTCATATATTGTGTCTGTCTTTTACTATGGGGCATATTTATTGAATACCCAATCTTTCGAATTCAGGTATTTCTTTCCGTCCTGGCTGTTGCTGTTCCTTATTATCCTGAGCCTGACGGACAAATTGTTTGTTAAAAGCCGGGGTTCATCGGTTGTTGCATGGGTTTCGTTTCTTGCTCTGTCCGCGCTTTCTTACATTGGAGGATACCGTGAATATGTCAGGACCGGAGATAATCTTATCTCAGAGATAAGATCAAATGCCGTATTGTTATATTCAGATAATAAAAACAGTGTTTATTATTCGGATCAGAATCTGTATTTTACAGCGGACAGAAATTCGGATTATGTATATGCATACTATGTTGAATACGAAAATGACAGCGGATCGATCTCTAAATATGAATTTGATTATCTGGAACGTTCCGTACCGACGGCATTCGGTAACGACAGGATCTGCGTAATTGAGATACCCGCACAAAGAATAAGCGGTATTACATTCGGGCAGAGATTCAATGAATATAACATATGGGAAGGAACAAGCGCTGCATCCGTATTCCTGCAATGCCCGCAAGAGATAGAAGTGGCTGACAGATCCGGTGATAATTGGGAAAAAGGATATGATACCGCCAATAATGTACTCCTTGCGGAATACAAAGGAATCGAAGATTTTCAGTTGACCGGAAAATACATGGAAACGCCGGACGGCAGCAAAACACTTATTACCGGTGTGGAAAAAGCAGGCAATTATCTATATATTTATACAGAAGAACATCTGTCTGACATATCAATAAGAACTTACAGGATAGTTGAATAATGAACCTGTCTATATCTAATATCGCCTGGTCTGAAGGATCGGATACTACAGTTTATAACTACATGAACAAGCTCGGATTCTCAGGTCTTGAGATTGCTCCGACGCGTATTTTCCCCGAAGAACCGTATGATCATATCGATGAAGCCGCCAGGTGGAGCGAGGCTCTGAGGTCAGAATATAAGCTTAAGGTTCCGTCCATGCAGTCGATATGGTACGGCCGTTCCGAGAAACTGTTCGGAAGCAGGGAAGAACGGGAAAGCCTTCTGGCATATACAAAGAAAGCAATAGATTTTGCTGAAGCGATCGGCTGCGGGAACCTTGTTTTCGGGTGCCCCAGGAACAGAATCCTTCCCGAATCCGGAGATGTCAGGATCGCCGAAGCGTTCTTCAGGGAAGCCGGATATTACGCTCATGAGCACCATACGGTACTTGCAATGGAAGCCAATCCACCCATATATAATACAAATTTCATCAACAGCACCATTGATGCTCTTGAACTGATCAAAAGCGTCGGTTCCCCGGGGTTTAAGCTTAATCTTGATACCGGCACAATGATAGAGAACAGGGAAGAGGTCTCGGTTCTTGAAGGCAATGTACATCTGATCAATCACGTGCACATAAGCGAGCCCGGACTTGAGCCGGTAAGGAACAGGGAACTTCACGGTCAGCTGGCTGAGATACTCAGACATAATGATTACAGCGGTTTTGTGTCGATCGAAGTCAGGAAACAGGACGATACGGGAGCACTTGCCGATATGATGGAATACGTGAAAAGTGTTTTCGGATAGATAAAAAGATGAAATACGATAAACAGCCAGGTGTTCCGGAGTTCGAATGCATCGAATTCAGAGAAAAGACTAAGGATTATGTGGTTCTGATCCCGATAATAAATGAAGGGGACAGGATCCTGAATGAGCTTAAAAGGGCAAAGGACAGCAATATCCCGGATTATGCCGACATTGCCATATGCGACGGCGGCTCCACAGACGGTTCCACGGATGAGTCCACCCTCCTTTCCCTCGGTGTCAATTCCCTACTGATCAAGCAGGATTTAGGAAAGCAGGGAGCACAGCTCAGAATGGGCATCTGGTGGGCGTTAAAACGCGGCTATAAAGGAATCATTACAATTGACGGCAACAATAAAGACAGCATCGAGGATGTCCCCGGATTCATAGAAAAGCTGGATCAGGGATATGATCTCATTCAGGGCTCCAGATTTGTCAAAGGCGGCCAGGCCGTAAATACGCCGTTGATCAGATTGATTGCCGTAAAGCTGATCCATGCGCCTGTGATATCCATGACAGCGCATCAGAAGTTTACAGACACTACAAATGCATACAGAGGCTATTCGGCAAGATATCTGTCCGATGACAGAGTTCAGCCTTTAAGAGATATCTTCATGACTTATGAGCTATTGGCATATCTGTCAGTAAGAGCTACACAGCTCGGAATGAAAGCCTGTGAGATCCCGGTCAAACGTGAATATCCCAAAAAAGGAAAAACTCCGACTAAGATAAGTTTCTTCAAAGGCAACGGTCAGTTATTAAAGATACTGTTCAGGAATTCGCGCGGATACTACAATCCGTGATCATAGCCGTTAATTTCCAATATGGTTTTATGATGAATTATCCAATATTATCATTTTATACTCTTCCCAATTCACCAAAATTTTAATTATACCGAATTAGATATACAGAAAAACCGCTTATATGAAGGAATGACTTCCCGGCGAGATATTAAAAGATTGGATCAGGTATAGACGATCTCGGTCCTTCCCTTTGTCTTGAGATAGAGCGTGAAAATAACTCTGATGAGAATCAGGACGACAACGATTCCGATAAGATCGATCAGTACGTCAAGGATCGTTCCGTCACGTCCGGTTACGAAAAGCTGATGATATTCATCGACGATCGCATTGATGACCGAGAACCATAATGTAAAGATGATATTCATCTCATTATCGGATCTCATAAGTTTAACAGGGCTCTCGGCGTAAGATGTCCTATTGGAGATCTTGTTTGTTGATGATAATGCCACATAAGACAGAAGCGTCAAAAGAGCGAATTCTGATGAATGAGCCATCATGCGCAATACGGTATCATCCTGGATATCCTTGTTGAACAGTTCATTTATCAGATTAAGGATTATATGTGAGAGCTCGGATGACTCGTCCGCATTCTGATTGGATAGATGGAATATTACAACAACCCATGCAAGTGTCAGGATCCAGAATAAAGCAGCCAGAAACAGATATCTTAATGATATCTCCTTTTCGTGTGCTTTTGTCCTGAGCATTGTGGTCATAAATTCCCCTGACTGTTTATATATTTAATTATATAACATAATTGCTTTTCGAAACGGTAAGAAATCAGTACCGTTTGTTCTTCATTGCACGGTCAATATCCCTTGCGGCTTCTTTTTTGGCAAGGACTTCTCGCTTGTCATAGTCCTTCTTACCGCGTGCAAGACCTATCTCAAATTTGACTTTACTGTCTTTGAAATAGCATTTTGTCGGAACGAGCGTCAGTCCATCCTGTTTTGTCACGGAATACAGGCGGATTATCTCTTTTTTGTGCATCAGCAGCTTTCTGCTGCGTTCCGGATCGAGATTAAACCTGTTTCCGTTCTCATAAGGACTGATATGAACACCGATGAGCCAGATCTCACCGTCCTTTACCTGGACATAAGAGTCTTTGAGGTTTACCCTGCCTGCCCTTAAGCTCTTGACTTCCGTACCGGATAGAGCCACGCCTGCCTCAAACCTCTCCTCGATAAAGTAATCGTGATAGGCTTTGCGGTTCTCTGCTATGATCTTTATTCCTTTTTTAATTGCCATAATCGTATATTTTATATTCAAAAGGACATTTTGCAACTTTTACGTTATTTCATTCCGGCAGTGACTAGGCTGAAATGCCCTGTTTTATTACATTTGAAGCGACGGATAAGCATTAAGGTCCAGTGTGTCCCTCTTCCCTTCCATGAACTCGTAATAACCGCAGGAAGCGATCATTGCGGCATTGTCAGTGCAGAAACCTAGTGAAGGATAGTACAGCTTAATTCCTTTGGAACGGGCTTCTTTGTCAAAAGCCGCGCGAAGGAACGAGTTTGCTGACACACCTCCGGCCAGGCAAAGTTTCTTAATTCCCGTCTGTTTGCATGCAGTCATCGTATTCTTAAGGAGCGCATCCGCTATGGCCTGCTGATATGAGGCGGTAAAGTCTCTTATATCTATCTCTTCGCCCTTCTGCTTTAAGCCGTTTATCAGATTCAGTGCTGATGTCTTGAGTCCCGAAAATGAGAAATCCAGGGTATCGCCCATATGAGTCCTTGAGAAGACGTATCTTGACGTATCCCCTCCCTGCCCGGCTTTATCCATCTTGGGACCGCCCGGATAGCCAAGACCGATGACACGTGCGATCTTGTCTATTGCCTCACCCGCGGCATCATCTCTCGTACGACCGAGGACCGTCATGTCCGTATATCCGTCAACACGGACGATCATCGAATTGCCTCCGCTTACGCACAGACAAAGAAAAGGCGGTTCCAGATCTTCGAAGCACAGGTAATTTGCGGCAATATGTCCCTTCAGGTGATTAACGCCTACAAGAGGTTTGCCTGACACCTCACACAGACCTTTCGCGCAGGATAATCCTACAAGAAGCGCACCGACCAGACCGGGACCGTACGTAACGGCTACAGCATCAATTTCGTCAAGCGTTACACCGGCATCGGATAACGCCTTCTGTACGGTCGGATAAACGGCATCGACATGCATCCTTGAAGCAAGTTCGGGTACAACCCCGCCGTATTCCTCGTGGAAATCGGCCTGAGAAGCTATGCAGTTGCTCATGATGTATCGACCGTTCCGGACTACCGATGCCGCAGTCTCATCACATGAACTCTCGATACCTAATATCAGAATGTCTTTTTCTGTATTCATATTATTTCTCATCCGGCATATAGTATGAATTGAGGAAACTGTTAACGGTATCGATATACAGGTTCTTGTTGATGCCGTATTCCTCAAGATAACCTGCACCGGATACCATTACGCTCCTTGTTATGCTGGAATTCAGCCTGTTCCTTTCGGATATGATCTGGTCGATCTTGTCTGCTCCTACAAAGGTATCGTGTCCTCCGTACAGGATCAGGACCGGTATAGGAAGCCTGGCGATCTCGGCTGCGAGGCTGGTATTGTCACCACCGGAAGATACGCGGATGGCATAAGGAACCGAATACTGCGTTATGAATCCCAAAGGCTCTTTCTGAACAACTTCCGGTCTGATATAGTCATCTGATTCCTTTGCGGGTGAATCAAGTATCATGCCGATAACATATGATCTGTCGAAGCCGAGGTTCTTTATCTCCTGACTGTACTGTGCAAGAGTGTTCTCACCTGCCCCTTCAGGCGGAAGGTTCGAATATGCAAGCAGAGAAGACGTGCATCCTGTGCCGATTCCGAAGAGAATAACATCTGTCGTGACTGAGATCTGTCTGACGATGGCAATGGCTCCAAGCACGTCCTGCCATTCGAGATAGCCGTAGGTACAGATATCGCCTCCTGATGTTCCTGAGTTTCTCTGATCGAAAAGAAATACGTTATAACCGTTATCCAGCCAGCTCTCGATCATGTCTATCATCTCGACTCCGAACGGAAGTCTGTTTGAACCGGCATCATGAACAACGATTATCGTTGATATTGGATTCTTGGTCTTGAAAAACCACCCCTGAAGCGATGTCTGTCCGTCTGCGGACTGAAAGCTCGTGGTGCTGTAGGAAGGAAGAATGTTCGAAGGAACGTTGGTAACCTCATTGCGGTTGATGTTCATCAGTCTGTTCGAAGAAAAGACCGTAAGAGCAATAAACGAGATTATTATGATCGCGATGACACTTAAGACCAGTGCAAGTCTCATAACAAAAGGGTTTCTCCGCCTTGAGGCGTTACCGCTGAAACTGATAAATCCGCTGTTTGCAGGCATTGACCGTTACCTTAATTAACCCCGCTCGAACCGAATCCGCCGCCTCTGTTTCCGCCGATCGAGCTGACGCTGTCCGTCTCTATGAACTTGCAGTATTCGACTTTGGCAACTACCATCTGGGCTATGCGGTCACCTTTTCTTATCTTGTATGTGCCGTGGATGCAGCCTTTCTGATCAAGTGTCATTACATCTTTCACGCCTTCTTCATGCATGAAGGAATCATTGTATATGATGACATTCACTTCATCTCTGTAACCGCAGTCTATCGTTCCGGGCGCATTGGGGATACGCAGCGGTGTCTTGAGAGACACTCCGCTCCTGGGTCTTATCTGCACTTCGTATCCATAAGGAATGGCAAGTTTGATCCCGACAGGAACGAGTGCTGACCTTCCGGGTTCGATGATGACATCTTCAGCCGCATAAAGATCCATTCCGGCATCGCCGTCATGGGCATATGAAGGAAGCTTAGCGTCTTCCCTGCACTTCTCAATATATATTTCAGTCATTGTTTTTTCCTCCGGGCAGTATTGTGTAATTGCAGATAACGTCAAATCCCATATCTGCTATGGCTTCGGCGTAAGACTCATCGATGATGTTCTTCGCTCTTCCGTATATGGAGCAGGAGCAGTCCAGCGGATGGGGAATGACTTTAAGATCCGAACCGTCGCTCTCTCTTTTCGGGCTCATGTCATAAAAAGCATTCCCGTGACAGAAACCACAGGGCCTCTGGTTCCTTCCCGCCGCGCAGAAATCAGACTGCATCCACGGTATCGGACCGTCAGCATGAAGTATTATCTCAGGTGCTCTTCCGTCAATGTCAAAAGTCTCAGTAAGATTCCTTATGTCCTCCAGAAGATCGTCAGCGCTTACCTCATAGGAAGGCATGACGGCATCCGCATGGTCAAAAGCATGAGATAAGGATCTGCTGCTGTAAATGTTCGTTCCTGCCGATGCAAAGTGCCTGATCCCTTCTTTGAGGAATCTTCTGTCGGTAAACAGTCTTGAAGACATGACCGCAATGAATCCGTCACCGAGATCGACTTTGAGCAATGCGATAACATAATCGATTATCTTGTTGATCTTGTCATGATGAAAATCTGGCAGAACAAGCACAAGCGCGGCACCCTGGTCTTTTACGAATTCGACGGCAGTCTTATATATCTCAGGGTCTGCCAGATCGTAGATGCTGAATGCATAGATATCAGCACCTTCCTCCAATATGTCCTCATTGAGCCTTAACACCGGATATGTATACATATTTCTGATCCTGCCGCGTTTCTCTGTCGTTTCACCGAAGAATTCGGAATCTTCAACATAATCGCGGCCGTAATTCTTCTTAAATGAATTAACGACATTCACTTCGAGGACGGTCAGGAGATCGCGTCTTAACGAATTGATAATGCTGACGGGACAGCAGAAACTGTCATTGCCGTCATAAACAACGGACTCAACTCTGAACGGAGTATCAAGAGTCTTTGATAACTGTTCCGTTATCCTGGTTCTCTCAAGTGCTTTCCCGTCGTAATCCTCAGGAATTGACATTCCGGATACTGCAGTAATGTTTGCGGCTATCCCTTCCGTAACTTCCGCTTTGGCAGTTATCTCATCTCCGGAACATCCGAGAGTGATCCTGACAGGAGTGCGTCTGAGTTCCTTTTTGGGAATGACGGTCTCATGATTCATGAGGAACACTTCGTAACCGGGCTTGAGCTTTCTTATCATGTCCGGATGAAGTCCTTTTATGTTCAGGCCGTTAAGAGCGGTATTTGTCTTGCCGACGGGGAAAGAACAAATCTCCCTGGCGTTATCCCTGACAGAAAGGTAATCCCCTTTATCAGGCTCCAGGGCACCGTTCTTTATTCCGACGGTGACCAGACCTTTAGAGGCATCGAGACCGCTTATACGGCCTATTCTGACACCATACTTACCCGGATATTCACCGGACAACAGATGATCGTCCTTGCTTCCGCTCAGATACTGTGAAGTAAATGACCCTCCCCTGTTAAAGTTGACCAGGAGATCGTATCTTATCTTCTTCAGGAATGCGGGATCGAAATTGCCGTCATAATAGGCATCTATCATTCTCCTGTAACAATAAACCGCAGATCTTACATAATTGCTGTCTCTCATGCGGCCTTCTATCTTAAGGCTTCCGACTCCGCTTGAAATAAGCCTGGACAGATATTCGGATACATCCCTGTCTTTGGGCGACAGAAGATGTCCGTCCTTAAGCTTAAGACCGTCATTAAAGAGCATGTACTCTTCCCTGCACGGCTGGGCACAGGAACCTCTGTTGCCGGATCTTGTGCCGCTTCTGTTCATTGCGGAGAAAAGACACAGACCTGAGGCGCATACGCATACAGCGCCGTGAGCAAACACTTCCGTATCAAGTCCGTATCCGGAAGCGATCTTTGTCCGTGTCTGTATCTCATCACATGATAATTCCCTCGGAAGTACTATCCTGTTCGCGCCAAGTTCCGCGAGTTTTTTGAATTCATCTGCGGAATAGACGTTCATCTGCGTGCTGCAGTTTATGATGACGTCGGGAAAGTCTTTTGCAAGCTTTACCAGAACAGCCAGATCCTGAACTATCAGCCCGTCAACGCCGATGTTTACGGCGTCCGCTATGGTCGGATAGAAAAGCTCAAATTCCGAATCGCTCATAAGCGTATTGACGGCTAGGAAGACTTTGGCGGAACGTGCATGCGCATAATCCGTTCCTTCCTCCAGTTCATCAAGCGTAAAATTATCCGCGCCTGCTCTTGCGGAATATTCTTTCAGTCCGAGATATACGGAGTCTGCTCCGCTATCGACGGCAACTTTAAGGATATCCAGATTGCCGCTCGGAGCCAGGAGTTCAATCTTCTTTTTTGTCATCAGTCTTTTTCAGGTGTTCAAACAATCCGGAACTTACTTTGTTTGCCAGCTCTTCCATCGGAGTAGGCTTAACGTCAGCACTTCTCTCTTCGGCATACTGTGTGGCTTTGGCTCTGTAATACGTGAGTTCAGTCTTAAGGGCATTATTCTCTGCTCTTAATGTAATAAGCTGGTCACATGCCTCAAAGAGTGACATTATCGCGGTCTTGTTCGTTGCTATATAAGGGTTGTTCTTTTTTGTGTCATTATAGATCTCGTCAGCGAGCTCGCCGACCTTCTTGATACGGTCGTAACCTGCATCATCGCTCCTTACGAGATACTGAACGCCGCCGATCGTGATCTGGGCGCTCTGTTCTTTGGGGTCTTTCTCTTCTTCTCTTGCTTTTGAACGGGCCTTTATCTTATCTTCCAATGTCATGAGCTTTTTCTCGGTAACGGTCTTGGCCCTGATCTCACCTTTGTAAAGCTGCTTATATTCAACGATTGCGGGTGCATCCTTGCCGCCCTTACCTTTACGCCTGTAAGAGCCGTCAGAATATTTGCCAAGTAAGCTGGCATTGGTTTTTCTCATAAAAAGACCTCCGCAATATAGAAGATATTATAGTATAACACTAAACCTGTTTTTATTACCCGAAAACACATGCGGTTTGAAAATGGTCATGTGTTTACAGCGTTTTACATAACCCCAAAGCTGATTTTCGGTAAAAGCCAGGCTTTTGGTGTTCTGATCCAGGCAGATCACATAACCAAAAACATAACCATAACAACTTTTACGACATCAGCTCCAGGTACAGATCTGCGAACTGAGCTGGCTCCAGTTCCTCAGCCCTCGCATTTTCGCTTATGCCGAGCCTGCTGAAAGCTTCGTTTATATCTTCCGAAGAAGCAACGGCAGCAAGATTTTTCTTAAGCATCTTCCGCCTCATCGAAAAGCAGGCGTTCAGGAACTTTACAAATTCAGGAGAAAGAATATCCGCAGTGTCACGTCTCGAGAAGCTTATCACTGCAGATGTTGTATTCGGCTGTGGAACAAATGCGGTATGAGGCACTCTGAACTCATAGTTAAAGGAACCGTACAGCTTACAGAGTATAGCCAGAGGACCATACTGTTTTGAATTGGGTCCGCAGTCTATCCTTGCAACCGCCTCATCTTCGACCATGAAGACCATTCTGCGCGCGCCGGAAAAATCTCCGAAGAGTCTTTTCATGATGTCGGTCATCACGTAATAAGGAATGTTGCTGACAACGACATCGGGACAGGCTGCACTTTCATACTTCAGAAAGTCGCAGTTGACGATATTGGCCCCTGTGATATGTGAAGAAAGATATGCCGCAAGGCCGGTATCGATCTCGACGCATGTAAGATCACATCCGAGCTCTGATAAGGGAACCGTAAGGCTTCCAAGGCCCGGACCGATCTCAAGCACATGGTCTTCCCTGCTTATTCCGCAAAGAGAAACGATCGATGAAATGATGTTCTCATCACAAAGGAAATTCTGCCCGAATCTCGATTGGGGCAGAATTCCCTGTTCATGCATTATTTCTTTAATTGTCTCGCGGTTCATCACAGGAAGTAAGCAACACCTGATTCGAAGATCTTCTGATACTTGTTGCCCGGGATGTTCTTGGTAAGGTCAGGTTCGTATCTTTCGGTATGACCCATCTTACCCAAGACTCTTCCGTCGGGAGAAAGAATACCTTCGATGGCGCAGATTGAACCGTTGGCGTTGAACTCGGTGTCTGACGCATAGTTACCGTCAAAATCAACATAGCAGGTTGCTATCTGACCATTGGCGGCAAGCTTCTTAACAAGCTCTTCAGATGCAACGAACTTACCTTCACCATGCGAGAGCGGAATCTCAAAGATCTCGCCCGGAGTCGTAAGTGAGAGCCAGGGGCTGTTGTTTGTCGTTATCTTGGTCCTGGCATACTTGTTCTGGTGTCTGCCGATATTATTGAAAGTAAGCGTGGGGCTGTCAGGTGTCATGTCGCAGATCTTGCCGAAAGGTACCAGACCGAGCTTTATCAAAGCCTGGAAACCGTTGCATATACCTAGTGCAAGACCGTCCCTGTTATCGAGGAGATCGGAAATGGCATCGGCAATGCCGCTGTTTCTCAGTGAAGCCGTAATGAACTTGCCTGAACCCTCCGGCTCGTCACCTGCAGAGAAACCGCCCGGGATCATCATGATGTTTGCCTCACGGATCTTTGCGGCAAGCTCCGCGAATGATTCGTTGATATCGTTCTGGTTTCTGTTTCTGATAACGAAAATCTCAGCTTCGGCGCCTGCCCTCTCAAAGGCCCTTGCCGAATCGATCTCGCAGTTGTTGCCCGGGAATACGGGGATGATCACCTTCGGTTTTGCGCCCTTAAGAACACCTGGAGCAGCCTTCATGGGCTTGCCGTCTGTATACACATCGATAGCGAAAGGCATTTCCGCGGACTTTGCTTTTGTCGGAAAGATCCTTTCGAGCTTGCCCTCGAAAGCTTCAACAGCATCAGTTCCTGACACAGAAGAACCTGCATAGGTGAAGTCGCCGGTGTCATTTGTGGTTCCGAGGAACTTTCCGCCTGCCATCTCGACCTTGTCTACGGCATTGCCGTCGTTAGGGATTGCCACGATGATGGAACCTAATGTCTTGGAGAAGAGATCAGCTTCCGTAAGCTTATCCGAGAAATCGAAGCCGAGCTGGTTACCGAAGCACATCTGGGCAACTCTTGCAGCAACACCTGCGCTCTTTACTACTGCCGCATTCCTGATCTCGCCTCTGTCGATGAGTTCCTTAACAGCCTTGATGACTCTGAGAACATGATCCTTCTTATAAGAACCCTTTCCGTCTCTTGCGCACTTAATGAGATAGAGCTTCTGGCCCTTTCCTGTAAGTGTTGCGGTTATTACCTTATCGGTTGTTGTCATGCCGACAGCAAAGCTTACCAGCGTCGGAGGTACATGGATATCGTTAAATGTACCGGACATTGAGTCCTTACCGCCAATTGCCGCAGTACCGAAATCAAGCTGTGCCTTATAAGCACCGAGGAGAGCAGCAAGCGGCTTGCCCCAGCTCTCGGATCCTGCCATCCTCTCGAAATATTCCTGGAATGTGAGTCTGGCCTTCAGAGGATCAACGCCCATTGCAAGGAGCTTTAAGAGAGACTCTACTACAGAGTTATATGCACCTGCATAAGGGCTCCACTCAGTATAGAAAGGATCGAAACCGTATGTCATTACAGAGCAGTCGTGTGTAGTGCCGTGATCGAGCGGGATCTTTGCGGCCATGCCTTCCTCAGGTGAATTCTGCATCTTACCGCCGTAAGGCCATACAACCGTTGCAGCGCCGATGGAAGAGTCGAATCTCTGGATAAGGCCCTTTCTGGAAGCGCCGTCAAGGGAATTAAGTGTTCCCTTAAGGCTCTCGGTAAAGCTGCCTTCCACATAGCCGTTTGCAGGTTCATCGAGATATTCGCCTTCACCGTGAGAAGCGCAGTCGGCTTCAGCATACTGTGTCGCGCCGTTTGTATCGATGAAGCTCCTGGGAAGGTTGACTATCGTATTGCCGTTCCAGACCATCTTCATTACGGGTTCTTCAGTTACTTCCGCAACAACCGTTGCTTCAAGGTTTTCCTTGGCAGCGGCAGCCATGAACTTATCCAGATCGGCAGGATGAACGACAACGGCCATTCTTTCCTGTGACTCGGAGATGGCTATCTCCGTACCGTCAAGGCCGTCGTATTTCTTCGGAACGGCATCGAGATTGATCCTGAGTCCTGCCGCAAGCTCGCCGATGGCAACTGATACACCGCCGGCACCGAAGTCATTGCACCTGATGATGAGACGTGTAACTTCAGGATCCCTGAAGAGTCGCTGGAGCTTTCTTTCCGTAGGGGGATTACCCTTCTGTACTTCAGAACCGCAGGTTACGACTGACTGCGTATCGTGAGCTTTGGATGAGCCTGTGGCACCGCCAATACCGTCACGGCCCGTCCTGCCGCCCAGGAGAACGACGATGTCGCCTGCCTGAGGTCTTTCCCTTACGATATTTGAAGCGGGAGCTGCGCCTACGACTGCGCCGATCTCCATTCTCTTTGCGATATAACCGGGATGGTAGATCTCATCGACAAGTCCCGTCGCGAGACCGATCTGGTTGCCGTATGATGAATATCCCGCAGCTGCCGTACGGCAGAGTTTCTTCTGGGAGAGTTTTCCCTTAAGTGTCAGTTCTACAGGTACGGTCGGATCTCCCGCACCGGTAACTCTCATTGCCTGATATACAAAAGATCTGCCCGAGAGCGGGTCTCTTATGGCTCCGCCGAGACATGTCGCGGCACCGCCGAAAGGTTCGATCTCCGTAGGATGGTTGTGTGTCTCGTTCTTGAACATGAAGATGTAATCTTCGGGCTTTCCGTCGACTTCGATCCTTACCTTGATAGAGCAAGCGTTGATCTCTTCGGATTCATCGAGATCATCGAGCTTGCCTTCCTTCTTGAGCTTCTTGCCTGCCAGTGTGGCAATATCCATGAGGCAGATTGGCTTTTTGGAGATCCTGTCACCATATACCTCTTCCCTGTCGGAAAGATAGTTCTTATAAGTCTCTTTTATCTCAGCCGTAAGCTCATCGTCACCGTTGAACCTGATGTCGGTAAGGTTGGTAAGGAAAGTCGTGTGACGGCAATGGTCTGACCAGTATGTGTCAAGAACACGGATCTCCGTGATCGTAGGGACTCTTCCCTGCTCCTTAAAGAAATCCTGAACGAACTTAATGTCAGCAAAGCTCATTGCAAGTCCCATTGTCTTTCTGAGACCTTCCAGATCGTCATCAGACATGTCAAGGAATCCGTCAACGTTATCAACTGTTGTCGGGATGTCATACTTATCAACGAGCGTCAGGGGCTTTTCCGGTGAAGCCTCGCGGGCCTCAACGGGATTGATGAGATAGCTCTTTATCTTTTCCTTCTCTTCATCAGAGACGGAACCGTAGAAAGCAATGATCCTTGCGCACTTAACGATCGGTCTGTCCTTTGCGGTCATGAACTGGATGCACTGGGCAGCTGAATCGGCTCTCTGGTCATACTGTCCGGGAAGTGATTCTATAATCAGAACATAGGCTGCATCATTCAGGTCAACGGTCTCATCATAGAGGATGTCTACGGGAGGTTCGCTGAAGACGACAGGCTTTGCATTATCGAATTCCTCGTCCGTTACGCCTGAAACATCGTAACGGTTGATAACACGGACCCGCTCGATCCCGGATACGTTCAGATCGTATTTGACGTCATGAAGTATCCCGCCTGCTTCGACATTGAAGCCTTCTTTCTTTTCGGACAGTACTCGTCTTACATCATTCTCGTTCATAAGGTCTCTCCTTGTGAAAAATAATTACAGGTTTTCGGCGCTCTTAGAGAGCAGTTCGGTGTTGTATTTAAGGAATCTCTCAAGGCCTGCGCTGTCAAGAGATCCGTGTGCGAGCTTTGCCTGATCGTAGATGTGCTGTGCCAGACGGTCAGTCTCTTCCTTCTTTGTTCCCATTGATCCAAGGGCTTCAAGCTTTGTGATGAGCGGGCTGTCGGTATTAACGACAAGTTCTTCGGTCTCGGGGAACATGCCGGCCAGCTCTTCTTCAGACATTGTACCCATCGATGACATCATTCTCTCATATTGGGCGCGCATTTCCTTCATTCTTCTGTTGTGCTCGGCTTCCCTGATAAGTGCCGGAAGATTGTCCTGCCCCATTTCCTGCGCGAAAACGATGAGCTTCTCATCGCCGACTGCACTCCTGAAGAGATCCTTGAGCTTATTCTTGGTCTCCTCATCGGATTCCTTCCCCGATAATTCCGAATCGACTCTCTTGAACTTATAATCGGGTTTCTTCATCTCCATATAGGACATGAAGTTATTGTCGATCTCCTCATTCATGACGACAACGTCAAAACCGTCGTTCCTGCTCATCTCGACATATGCGGCCTGAGCCTTGGGATCTGTTGTATATCTGACGGTCTTTCTGTCTTCGGAGGTCAGTTCCTCAAGAGTCTTGAATTTATCATCAACAGTCTTGAAAAGGCAGATGCCCTCTACCTTCTCGTAGAACTTCTCTTCCTTCATCATGCCGTACTTTACGAATACCGAGATGTCAGACCAGTATTTCTCGAAGTCTTCCCTCTGCTTCTTGAAAAGCTCATTAAGCTTGTCGGAAACCTTCTTGATGATATGACCGGAGAGTTTCTTTACATATTCATCCTGCTGCAACGCGGAACGGGACACGTTGAGCGGAAGATCCGAACAGTCAAGGCAGCCCTGCAGAAGGAACAGAAAATCCGGGATGATCTCTTCGATGTTATCGGCAACGAAGATCTGGTGATTATAGATCTTGATCCTTCCCTCAAGTGACTGGTAGATGTTATCGGTCTTCGGGAAATACAGGATGCCCTGAAGAGTGAACGGATAATCCATGTTGAGATGTATCCAGAACAGAGGATCCCTGCCGTCATTGAATACGCTGTGATAGAACTGTTTATATTCTGACTCTGTACACTCGGAAGGTTTCTTTGTCCAGAGCGGTGACTTGTTGTTGACCGGAACATAGGAAACCGGAGTCGGAGTAAATGTCTCGCCCTTCTCCTCAGCTTCCTTTCTGCGTTTCTCCTCTGCTTCCTCGTGAAGCCTGTCAGATTTTGTATCAATGAAGTAGATGTCCGCAGGCGCGAAATAACAGTACTTGCGGATAGTCATCCTTATTGTCGCGGAATCGAAGATCTTGATGGCATCCTCTGAAAGCTTCAGCGTGATGACCGTGCCTCTGGTCTCCTTGTCCGAAGGAAGGATCTCAAAATCCATGCCGTCCTTTGATCTCCAGATGACAGGCTCGGCATCTTCCATAAAGCTCTTTGTATTTATGGTGACTTCATCAGCAACCATGAAAGCGGAATAGAAACCGAGACCGAAATGACCGATGATACCGGTCTTGTCTGTGGATTCCTGCTGATATTTGGTAACAAAGTCAAGCGCGCCGGAGAATGCTATCTGATTGATGTATTTCTCGACCTCGTTCTCGGTCATGCCGATACCGTTGTCCTCAAAAGAGATGGTCTTCTCATCGTCATCGTAGATGACCCTGATGGAATACTCCTTATTGTCAGGCTCTTTTTCAGCCTTTCCGAGTTCCACGAGCCTTCTGTGCTTTGCGATAGCATCAGCACAGTTCGATACGAGTTCTCTTACGAAGATATCCTTATCCTCATAGAGCCATTGCCTGATGACCGGAAAAATATTCTCGGTAGTTACCGATATCTTTCCTGATTTTGCTTCCATTTATATCACCTCCAAAATAGTAAACAGTTACACACGCCTGTTCGCGCTGATATATTCAGATGTATATTCCTGGTACATCCTTGAGATCATCTTAAGGATCTCATTATCCGCAGAGCCGAAAACATGATCGTCTATATACCTTACCGGCAGGATGTCGAAAGGCGTACTGCTGACAAATATGGCATCCGCCGAAGGATCGAGTTCCTCAGGTGTGAACATTCCTGTCTGAAGCTCAAGCCCTGAACGTCTGAGTGCCTCGATCACTCTTTTTCTCGTAATACCTATAAGTATCTTGTAATCAGGTGCCGAGTATACCTGTCCGTTCCTGATAACGAAAAGATTCGACATAGAACCTTCATAAAGCTTGCCTTCGTTATCAGACAGAACGAGTTCGAAAGGAAGCCCGTGGGAATTGGGCTCCCTGAATTTCTCGTTTACGCGTGTCTTATAGTCTCCCCTGAATATCTTGAGATTGGGAGTCTTTCTCTCCCAATTGAGCAGACTGGTATTGATACCCTGTTCGAAAAGTTCTTTCCCCGGAATTGCAATGTCTGCCTGATGAATAAGCAGGCTTTCTTTTGTAAGGACAATCCTTACCGAACCGTCTCTTACGGATTCAAGATCAACAAAACTGTATGCTTCGGATAATATCTTCGAAGTATTAACGGGAAAACCCTCAAGACCCTTTACGGAATTGACGAGTCTTGCCAAATGATCTTCAGCAAATAAAAGCACTCCGTCCTTAACACGGATAGTCTCGTAATATGTCCTGATATCAACGGGCTTTTGAAGAGACTGTGTCAGTTCGGAGCTTACCCTGTAATACTTGCCGCAATATAAAAAGCCGTTACCGGTAAGATGTTCCATCAACGGATACGCCATCAGAATCACAGATCCCCTTGAAAATAATATGCTGCATATAATGCCACATATGATTTTATACAAAAGAGGTTCTTTTTACAAAACAACGGATATAAAAACATGCACAAAAAATCATACATTTTTCTTACTTGTTTTATTATAGCGCCGTTATTAAAATCTTTGTGTTGACTTAAACTGCATGCAAGTGTATGATATGCAAAGTTTATACAAAGTTATGCATAAATATTCATAAATCGGAGGTGCCTTATGGCAAAAGAAAGATTCTTACTGGCTTATTCCGGCGGACTTGATACTTCAATCATCATCCCGTGGCTCCTTGAGCACTATGACTGCGAAGTCGTAGCTTACTGCGGTGAGGTAGGCGTCGGTGTCGATCACGATTATCTCGAGAAGAAAGCACTTAAGTGCGGCGCTATCAAGTGCATTATCGAGGACATTTCAGAGGAATTCGTTTCTGATTTCGTCTTCCCCACTCTCAAGGCTAATGCAGTTTACGAGGGCAAGTACCTTCTCGGTACATCAATGGCACGCCCTGTTATCGCTAAGCACTTTGTTGAGGCAGCTCACGCTAATAACTGCACAACGATCGTACACGGCTGCACAGGTAAGGGTAACGACCAGGTAAGATTCGAGCTCTCCATCAAGGCACTGGATCCTGACATGAAGATCCTTGCTCCCTGGAGGATCTGGGACATCAAGTCCCGTGATGAGGAGATTGATTATGCCCAGGCCAGAGGCATCGACGTTCCTGTTACAAAGGAAAACAACTATTCCAAAGATGAGAACCTCTGGCACCTCTCTCACGAGGGTATGGATCTTGAGAATCCCGCCAACGAGCCTGATCTTGATAAGATCCTTGAGCTCATGGTATCACCCGAGAAGGCACCTGATACTCCTACATACGTAACGATCAAGTTCGAGAAGGGTATCCCTGTTGAAGTTGACGGACAGAAGCTGTCACCTGCTGACCTTCTCAGATACTGCAACAAGGTTGCCGCAGCTAACGGCGTAGGCATCGCAGACATCGTCGAGAACCGTCTCGTAGGCATGAAGAGCCGCGGCGTTTATGAGACTCCGGGCGGAACACTTCTTTTCGCAGCACACAGAGAACTTGAGCTCCTCACTGTCGAGCGTGACACGATCCACTACAAGGATCTCGTAGCTCAGAAGTTCTCAGAACTCGTATATTACGGTCAGTGGTTCCACCCTCTCCGCGAGGCACTCTCCGCATTCGTTGACAAGACACAGGAAGTCGTTACGGGCGAAGTAAAGATGAAGCTCTACAAGGGCAACTGCACACCTGCAGGAACCACATCACCCTTCTCCCTCTATGATCCCGAGATCGCTACTTTCGAGGCTGACGACGTATACAATCAAGCTGATGCAGGCGGATTCATCAACTGCTTCGGTCTCCCCATGAAGGTCAACGCCAAGATGAAGCAGAAGAACGGTTTGCTCTGATTATTTAATTAGCTGACCACGGGCTGTCTCTCTGATGCGGAGGCAGCCCTTTTAATTTTTCGAACAGGCAGAAAGAATACAAAGGAGGCTATATGAACATTGAATACAGACTGATGACAATCGATGATTACGAGCAGGCTTACGCGCTCTGGCTTGAGTGCGGAAACGGCCTTAACGACAAGGATGATTCACGCGAAGGCATCGAAAAGTACCTCAAGCGCAATCCTTCAACTTCTTTCGTTGCCGTATGCGATGGAAAAGTTGCCGGTGTGTTATTATGTGGTCATGACGGCAGGCGCGGTATCATCCAGCATGCGTGCGTATCACCCTCTTACAGACGCCTCGGCATCGGCAAAAAGCTCGTAGAGCTCGGACTCGAGGCCCTGAAAGCAGAAGGCATCAATAAAGTCCTTCTCGTAGCTTTTAAGAAAAACGCGGGTGGAAATGCATTCTGGGAATCACAGGGCTTCACGCTCCGTGAGGATCTTAATTACAGGAACAAGGCACTTGCCGAGATGGTCAGGATCGATCCTGATTACGTAAAGGAGTAAATGTATTATGGCTAAGAAAATGTGGGCAGGACGTTTCGAGAAGGCTACGGACAAGGAAGTAAACGATTACAACTCTTCCCTTCCCTTTGACTGTAAGATGTACAGCCAGGACATAGAAGGCTCTATTGCGCATTCGCAGATGCTCGCCAAGCAGGGTGTTATCTCCGGAAAGGACGCTGAAGACATAAAGAACGGTCTTCTCTCGATAAAGGAAGATATCGAGTCAGGTAAGCTGACATTTGATTCTGATGCCGAAGATATCCACATGTTTATCGAAGAGGAGCTTACCAACCGTATCGGTGATGCCGGCAAGCGCCTTCACACCGGCCGTTCAAGAAACGATCAGGTGGCACTGGACCAGCGCCTTTATCTGGTAGATGAAGCCGGAGAGATCATCGAACTTCTTGATGATCTTCTGGATACTCTTACCGACATCGCAAAAGACAATACTGAAACATACATGCCGGGTTACACTCATCTCCAGAGAGCCCAGCCCATAACATATGCCCATTATCTGTCTGCATATATCGAGATGTTCAAGCGTGACATCGACAGGATCAGCGAAGCCAAAGAGCGCGCAAACATCTCTCCTCTGGGCAGCGGTGCCCTTGCCGGTACAACATATCCGCTTGACCGTGATTTTGTTGCCGAGCAGCTCGGCATGAACGGTGTGACACTCTGCTCACTTGACGGTGTCGCCGACAGGGATTTCGCGATTGAATTTGCTTCCGCATGTTCAATACTCATGATGCATCTTTCCAGAATGAGCGAGGAGATCATTCTCTATGCTTCACAGGAATTCAAGTTCTATGAACTTGACGATGCTTATTCCACAGGATCTTCCATGATGCCCCAGAAAAAGAACCCGGACGTTGCCGAGCTTACCCGCGGCAAGACCGGACGTGTCTACGGAGACCTTATCTCTCTGCTCGTTATCATGAAGGGACTTCCCCTCACATATAACAAGGACATGCAGGAAGTCCAGGAGGCCATGTTCGACTGTATCGAGACGGTAAAAGCGGTCCTTCCTCCTTTTACCGGCATGATAAGGACAATGACCATCCGCAAAGACAACATGGAAGCGGCCGCACTCGGCGGCTTTACAAACGCCACGGATCTCGCTGATTATCTCGTTAAGAAGGGACTTCCCTTCCGTGAGACTCACGCAATCTCCGGCAAACTCGTTCATTACTGCATAATGAACAACATCTCGCTGCTCGATGTGTCACTCGATAAGTTCAGGGAGTTCTCCCCTGTTTTCGAATCGGATGTCTATGACGCGATCTCACTTAAGACATGCGTTGAAGGCAGAAGCCTTACCGGAGGTCCTGCGCCGGAGACTGTAAGGAAGTATCTTGACGGACTTCAGGAATGACCTGTCAATAAAGCAGATTCCTGTCGTAGAACTCCACAAAGGATCCGAACAATTCAGTATTCTTACTGACATTCAGGAAAAGATTATGACCCTTGTATTCAAGCCTGACGAAGGTAAAGCGGGGGTTATCTTTATATTGCTCATAGTAAATGTCATACCCGTATTCGATGGGGATCATATTATCGTCAGTGCTGTGAACGACCATTACCTTTGCGTCTGAGGCGGCGAAACCGGCCAATGCGTTATTAACGGCATATTCTCCGAACTTCGCCCGTTCATAGACCTTTAGAACAGGAATGAACAGGTAAACAGCCGGACCGACGACATTCCTGCCGCCGCCCTCAAGAAGATCCGTTGAACTGCAGGGTCCCGAGCATTCGATGACAGCTTCGATCTCCGGATGATAAGTCAGAACGCTGCAGACGGAATAACCTCCCCAGCTGTGTCCGAACAGACCTATAGGAAGCTCGGGAAAATTGCCGCTGTCTTCTACAAATGATATAGCATAGTTCAGATCTATCACGCCCTGCGGAACGCCGCCGATACCGTCTCCGCCGCTCTCATCACATCCCGTTACGTCGTAAGCGAAAACATAATAACCGTTCTGGGCGAGATAATTTATGTCTTCCATATAGACGTTGTGTCCGCCGTCACCATAGCCATGCGCAAATACGATTATCCCCCGCTGATCACTTCCTGCAGAATACATGTATCCTGCAATTGTCTGTCCCTTGTCTGACACGAAATCATATCTTGTACGCTCAAGCCCTTCAAACTCATAGACATGTCTCATCAGCGCAGGCCTGGTATCGCAGCGCCTGCCAAAGTAAAGACCATACAATCCCAGAGAGATTCCGATCCAAAGAAAGACCGTAATCAGAAGACAGATAAGAGCAATAATCAAGGCTCTCTTTTTTGACGATATTTTCACAATGTCGCTACTTTCCCCTCATTATTTACGGTCTCCACGGTGCGCCTTATATACTCATGTATGTTTTCCTGACTGTCTTCCCCATCAAGGTCAAACCACAAAAAACCTCCGTCAGATGCAAGATCTTTTGCATCCATGATACCCCGAAGATAGATCTGGGCAACATGATTGGCACAAACGTGGCAGTCATAAAGATCCCTGAGGACTCCGGCTCCACCGATGTCAGGCAGATCACATATTCCCTTCTCTTTCAGAAGAAACATATGCAGTATCCTCGCGATGTGTTTCCGGGTAACGGGATCGTTCTTACAGAGTTCATCTTCATATTCAAGCCAGCCGTGCTCCATGCCGTATGCAAGAGCATTCCAGGACTCAACGCCAAATGTTTTCAAGAGACTTTCGATGAACATCTCACGTGTCATGTTAATGTCGTGATCCTGAACACTCTGCATCCGCATCCGAACAACATATCAACGCTGATAGAACTGCCTTGAACCTCAGAATATTCTTTTGAAATCAGATCTTTGATCCGGTATGCGCCGGCATTAAGAAATCTGTCTTTGTCAGCAGTACAGATTATAGAATCAATGGCATTGATTATACGGTCAACAGAGACTGTAATGTTATCTGTATGGTCATTTTCGGAAAGATTAAAGAAGCCAAGGGCGATGTCACCGTTTGCCAAAGGTTTGGCCAGAATATCTACCCTGTTGTTGTCACGGATGTATTCTAAGGAAGGATCGTCACAGGGATATGTCGTGAATATGCGCCGTGCCTGGATGCCGAGAGGATCCTGGTCAAGTGCGATAAGGTCTTCATTCGTGATGATGTTGAAGACCGGGTCACCTTTGCTTACACGTCTTAAGTCCATGCCGAGCATCAGAGGGGAATTCATCATGCACCACATTGCCATGTGCGAAACACACATGGTCTCGGTGATGCCGTCCATGCCGATAACCAGCATGTCCGGATCGTTCCAACCTTTATCAAGACCAGCGAATCTGTCCATGATCACGGCTTTGTTGTACTGTGATGTGATGGATGTCGTATAATCGCTTTCCCATGCCGCAGTTCCGGGATTGCCGTCGGATCCGACCTGGAACGTGATGTCATTTAATATGCGCCAGGAATCACCCACAAGATGTCCCCAGTTCTGAGGCTGCGTCTTGCCCCATTCACATATGGAGAAAACAATGTCGCGTCCTTTGCCAAAACGCTCTAATTCTTTTCTTATCTCCGTATAGGAGTAAAGCGTGTTCTCCTGCCTTCTGTGATTCATCAGCCGGATCCTGTTGATGCCTGCATGAAGGCTGATATTTACAGGAGAGGATTCGGCAAAAGATTCAGGAGAATCCGTTGCAGGAAGCATCTCATCGAAAACGATATCATCATCTGCAGCCACCTGCAGCCAAGCTCCGGTTCCTTCCTCTTTACCGGTCGCATAAGTGACAACAAGGTCATAAACGCCGGCGTCAGCAACTTCAACTTCAAATACAAGCTCGCTGCTCCTTAATCCCACGGGACTGTGATCAGGTGCCGTGCCGTCAAAAGTGCCGATGAATGTAACATAATCATCATTTACGGCAGCACGGCTTCCGGTTATAAACGCATCTTTCACTGCGGAATAAGTCTTTCCCGCGATCTTTACGGATCTTATATTCGGAGCATATGAATAGACCGCATTTTCGGGCGCCGCGAAAGTGGCATTGTCCCACATGTAATAGCAGTTATCGACCTTAATGAAATCTATGTCCCAGCCGATATAATCCTCACAGTCAGTCTTCTCGTGCTTGTAGATGCCGACTTCGGCACCCGAACAGAGCCTGGTTCCGATATCGTTGTACATTCCGAACTTGAGACCGGCATCATGAACAAAGTCTGCCATGGCCTTGAATCCTGAAGGAAACTTAACCGGATCTGACTGAAGCCTGTCATTGACACGTTCAGGTCTGTAACAGCCGTCATCAAGGACCACATACTGATAACCGTACTTATACAGTCCCAATTCCGTGATCCTGCGGACCATCTCTTTTGTCAGTTCTTCCGTATTGCCGCTGCCGAATGCGTTCCAGCTGTTCCAGCCCATTGCGGGAAGGCGCGGCTTTTTACCCGGAAACAGAGTATTCCCTTCAGATGAGAAAGAATCGGATCTCAACCGTTTGTCATTTATTACTGCAGGACCTTCTATGGTAATGATCTCCTTTTATATTGATTATCTCTCCATGAGCCATATCTCGGATGAGTAAGGCTGAAGAGTCGAACCGCCGCCGAAGTCGTGGACCGTTCCGCTGATCAGTTCCTTTGCCTGTCCGCATCCCGCATCAAAATGGGCAGTATAAGGATTGGAATCCATGTTTATGGCAACCATGACCCTCTGACTGCCGGAATTGCGCTCGAAGATACATTGTTTGTTTGTAAGCACCACTATGCGCAGGCCACCGTAGTTGAGGGCATTGCTGTTCTTCTTCGCTTCGGCGAGTCTTGAAATGTGGTCCGTAAGATCATTCCATTCAGGCTTGTCAAAGCATGCGCGGAGAGCAGGGTCTCCTTCTTCTTTCCGTGCCTTTGCGCCCCATTCCGAACCATAGTAAACGCACGGAATGCCGGGCATTGTAAAGACAAGCGTATATACAAGCGGCAGACATCTCTCATCGTTAAGTATGGAAGCGATCCTCGTAACGTCGTGATTGTCGGCGAACGAGAGAAGATGCGCTCCCTTGCAGACAGTCCAGTCTTCAGGTCCGAACAGCCTCATGAGAGAATGCATGATCTCGAACATGTTGGATGAATTAAAGGATGAATAGATGCCTTTATAACACTGGTAGTTCGTAAGAGAGTGAAGGTGCATTTCATTCAGCATCCTGCCGTATTCACCGTGAAGGACTTCGCCAAGAAGGAAAAAGTCATTCTTTTTGGAATCGGTGAATTCCCTGAGTCTTCTTAAGAACTCGCGGTCAAGACAGTAAGCCACATCGAGTCTTAATCCGTCGATATCAAAGAAATCTATCCAGTAGTTTACTTTATCCAGAATGTGATCGATGACCGCGGGATTTCTCAGGTTAAGCTTTACGAGATCGTAATTGCCTTCCCATCCTTCATACCAGAAACCGTCATTATAATTGGAATTGCCGTCAAATGACAGGTGAAACCAGTCTTTGTACGGTGAATCCCATTTCTTCTCCCGAACGTCCTTAAATGCCCAAAAGCCTCTTCCGACGTGATTGAACACGCCGTCCAGAACGACCTTTATTCCTTCATCGTGAAGCGCGTCAACAACTTTCTTGAAGTCATCGTTGGTGCCGAGTCTGGTATCGATGAGACCGTAATCCCTTGTGTTGTAGCCGTGCGTGTCTGATTCGAAAACCGGTGAGAAATAAATTGCATTGATGCCGAGTTTCTTCATGTGCGGGATCCAGTCAAGCACCTTCAGTATCCTTGATTCCGGAATCCCGTCGTTCTCAAACGGAGCTCCGCAGAATCCCAAGGGATAGATCTGATAAAATACCGCTTCTTCATACCACATTTATGTTTTTCCTTCTTTCTTTTCTTTCGCTTTTATCCTTATACAGGTAATAAATCCTGCAAAGCCCATAATGAATATGATCACCACAACAACGATGCCGATATACTTTTCTATCATGCTCGCGAAAACAGATATATTGCCCTCATTCCTGTGTGAAAAAGCCCATTCAAGCGCCAGGAGCGAGACCATTGCGTCCACAATGCAGATCTTCCTGAGCGACAAAGCTGTAAGTGAACGCGACTTCTTTGCCTTGAACATGTTGATGACGGCAAGCAGGACTTTATAAGTCACGTATAGTCCGAATCCGTATATGAGTATTCCGGGATAATCATGAATGATGTTTATCCTGACTATCAGATATACGGCATACGCGAATACTATGTCCAGCAGGATCAGGTTTCTTGAGAATTTCCTGTAATTTACCCGTTCACTGAACCGTCTGCTCTTAAATACAGCTCCTCTTCCAGCTCTGTACAGGACATTTACTCTGAGCATGCAAAGCAGAAAGTAGTAGATCGACATGATGAAGAGCCACAGGGAACGTGAAAGGATCGACATCGTGAAACAGAATCCCGAATACAGGATGTCAAATGTCACCGAAGGCAGGGTGAGAGCAACCGTGGTACGCTTATAATCGGTTACGTAATTCCAGAAATGCTTAACCTTTGATTCCTTTTCTGTTTTATCTTCAGACTCAGCAAGACCGGCCTCAACGGCAGGTTCCGTAATCTGTTCCTGTATGGTCTCTTTTCTTTTTCCCATAGCGGTCAGTTGCGCATGGAATGTACGGGAGCCGGGATCCTTCCGCCTCTGTGGATAAAATCAGCACAGGAAGCGCGGTTAACGTCCATGATCGGGGCAGTGCCGAGCAAGCCGCCGAATTCAACGCTGTCACCGACAGTTTTGCCCGGAACCGGAATTAGTCTTACGGCAGTCGTCTTGTTGTTAAATGTACCTACAGCCATCTCATCGGCAATGATGCCCGATATAGTCTCGGCTGTCGTATCACCGGGAACGGCGATCATGTCAAGACCTACCGAACAGACACAGGTCATTGCTTCAAGCTTCTCATGCTTCAGTGAACCTGATCTTGCGGCAGCGATCATTCCTTCATCTTCCGATACAGGAATAAATGCGCCGGAAAGACCGCCAACATAAGAAGATGCCATGATACCGCCTTTCTTAACGGCGTCATTGAGCATGGCGAGAGCGGCTGTAGTACCCCATGTGCCGCAGGTCTCAAGACCGAACTCCTCAAGGAGTCTTGCGACCGAGTCGCCGACTGCCGGCGTCGGAGCCAGTGAGAGATCAATGATGCCGAACGGTACCTGAAGACGTTCGGAAGCTTCTCTTGCTACAAGTTCACCGACTCTCGTGATCTTGAATGCAGCCTTCTTGATAGTCTCGGCCACGACACCGAGATCCCTGCCCTTAACGCCTTCAAGAGCATGCTTTACAACACCGGGTCCTGAGATACCGACGTTGATAACGCATTCAGGTTCGCCGGGACCTAAGAAGGCTCCGGCCATGAACGGATTATCCTCAGGGGCGTTCGCGAAGACGACGAGTTTCGCGCATCCCAGCGCACCGGAATCCTTTGTTGCTTCAGCCGTCTTCTTTATGATCTGTCCCATGTCCCGGACGGCATCCATGTTTATTCCTGTCCTTGTTGAAGCGACGTTAACGCTCGAACATACGAATTCAGTGGATGCGAGGGCATCAGGAATGGAATCTATGAGCACTTTGTCGGAATTGGTATATCCTTTCTGAACAAGTGCGGAGAAGCCGCCGATAAAGTTGACGCCGCATGTTTTCGCAGCATCATCGAGCGCTTTGGCAAACGGCGTATAATCCTTGGCACCGCAGGCTGATGCGACTATGGAAACCGGAGTGACCGATATCCTCTTGTGAATGATCGGAATGCCGTATTTCTTGCTGATGAGCTCGCCGGTCTCAACGAGCTTTCCGGCATATCTGCAGATCTTGTCATATATCCTGCCGCATGATTCCTCAACTGTAGGGGCAGCGCAATCCATGAGCGAGATGCCCATTGTTATGGTCCGGATGTCCAGATGCTGATCATTGAACATCTGCATCGTCTCGATAATTTCGCGGTCGTTGATCATATAAACCTCCCGGGAAAAAGATCAGATTGTATGCATTGCATTGAAAAGGCCGGTGTGCTGGATGGTGATCTGAACACCAAGCTTCTTTCCGAGTTCATCAAGCTTCTCGGAAATGTCGGATTCTTCGATAACAACATCTTTGAGGTCAACCATCATTACCATCGTAAAGATATCATCAAGTATTGTCTGGGATATGTCGTTGATATTGATACCGTAATCGGCAAGAAGACGCGATACATCAGCGATGATGCCTACGCGGTCTCTTCCCAAAACCGTAACAACAGCAGTATTCTTCTCGTTTTTCATAATCATACCTCCTGCAAAGAGATCGTTTTCTAAAGCTATAATAACTCAATATCACGAAAATGATGTTAAGATCAGGAACCCTGCAAAGAAAAAGCAAGTTTATTGGCGCATTTTATACCGTCAATGCACGAAGACATGATACCACCGGCATATCCGGCACCCTCACCGCACGGGAAAATGCCTTTTACGTTAGTGCTTTGAAGAGTTTCGGGATCTCTCATGATCCTTACAGGCGAAGAGCTTCTGGCCTCAACTGCCGTAAGCACCGCATCCGGATCGTCAAAGCCTTTGATCTTCTTCCCCATCCTGCTTACACCGTCCCTGATGGTATCAAGGATCTCATCCGGGAACACTTCTGACAGATCGCCTTTCTCAACACCGGGCAGATAAGAAGGCTTTACCTTGCCGAATTCCTTCGTTTTCCTGCCTTCGATAAGGTCACCGTATCTGACTGACGGTGCCCTGCCGGAGTTTCCGCCGGCAATAAAAGCAAGATGTTCAAGCTTTTCCTGGAATCTGATGCCGTCAAGAACATCATTCCCGTAATCATTACTGTCCACCGGTACGAGCAGCGCGCTGTTGGAATTGACGTTATCTCTCGCTCTCAAACTCATGCCGTTGGTGCAGACGCTCCGGCCGTCGCTTTGGGCGGCCACGACTTCTCCGCCGGGACACATGCAGAATGTGTAGAGTTTCCGACCTGTCACGGTATCGCATGAAAGCTTGTAGATAGAGGGAGTTATATCAGGTGAATATGAGGAATCGAATCCGTATTGCGAACTGTCGATAAGACGCCTCAGATGCTCTATCCTCACGCCGACTGAAAACGGCTTTGATTGCATCTCCAGCCCCAGTCTGTTAAGAGCCCTGAACGTGTCTCTGGAAGAATGACCTATTGCAAGTATAAGCCTGCAGCACTGGATCTCATGAGTCCCGCAGGCATCTTCAACGGTTATGCTCTTAAGACATCCCTTTTCGGCCTTGTAGCCAAGGAATGTGGTATTGAACCTTACTTCACCGCCCAGTGAGATCATGTCTTCCCTGACCCCGGTTACGACTTTCCTGAGCCTGTCGGTCCCGATGTGGGGATGGGCATCGTATAAGATGTCGGAAGGCGCGCCGTGCATGATGAGCGATCTTAAGACATATTCTTTAAGTCCGGAACTGACGCCCGAGTAGAGCTTACCGTCGGAAAACGTTCCGGCCCCGCCCTCTCCGAACTGGATGTTCGAATAAGGTTTGATATCAGACTTCCCCTGTTTGTAGGCCTCGGTATCCCTGATGCGCTGTTCCATCTCGGGTCCGCGTTCAAGAACTACGGGTCTTAAGCCGTATTTGGCCAGGATCAGTGCCGCAAAAAGCCCCGCGGGACCGGTACCGACTACAACGGGACGGATGTACTCCCTGTCTTCATCGAACATATCCTTGCAGGACATTGCCCTTGAGAGTATCTCTTTCTCCCGTTCTTCTTTCTGTTCCTGTGTTATGAAGTCAAATCTGAAATTGATGCTTACCTTGCCGTGTCTCGCGTCGATGTATTTGCGTGAGATGTCCAACACGCGTGTTCCTGATTCAAGATCCTTCAGACCGGCGCGCATGGCTTTATTTCCGGACTTTTTAATGTAATTGATGATCAATACGGAATCCGGGATCTTCTTGAGCGCCGGCTGATCGTTCAATTCCGGTCTGACAGATATCTCAAACATTCCGGGCGATCCCCTCCGCCGCCAGTGCTGCAGAAGTCCATGCCCACTGCAGATTATATCCGCCGCATATACCGTTGCAGTTTACGGCTTCACCGATGACATACAAACCCGGTAATCCCACGGCCTGCATGTTGTCATCGAGGGCAGAGAGCCGGAAACCGCCTGACGATACCTGAGCTTTATCTGCGGCACCGTATCCTGTTACCGGAACCGTAAATGCGCATAAGAGATTAGAGAGTTCCGCGATCTGCTTATCGTTCAGGTCTCTCAATGTCATTTTGTCGCACTTCAGGTTCATCTGCTTCATTACGAATTCGGTAATGCTTCGAAGGAGCATTCCTGACAGAGCATCCGCGCAGGTCCTGTGTGCATACATCTGCCTTCTTATGCAGATCATCTGGAATATCTCTCCTGCGGATTTACCGGTCAGATTAAGAACGGCCTTTACGGCAGTGTCACCGTTATCGATAAGCCTGACAGCCGTATCCGACACATCCATTACGCAAATGCCTGAGATACCGCCTTCCTTGGTGAATAATATCTCTCCTTCAGACTGGTCTTTTACTGCACCGTTACCGTCGAGCAGCTTAACTTCTCCCCTGCATCTTATTCCTGCAAGAGCTTTGATCCCGGAGATGTCAGAAGTCAGTGATGTAAGTGCCGGCTTAAACGGTATGACCTGCGGCTCCTCAGTCAGCTGTTCCAGAAGTCTTAGGGCATCGCCTGTGGAACCCGTCGAAGGGTATGTGATGCCTCCGGTAGCTATAACGGTATTCCTTGCAAGAAAGGTTCTTCCCGATCCTGTCCTGATCTCGAAGATACCTTTTTCTTCCGAAATGGACTCAACCCGTTCTTTGAGTTCAGTCTCAACAGAATGGTCTGAAATAAAGAATCTCAACGCGTCAACGACGGTGGAACTCTTATATGTTGAAGGATAGACAAGAGATCCTTTTTTCTCGAGGACAACGCCCAATACATTCTCATAAAAATCGGAAGTCTCGGTATACCCGTATCTGTTCAGACACGAAACCAGCTTATCCGGATCATCGGTATTGTATTTGTCAGGATCGATATCAGTATTAGTAAGATTGCATCTTCCGCTTCCCGTCAATGCAAGCTTGCGGCCAACCCTCGGGCCGGCTTCGATGATCAGGAATCTCTTATTCGAATAGAATGTTTTGGCGAGCCTGGCAGCACAGTAAAGCCCTGCTGCCCCTCCTCCTATGATAATGCAGTCGTAAACACTGTTTGGCATCCTTAATCCCCCGTACCAATGGCTAATGTCCTTCTGTATTTAGTATCCTCAAACGGAACACATCCTGTCTTATCAATGATAAGATCAGCAAGTTTCCTTATATCCTCAATGTCACCTTCCATCAATTCCAGTTCAAGCTCACATATCTCATCGGTTCTCGAACCGTCGGAACTGCTGATGATGCCGCTGTCAAAGCAGGCTTCGATGCTGCTCTGACCAAAAGAAATGTTATAGACAGTTCTGTTGAATGAGTTGGAACAGATAACGTTAAGCTCATCATCACTGACCGTACCGAAAACCTCGGACAACATATCACCGGGAGCATCTGCTGATGCCTGACGCTTAAAGCTTTCGACGGAGAATGTTCCGTCAGTGCTCTGCACGTTCCACTCATGACGCTGATGCAGACCACCGGTAACAGAGCCGCCGTATTTTACGGTAAATTCAAAGCGGTCCTCATCCCTGCCGCTGTAATGTCTGACCCGGATCATACCGCCTCGTCTTGAGATATCAAGATCAGCCGTATCAATATATGAGTTCTCGAGAAGGACCGGTCCGGGTTCCTGCGGGTCAGAACAAAGCTCACGGAAAAATTCAGCCCGGGCCAGAGCGTACAGACTTTCTTTATCCTTAAAAGCAAGCTTTGCTTCTGTTTCCATATGACTCCTTAATTGATCGTATGAACTCCGCTGGTCGATACGACACAGAGTTTGTTTCCGGACAGGAAGTTCATCCTGATGATATCCTCATCAACGGAGTAATCATTGGTGATAACACCTGAAGTGTTATAGACAAATATTCTCCGGTCAACGTTAATGGCATAGTAACCGTTGCCCTGCGCAACGCAGATGATGTTGGCTCCGATATTCGAATTGTAGATGACACTGTCGGACGAATTGATTATCGCGAGTTTGTTGAGCTGGCTTATACCGTCAGAATAAGTAACAAAAAGATTGTTTCCGACTTTCTTGACATAACCGATGGCGGAGAAATCAAAGTTCATCCTGGAAAGCGTATCATCCTTTACTTCATATAAAGCGTTGGCGGTAAAACAGCAGAGCTTCTTTCCCACATAACAGATGGAGGAGAATATAACGCTGTCATCCGTCGTGAATACGGCGTAATCTTCGACTTCATACCCCTTGGCTGTCTTGGTAATCGAGAAAACGCGCACAAGAGGAACGATAACGGCACCGCTTGTGTTAATGGTTGAAACGGCAAGAAGCGTCGAGTCGGAATTGAAAGCGCAGCATACCGGGAATCCCGAATTATAAGAAGTCCATACAGCGATCTGATTGCCGCTCTTGTCATATAACGACACTTCACCGAATGAATCGCTGCTTCCGCTGATGACAGCCATGAAGCCGTCATCTGACATCTGTACCGCCTTTATCGGATTAGTTGTAGGTTTGCTGTACCATACGCCGTCCTGGTCCAATACCGTGAAGTTATATCCGTCACGGTCGAAAACGGCAACGTAATCACCGAAAGTAACGCACTGCGGGTTCTGATAGGAAACTGTCTGCGAGAATATCTCGGTACCTGAAAGATTAAGGTATGCGATTCGTTCGGAAGTGACCTTGATAACGCCGTCTCCGTATGGATAGAGTTTCTGGGCTTCCGAATACTCACAGGTAAAACCGCCCTGAGCCGAGAGCTTGATCTGGGCATCGGCTCCTGACATGGATTCGATCTTTCTTGAGACCACGAAAATAAGAGCAATGCTGATGAGCAGAAGCGTTGCAAATATCATTACGGCTATCGTAAGGCCCTTGTGGATCACGGCCTGTGAGATGCTGCCTTCTTTCTTACCGGCATTTTCCTTTGTGCCGGCAGGCTTTGTGTCTTTAGCCTTTTTCTCTTTTGTATTCCCGTTGTTTTTCATCTTTTTTATTCTTCGTCCGGCATGTCATAAACGCCGCTGATACTTCCAGATATAGCTTTGTTCAACAGTTCGTAAGCTTTCCAGTAACCGTAACTGTAAGTATCAGATCCTCCGTCATTGAATATCTCTCTTGAATACACATAGAAATTCATGTATTCACCGTCTTTAAACACATAGAACGAATCATCATTTCTGGTATAGAACGAATACTCGGTGGTGGCATAATTCCTTGAGACAAAGCTCAGTGTAAGGACGGGACCCTGACTTATGTTTATGTCAGCGCCTGTCTCAACACCGCCGATCTCAATACATGAGAGACTCTCATACAGGATCGAACAGTAAGATCTGCCCGATGAATCCGATATCTTGGCATTGCGTCCATCAAGTTCGACTGATGTCTCGCTTGCCGTTAAGTTCTTTCCTTCAGGCACATAGAGCGTGAGCTTGAAAGAACTGTTTCCGTAAGTCCCGGTAATGGAAGAAAACTCATCCGGAGAGAAATAGCAGATGTAGGGATCTATAAGGACGGTTTCCTTCATCTCAAGGTTCTCGAGCTGATATTCATTCAGCATAAAGCATCTGCTGTTGCCCTTGATGTATCCGTAATAGGAACCGTTAATGAGTTTGCTGAAATAAAGTTCTGTCGTATCTCCGTTCTTCCCTGTAAGAACAAAATGATATTCGGGCTCGTCAAGTCCGTATTCCCCGAGTCCCGAATCACCGGTCTCAACATATTCGGAGATATTGAGGTTTCTTACCTTGTCTATCATGTTCTTGAAATATGAACTTGACGGATGTTCATACGGCTTGATTATGTTCAGGGAGACTGTACCGTTATCTGATATGGATACAGATGCATCCAGAGACAGGCCGTCATTTTTCCTGTCAAAATGAACAGTCTTGAGATCGCTGTATTCTAACTCAAGAACAGAGGAATCGATAAAGCTGATACCTGTCTTCGAGGCGACCGAAAGCTTATCGGATGAGACCATGTATATGTCTGCCGATCCTTCAACAAACATGTAGCAATAAGATCCGTCAGGAGTCTTATTGCCCAGATAGACTTTGGTCTCATTACCGTTAACCGTTTTGATGGTTAACGTAAATGCAGGCTTGTCGAGTCCGTAATCGGCATAATTGCCTTTGCCCGAGACCAGGATGCAGTTGTAAAAGCTGGACAGATCGCTGACAAAATCACTCAATTTATAAGAGGAATAGTCGGTCCCCGGCTCAGCATCATCACCTGAATAGACAAATTTTGTGCTGTTATTGGCATCAGACTGATTCGTTACCATCGAGGAATGACCGGTCTCACGGTTATAAACAGACAAAAAGGCAATATCCGTAGAGTTGAAATACAAAACATCATAATAAGTGACTGTTGTTTCAGAAGGTTCATCGTTCCTGAGCTTTTCGACGGCAAAATACACGATCACACCTATTATCAGTGCGATCATGATTATAAAAGGAACAAGAAGATTCTTAACAGACTTCATATCAGAGATTCTTCCTCTTCGTGTAAACGATAACGGCCATGGCGACCAGAATGACCGGAATGACTACCATAAAGACCACGAGCATGGCGGTTGCATATGAACCGGTCGCTTTCTCAGGCGAAAGCGAATAATTCTCTACATCCTTAGTCGTGATGGTCAACGCGTTGACAGGCTTGTCACTCGCAAGTTCCCTTATGCATGACCTGAAGAAATCAACATTGCTGTCATTCAGTCCGTATGAGGATATGTATGCATCGGAAGAGAAGTTCAATGTGCCGAAAACAAATGCCCTCGCCGGTTTCACATCGGAACTGACGGCATACATTGCGACATTATACTGGCTCTCTGAAGATGATCCGTCAGCCGTGACGTTGCCCTGACTGTCCACTTCCAATAATGAGGCTTTTTCGCTGGTCACCAGAACAGGAGATGCCTTTGCGCCGGTGTTGGCTGATGAGATCTCCCTGACTGATCTCGCATAGGTGCTGTGCAGATACGGGATGCCCGCATAATCCTTGAAATCATCCGTTGCAGTAACGGTTGAATCAACGGAATAACCTCCCAGCTGATATCCGGGGCTGTTCTCCGAGATCAGTACGGGGTCAATATTAATGTTTATCTGATTCAAAAGCTGATTAAGTCTTTCGTAACGGACGCTGACATTGTCAAGAGAATAGTCAACGGCAACAAACAGCTTTCCGCCCCTGTTTAAGTAATCTGTCATCGCAACATACATCTTCTCCGAAATGTCACTGTTGGGACCGTTGAGTATCAGCAGGTCACAGTCATCCGGAACGGTAAAATTCTCCGAGACCGGAAGCTCCGTTACATCAATGGACATCGCATCAAGGATCTTGGTTATGTAGACGTTGCCTGCTTCCTTCAGACCCGTGATGATGTAAGCTTTGAATGCCGAATCACTTGTAAGATTGTACATAGCATTGGTAAATGTGAATTCGGTATTGTTACCTATGACCACGTATTGTCCGTAATATGCCAATGATTCCTCATCGTACGAATAGCAGTCATACGGATCGACGATCTTGATCCGGCCGTTATACTGTATTACGTATGAATTGGCCTTGGAAGAAAGATCATATGAATTGGACGGGTCGAGCTGACTGATTATCGACGGCTGCTCGGTCATGTTGACGTATTCCACGGTAATCTTGCCGTCCGATTTCTTAACATAGTCATCCAGCAAAGGGATTATGCACTGATAAGCAGTTTCGGCAACATTATCGGGACGTTCGAAAAGACCAACGATCCTGATATGCGTATCGGGTGACAATGAGTTAAGAAAATCCACCGATTCCTGTGAGATGGTATTCTGGTTGTAATCCGAGAAATCGAAAGTCAATGCCTTCCCGAATATTCCGTCGAAAAGGATGTTGGACAGAAGCACGATCGCGATAAGCAGAACGACAGAACCGATGGAATACAGCTTCAGCTTGCCTGCCCTGTCGTCAGACTGGGCGTTTGTATTGTTCTCTCTCGTATTGTTCTTATGCTTTGCCTTGCCGGACATATCGGTCCTGACAGGCATGACGGGAGTCTTTTTGTTGTTTAAATCATTATTCATCATCGATCATTAACCTCCGTCAAGCCTGACTCCAGCGTTTCTTCTCGAGTACCCTGTACGTCAGATACAGGAAGAGTACACCGATCGAAACGAGGAAGAACAACGCGGACACGGAGAATATCCCGATACGGAAGTTCTGTGTCTTAGCGAACGGATCAAACCATGCAACCGCATTCTTTACCGAATTGCCGAATGAAGATGCTTTCTCGGAATCAATGCCGATCATCGTAATCAACGAGCACATAGCGGTGCCGATATAGTCAGATATCATGGATATGAGCTGTGTTACGAAGATAATGACAAACGAGACTATGGCAGACACGATCTGGCTGTCGGTTATCGCGGAAGCGAACATGCCTATGGTTATGAACATAAATGCCATGAATATAAATACGATGATCGATCCTACCGCACCGACTCCTATGACGCCTCCGCAGCAAAGTACAACGATCATGTGGATTATCACATTGACAAACATGATCATGAATAAAGCGAAGGAAGCGAAAACCTTTCCGCATACAACGTTAAACAGACTGATTGGCGTTGTGTAATACAGAATGTCAGTGCCTCTTTTTTTGTCATCCGCAAGAAGTCCCATGGTGATTATCGGTACGATCACGACAAAGAGAGACCTAAGTGATATGACTTCGCTGCTGATGTTGACGATCCCGGTCAGGAACTGCGAGTAAAAAATAAAACCTGAGATAAACGTGAAAATGGCAATAGCAACATAACCGACAGGAGCTCTGAAGTAGGACAGGAATTCCCTTTTAAATATCGCGTACATTGATCAGGCCCTCCTTTTCCCTGTGGTAATGTTGAGGAATACCTCTTCAAGCGAAGGATCCAGTGAACGGAACTCAAGGATCGGCCAGCCTTCTTTCGCCATCATAAAGAAGATCGCAGCTCTGACCTCAGTGGTATTATCTGCGGAAATGCCGATCTCGAGCTGACTGATCTTATTGTCAGCCACACGTGGAACAGATGAGGAAACACCGGGAACGGTACGGATCTTCGATGAACATTCCTTGAGCGGACCGCTGAAGGTCATAAGGATCTTGGACTGTCCGGACAGTCTCCTTGAGAGATCCGTCAAAGTATCGACCGCAGCTATCTTGCCCTTATTGATAATTACGACCCTGTCAGCGATCTCCTGGATCTCTGGCAGGATGTGTGAACTGATGACAATCGAATGTGATTTTGAAAGGGATTTGATAAGTTTTCTTATCTCAATGATCTGATTCGGATCGAGTCCGACCGTGGGTTCGTCAAGGATAAGTATCGAAGGGTCTCCGACCATGGCCTGGGCGATGCCGACACGCTGTTTGTAACCCTTGGAAAGATTCCCGATAAGTCTGTCTGTAACATCGGAGATCTTGACAAGAGTGATGATCCTTTCAAGCTGTCCCTTGCGTTTTGCCTTGGGAACCGCCTTCAGATCGAACATGAAATCAAGATATTCACGCACGGTCATGTCATTATAAAGCGGCGGATTCTCAGGAAGATAACCTATTTCCTTCTTGGCAAGTTCGGGTTCCTCAAGAATATCATGGCCGTTGACCTTGACGGTTCCTGATGTGGAGGAAATATAACCCGTGATAATATTCATCGTGGTTGTTTTTCCCGCACCGTTCGGTCCCAAAAAGCCAAGAACCTCATCATTTTTTACGGAGAAAGAGATATCATTTACGGCTGTTTTGTCGCCATATCTCTTCACAAGATTGTTGATCTCGATCATTGTTACCTCCAGACAAGTCAGAAAAGCACATACATCTTAATATTATAACAAAAATCAAAAAATAATAAAAAAGAAACCTTTAAGGCTGTATTACGGCAGTCAGCCCTCTTTCATGGTCATTTCACAGGCAAAAACCTTGGTATCGATGTTCTTATAGCCGAACACGGTGACCTTGCTGCCGCTCTTTGAAATAAACAGTTCGACCTTCTCCCCCGCTTTTACCTCGCTGTTATAGTTGATAACGATATCCTCGATCAGGGAAACATCGTAGCCGCATTTAAAGAGAGCATCGTAAGCCCATGCCGTATAGCGGGAATTATTGACATGTCTGTTGCGGTCCAGTTCATTATAATCCGCATATTTGATGATCACGGGTTTTTCGGTCTCCCCCGCAATGTCATTGCGTGAAGTGAAAACGATCTTCGGACACAGCTCACCGAAGGCAAACCTCGGATCCTGTATCACCGGCGGCGGAAGCTCCGGCCGTTTACTCGCGATTACCGGTCTGTGAGAGTTCCAGTCAGCAAGGATCCATGTTGAAGTTGCCTTGCCTATAAGCCTGTTATCGCTGCTGTATATCTCAAAATCACGTCCGTAATAGATCTTCTCGATGGTGTTTGCCCAGGTCCTGATGCGGAATGTCTCATGCCATGTGGGAAGCTCCGTGAAATGAAGCCTCATCTTGAGGATGATCCAGCAGATGGAATTCTCCTTAAGGAACTCCGTGCCGTAACCGATGGAATTTGAGCTCCTTTCAGCTGCTTCCTGAAGATCACCGATCAGCGAGGAACAGTATAATCTGTCACCTATACCGCATTCGGTTGCCTTGCAATAGACTTCGACATCTGTATATTTACTGATTTCAGGCATTTTCCTGTTCCCTGTCCTTCACTTTTCGGGGCATCGACATGGGTATGGTTCCCCTGGGATTATATCTCCTGAAGACCGGATACATCTCTTCCTTGTACATGAATACGATCATGACCTTTATTCCTTCTGTGGGAAGCAGCCAGTACCAGTAAGTATCCTCTATATCAAAAGCTTTATAATCCGTCATCTTGATAATGATGCCGGCATTCTCTTTATCTGAATTGAACCTGTCAGAGGTAACAGGACCGATATATTCACAATCCTTCAGAGAGAAGCTGATGAGTTCATCACGCTTGTTGTCTCCGAGTATCACGGCACAGTCGACAAGATCATTGGAGATCTCGACCTCGTATTCCTTATGCTGACGCTTGATGAGTATGACCGTGCCTGCGACGATTCCGAAAGCAAGGACACCCGATATGAAATATAGGTTGTACCCGGTATAGATCGGAATAAGGAACGCGAAAAAAACCGCAATGATAGCAGTCGTGATCAGAAACGTATTAAAAATGACTTCAGTTAAGCCGTTCTTGCGCTTAACACTTGTCTCAACAAAACTGTCCTGTAGCATGATTTACCTCAAACAGAGTTCATTCTATCATAAGTCGGCCAAATAAAATATCCGGAGCAGGAATATACAACGAATGCCGTGTGTGCAGAAAAGTGTACCGATTTTTGCCGAAAAAGGTACGTTTGAGAGCAAAATCGCGGTTATATGCTCGCCGGTGTACCGTTTTCAAGCAAAAAAGGTACGATTTTTGCACTGGTTCCTGCAGGCAGGTATTAATCTCTTCTACTGTTGATCTTCCAAGCTAACTACACATAAAAAACGGGGCATCTCATAAAGTTGAGATACCCCGCCGGTTGATCAGTTATTTGTTTTGCCGATCAGCTATCAATACATCGGCTGCTGAGGCATTGCGGGAGCTTCCTTCTCGGGAATGTCCGTAACCACTGCTTCAGTCGTAAGAAGCGTAGCTGATACTGATGCGGCATTCTGGAGAGCGGAACGTGTAACCTTTGCAGGATCGACGATGCCTGCTTCGAACATGTCAACATACTTGTCGTTCAGAGCATCATATCCTGTTCCAGGATTGGAATTCTTGATCTTCTCGCAGATAACGCTGCCGTCAAGACCTGCATTTGTGGCAATCTGGCGTACGGGTTCCTCAAGAGCCCTGATAACGATCCTGACACCTGTCTTAACGTCACCCTCTGTCTCATCGAGGAGCTTCTCGATTGCGGGAAGAGCGTTGATGTATGCTGTTCCGCCGCCGGGAACAATACCTTCCTCAACTGCGGCACGGGTAGCATTCAATGCATCCTCGATCCTGAGTTTTCTTTCCTTCATCTCAGTCTCTGTTGCAGCACCGACCTTGATTACGGCAACACCGCCGGAAAGCTTAGCAAGACGCTCCTGGAGCTTCTCGCGGTCATAATCGGACTTTGTCTCCTCGATCTGAGCCTTGATCTGGTTGACACGTGCCTTGACTGCGCCGTCCTCGCCTTCGCCGTCAACAATGATCGTATTATCCTTGTTGACCTTGACCTGATGAGCGCGTCCGAGCTGGTCAAGAGTTGTATCCTTAAGCTCAAGTCCAAGATCTGATGTGATGACCTGGCCGCCTGTGAGGATCGCGATATCCTCGAGCATTGCCTTTCTTCTGTCACCGAAGCCCGGAGCCTTGACGCCTACGCATGTGAATACGCCTCTGAGCTTATTAACGATGAGAGTAGCGAGAGCGTCACCTTCGATGTCCTCTGCGATGATTACGAGCTGCTTGCCTGCCTGTGCGAGGGGCTCGATAACTGGAAGGATGTCCTGAATGTTGGTGATCTTCTTATCAGTGATGAGGATATAAGGCTCATCGAAAACTGTCTCCATCTTATCCGTATCAGTTGCCATGTAAGGAGAGATGTAACCTCTGTCGAACTGCATGCCTTCTACAACGGAAAGCTCTGTGAGCATGGACTTGCTCTCTTCAACGGTGATGACACCGTCGGATGTAACCTTATCCATTGCTTCCGCGATCATCTTGCCGACTTCCTCGTCACCTGCGGAGATAGCTGCAACACGTGCGATATCCTTGGAGCCGTCAACCTGCTTAGCCTTAGCGAGGATCTCATCAACTGCAGTGTCAACAGCCTTGGAGATACCCTTTCTGAGGATGATCGGGTTTGCGCCTGCAGCAACGTTCTTCATGCCTTCACGGATGATCGCCTGTGCAAGGAGCGTAGCTGTTGTCGTACCGTCACCTGCGACATCGTTTGTCTTTGATGCGACTTCCTTGACAAGCTGTGCGCCTGCATTCTCATAACGATCTTCGAGTTCGATCTCTTTTGCGATCGTAACACCGTCGTTTGTGATCAGAGGTGCGCCGTATTTCTTATCGAGAACGACATTTCTTCCCTTAGGTCCCAATGTAACCTTAACGGTATCGGCTACCTTGTTAACGCCTGCTTCAAGTGATTTTCTGGCGTCTTCTGCATATTTGATGTCTTTAGCCATAATATTATGCCTCCAAATTTATAATCTGAATCAGTCTTCAACGATGGCAGCGATGTCATCCTGACGAACGATAATGTATTCCTCACCATCGAGCTTAACGTTTGTTCCGGCATAATCACGGATGATGACCTTCTCGCCGACCTTAACTTCCATCTTGATCTCATTGCCGTCAACTACTCCGCCGGGACCGACTGCGATGATCTCTGCGATCTGAGGCTTCTGCTGAGCACCGGAGGACAGGATAATGCCGCTCTTTGTTGTCTCTTCTGCCTGAAGTTTCTTTACTACCACCTTATCTGCTAAGGGCTTAATTGTCATAAAAAAGACCTCCAATACAATGAAATTGCGGTTAGCACTCTATTGTCACAAGTGCTAACCACAACAAAATATAATTCTTAATACCGATACTGTCAATACGAAAATCAAAAAAAGTCAAAAACGTCTTCTGCCTTTTCCGGACAGATCAACAGCCTTCCTGAGATCAGTCTTTCAGACCCTCAGGATTCATTGTCTGCCACTTCCAACAGGACGAGCACATATCGTCGATCCCGTATTCAGCCTTAAAGCCGAGTACCTTCTCAGCTTTATCGGTTGAGGCATAACTTACGGCAATGTCACCGGGTCTTCTTGGCCCGAATACATGCTTTATCTCATGTCCGCAGGCTTTCTCAAAAGCAGTCACGGCTTCCATGACAGACGTGCCTTTTCCGGTGCCGAGGTTGAACAGACTGACTGAATCCTCTGTTTTGCCGAGATATTCGATGGCTTTAACATGACCTTTGGCAAGATCTGCGACATGAATGTAATCACGGACGCATGTTCCGTCTGGCGTATTGTAATCATTGCCGAAAACCGTAAGGCATTCAAGTGTTCCGCCCGCAACCTTGGAAATATACGGGAACAGATTGTTGGGTATCCCTCTGGGATCCTCACCTATAAGACCGCTCTCATGAGCGCCTACCGGATTGAAATATCTTAACAGGCATATCTTTTTCGAAGGCTCGGATCTTGCATAATCCCTTAATACCTGTTCGATCATCCACTTGGTCCAGCCGTAAGGATTGGTACATATGCCGAGAGGACTTTCCTCGGTAAAAGGAACATCTTCACTCTCACCGTATACTGTTGCGGATGAACTGAAAACGAGATTGTTTACTCCGAATTCCGTCATGAGCCTGCATACGTTGATCATGCTTCCGATATTATTTGAATAGTATTCAAGCGGAATCTTTACGGACTCGCCGACTGCTTTGAGGCCGGCGAAATGAATGATACTGTCGATGTCATTCTCTTGGAATACGGTTCTCAGCGCATCGATGTCACAGCAATCGACATTATAGAATCTGAATCTTTTGCCGGTTATCTTCTCGAGACGGTTCTGAACTTCCATCTTGCTGTTGGAAAGATTGTCCGCAATTATCACGTCATAATTATTTTCGAATAAGGAAATAACGGTATGGGAACCTATATAGCCGTTACCGCCTGTAACAAGTACTGTAGGCATAAAATCTCCTTTGACAAGTGTAATAAACTGATTTAACCACAAAAGATTTCCGAATAGAACTAAATAAAACTAATTCCGCATATTTGCACCATTTTAAAATGCCCTGATTTTTCTTTTCATATAAAATAAATACGTAATGCCTAAAATCTATTTGGAGACAACAATGAATAAACTTATCTACATAGCTGATGATGACGACAATATAAGAAACTTACTTAAGACATTCCTAGAGCGTGAAGGCTTTCATGTTACAGGATTTTCAACGGGAGACAAACTTTTCGAATCATTCTCGAATTCGCCGGCAGACCTCATAATCCTTGATGTCATGATGCCCGGACACGACGGTTTCTTTATCCTCAAGGAGATCAGAAAAACTTCCAATGTTCCGATCATCATGCTCACGGCAAAAGACAGTGATGCCGATTATATCCAGGGTCTTGATATGGGAAGCGATGACTATTTCACAAAGCCCTTCTCCCCCGTCAAGCTCGTCTCAAAGGTTAAGTCGATCCTTAAGAGACAGGAAGAGATCACAGGCAAGACCGGTGATAAGCCGGATAATGATGCAGTTTACGAATTTGCAGATATAGTAATTAACAGAAAGACCAAAGAGACTACTATGCAGGGCAAGCCTTTGCCGCTAACGCCCAATGAGTATCAGCTCCTGACCTATCTCATCTCCAACCGCGACAGAGCCGTATCCAGAGCTGAGCTTCTCGACAAGATCTGGGGTTATGAGACTCAGGTCGAGACGAGAGTCGCAGATGACACAGTCAAAAGATTGAGGAAGAAAATCAGCAAATCAGATGCTAAAATATCTACTATCTGGGGTTACGGCTTCAGACTGGTAAACAGAGCCGATGAATCTGATGATGACGATGACGGAGACAATCAAGACTGATGAGTGACAAACCGGATCAGGCACGGTTAAAAACAAAAAAGCCTTCGAGAAACAAATCAGCAATCAGAATTCCCATCTCACTGCACTTCTACGCGGTTGAGATCGTGGTTATCATTCTGGTTGTTTTTATTATCAACTTCTACATCCAGTCGATCGTAAAGAAATACATTGCCAATGAGTGTAATGCGCGTCTCGACATAGCCGTAAACTCAACCCAGAACTTCGCAGATGCCTTTACTTCACAGGTTAAGGATTCCGATGAGATCAACGAGGAAAACATCAGGGCCTATCTCACGAACACCATCGTAACTTCCGCAGACCTCTCTAATCAGGCCAGCATTGCTCTTTATACTTATAACGAGAGAAACGGTTTCCACATCGTTCTCTGGCCTACCGCTTATTATTCGACATCTTATGCTAACAGCGCCAACAAAGTTATCGAACAGGTTATCGAGAAAGAGGGTTACAAAACTCTCAACAAGACACAGACCGTCGACATCGACGGGAACACGATATATTACAGGACGCTGAAATTCGAGCTCGTCACGACCGTAGTTGATGAGAATGCCGACGGTTCGACCAACAGCAATCCGGAGAGCAATATCGATCTCGGAAATTATTATCTGTGCATATACATCAACTCAAGGTCTTACTATTCATTCATGGCTTCCATGACCCTTGCCCTGGTACAGGCCGCATTGCTCGCCATAGTCATCGCGGGAATCCTCAGTATCATGATGACTTACCCGCTCATCTTCTCTACCCAGAAGCTTTCAAGATTCGCAAAGCGGATCGCCAAGGGTGATCTTAAGCCCGTAAGAGGCCATATCGTCAGTAAGGAGCTGTCCGAGCTCGGTGACGTAATGAATCAGATGGCATATAAGCTCGGGGAATCGGACATCGAGCAGAAAACCTTTTTCCAGAATGCGTCACACGAACTGAGAACGCCTCTCATGTCGATCCAGGGATATGCGGAAGGTCTTAAATACGGTGTGTTTGAAACCGATGAGGACAGAGAGAATGCCATCGACGTCATAATCGACGAGACAGGAAGACTCTCGGGATTAGTTGAGAATCTCCTTTCAATATCCAAGATGGACATGAGCAGGAGCGGCAATTATGAAGTCAAAAAACAGAATATCAACGTCACGAGGATATGCGATACCATAATCGACCGTGTAAGAGGCAATTTCATACATGAAGATAAAGAGATCATCAATGACTTCAACGTAAAGGGCCTTTACATCTACGGCAATGAGAACGATCTTATCAGGTGCCTCGAAAACATCTTCTCCAACTGTCTGAGATACTGCAAGACTGCGGTTACGTTCAAATGCAGGAGCGATGAGACACATACAAAAGTATTATTCGAGATATCCGATGACGGACCAGGCATTGCGCCTGAAGTCAGTGAACACTTATTCGAGCGTTTTTCGAAAGGTTCTGACGGTAAACACGGTATAGGCCTTGCCCTCGCCAAAGCAATAGCCGAAGAGCATGACGGTTCGATAAGAGCCTATAACAAAGACAGCGGCGGAGCTTGTTTTGAGATCAGCATTCCCGCCGTGCGCAAAAAAGAGCAGCTGACAAAGATCAACAATGACAGCACAGAACTGAATCTTTGATGATAAGAACGGATTATCTGAGATTCATGTACCTTACCGCATTGAAAAATGCAGGTTTTCCATCGAATCTGGCAGCCGTATCCTGAAGGAACTGTGTCCTCGCCATGTTTATCCTCATGTAAGTGTTCTGAAGAGAAAGCAGCGAATTGACGGCGTTGTTGATCGTAACGCACCTTCCCGAGATTATCAGTGACTGTATCTTAAAAAGTATCCGGGGATCAGTGAATTCAGGCGGCAAAACACAGTTGGAGAAACCGTTATACAGAAGATTGAGTTCCGTCGAGAGTTCACCGAGTCTTACATATAATGCCTCTGTTTTCTTCTTGTTGTGTATCTTCTTCAAAACAAACAATACGACAAGGCCTGCCCCGAAAAGGACTAAGACTCCGGCAATGACCGCATTGGTGATGATGCTGTCCTGTGAATTGGAAGTAACGGCCGAATAAACGAAGATCATACCAAACAGGCTGACGAGAATGCCCCATACAAGAGGAGCCACACTCTGCCTTGAATATCTGGCGATATCGGTCTTGCACTGCTCATATTCCTGATAAAGATCGACCTTAGGCGAGAAATGATTGATCATACGCGCGCATTCATTCAGGTTCTTCTCCCTTTCAGCTTCTATGTACTGATAATTAGCAGGCTGCGCAGGATATCCGTACCCCTGCATGCCGGGCTGGTTGTTATAGACCGGCTGCTGGAATCCGGGTTGCTGATACATAGGCTGTGAATTATATGGCTGCGCAACGGGCTGCTGATACATAGGCTGGGCATAAGGCTGTGCCAGCGGCTGCTGAAAAGCCGGTGCACCGTTCTGTTGGGAAGCTGCAGCCTGAGCCTGCGGCTCTGCTGCCTGCTTTACAGGCATTTGAGGCTGTACATTCTGCATCGGCTGCATTGGCTGCACGGGCTGAACAGGCTGCTGGAAAACAGGCTGCGCCGCATTCTGTGCCTCTATCTGATGCGGCTGGATATCCGGTGTCGCAGGATCACTTGAACCGGTAAGCTGCCAATTATCATCAAAATCACTCATGTATCTTCTCCTATCCCATAAATGCTAAAGACAATTTTATTACTTTTTCAACGTTATTCCAATAAGCGAAAATAATAGAGGGCTACTGAGGCAACTCCATTTTATGGCATTGGTACAAAACAGAGGCTGCCTCAAAGATTTGAGACAGCCTCCTGTTAATTATCTTTTCGACTGGATCAACCGATCTTGGGGCACTTTGCCAAAGACTTTGCGATATCCTCGTCTGTAGGAATATAATCATCCATGACGCCGTCGTTGTATTTCTGATAAGCAACGAGATCGAAATAACCTGTACCTGTGAGACCGAATACGATATTCTTTGCCTCGCCTGTCTCCTTGCACTTAAGAGCTTCGTCGATGGCAACCTTGATAGCATGGGAGCTCTCAGGCGCGGGAAGGATTCCCTCAACTCTTGCAAACTGTGTTGCAGCTGCAAATACGTCTGTCTGCTTAACGGATCTGGCCTTGATGTAACCGTCATCGTAAAGCTGTGAGACGATAGAACTCATGCCGTGATATCTGAGACCGCCCGCATGGTTAGGAGCAGGCATAAAGTCGCTGCCCAATGTGTACATCTTTGCAAGAGGGCATACTCTGCCGGTATCGCAGAAGTCGTATACGTAAGAACCTCTTGTAAGCGAAGGACATGAAGCGGGCTCGACAGCGATGATCTCGTAATCAGCTTCGCCTCTGAGCATCTGACCGACGAAGGGCGAGATCAGTCCGCCGAGGTTGGATCCGCCGCCTGCACAGCCGATGATCGTGTCTGCCTTGATACCGTACTTGTCAAGAGCGGCCTTGGCCTCGAGACCGATAACCGACTGATGGAGAAGTACCTGGCTCAATACGGAACCTAATACATATCTGTATCCTTCCTGGGATGTTGCTGCCTCAACGGCTTCGGAAATGGCGCAGCCGAGAGAACCGTCTGTTCCGGGGAACTCTTCGTTGATCTTGCGGCCGACATTTGTGGTCATTGAGGGAGAAGGCGTAACGGTGGCACCGTATGTTCTCATTACTTCGCGTCTGAAAGGCTTCTGCTCATAAGAGACCTTAACCATGTAGACCTGGCAGTCGAGTCCGAAATAAGCTGTAGACATTGAGAGAGCCGTTCCCCACTGTCCTGCGCCGGTCTCGGTCGTAACACCCTTGAGTCCCTGCTTCTTTGCGTAATATGCCTGTGCAATAGCGGAGTTGAGCTTATGGGATCCGGAAGTGTTGTTTCCTTCAAACTTGTAATAAATATGTGCAGGTGTATCAAGAGCCTTCTCAAGACAATATGCCCTTACCAGCGGTGAAGGTCTGTACATCTTATAGAAATCGACGATCTCACCGGGAATGTCAATCCACTGATCGGTGTTGTTCATCTCCTGCTTGCAGAGTTCCTCGCAGAAGATCGGATAAAGATCCTCTACTTTAAGAGGCTCACCTGTTCCGGGATTAAGGAGCGGTGCGGGTTTATTCTTCATGTCGGCACGGACGTTATACCATGCTGTGGGTATCTCGTTCTCTGACAGATAGATCTTATAAGGAATTTCGGACATAGTAGGTCTCCCTTCAAAAAAACTAACTCATTTTACAATAAATAATCAAAAAATGCACAAAATCATATTAAACAGATAGTATTATACGGAAGCTTTTGCATTCTCAAGGTTTTCGATGATCTTATCACACCATCTGTCAAATTCCGGATCTTCTCTCATGCATTCTTTATGGTTAAGGATGTATTCAAGAGCTATCCTTACGCCTTTGTGAAGCGGAACGGTAGTCTTGAGCTCAGGTGCAAGTCGCTTTATCTTTGAGTTGTCGAAAACTACAGATACGGCTTTGTCACCTGTGAGACTTCCCTCAAAATCATATTCCGGACCGCATGCCGCAAGGAAATCCGAGGATACGTGATATGCGTTGAGTTCTACTCCGAGCGCGTCAGCTATGGTCTGATAGATCTGATTCCAGGTCAGCACTTCGTCACCTGTGATCTGGAAGGCCTCACCTATGGCATGCCTGTTGCCCATGAGCGCGGTATAACCCACGGCAAAATCCTCATTGAAGGTAAGATGCCATAGAGATTCGCCGTCTCCGTGAATGATAATCGGTCTTCCCTCCATCATTCTCTTGATAACCTGCCATGAACCGTTTTTTCCGTGAACACCCAGCGGAATGCTGCGTTCGTCGTAAGTATGGCTTGGTCTTACTATGGTTACGGGGAAACCGTCTTCCCTGTATCTTTCCATGAGATATTCTTCGCACGCGATCTTGTTCCTGGAATACTCCCAGTACGGATTTGCAAGTGACGTTCCTTCGGTGATCACATAGTTTGCCGCCGGTTTGTTATATGCCGAGGCCGAACTGATATAGATATATTGGCGCGTCTTGTCCTTAAACAGTCTGTAATCACGTTCAACTTGATCGGGAGTGAATCCGATGAACTCTCCGACACAATCGAACTTCATATTGCCGACGGCTTTCAGCACAGCTTCTTCATCGTTGATGTCACAGACTATCTGATGAATATTACCGGGAACCGTGTCTGCCCTGTTTCCGCGGTTTATGAGCCATACTTCCCAGGAACTGTCCTTGGAAAGTCTCCGTACTATTGCGCTGCTGATCGTTCCGGTTCCGCCGATGAATAATGCTTTCATATGAGCCTCCTTGTGATATCTGATCACTTTGGATTTTATCAAACTAAAGAAAACGGCAATATCAAATAATGATATGTATTTGCACATTTTCTTTTGTATTATGATAAACTTCTTTTCGATATAAATAAAAAAAGGCCGGCATATGAAAACATCTGATTTCTATTATGATCTTCCCGAAAGACTTATTGCACAGACTCCCACCGAGGACCGTCTGGCATCACGTCTGCTTATTCTCGATAAAAAGACCGGAAAAGTGATCGACGGCCGTTTCCCTGACATCAGGAATCATCTGCGCAAAGGCGACGTCCTTGTCATCAACAATACAAGGGTAATTCCCGCAAGATTGCTCGGTGTGCGTTCGGATACACAGAGTCCCGTCGAACTGCTCCTGCTTAAGAGGATCGACGATCATCACTGGGAGACGCTGGCCAGACCCGGCAAAAAGATAAGAGAAGGAAAACGCATGACGTTCATTCCGGGAGAACTTGAAGCAGAATGCGAACAGGTCCTTGAGAGCGGCAACAGGATAATAAGATTTGATTTCGAAGGCGTATGGGAAGAAGTTCTCGATAAAGCCGGAACCATTCCGCTTCCGCCCTACATTCATGAGAAACTTGACGATCCGGAACGTTACCAGACCGTCTATTCCAAAGACCCCGGTTCGGCTGCCGCACCTACTGCGGGACTACATTTCACCAGGGAATTCCTGGAAGAACTGAAGAATGAAGGAATAGAGATCGCCGAACTCACGCTTCACGTGGGTCTCGGAACCTTCCGTCCGGTTAAGGCGGAGACAATAGAAGACCACGAGATGCATTCAGAGTGGTATGACTTTCCCAAAGAAGCTTCTGACATCATCCGTAAAGCAAGATCTGAAGGCAGGCGCATCATTTCTGTCGGAACAACCTCAACGAGAACACTCGAAACAGTTGCTTCAAAAGACCCTGAGATGATGCCTGCGTCAGGATATACAAATATATTCATCTATCCAGGCTATGAATTCAAATGTATCAATTCACTGATAACGAATTTCCATCTTCCTGAATCAACGCTGATCATGCTCGTGTCCGCGCTTGCAGGAAGAGAGAACGTTCTTAATGCTTATAAACATGCCGTCGAAGAGGAATACAGATTTTTCTCTTTCGGTGATGCGATGTTTATTACGGATCTGGAGGAATGATATGTCAGGTCATCCCGTTTGGTACGAACACATACACACATGCGCACAGACCGGAGCAAGACTCGGTAAGGTACATACTCCCCACGGGACCTTCATGACGCCTGCATTTATGCCTGTCGGCACACAGGCTTCGATCAAAGGAATGAGTCCGGAGGAAGTATCCGGAATGGGTGCCGGCATAATGCTGTCCAATACATATCATCTCTGGCTCAGACCCGGAAGCGACATCGTCGCCAAAGCAGGCGGTCTGCACAAGTTCATGAACTGGAACGGCGCGATACTTACGGACAGCGGCGGATTTCAGGTTTTCTCCCTTGCAAAGCCGAAGGATGTCAAAGAAGAGGGCGTCAAGTTCAGTTCGCACATAGACGGGAGAAAGCTTTTCCTTACCCCTGAGATATCGATGCAGGTCCAGAACGATCTCGGAGCAGACATCATCATGGCATTTGACGAATGCTGCCCCTACCCTTCAGAGCATGCTTATGCGGACAGATCACAGGCAAGGACCACAAGATGGCTCGAGCGCTGTATCGAATCGCATAAAAGGTCTGATGAACAGGCTTTGTTCGGCATTATCCAGGGTTCAATGTATCCTGATCTGCGTAAAAAAAGTGCCGATGCGATCACATCATTTGACCTTCCCGGATTTGCTATCGGAGGCATCTCCGTCGGGGAACCCAAGGATCTGTTTATCGAAATGATCGACTGCACGGTACCGCTCATGCCTGAGGACAAGCCCCGTTATCTTATGGGTGTCGGCACACCGGATTATCTTATTGAAGGTTCATGCCGCGGTGTCGACATGTTCGACTGCGTTCTCCCGACAAGAATGGGAAGACACGGCACTATACTCACTGATTACGGCAAGAAGATCATCCGTGACAAGAAGTTCGCGGAAGACTTCGGTCCAATGGATCCTGATTGTGACTGTTATGCATGCTCGAACTTCTCCGCAGCATATGTGAGACACCTGATAAAAGCCAATGAGATGTTCGGGTTAAGGCTCTGCACTTATCACAACATCTATTTCCTGTTAATGCTCATGGAAAGGATCCGTCAGGCTATTGCAGAAGACCGGCTCGGTGATTTCAGGAAAGAATTCTACGACCGTCTGGGCTGATATGAAGCCTGTTATCTACGCATCAACAGATCCGGGGATCATAGAACGCGAGAAAGAGCATTGCGCTCTTGCACGGAAGATCTGCTCGGAAGGCATCGTCCTTCTGGAAAATAACGGTGTCCTCCCTCTTAAGACTGCCAAAGTTGCATTATACGGTGCCGGAGCAAGACATACTGCTTTCGGCGGAACGGGCTCCGGAGAAAACAATCCCAGATACAGTGTCACGGTTGAAGAAGGTCTGTTAAATTCCGGCATTGATATCATTTCGAAAAGCTGGCTTGATGAATACGATCTTCTTTTCGCAAAAGAATACGGCGCTTATAGAAAAAAGCTGTCAAAAGAGATCAGGAAAGTCCCTGTTGCCAAACGCATGGATTACGCTGCAGACAATCCTTTCTATCTTCCGGCCGGAAGACCTGTCAATGCAGAAGACAGATGTGATTCCGACACTGCAGTTTACGTTCTTTCAAGACAGTCAGGCGAAGGCGCTGACCGCAAGGATATCCCGGGAGATTATTACGTAACCGGAGATGAGAAAGCTCTCATGCTGTCGATATCGGAGCACTACGCTAATATGGTACTTGTCATCAACACTGGAGCCGTTATCGATCTTGGGTTTCTTGATGAGATTAGCTTTTCCGCTGTAGTACTTTTGATGCAGGGCGGTATGGAAACAGGAAATGCTCTTGCCGATGTCCTGACCGGCAAAGTCTGCCCTTCAGGGAGACTGGCTGATACCTGGGCCCGCTCCTATGATGACTACCCTTCTTCTGACACGTTCTCCTCGAGAAGTCCCGAGAGATTCCAGGAAGACTACAGGGAAGGCATCTTTGCAGGTTACAGATGGTTTGAAAAAAAGAACATAAAGCCGAGATATCCTTTCGGATACGGAATCAGCTATACAGAATTCAAAACGGAATATCTTGATACGCATATATCCGGCACGGAGATCAGAGTAAATGCGGCCGTGACCAATACCGGATCAATTCCTGGACGCGAAGTCGTAATGCTCTTCCTGTCTTTCCCCGAAATAAGACTGGTACGGGAAGAGAAAAGCCTCGTGTCTTTTGCCAAAACATCACTGCTGGAACCCGGAAGTTCGGAGACTGTCTCATTGTGTTTCGATCTGACTGATCATGCAGGATTCGAAAATGATTCTTCCAGCTTTATTCTTGAACCCGGTGATTACATTCTTACTCTGAACAGCAGCCCTGTATATATTCTTGAGCTCGGGCAAGAGACCGTTACAGAGAAATGCAAGCCTCTTTTCGCAAGTGACCGCAAGATCAGTCACATATTGCGTGAAAAAAGTCCTGTCAGGTCATACGTTCTGCCGAGATATCAGGTTGATGTTTCCCGCATAAAAACAAAGACACACAAATATGAGATTCCGGGGTTTGTAAGTAACCAAGATATCGATGAGATCGTATCACGTCTTACGATTAAAGACATGATACATCTTACAGTCGGCAGGACTTATTTCGGACCATTCAGGCACAGGGTCTTCGGAGCTGTAGGATATACGACGTCAAAACTATACCGCAAAGGCGTCGACGGAATGCCTATGGCTGACGGGCCTCAGGGAATAAATCTTACCAGGATATCAAAAAAGCCCGTCCATAATTTATTTGCGGTTCCTACTCTTCCTTCAGCCATCAGGGATACTCACAGGATATCGAAGGTTGGAACGGCCGAAGAAGGAAAAAACGGAAAGACACTGTATTATCAGTTCTGCACCTCCTGGCCGATCGAGACTTTGGTAGCCCAGACATGGGATGTCGGTCTTGCACGGAAACTCGGCGATGCAGTCGGCAAGGAAATGCTCGAATACGGAGTCGTTTTCTGGCTTGCCCCCGCCCTGAACATTCACCGCAATCCGCTGTGCGGAAGAAACTATGAATATTACTCCGAAGATCCCGTTCTCACAGGAAAGATCGCGTCTGCGGTTACAAGGGGTGTTCAGTCGCACAAAGGCTGTTTTGTCACGTTAAAGCATTTCGCCGCGAACAATCTCGAGAATGGAAGGATCCGTTCTTCTTCCAATCTGGATGAACGCACCCTCAGAGAGATATATCTGAAAGCATTCAGGATCGCTTTGTCGGAATCTGATGCCGCAGCCGTCATGTGCAGCTACAATAAGATAAACGGAACTTATACCGCTTTGAATTACGATCTTCAGACCAATGTTCTCCGCAATGAATGGGGATTTAATGGCATTGTCATGACTGACTGGTTTGCTACCGGTCATGATGAGAGTCTGGACGAGCTCTGCTGCAAGGCAGGAACGGATCTGATAATGCCCGGACACCCGCTCATTCCTTCAAAGATAATGAAAGCTTACAGGAAGGGACTGATCACGCGCGATGATATAGAGAGATCGGCAAGACGCATTATCAGGCTTGCTCTTGAAAGTCACACCCGCAGCAATTAGGTGTTTAATCTGAGATCGACGGCTGAGAGATTGCCGCATTTGAGCTGCGACTGGTCTGAAATACGGCGGATCATCATATTCATCCATTCACTGCAGGTGCCTGCCACAAGCGCGTCGGCAAGAATGCCCTCATCACTCAGATAATCAAAGAAATTGGAAGTCGCGCAAATGATCCTGTCATCCGATGACAGACCGAAATAGCCGTTTGGCAGAAGACTTATCTGCCCCTGCCTGACGATCTTCGCGCAGACATCTCCCCTCCTGATACTCTCTATTCCTTTCTGTTCAACGCGCAGGATAAGATATTCGGAACCCTTGTCAAGACACTCTTCAAAAACGGTGGTAAGGTAATCAATGCTCTTATTGCCTTCATCACTGCTTAAGATCTCCGAGAACAGCAAAGACTGGCTTTTGGGAGAATCAAGCTTGTTTCCGTTGAATATCGCCACGGTCAGATTCGGAACGAGACGCAGAAAGATCTCATCTTTATATTCATCGGCTGCACCTCTGTGCTTGAATGTGTAATACTCGATCAAACAAAACTCCTTCTCATCTTGATTACGATCGCAGAATAATTATCCTGTCTGGGATTCTTTCTGGTCTGGATGCCGTACTTAAGTGTCCTTGCGATTCCGTCCGCATTCTGGTCAAAGTGAATATGGTTGACGATCCTGTTGAGCGGGATCGAATCCGTAACGCCGTCTGAACTTACGATCACTATGTCATTCTCGAAAAGTCTCAGAGGCCGGTTTGTCATAAGGACATTGCACTTAAGGTTCCCGACAAAGTCTATCAATCCCTTGGCTCTGTTGTCCCTGTATGCTTCGGTTGTTTCAAGGCCACCTTCGGCAAGTTTTCTTATCATTAATGTTATATAGTTCTGCTTATAATTCAGAAGAGTGGCGCGGTTATTGCGGATGAGAATGATATTGCTGTCCCCCAGGCTGTAAAAGTTCATATAATCATCGAGGATGTGAACCATGACGAGTGTTGCACCGGCTCCCAGATGGTATTCCTCATATACCTTATCCGAGATCCCGGTGATGATCCTTGCATTGGCAGTCTGGGCATCGAACTGATACGGGAAATGCTCACGGAGAGAATCGGTAACATATTTCGAGACCACCTCACCGTTAAGAAGACCGCCCATTCCGTCGGAACAGGCAGCGACAAAGCCGGTCGTTTCCATCTTATCCATTGGGGAGACGTATATCGAATCCTCCTGTTTGTCGCGTTTGCCGCGTTCGTGAAAATACGCGACATCACATATCAATTTGGTCTTTTCCTTATGCTTATTGGTATATACGGTATATTTGAAAAGCGTATAAAGAACTATTATCACGAAAGATACAAAAGCGATGATAAAGAGAAACAGCGCAAATATAATTGCCTGAATGGTTTCTCTTGATAATAGGCTGAAATCATACATTGCTTATATCTTCCGGAATGAGTATCGAATTTGAGTATTCTCTTATTATTCTAACTCAACATCTTAAGAATAATAATCTTTTTGTTTTTTTGACTTATGCCTCACCGTCAGCAACATATCTTTCGACAAGATCCATACAGAAGGATGACAGGAAATACTGAACCCATGATACTGTGATAAAAGAATACAGGAAAATGAATATACCCAGCGTCATGTATGAAGCGGACATAAGCAGGATGAAAGGGATAATGAAATAAAAGATAATGACTATAAGCGCTGCGCCGAGACACGGTAAGGCTCTGACAAACAGAAAGATGACAGCATTCTTATATATCTTCGCAAGCTTAAGATCCGTCGTTATGATCATTGTATAGACGAAGTTCTGAACCAGGATAAACGCGACAAGCAAAATGGAAAAAACTACGCCGATTGCCGTTCCGACGCCGGTATTCAACGTGAAATAGAAAGAGACCGCCAGGAGCAGCACCGGAGTGATTACAAAACCAATGATCATGGCTGCAATGCCCTTCTTCCAACCGGTCTTTAATCCGGATCTGAAACTGGTCAGAAAAGAAACGGAATTGCCATTCCGAATGTCTTTATAAACCTGAGCGAAGCCCGTCTGAAACGGACCGATGCATATAAGCGAGCCTGAAACCAAAAGGTTCACGCTGAAGAACACCAGCAGAATGAACAGTTCCAAAACGGCAGCATCCGATCCGGTAACCGGATCGATATAAGATTCAAGATCAATGAACAAAGGTGCGATCAACGGAACGAAAACAAAGGATAAGAAAACGGACAGCACAATACAGGGAATATTGAATATGACTAACAGAGCATTGGTGCCCATCAGTCTTACCAGATTTGACCAGCCCCTTAAAAAGAAAAGGGCAACGGGACCCTTTTCCTTTACGGGTTCTTCTGTATCATAATCCGGATTATTCTGAACCATAAAGAAAGATCAATTGGATGTAAGCCTGGCTACACTGTTCTCAAAAGCTTTAAGATGTTCCAGGCTCCTGTCGGCAATGGCATTATTCTTATCCTTTTTGCCTGTCTTGCCCCTGAATCTTCCCTCGATTGGACTTACGATACCGAAATTTGCGTTCATCGGCTGGAATTTCCTGATGTTAGGATCGGAAACATACAAAGCCATCGAACCGATAACGGTACAGTGATCAGGTTCATAGGAAGGATCGATCCCGAGAGCTCTCTGGGCAGCGTAGAAACCCGCCATGAATCCCGAAGCTGTCGATTCTATATAACCCTCAACACCGGTAATCTGTCCGGCGAAGAAGATGTCAGGCTTCTCCCTGAGGCTGTAATGTGAGGAAAGATATAAAGGCGAATTAAGATAAGTATTCCGGTGCATTACTCCGTATCTGCAGTATTCAGCATGTTCAAGTCCGGGGATCATACCGAATACACGCTTCTGCTCGGGCCATTTAAGTCTGGTCTGAAATCCGACAAGGTTATACATGGTCTTTGCCCTGTCGTCCTGTCTTAACTGAAGATTCGCATATGGTTCCTTACCTGTAGCGGGATCAGTCAATCCGACACCCTTCAAAGGACCGAACCTCATGGTGTCAACGCCTCTCTGGGCCATGACCTCTATTGGCATGCAGCCCTCAAATACGATCTCTCTGTCGAAATTCTTGACTTCCGCCCTCTCGGCATTTACAAGTTCTTCCCTGAAAGCAAGGTATTCTTCCTTTGTCATGGGACAGTTGATGTAATCATCTCCGCCCTTCCCGTATCTGGATGCCCTGAAAGCTTTTGTCATGTCTATTGAATCACCGCTAACGATCGGTGCTGCACTGTCAAAGAAGTGAAGTCCTGACGTATCACCGGTGACCTTAAGGATATCCTCATACAGATCTCCTTCGGTCAGCGGTCCCGTGGCAACAATGACTATTCCTTCTTCGGGGATCTTCGTGACTTCTTCAGAAATGACTTCGATCAGGGGATCATTCCTTATTGCATCCGTTATGTATCCGGAGAATTCATCCCTGTCAACAGCCAGCGCGCCGCCTGCCGGGATTCTGCTCTTATCAGCCGACTCCATTATCAGAGAACCCAGATGTCTGAGTTCTTCCTTAAGCAGACCGATGGCATTTTCCCGTGCCGCAGCCCTCAAAGAATTGCTGCAGACAAGTTCGGCAAAATTCTCCGAATGATGCGCGGGACTGAACTTTACGGGCTTCATCTCATAAAGCTTTACGCGTACGCCGGCACGCGCACATATACGCGCGGCTTCACAGCCTGCAAGACCGGCTCCGATTATCGTTACCTGCGCATCACTCTTCATCTTCACTCTTCTTACTGTCAGAAGACTTTCTGCTCTTTCTGACATTGGTCGTACAATCCTTGTTGGAACATCTGGGATAAGCCTTCTTGCCAAAGTGCTTCAGGACCATGTATGCTCCGCATTCAGGACATACCTTCCCGTCGATCGGAAGATCCCAGGATATAAAATCGCAATCCGGATTGCTTCCCTGTTTGTCACAGGTATAAAAAGACTTGTTTCTGTACTTCTTGGACTTGTGTACCAGAAGTCCCGAACCGCACTTGGGGCATGTCCCTTTGGCATAGACAACGATATTCTTTGTGTAATTGCATTCCGGGAAATTGGAGCATGCAATAAACTTGCCGTATCTACCTTCTTTATAAACAAGCTCGCTTCCGCACTGCGGACATATCTCGCCTGTTTTCTCAGGTTCAAACGTAATCTTATCAATGGATTCCTGAGCCGCCTTGACCTGGGTGTCAAATTCAGGATAGAAGGCATCAAGAACATGTTCCCATTCCTCCTTGCCCTCTTCAACCTCATCAAGTTTTGTCTCCATATCAGCCGTAAAAGAAAGGTCAACGATCTCGCTGAAGTTCTCGGACAGCATATTCGTTACGATCTTGCCGAGATCGGTGATCTGAAGGAGTCTTCCGTTCTTCTCGATATATTTTCGGTCAAGTATCGTAGAGATAGTCGGAGCATAAGTCGAAGGTCTGCCTATACCATATTCTTCAAGAGCCTTGATCAATGTGGCTTCCGTATAGTGCGGAGGCGGCAGTGTAAACTTCTGAAGTGATTTGAGATCGAGCAGTTCGAGCTTCATGCCGTCTTCCAGAGGCGGAATGACAGCCTTGCCGTCCTGATCGTCGGATTTATTGGAATCCTCGGCAACATCATCATATAAGACGAGGAAACCCTTGAAAGTAACGGTCTCGCCGACAGCCCTGAACACTCTGCCGTTGCACGATGCCTGACATGTAACCGTATCGAGCTGGCAGGCGGCCATCTGAGTTGCAAGGAATCTGTCCCATATAAGCTGATAGAGCTTATACTGATCATTCGAAAGAGAGGACTTTATGGTCTTCGGATCGAGATCGAAATGTGTCGGCCTGATGGCTTCGTGAGCATCCTGGGCAGAATTCTTGTTCTTATATTCTCTCTTGTACGGAGAGCAGTATTCCTTGCCGAAGCGCTCCTTGATAATGTCCTTGGCAGCGACCACAGCCTCTTCTGAAATACGTACGGAGTCAGTCCTGATATAAGATACAAGTGCCGTCTGGCCCGCGCCTGCGATCTCGACGCCTTCATAAAGCTGCTGTGCTATGGACATCGTCTTCTTGGATGAGAAGCCAAGTCTCTTGGATGCTTCCTGCTGCAGCGTGGAAGTGGTAAAAGGCGGATACGGATTGCGTTCTTTCTTACCCTTCTTGATGGAATCCACGGTAAGAGGACCGGATCCTACAGCATCCAGAACGACCTGTGCATCTTCAAGACACTTAAGATCATCCTTTCTGATCTTTCCTGCCTCGTCCATTACACCGTAATAGCCGAGGATAAACTTATCGGAATGTTTGCCTGGAGTAACAAGAGCCTTAATAAGCCAGTATTCCTCAGGCTTAAACGCATCGATCTCGGCATCCCTGTCCATGACTATCTTTGTTGCAACAGACTGGACTCTTCCCGCTGAAAGCCCCTTGCGGATCTTCTTCCAGAGCAGCGGGCTCAGTTCATAACCAACCAGTCTGTCAAGGATCCTTCTTGCCTGCTGGGCATTTGCCAAATTCATGTTGATGGCACGGGGATTCTTGATAGCTTCCTGAACTGCCGTCTTGGTGATCTCGTTAAAAGTGATCCTGCACTTTGAATCAGGATCGATCTTGAGAACTTTGGCAAGATGCCATGCTATAGCTTCACCCTCGCGGTCAGGGTCGGTTGCGAGCAATATCTCATCGGCATCGGCCGCCATGAGCTTAAGATCCCTTACAACCTTCTCCTTACCTTTCATGGTTATGTATAAAGGTTTAAAGTTGTTCTTAACGTCAACACCAAGATTGCCTGAGGGAAGATCCCTTATATGTCCTAAAGAAGCAGAGATGACATAATCGCTGCCAAGATATCTGCCGATAGTCTTAGACTTGGCAGGAGACTCAACTATTACTAATTTTTTGCCCATGAAGCACCCCTCTATATTTTTAATAAAAAATATATCATCATTATACAAATGTCAACGAGTACTTCCCCTTATCCTGATAAACTGTCCCATTAAGTTCAAGATCTGTCAACAGTTTTGATATTTTGTAAAAAGGCAGCCCCGTAAGCACACAAAGCTCATCGGCACACAGGGGCTTCATGGTCAGCGAATCCGTTATTATTCTTTTCCAGTCACCGTCAGTCAGTGATTCGGGATTCACATTTGCCAATTCCCTTAACGCGCAGATATCTTTCTCCCCTTCGAAAGCCTCATTGCCCTCATTATGGAAATACAGTTCGCCCGGACATCCCAGATTCATCCGTTTAAACATCAATGAACGTGCTACGCTGTCAATAACGCTGTCGGTATTTAGCAGAATGTTCCCGCCGTCTTCAAGCAGTTTTAACCCTCCAAGAGCGTTCTCATAGTAAATGCTGTTCGGAAGAACAAACACTTCTTTGCCCTGAGCAGCTGCAAAAGAAGCTGTGTGCAGAGTTCCTGACACTGCCCCAGCCTCCATTATAAGAGTACAGTCCGTAAGGCCGGCTATCAGTCTGTTCCTTGACGGAAAATACTGTCTCAGCGGCTGTTGCCCGGGCGGCATCTCGGACACTATCAGTCCGTTTGCCCGTATCAGATCATACACGTCCTTATTAGAGGGTGGATAAATGTTATCACAGCCTCCGGCAAGAACGGCAATTGTTCCTCCTTTCGTATTTATCGAAGAGATGTGAGCCTGACGGTCCGTGCCGTAAGCCATGCCTGACACGATGGTAATCCCCTTGTTGCCAAGCTCACTGCACATCTGATCCGTCGCATACTGGGCATATTTGCTCGGGCTTCTTGATCCGACCACGGCAACCGCACCGGAAAGTGTCATATTGTCTATCAGACTGTATCTTCCTTTTACATAGAAGACCTTGGGCATTCCGCTAAGCACTTTCCAGTTATACGGATAGTAAGCATCCAGGCAGGATACCACTTCTATGTTGTTTGCACATGCGATCTTCCTGTAATCTCTGACTATCTTCTCGATCTCACCGTAATTTTCAAGAAGCTTTTTGATCTTCATAACCGTTTCCGGTCTTAATCCCAGATCTTTCTGCGTGATCATTTTCAGGATATCCTTATCGGAAATATCCCTGTAATCACGGATGGCATTTGCCTCAGACAATTCATTAAGCGTCCTGTTATTGATCTTGGTGTTGAGCATAACGGCGGAATAAAACAGATCTTTATCCCTGTCAGTCTTAATCTCCATAAACGTCTCCTAAACGATCCTTGATCTGTAGTGAATGGCTTCTGACACATCCGCTTCCGTAACATCAGGGGTATCACTTATGTCGGCTATTGTCCTTGCCACCCTCAATATTCTCGTAAATCCTCTCGCAGAGAAGAAACCTTTCCCTGAAAGATCGGACGCATATCTGATAACTGATTCCGGTATCCTCATTGAATCCCTGATATCTCCTTCAGGGAAAGTTCCGTTCAGGGTGCCGTCTCCATAACGCTCATGTGCCGTCTTCCAGCAACGTTCCACGGTCTTTCTGTATTCAAGACTCTCGCTGCGCTTCTCATCAATGTAGATACTTGCCATGTCCAAGCCCGATATGGAACGCATCTCGCTGAAGATATCGATCCGTTCAAGAAACGGACCGTTTATCCTCATGAGATAACGTCTTACATCCGCTCTTGAGCACTTGCATTTATTGTCTTTCTCATAGAGCATTCCGCATTTGCAGGGATTGCCCGTTCCAAGAAAGATTAGGTCCGCATCAAATGAATAGAGAACGCCTTTTTTCATCAACCTGACCTTGCGCTCCTCCAAAGGGCTCCTCAAAAAATCCAGCACTTCAGACTTGAACAACGGCAATTCATCAGCAAACAGGATACCGTGGTTTGCCAACGCCATCTCTCCCGGTGTCAGTGTCAGTGAATTGCCTATGAGCTTGCTGACCGTAACATCGGGACCGATCATTCTGACCGGACGTTCCGTGCTCGGCAACGGCATGTCACCTTCAACGAGTTCAGTCAGGGAATATACGTCTGACATCTCAGAGGGACTGAGCTTTGGCAATATCCCCGACAGGATCTTCCCTACCATGGTCTTTCCGCTTCCCGGACTTCCCATTAGCATGATATTGTGGAATCCTGCAGCACTGATGAGCAGGGCTCTCTTTGTCTTCTCCTGACCCTTTAGCGCAGAGATGTCAATAAAGTCTTCTGCCGGATCTGCGCATTCATACTCAAATCCAGCCTCTTTATAATTGTTCCCGTCGAAAATATCACTCAGATCCGAAAGACTTGTTATCCCCTGTCCCGTAAAACCTGCGATCCCTGCACTGCATGCTTCACTGCGTGGAATGATCTTATAATCAAAATCCATGTCCCGGACGGTCTTAAGTCTGATGCATGAACCCGGAGTTCCTTTCAGATCCCCGCCTAAAGTCAGTTCACCTTCGGCATATATCTTTGCCTCAGGCGGCATATAAAGCTGACCGGAAGCAAACAGTATTCCCAAAGCCATCGCAAGATCAAAGCCGGAACCGGTCTTGCGCAAATAAGCCGGACTTATTGCGACCGTAATGTGACCTTTGGGCATGTTGAATCCGGTTGACTTAAAAGCCGATATCAGACGTCCGTGCGACTCTTTTATTGAGGGATCACAAAGTCCGATAACCGAGAAAGTCGGAATGCCGGGAGATATCGAGACCTCAATGAGTGTCACCGTTGAATCCGTTCCCGAAGCAAAACATGAAAAAAGTCTCGCGACATTGGGTTTGGCAGCCATAACAAAGACCTCCTTTTACCAGGAGGATACACTTGCGGAAAACGGATTATCAGTACAAGATCATCGCAAAGAACCCTGTCATTTCCATACAAGTTCCGGGACAAAAACGACAATCAGCGTCACATTATTACAAAAACCTACAAACAGTCGCTGAATCTCTACACAAAAACCGACAAAGAACCAACAAAGTAATATGTTCCGGATGTGCTACAATTATGAGGCAAAATAAGATTTTTGAGGTAAATATATGAAGCTTGGTATAGTAGGACTTCCCAATGTCGGCAAGAGTACACTTTTCAACGCGATCACCAGAGCAGGTGCCGAATCGGCAAATTATCCGTTCTGCACCATCGAACCAAATGTCGGAGTTGTTTCCGTTCCCGACAAGAGACTCGATAAGCTCGCAGAGATATACAACCCCGAGAAATACACACCTGCAGTCGTTGAATTCGTTGACATTGCAGGTCTTGTCGCCGGCGCTTCCAAAGGCGAAGGTCTCGGCAATAAATTCCTCTCCAATATAAGGGAATGTGACGCCATCGTTCACGTCGTCAGATGCTTTGACGATCCTGACGTCATTCATGTCAACGGTCATGCAGACCCAGCAGGCGACATTGCCACAATCGACGTCGAGCTTATTCTTTCCGACCTCGAGATAATGGAAAAGCGCATCGACAGGACCAAGAAGATGATGAAAGGCGGCGACAAGGCTTTTGCCAAAGAACTCGCCGTATATGAGAAGATCCTCGAATGCCTTGCTGAAGGAAGATCCGCAAGGACCCTTTCTTTCGAGGAGGATGAACAGGAATACACAAAGGATCTCCAGCTCATCTCAATGAAGCCCGTTCTTTACTGTGCGAACATCGCGGAGGAAGACATAAAGAAAGACGACATTCCTTACGTTAATACCGTTAAGGAGATTGCTGCGAAGGAAGGTTCCGGCGTAGTTGTCATCTCGGCCAAGATCGAAGAGGAACTCGGAGAGCTTTCACCCGAAGATCGCGAGATGTTCCTTGAAGACCTGGGCATTGAGAGTGCCGGCCTTGATAAGATGATCAACGCTTCCTACACACTTTTGGGACTCATCTCTTTCCTTACTGCAGGTCCCAAGGAAGTCCGCGCATGGACGATCAAGAAAGGAACAAAGGCTCCTCAGGCAGCAGGAAAGATCCATTCCGACTTTGAGAGAGGTTTCATAAGAGCCGAAGTAGTCTCTTACGATGATCTCATCGCCAACGGCACATATAATGCCGCAAAGGAAAAAGGTCTGGTCAGATCAGAGGGAAAAGAATATGTCATGAAAGACGGCGACGTTGTAGTATTCAGATTCAACGTCTGAGCCAGTCCCACCACAAAAACAGAACAGATAAACCCGCAACAGGATCAGCCTTTGCGGGTTGTGTTTTCCATCCGTCTTATCGCTGCGAGGAAACAGTTTTCGAGACCGCTAACGATAAAGGCCATTCCCGAGAATACTATTATGTTACGGGTGCCTTTGAAGGGATTGATCAGGAGCGCGATACCTGCGGCTATCAGTGCAACGGCAATGAGCAAAAGCAGGATACTGTTAACATCTTTCTTTCTGAACAGGAACATCTCCTGCCTGAGCTTTACTATGCCGTCGATAAGAAAGAATATGCCCACGATTGTCGATAAAAGCTGAAGTACAACATCCGGTTTAAGGATGAATACCAATCCAATGGTCATGATGATTATCGAATAGACAAGCACTATTTCCGCACCGACCGCCTTGCCGTAATTCTCTTCCCTGAACTGTTTTATGGATATGATGTATCCGATAATCTCAGAGATACCGGCAACAAAAAGAACAATGCCGAAAAGGATCCCGATAACCCCTGATGATATCTCAGGAAACAGGATCAGGAATATACCGGTAATTATCGCAAAGAACCCGCCTATAAATGATGGTAATCGCCTGGTATTCATGTAATCGGGTTACCCGCCCTTTAATCTTTATATCCGGGTTTGATCAGTGTAAACACAAAATCTTTCCCGCGTGCCACAAACTCTCTCTGATAATTATACTGCCTTATCACATATCCTGAATTGATCGCTTCAACTCCCACTGATCTAATGCCGAACATCTGACTGTCGTAAACGGATCTGTGGCAGTGAAATCCGGTGGTAACGATAACCGCGGATCTGATGCCGAATATCTTAAATGCCCTCAGCATAGACTCATAGGTTGAAAGTCCCAGCGGATCACATACAATATCACCGGCATCGATACCCTCGTTTATTAGGAATTCCTTCATTACGCCGGTCTCGTCATAGTCTTCAGGCTCTTCACTGTCACCTGTCGCAAGGATGTAATCGGCACATCCGGTCTTATATACTGCAGCTGCCGTGCGGAGTCTGTCCGCGAGCATCGGGCTTGCCCCGTCAGCCCATACGGCACAGCCTAACACGATTACGGCATCATAATGATCGGCTGAAGCATCCCCGGATACAAAACCGTCCAAAGAATAGACACATGCATCTGTCCTGCCCGTCACATATGAATTCAGGATAAACAGTATAAGAACACCAAGGAAAAAGAGTAACGACAGGACCAGAAAGATCTTCAAAAAGATCCTCGGTCTCTTTTCAACTGTCTTTCTCAGTATCTTCTTCATGCGCGGTTCCGGCTTTGGAAGCAGCTTCAACTATCGATTTTGTCATAAAATATATAAGTCCCATGGTAAAAACAAAAACACAAAGCACGGTAACGTCAGAGATAACGACAAATGCCACGGGAAGTGCTTTCATGATAAGCGTGAACACAAGGACAAGCAGCGCACCTGATACGTAAACTCCGCAGCAGGCACGGTAAAAGCCTTTATATTTCCCTCTGCAGAAAGAACTGTTTCCGGCGAAAAGATATATAAGCACGCCGACCGATATGACCGCAAATACGGATGCCGTGATCACCGCCGCAAGATTCATATCCTGATACCTCTCTCATGAAGCTGTTCCCTGATCAGGACTTCGACTTTATCCTTAAGGTCATCAAGATCCCATGAATTATCGATCGAATGATCGCCAAGCTCACAATACTCATCATCGGTCATCTGGACCTCGATCCTTCTCTCCGCTTCAGCCTTATCCATGCCGCGCTTCTGAAGTCTCGCCAGACGGACGTCCTTATCACATGTTACGACCCATATCTGATCACAGAGTTCACGGAACTTGTTTACGGGAATAGGGACATCAAGAACAACACATTTTGTTCCCTTCTCTTTCTCTTTGGCTATGTTCTCGTCAATCTGTTCGAAAACATGTCTGTGGATTATTGTGCTGAGTTCATCAAGCTTTTTCTTGTCACCAAAAGCGATATCAGACATGACGCGTCTGTTAAGAGCGCCTGAAGACGTAACGACTTTATTTCCGAAGGTCGCGGCTATCTCGGGCATGGCCCTTCCGCCGGGTCCCGTAACAGATCTCGATATCTCATCCGCGTCAAGGACCGGCAGTCCTTTATCCGCAAGGATACCGCTTACCGTGCTCTTTCCGCTTCCTATGCCGCCTGTAATTCCCAATACAAACATTATTTTGCTTCCAGCCAGTCCTTTCCGAATCCTACCTCTGCAAGGAGCGGCACGCTGAGTTTTGCGGCTGCCTCCATCTCTTTCTTAAGTATCTCCGCGCAAAGGTCTTTATCGTTTATGTCGCATTCGCAGATCAGTTCATCGTGGACCTGCATAACGAGTTTTGCCGAGGGCAGCTGTTCTGCAAGAGCCTTGCTTACGCGGTTCATCGCAATCTTGATGATATCTGCGGCAGTACCCTGGATCGGAGTGTTCATCGCAACCCTGTATCCGAAATTCTTTATGTTCCTGTTCTGGCTCTTGAGTTCGTTCAGGACGCGTTTCCTTCCGTACATGGTAACGGCATAACCCTTCTCCTCGCCTGTCTTTTTGAGGCTTTCAAGATAAGACGTTACACCCGGGAACTGGTTGCCGTATTCTTTGATAAGATCTGCAGCTTCCTTGTATCCGATACCGAGATCCTGGGCAAGCCCGTAATCCGAGATACCGTAGATAATACTGAAGTTAACGGTTTTCGCCGTCGCACGCATCTTATGAGTGACCATTTCCTCTGACACTCCGAAAACTTTTGCGGCGGTTCTCTTATGTATGTCCTCGCCGTCGAGGAAAGCAGAACACATAACCTCGTCACCGCTCAGTGCGGCAAGGAGTCTGAGCTCGATCTGCGAATAATCGGCGTCAACCAGGATCTTTCCTTCCTCTGCGGTAAATGCCTCACGCAGACGCGATCCTTCATCCGTTCTTACAGGAATGTTCTGAAGGTTAGGTTCTGTCGACGAGAGCCTTCCCGTATTGGTCATTGCCTGTGTGAAAGTGGTATGTATGCGTGAATCGCTGCTTATCGCACGCGCTAGTCCGACGGCATATGTAGAATCAAGCTTGGACAGCTCCCTGTACTTGATGATGTAGTCGATCGCGGGAGACATATGTATTAACCTGTTAAGTTCGTCTATGCCTGTTGAGAATTCGCCGCTCTTGCCCTTCTTGCCGGACGGAAGTCCGAGATATTTCTCTCCGTAAAGAACTTCCGCGAGCTGCTTTGTCGACAGGATGTTGAATTCCTTTCCGCATATATCGAAGACCCTTGCTCCGATGTCTTCGAGACGTTTGGTATATTCACCGTGAAGCTCGGCAAGTCTCTCACCGGATACATGCATTCCGTTGCGCTCGATCTTATCAAGAGTGATGACGAGCGGGAATTCGATCTCATAGAGGAGATCCTTCAGAGACTTATCGTCAGCTATGTCTCTTGAGATAACTTTAGCTATGCCCATGACAGCAAGAAGCTTTTCTGCACATTCTTCAACCTTTGATGAGCCGTCATCCTCCACGGGAGCATCGAAAAGAGATATCTGCTGATATTCGGCCTTCTTCTCCTCTACGGGATAAGCGGATCTGATCACGCTCTCATAGAGTCTCTGAAGATCAGGCTTACCGGATAGGATATTAAGGACATAACCTGCTATCTCACAGTCAAATACCGATCTGACTGAAGCAAGCGGCTCCCTGATAAACTTGGATCTGTCCTTGTAACCGTAAGCCACGGGAAAAACATCTTTGCCCGAACTAATGGCATCAAACTCTTCGGGACTGATGACATATGCAGTCTTATTGTTCCAGTCGAGCAATAAGACTTTATTGCCGGACGGAATATCGACAAAATCGATCCCGCAGTTGAGATCATCAAAACCGAAAGAGGAAGGAACCTCATACTTTATGGTAAGCCCATTCTTAAGAGCTTCCTGAACTTCGTTCGAAACTGAACTGATAAAATCATCAACTTCTTCCGCAGGTTCAAAACCTGACGGCTTGACGTTCTCAAGATCGAGCTTTTTGAGGAGCGACCTTAACGCAAGGCGGTTCAAAGCTCCTGACATTGCTGAAAGGTCTCTTGTATCCGAAGGATAAACGGCATCTGAAGCACCGAACTCCACAGGACATTCACGGTCTATTGTGCAAAGTTTGATGTTGAGATCCAGAAGTTCGCGTGAGGCTTTGATACGCTCTTTCAATGCAGGTGACAGTTTGTCAGCGTTCTCATAAACGCCGTCACATGAACCGTAATCTGCAATTAGCTTGAAAGCGGTCTTCTCACCGACTTTCTCAACGCCCTTGATGTTATCCGAGTTATCACCCATAAGAGCCTTTACCTGAACGAATACTTCAGGCCTTACTCCGTATGTATCCTCGAACATCTTCCGGTCAAAGAGGACTCTGGGGTCCTTTCCTTTGCCTGACTGCGGCATGATGACTGACACTTTATCCGAGATAAGCTGGAAATCGTCATGATCTCCGCTGAAAATATAAACGTCCATTCCAAGCTCTTCACCCTGCTTAGAGAGGGTTCCGATCAGATCGTCTGCTTCATAACCGGCGAGCTCCATGCGCTTTATGCCGTAAAGATCGAGAAGGTTCTTTACTACAGGCATCTGGGCAGCCATATCGTCAGGCATTCCCTTGCGGTTGGCTTTGTAGTCAGCACTCATCTTATGTCTGAACGTGGGTTCTCTCCTGTCGAAAAGAACACACATGTAATCGGGATCATACTCCTTCATGACGCCCAGAACGGAATTGAAGAACCCGTTTACGGCTCCCGTGGGAGTTCCGTCGGGCGCTGTCATCGGAGCTCTGCCGATAACGGCGTAGTAAGCTCTGTTGATTATTGAATTTCCGTCAACGAGAAGGAGTGTACTCATTTATTTCCCCCGGCATTTTTCTTCTTTTCATCCTCGATCTCCTGTTCCCTGACAGCCCTTGCAGTACTGATCATGAGCTTGATCCTGTTGAGCTGGTTGGCTTCGGAAGCGCCCGGGTCATAATCGATCGGAACGATATTGGATGTGGGATACTGTCTTCTGAGTTCCTTGATCATGCCCTTGCCCGTTACGTGGTTAGGGAGACACGCGAAAGGCTGTGCGCAGATGATGTTCGGAACACCGTCCTGAATAAGCTCGATCATCTCTGCCGTAAGGAACCATCCCTCACCGCAGGAGTTGCCGCAGCTCAATACCGTTGAAGACTTTTCGGCCAGTTCCTGAATTCTCTCGGTCAGCATGAACTTTCCGTTGGTCTTTGCAAATTCTTTATTGATAGGCTTTCTCAAAGATTCCAGGAATCTTATAGCAGTCTTCATGAGATAACCGGTCTTCTTGCTCTTGCCGAGATTCTGTGCCTGCCAGAGAGGGTTATACGCACAGTACAGGAAGAAATCCAGCACACCGGGCAATACGGCTTCACAGCCTTCAGCTTCGATGACATCAATAGCGTTGTTATTCGCATCCGGCTGGAACTTAACAAGGATCTCACCTACAAGTCCTACCCTCGGTTTTCTCGGAATATCCGCAAGCGGCAGCGCATCGAACGTGGATACGGCAAACTTGACGAATTCCTTGTACTTTGTGATAACAGGAGGATTATCAAAATCCACTCCGATCTGGGCAAGACACTCCCTGATGGCCTTTTTCTCCTCGATCGACTTCGAGAAATAGCTGTTGGGCATCATGACATCATATCTTTCCGTAAGATCGTCATTTTCGAGCTTCTGATTGAATAATCTTCTGCCGATCCTGTTGATGTATGAATAAAGAGCATTGGCTGAGCCCGGAACCTTCTCATAAGGTCTTACCCTCAAAAGCAGTGTTGAGAGCATATCACCGGCGCAGAGAGCTTTGATTGCATCAAGAAGGAATGAAGCTTTATATTCGAAGCCTTCATTCTTTTCGAATCTCTGCGCGGAAATGGTGATTACCGGTATCTGCGGATAACCTGCTTCTTTCAGCGCTTTTCTTAAGAAAGCCACATAGTTTGTCGCACGGCATCCGCCGCCTGTCTGTGTTATCGCAAGAGTCGTGTTGTCAGGATCAATGTCACCTTTTAATATGGCATTGATCATCTGTCCGACAACGATGAGCGTCGGGAAGCATGCATCATTATTAACGTACTTAAGACCACACTCGATATCCTCACGTGTTGCCTGCTTAAGAAGCTTTAACTTATAGCCGTGCTTATGGAATACAGACTCTACGAACTCGAACTGGATAGGAGCCATCTGGGGAGCTAAGATCGTATGATTCTTCTTATGCTCTTTGGTGAATTCAACCCGCTTAACTATATAAGGAGCCTCTCCTGAATTATTTGCGGATGCAGAAGCTGCCTGTCCGTTTGCTTCAAGTTCAAGTCTCTCATTCATGGCAACAACAAGTGATCTCATTCTGATCCTTGCAGCGCCCAGGTTGCTTACCTCATCGATCTTTAGAAGCGTATAGAGTTTGCCTGATGATTCAAGGATCTCCTGGACCTGATCAGATGTGACCGCGTCAAGTCCGCAGCCGAAGCTGGTAAGCTGTACGAGCTCAAGATCCGGTCTTGTGATGACAAAAGCGGCTGCCTCATAAAGCCTCGTGTGATACATCCACTGATCGATAACCCTGATGGGGCGCTGCAGCACACCGGGCTTTGCTACTGCATCTTCTGTAAGGACAGCAAGTCCAAGTGAATTGATCATCTGAGGGATACCGTGGTTGATCTCAGGGTCGCAGTGATAAGGTCTTCCGGCAAGAACGATACCCTTGAGGCCTTTTTCCTCCATCTCCTTAAGGATCTCCCTGCCCTTGGCCTTTATGTCTTCTTTGTACTTGAAGTATTCCTCCGCGCCGGCCTGAACCGCTTTCTTTGCTTCTTCTGCAGAAACACCGAGATAATCGAAGCACTCCGTAAGATGCAGGGCAACATTATCAAGATTATCAAGCGGCATGAAAGGATTAAGATACCTGATGTTCTTTTCGATCAGGTTCTCAACATTGTTGCGTATAACCTCAGGATAGGAGCATACGATCGGGCAGTTATAGTGATTATTGGAATTACTGTTTTCGATATTTTCATAAGGAACATCAGGATAGAAGATCGTGGTGATACCTCTGTCGATGAGGTTCTCAATATGACCGTGTGCAAGCTTGGCCGGATAGCAGACCGACTCGGACGGGATAGTCTCCATACCGCCTTCATATATCTTGTGTGAGGATCTCGCAGATATGAGTACTCTGAATCCGAGTTTTGTAAGAACGGTAAACCAGAAAGGATAGTTCTCATACTGATTGAGGACTCTGGGAATACCGATCTCGCCTCTCGGTGCGTCTTCGAGCTTAAGAGGCTTATAATAACTGAATGTCCTAGAATATTTGTAATCGAAGAGATTCGGAAGTTTTTTCTTGTCATTAACGGGTTCCCTGTCGAGCGCAAGATCCTCGCCTCTCTCGCAGCGGTTTCCCGATACGTATTTAGTTCCGTTGGAGAACGTTGCGATCGTAAGACGGCAATGATTGGTGCATCCCTGGCACTGCGTATTCTCCGTGTCCATGGAAAAAGAATCAAGTTCATCCTTGCCGAGAACGGCAGACCTGGAATCTTTCCTGCATCTTTTCTGCGCGATAAGCGCCGCACCGAAGGCTCCCATGAGTCCTGCAACGTTAGGTCTTATGACGTCTCTACCGGATACAAGCTCAAAACATCTCAGGATGGCGTCATTAAGGAAAGTACCGCCCTGAACGACGATATTCTTTCCAAGCTGCTCTGTATCACGTATCTTGATTACTTTATACAGCGCATTCCTTACTACGGAATAGGAAAGACCTGCGGAGATATCACCTACCGAAGCGCCTTCCTTCTGTGCCTGCTTGACCTTTGAGTTCATAAATACCGTACAGCGTGTACCGAGATCGACAGGTTTTGTCGAAGACAGAGCAGCCTCGGCAAATTCAGGCGTAGTCAGTCCGAGAGTCTGGGCAAATGTCTGAATGAACGAACCGCATCCTGAAGAGCATGCCTCATTGAGCATGATCGAATCGATGACACCGTTCCTGATCTTCATGCACTTCATGTCCTGACCGCCGATGTCGATTATGAAATCAACATCAGGACAGAAGAACTTCGCTGACTGGAAATGAGCCATCGTCTCGATCTCACCGATATCTATGTTAAGGGCTGCCTTAATGATATTCTCACCGTAACCCGTAACGCAGGAATGAGCAAGATAACAGTCTTCAGGCATCTTTGAATAGATGTCCTTCATAATGGCTACAGCACTCATGACGGGATTGCCCTTGTTGCTTGCGTAATACGTATAGACCAGTTCACCTTTTGTGTTGATAACAACAGCCTTGGTCGTCGTGGAACCTGCATCAACGCCCAGAAAGAGAGCGCCGTGCTGTTCTTTGATATCGAGCACGGGGATCTGATCCTTCTTATGACGCTCATCAAAAGCTGCTTTGTCTTCCTTGTTCTTGAAGATCGGATCGATCCTGATGATATCGGGAACAAATCCTTCCCTGTTCTTGAGCTTTACGAGAAGGTCTGAAAGATTGACGGGATTCTTGCCGTCTGCTGACAATGCCGCACCAAGCGCAACATATATCTGGGCCTCTTCAGGCATCCAGAACGAGTCGACCTTGTCTTTCAAAGTTCTCTCGAAAGCATTACGGAGTTCCGAATTGAAGAACAGCGGACCGCCGAGGAAAGTAACATTGCCTTTTATGGGCCTTCCGCATGCTAGACCGGAAATGGTCTGATTAACAACTGACTGATAGATGGAAGCCGCAAGGTCTTCTTTTGCCGCGCCTTCATTGATAAGCGGCTGAAGATCGGATTTTGCGAAAACGCCGCATCTGCTGGCGATAGTGTAAAGTGACCTGTAATCCTTCGCAAAATTATTTAGTCCGTCGGCATCAGTCTGAAGGAGCGAAGCCATCTGATCGATGAACGAACCGGTACCTCCGGCACATGTACCGTTCATACGCTGCTCGAGAACCGGATGCATATAAGTGATCTTCGCATCCTCGCCGCCGAGCTCGATTATTACGTCTGTCTCGGGATGATACGTTTTTATTGCCTGAGTCTCAGCCATGACTTCCTGGGTGAACTTGAATCCGAGCCAGTTGGCAACTGAAAGTCCGCCGGAACCTGTTATGACAACATCAACATTGATCCCCGGGAATTTATTATTCAGATCCTCGAACAGTTCATTCAGAAGACCCGAAACGTCCGAATGATGCCTCTGATAATCACTGTGGATAATCTTCTCTCCGTCGAGAAGAACCACTTTAATGGTTGTAGATCCGATATCAAGACCGAGCCTATACACCTTTTCCATCACTTGACCTCCAAGTTGATCTATCTTCCGGTCTTCGGCGTGCCTTTCGGCTGTGCCGAATTGCGAACTGCAGTATTACCCTGATTCCTGTAGTTCTTACCGGATGAGCCGGAACGGCTCTTAACTGTCTTTTTGCGTGCGGGGATCGAACCGAAGAGCTTAAAGGACTTGTCCTTAAGATCCTTAAGCCAGTTCATCTGTTCGTTTCTCAATGTCTCCTTGAAATTCCTGGTATCGAGGCTCTGCCTGAACTCCGAGTTCAAAGACACTCTTAAGAGTTCATCAGGAATGCCGAGAGAAAGATCAAAAGGTTTTCCGAATGAGTCCTTTACCTCAAGCTGCAATGATTCACATATCTTTCTGCAGTTATCTTCATACAGCTCGACTCCGCACTTGATGCCGAGCTGTGTCATGAGACCGGTAAAATTCAACGTGATGTAAGGAAGATTGCCGGAGAATATAAGATGAAGACAGATTAGCTTCATATATGATTCCAGACATATGCATTCCTGATCACAGATAAGCGTTAATTCACCTTCAGTGGTCATCTTTGAGATATCGGCCTTCTCGTTCTCGAAGCCGTTAGCCCATAAATAATAGAGTTCCCTGTAAACTTCCTTTTTGAAAGACTCAAAATCACGGGTCAAAGGCTCTGCAAGAACCTTGTTCCCGAGGTTGAAGACATACTGCATGTAAGATACTTCAAGATAGTTCGGAACCGAGAAATACTTGAAGTAAGCAGCTACATCACGGCTGTTGTAAATATATTTGCGCAAAAAGAATCTCCTTACCGCATAATAAATCAGTATGGATTATAGCATAAAGTCGCTAATATACTTATTAAAAATATAAGAGGTTTGGGGTAATACTCCGGCAAGACTATTAATCAGTTATCTTAAAACTCGAAAAATACCGTAAAAAATTAAAAAAAACGCAATATTATATCCTAAACCACAATTTTTTTAGTGATTAAGATAACGCTTTGCAAACCGGGCAATCAAACTACAATCAGGCAGCCGCAGCGATAGCTCCGCTGCCGCCGATAATGCCTACAGCACCGAGGATCAGCACCAGGATACCGAGAACTATACGGTACCATCCGAATACTGTAAACGAATGCTTCCTGATGAAAGCCATAAGCCTGTTGATGATGAGAAGGCTGACGCCGAATGCGGTAACCATACCGATAATCAGCAAAATGATCTCATGTCCTGAAACGTCGCCGTCGAACTTCAATATCTTCAGAATGCTCGCACCGAGCATTACGGGAATGGCCAGGAAAAATGTGAATTTGGCAGCTGCTTCCCTCTTGATCCCGATCGCAATGGAACCGACTATCGTGGAACCGGATCTTGAAGCGCCGGGGAAAACTGCAGCCAAAAGCTGGAATAAACCTATTGCAAAAGCATGACCCCAGTTAAGCTGATTGACGGTCTTTATGATCGGAGTCCTGTCCTTCATGATGCGCTCAACAACGATGAAAGCCACACCGAATACTATCAGGGCAATCGCAACGACCACATAATTATAGAGATGCTCGTCAAGCCAGTCGTCGAAAAGAACACCGACGATAGCAGCGGGAACGCATGCAAGAGCTATCTTAAGCCACATGATGATCTTATCCTTCATTATGTATCTTCCGATACCTTCTTTTGCGAAAGGATATTTATTGTTTTTGACTCCGAAAGGCCAGATATCCTTCCAGAATATGACTATGACGGCCATGATCGCGCCAAGCTGGATGACAACAAGGTAAAGGTCATAGAATTCCGGCGACACATTGAGCTTTAAGAACTCGTTCAATATGATCATGTGACCGGTGGAACTTACGGGCAGCCACTCGGTGATTCCCTCAACCACACCAAAAACAAACGCTACAAAATAATCCCAAATCATTTATCTGTATCTCCTTTTCAAAACCCCACAATCATAACACACTTATCATCCTGTTAAATGCACAGACAACCGCGCGGACGGATGATTTTGTGACTGAACTCGAGACTCCTGCCCCGATATATGTCTGTTTATTTGCTTTATTCGTGATCTCGATATACGTAATGGCCGCAGAGTCGGAACCTGACTTCATAGCATGCTCTGAATAGTTCGAGATCGAGAACTCAACGCCTGTATAATCGCAGAAAGCCCTGACAAAAGCATCGAGAAGACCGTTGCCCTCTCCCTTGATAGTAACTTCTTTGCCGTTATCGGTAATAAGGGCCTCAACGGTAGATACCTGATCGCTGTTCTGCAGCTCTGAGAAATTCTTCAGGCCGTACGGTTCGAGCACATTGATGTATTTGTCATCGAAAAGATCGAAAATCTGCTGCGGAAGAAGCTCATTCTCCGTTCCGTTCTCCTCAGTGGCCGCCTTGACGACAGGAAGGAAGTCACGCTGGAATCTCTTGGGCAGCTGGACTCCGAAATAAGTTTCCATGACATAAGCGATACCGCCTCTTCCGGACTGCGAATTGATCCTGATGATCGGTTCATATTCCCTGCCGACATCCTTGGGATCGATAGGAAGATAAGGAACGGCCCAGATGGTCTCGCCGCGCTCTTCCATCTTCTTTCTGCCTTTGTTGATAGCATCCTGATGGGATCCCGAGAATGCTGTAAACACTAGTTTTCCGGCCCAAGGATGTCTCGGCTCGACCTTCATTCCGGTGAGTTCCTCATAGATGTCGATCGTCCTGTTCATGTCCGAGAAATCAAGTCCGGGATTGATGCCGAGCATCATCATGTTTATCGCAAGCGTAATGATATCGACGTTTCCGGTCCTCTCGCCGTTGCCGAACAAAGTTCCTTCAACCCTGTCACCGCCTGCCATAAGTCCGAATTCCGAAGTTGCAACTGCAGTTCCTCTGTCGTTATGCGTATGCAGGGAGATTATTATCGAGTCTCTCCATTTAGTGTTCCTGCAGAAATACTCGATCTGATCGGCATAGACATTAGCCGTCTGATACTCTACAGTCTCGGGAAGATTGATTATTACCTTGTTCTCAGGGGTAGGCTTCCAGCAGTTAAGAACGCTGTCGCATATCCTGACCGCGAAATCAAGTTCGGTATCGGAAAACGCTTCCGGAGAATATTCGAGCATGAACTTTGTTCCGCTCGCATCCTCGTTGATACGCTCAATGATCATTTTCGCGCCTTCAACGGCAAGATCAATGCAGTCTTCACACGAGAAATTGAATACGACATCACGGTGGAGCGTGCTGGTCGCGTTATAAAGATGGATGATTACGTTCGGAGCGCCTTTGACAGCCTCCATCGTCTTATCGATTATGTGGCTCCTGGACTGTGTCAGGACCTGAATGGCAACATCGGCGGGAATGAGATTGTTGTCGATCAGATATCTGCAGAAGTTGTAGTCTGTTTCCGAAGCAGCCGGAAAACCGATCTCTATCTCCTTAAAGCCTACGGCACAGAGATAATTGAAGAATTCAACCTTCTGTTCCAGTGTCATCGGAACTTCCAGAGCCTGATTACCATCCCTGAGATCAACTGAACACCATATCGGTGCTTTTGTGATCTTTTGGCCCGGCCACTTGCGGTCCGGCAGATCAACAGTCGGATGGGCCTTATATCTCCGGTAATTCATATCAGCCATAAACTCTCCTCCACCCAAAAGAATATCAGCTTATTCCAATCCGTTTACAAGGTCTTTGAACATGTCACCCCTGTGTTCAAAGTGCCTGAAATGGTCATAAGACGTACCTATCGAAGACATAATAACAATCTCGCCGGGTTTTGCCCACTCTCTTGCTTTGTTAATTGCTTCTTTGTAAGCATTTACAACATTATCACGGGTCTTCGGGAACTCATAGACATCGTCTTTATCATCAGGAATGCGGTATATCTCATACTGGCGGCCGTTAGCTTCCTTCCCGATGATCCCGGTAACAAGGTCCGCATTTGATCCGTATATGATGATCCTGTCGCAAACGTTAAGTATTGCATCACCGAGACCGGTGTAAGTACACTTCTTATCAGCTCCGCCGCAGATAAGAACGCCTTTCTCATTGCGTGATGCCAGAGCATCCATGGTATTGATGGAACGGTTGGGGGAAGTGTCTATCGACGAATTGTACCACCTGACACCGTCCAGTTCCCTGATGAATTCTATACGGTGTGGTACGCCTTTAAAATTTCTCGCCACATATGCGATATCTTCAGGCTTTACGTAATCGATCACGGCACATGAAGCAGCGAGGAAATTCTCGACGTTATGAAGGCCCGGAATGAATATGTCATTCACGCCGCAGATATCACGGGTTATGCCGTTCTCCTCATATATGAGCCTTCCGTCTGCGGTATAAGCAACCGGATAAAGCGGAGATTCCGTCTTCATGACATTTTCTTTATTTGCGGAAAAGAGCTTTACTCTTCCCCTGGCGATATCCTTCATCTCATATGTCAGGTCACAGCCTGCATTAAGAATGACCTTACCCGCAGGCCCCTGATTCCTGAACACATTCACCTTTGCCTGGATGTACTCATTGTAATCAGTATGGAAATCGAGATGATTCTCTGTGATGTTGGTAACGATGGCAACATCAGCAGGGGTACTCATGCCGAGGAGCTGGAATGATGACAGCTCGAGAACGACCTTGTCATCCGGCTCAATATCTGCGATCCTGTCAAGAAGCGGTGTTCCGATATTTCCGCCGATCCACACCTTGTAACCTGCCTGCTTAAGGATCTCGGCCGTAAGCGTCGTGGTCGTGGTCTTGCCGTCAGAACCGGTAATCGCGAAGATCTCCGCAGGACAGAGATTCATGAACAGTTCCATCTCTGTGGTAAGGATGGAACCCGCGGCCTTCAGATCCTGCAGTTCCGGTGTCTCGAACCTCATCTTGGGAGTCTTGAATACGATATCGTAGTATTCTTCACTTAAATGCGTGAGATAAGATTCCCCCAGAGACCATCTGATATCAGGTGAAAATTCTTTCAGCGAATCGATGTTCTTCTTAAGGACGGGATCCTCCGCAGTCATCTTGTCACAAGCGGTAACTTTGCATCCCAGTGAGACAAGCCATTTGATAAGAGGAGTGTTTGATATGCCAATGCCGATCACGGCCGCCTTCCTGCCGTTAATGTATTTTTTGAATTCATCATACTTATAGTTGCCCATAATGCCTCCTTTAACCGGATATATATGATCTGTAAAGTCTGCTGTAGAATCCGCCTCCTGCGATGAGCTCTTCGTGAGTCCCGATCTCGGAGACAGTACCGTTATCTATCACGACGATCTTGTCACAGTTCGTTATCTGCGAGAGCCTGTGCGCGATTATGATACTCGTACGGCCGTTCAGAAGTTCCCTGACGGCTTTCTGGATGCGGTCTTCGGTAACAACGTCAACAGAAGACGTGGCTTCGTCAAGGATCATTATCGAAGGATCGGATGCCATGGCCCTTGCTATCGTAAGAAGCTGTTTCTGACCTCCCGATATGTCATCCCTCTCATTTTCTATCTGCTCATTATACCGCTTTGGCAGTTTTCTGATAAAAGAATCACAGCCTGTCTTTCTGCACGCATCGAAAACCTGTTCATCAGTTATATGATCTCCCGAGAATCTGATATTCTCCATGACGGTATCATCGGAAAGCCATGTGTCCTGGGTAACAAATCCGATATAATGCCTGAGTTCAGACCTCGGTATATCCTTTATCGATCTTCCGTTGATCAGTATATCGCCGGAATCGGGCTCATAGTAACGCATGAGAAGATTGATAAGCGTCGTTTTGCCGCATCCGGTGGGACCGGCAATGGCAAAGGATTCGCCCTTTCCCACCTTGAATGAGATATCCTTAAGTACCGGCCTTCCCTCAACATATGAGAAACTTACGTTTTTGAACTCGATGTCAAACCTGACATCCTTATCAGGAAGTTCGTCCGGCATCTTCTCCACAGGTATCTCGGGACTGTCAAGATGACCGAATATCCTGCTGAGACATGCAAAGCTGTCGGACAATTCAGTATAGACGGCCGACAGGTCGTTAAAAGGCTTCATGAACTGGTTCGCATAAGCAAGGAGCGACATCAGCGAGCCTATGGTGATCGCACCGCCGATACCTGAAATACATCCCGTAAAAACAACACCTGCATATATCAGGGCGTTAACGAATCTCGAGGAAGGATTGCTTATCGATGACAGGAAAGTAGCCTTTGTGGCAGTCTTCTGATACTGTTCATTGATCTCATCAAAGCCTTTTATCCTGACATCAGTGACGTTGTAGAGCCTGCATTCCCTAAAGTTATTGACTGACTCCGCAACGAACGCTGTCTGCCGGCTCCTTATCTCCGACTGTTTGGCAAATGACTTATAGGATCCTTTCGCTATGAAGGAAGCAACGGCAATTGAGACAGGAGTAAAAACAACGACGATAAGAGATATCTTCCAGTTTATATAGAACATAACTGCAAGAGTTATGGCAATCGTGGCTATTCCTGAAGCGAACTGGTTAAGGAACAGAAGCATTCCGTCAGACACAGTCTCAACGTCACTGATGATAAGGCTCTGTAGGCTTCCTGCCGAAGTGCTGTCAATATAGGACATCTTTACTCTGTGCATCTTGGAATAAGCCTCATTACGGAGCTTCAGACCAATGGAGAAAGCAATCCTGTTGTTCATCTTTATCAGTACGAATTGAAGTACTGCAGCCGTAATGATAAGGACGATGATGTTAACGATTATGTTTATCAGGTAACCTGTATCCCTAAGATTATCTATGGCTTTACCTGCAAAATACGGTATCGCAACGGTTGCGGCACCGAATAATATGCCTATCAGCACGGAAAGGATGACAAGTCCTGACGATCCCTTAAGATAAGAGAGAAGACGCCTTACGTTCTTTAAGTTCATGAAGCGCCTCCCTTCATCTGAAGAGAATTCATATAGCGGTAGTTCGCGGATATCTTCAGGAGCTCCTCATGCGGAGCGACTGCTTCTATCCTTCCGTCATCCATTAGTACGATCCTGTCACAGTTCATGCAGGTCCTGACCTTTTGGGAAATGAGGATAACAGTAGGTTTGGAAGGGATCGTGTCAAGATTATTCAGAAGTCTCTTCTCCGTTCCCCAATCCAGTGCCGAAGTTGAGTCATCGAGAATGATCAGACCCGGCTTCCCTGCCAATGCCCGGGCAATTCCGATCCTTTGCTTTTGTCCGCCAGACAGACCTGCTCCGCCATCAGAGATGGTGAAGTCAAGACCTTCTTTCTTGGAAGCAATGACATCGTCACTGCACGACAAAGAACAGGCTTCTTCTATGTCTTCGTCTGATAAAGAACTCCTTCCGAGAGAGATGTTCTCTTTAAGCGTTCCTTTGAACAATCTCGTTTTCTGAAGGCTCATGCCGACAGCGCTTGCCAGACCGGCAGCAGAGATATCCTTAATGTCTGTACCGTCAATAAGCACGTCTCCCTGCTGAGCGTTATAAATGCCCGCAATAAGCGATGCAGCGGTCGATTTGCCGCATCCCGTGCTTCCTATGATACCGATGGTCTCACCGGGCGCGATATCAAGCGAGAAATCCTTTACCGATTCCTCATTGTTACCCGGATATGTAAATGAAACGTTTCTCAATGAAACAGACAGAGGTTTGGATGCCGGAAGCCCAACAGTTCCTTTGTTTGCCGTGCTTTCGATATTCATAAGCCCCTCGGCTCTTTTCACGCAGGCATAAGCCCTTGAAACTGAGACAATAAGATTCGCGAGCTTTACGAGTTCGATCAGTATCTGGGACATATAGTTATAAAGAGCAACGACCTGACCGTCAGTCAGATCACCAATATTGAAATGCACAGCTCCTCTGTATATGAGAAGACAGATTGCCAGGTTGACCACTGCATAAGTAAGAGGATTGAGCCATGCGGCAAAATCCGCGGCTTTTGTCTGCGCGGCATTAAGTCTCCTGCTCTTGGACTCGAACTTCAGGTAATCGCTTTCGGTCTTGTTAAAACCCCTGATGACCCTCTCACCTGTTATGCCGTTTGCCGTCTTCCTGACCAGATCATCAAGGCCCTCTCTCGCCTCTTTGTGACGGGCGATCGAGAACTTCATGTTCAGGGCAATTACAACGGCAAGAATTGCTGTACAGCTTATGAAAATGAGAGACATCGAAGGCTTGACGAACGCAGCCATGATGCATGCACCGATAACGATAAACGGAGACCTCAGAAGCAGTCTTAAGAAAAGGTTTATTCCTGTCTGTATCTGATTAACGTCAGAAGTCAGCAGAGTGACAGCACCGGACGTACCGATCTTCTCATAGTCACTTACCGATAAAGTCTGAAGCTTATCGTGAAGGCACTTACGTATTCCGGATGAGATTCCCGTGGCAGCATAAGCAGCAAAATACTGTGCCGTTATCGCGACCGCAAATCCTATGACAGCGAAAAGAACAAGTATCGGGACATGTGAATAAACATAAGCGGTATCGGACTTCTTGATGCCGTTGTCGATAACGCTTGCTACGATCAACGGAACCGTCAGTTCAAAGCATGCTTCAAGAAGCTTAAACACGGGGCTTAAGACCGAAGCTGTTCTGTATTTGCCGATGTGATCGAAGATGATTCTCATTGCTGGCTCAGGCAAGATCCTTCTTAAGTTTATTGCATTCCTTGATGACCTCATCCATGTCGATCGTGGAATATTTGCCGTCCTCGTAGAGGATACGGCCGTCGATCATGGTCATCTTCACGACTGAATTATCAGCACTGTATATGATGTTTCTTGCAATATTGTTTTCGGGCTGCATTGAAGGCTTATTCATGTCGATCATGATGAGATCAGCCTTCTTGCCTTCAGCCAGGACATCTGAATCTTTAAGGCCCATGCAGAGTGCGCCACCGGTCGATCCTGCCTTAAGGACGGTAAACGGATCCACGGCAGCGGCATTATTCGTCTCAATGTTTGAAAGGACAGTATCAAGATACATCTCACGGAACATCGACAGGCTGTTGTTTGAGCCTGCGCCGTCAGTACCGATCGCTATGTTCATGTCTTTTTCTATGAACTTATAAACGGGTGTTATACCGCTTGCAAGCTTAAGATTGGAGCAGGCGTTGAATACGGACCAAAGACCTCTCTTTTTGAATATTTCCCTGTCTTCATCGGTGAACCATACGCAGTGGAATCCACCTCCGCCAAAATCATAGATGCCGAGCCTGTCAAAAAGGACTGCGGGCGTACATCCGTATCTTTCCTTGCAGCCGTCTACTTCCGCTTTGGTCTCGGAGATATGCGTAAATATGGGGGCATTGTATTTGTGTGCCAGATCTGAGATGAATCTCAGGTTTTCCTCTTTGGTCGTATACTCGGCATGGAACCCGTATATGAATGAAACGAGAGGATCGAGATTATTGAGTGAATCATAATAACCCTCGAGTTCTTCCATTCCGCCGTAATCATTTGCAGCACCGCAGAATACATGTCTGAATCCGGTCTCGATTGCCGCCTTTGCCGAAGCTTCCTTATGGAAATACATATCAAAACAGGAAGTGACACCGCCTGAGAGATATTCGGCATAAGCAAGCTTTGAGAACCAGTAAACGTGTTCAGGAGTCAGCTTTGCTTCCCTCGGGAATATTGCTTTGAAGAGCCAGTCGTTGAGACAGTATTCGTCAGCCAGGGATCTGGAGAACGTCATCGCCGAATGAGTATGCGCATTCTTAAGACCCGGCATGACGATGTTGCCCTTGCAGTCTATCTCCCTGTCAAAAGACTTATCCGTAACATCTGATGAAGGTCCGATATAAGTGATGCGGTCATTTTCCGTCCACAGTTCACCTTCAATGATCTTGTCATCCTTCATCGTAAGGATACGGCAGTTATATAATCTTACAGACATCGTTATTCCTCTCTTTTTTTATAACAAAGGTGCGATCAGCCTTAGTATGGACTTAAAGAACCTGACCATCAGATTTGGTCTCCTGCTGTACTTTTCCGTAACGTCACGGCTGACAGCCAATGTCTCGTCAAAATCCTTCTTTATGTCGGGTATGCAGTCCGTCCTGTACATATAGACAGCATTCTCGAAATGATGATAAAGGCTCCTGAAATCAAGATTGATCGTTCCGACCACGGCGCATTTATCATCACAGATACAAGTCTTGGAATGATTAAAACCGGGAGTGTATTCATATACCCTGACACCGCTTGTAACGAGCATGTTGTAATAGGACCTCGTTACGTTGTATGTGAGTTTTTTGTCCGGGATGCCCGGAGTCATTACCTTTACGTCAACGCCGCGTTTGGCAGCTATCTGCAAAGCTCTTGCAAGCTCATCCGAGAGAACAAGATAGGGGGACATCAGCCAGCAGTAATCCTGGGAATTATTGATCATGTTCAGGTATACGTTCTCGCCTATCGGTTCCAGATCCAAAGGGCTGTCACAATAAGGCACACAGTAACCGGAAGCGCCTGCAACAGGTTCAAGCTTCACGGGATGATATGTAAGCATGTCATCATCATCGTCTTTCCGCTTGAGATCTGCAAAGTTCCACATCTCGATGAACATTGCGGTAAGGCTCTGAACGGCAGGGCCTTCAAGTCTTATCCCGTTATCCTTCCATTGTCCGTACGGATTGACGATATTGAAATATTCATCTGCAATGTTGTATCCGCCGGTATAGCCGACCTTGTCATCCACGACAGTGATCTTTCTGTGATCCCTGTTATTCATGAACAGGGAAAGAAACGGATATGCCGGATTGAAAGCATTGCACTTTATCCCTTCAGATGCGAGAAGCTTGTTAAAAGCCCTGTTGATGAAGATCGAGGAACCCACATCATCGTATAAGATCCTGCAGTCTACTCCCGCAGCTGCCCTCTCCTTCAAAGCCTCATGAAGAGGCTCGAAAGCCGCCTTGTTCTCGATGGCATGATATTCAAGATAGACGAATTTTTCCGCTTTTTTGATATCCTCGATCTGTGCCTTGTAGCTATCGTAAGCATCCGGGAAATACTTAATTTCCGTACCTTCATAGATCGGGAAATTAAAACCTCTCAGATACCTTGCATTGGATGCCCTGGCAGGATCTTCATTCCTGAACTCCGCGAAAATGTCATCATTATGATTCAGATGGCTGAAAACCATCACGTCAACCTGTTCCAGACGTTTCTTGATCTTGTGCTTTGAACTGCTGTAGTTATTGAGCACATAGAAAAGAAGTCCCGGAATGGGTATGACAAGTATCACGATAACCCAAATAAGCTTGAAGACACCGTTATGATCTCTTGAATTGATACCAAGAGCGATTATTATCGCAATTACCCTCATCGCGATATCGAACGAAGGGAATTTATTACCCAGAAGAACGAGCAGAACGATAAAAGCCGCTATCTGAACAAGAACAAAAAGACCGAAGATGGCAATCCTTCCGACACTGTTCCTGATCGCGGTTTTACGTTCTACTGTTCTTTTAGCCATTATCCGATGTTCTCGATGAATACCTTATATCCAAGATAGAGATAATAAAGATCGATCTTTGAGATTACTTCAACAGGCGCATGCATTGACCATACGGGAACACCCATATCGACAACGTCCATTCCGAGCTCGGCCATTATGGCAGCGATCGTTCCGCCGCCGCCTGCATCGATCTTTCCGAGCTCACCTGTCTGCCACGGTATCGAATTCTTCTCGAAGATACCCGTGATCTCGGCAATGAAATCGCCTGTTGCTTCAGAACAGCCGGATTTGCCTCTTGCTCCGGTGTATTTCTCGATCTTGAGCCCGTGAGACATGAAAGCCGTGTTATTCTTCTCGAATACACTTGAATACTTGGGGTCGTACGCCGTCGTAACATCAGTTGACAGCATCTTGGAAGCCGCAAGAGCCTTGCGGAACTTCAGTGCGTTGAAGCTGTCGATACCGCCTTCAGCCTTGGCAAAGACTTCCATAAGGAAATTCTCATAAAGATTTGATGTGGCTCCCGAATTGGAATAAGAACCTATCTCCTCCTTATCTGTAAGCAGGCATACACATGTCTTCTTCGGCTTCTCCTGGGCGAGCAGGGCTCTTAATGCAGGATATGCGCAGACCTTGTCATCGTGACCGTAAGCAGCGATATAAGCCCTGTCAAAACCGAGATCCCTTGCCTTTGTAGCAGGAACGATCTCTATCTCGGCAGATACGAAATCCTTCTCCCTGATCCCATACTGCTCGAAGAGGATCTTAAGAACTCCTGCCTTGAACTTCTCTGAAGCATCTTTGTCATCAGTGCACGGAATGCCGCCGATAATGACATTGAGGTCCTCTGCAGGGATAAAATCAGAAGCTTTTTTGGTCATCTGTTCATTCCCGAGATGAGGAAGCAGGTCGGTTATGTAGAATACCGGATCATCGTCCTTCTCCCCCACGACAATCTGATGCGCCTTGCCGTCATTCGTAAATACGACACCGTGAACGCTCAAAGGTATGGTCGTCCACTGATATTTCTTGATGCCGCCGTAATAGTGGGTCTTGAAATAAACGGTATCGCTGTCTTCAAAGACCGGATTGGGCTTAAGGTCAAGCCTTGGCGAATCGATGTGGGCTCCGAGGATATTGAATCCTTCCGCGGGACTCTTCTTACCGATAACAGCAGCAGCAAAGCCTTTGCCCTTTATGCTCTGGTAAACTTTATCGCCGGGCTTCAGGCTGTCTTTGGTGGAAATATCAACATAACCAAGCTCCTCGGCTGCCTGGATCGCATTTGCGGCAAATTCACGCTCTGTCTTGGAATCGTCGAGGAAAGCCTTGTATTCTTCGGCAAATCCGAAAGCTGCATTCAGATCGTCTTTTGACGCAGTCTCGTAAAGGTTCGGAAATTCAGCGAAAAGCTCGCTTGTCTTGATCTTCTTTGTTTCTTTTTTCTTAGGTATATCATCACCTCTTTCTACGAACATAATGATACCACTAATATTTAAAATATTAGAAAAATAGGAAGGCAATAAAAAGGTAATGGCTCTTAAGCCCTTGGAGACTATTTTCTTACGAACCTGAAAACATTGCCCTTGTCATCATCTGACATATTTCGGATGTAATTCAGATAAAGATCGGTAACGTAGTCATTTCTGCCCGAATCAGCAAGACGCTGCAAAAAATCGGCAGCCTCACCGCGTCTTCCGAGCGAGAACAGTCTTATCGATTCGCGAAGATCCCTGCTGTTCGCAGAACGTCTTGCTCTTATGTCATCCGAAAGACAGTCAAGCACTTCATATACAGCTTCGACTTCGTTAACTCCCGCAACCTGAACGATACCGAGATAACGGAGATCCAGAGAATCAGGATCACTCAGTCTGTCGATCGTTGCCTTGGATACGAGCATGGCCGTCTTATACTGCTTGGTCAGCGATTCAAGTCTGGAACTCATGTTTACCGTCTCTGAAATGACCGTTCCGGAAAGCCGTTCGCTCTCACCGACAATGCCGACCATCGCCATTCCGGTATGAACACCGATACCGATGTTGATATCACTGACTTTCAGTTCCTCAGCGGTCTTCGGATCGAGGACTATGGACTTGTACAGCTCGATGCCGCATCTGACAGCATCATCGGCATTCTCGAAAAGTCCCATGACGGCATCACCGATGTATTTGTCGACAAAACCGTTATTGTTACGCACGATGGGGCCCATCTTACCGTAAATGATGTTTGCAAAAGCAAAATTCTCTTTCGCGGTCATCATCTCTGAATTGATGGAGAAACCGCGGATATCACAGAACAGCACGGTAAGCTCACAGCTCTTCGCATCACCCAATTCAAGATCCGTAAAGTTCTCCTTGCCGAGCAATTCCCTGAACTTCTCAGGAACGAATTTATAGTAGAACTGTTCTGTCTTATCCTTTTCCTCAAAGAGAGTCTCAAGGCTTCTGCCCATTTCATCAACCTCTGAACAAATCTGTCCGAGTTCGTCTTTGGATCTGTAGTTGATCCTGGCTGACAGGTTGCCGTTGGAGATCTCTTTAACCGCTTTGGAGGCTTTCTTGATGATCCTCATCGTGACAAGACACGTGATGATGATGATCAATGTCAGGACAATGATAACAAGTGAACAATATACGACCACACTCCCGAACAATTCACTCCGCTGACTGTACAAGGAACTGTTATCTGTAGAAACCATGAAATAATATCTTCCGGTATTATCCTTGTCTGCGATCCTGCCGAACACGGTGATGGTACTCTCACCGTAGTCATCATCCATGAAAGACTTAACACCATTATCAATAAAGGCCTCGGCATTATCCTCATTAATGTCGTAAAAACTCTGAGAATACCGGTAATACAGCGGAATATACAGCTCATCGTCTCCGGCAAGGAGAACAATATCGCCTTCATCGTTTATGTAGACCACTGAGAAAACATATGAACGGCTCCAGTCATGTCCGTGGGAAACACCGAGCTTGCCGAACTTCTCGTTCAGAGCCAGATAAGCACTTCCGGTCCTTTCGTTCACCGACATAAGATCCGTAAAATCAAAGCCGTCAAACTCGGACTTGCCGAGATCACAGATGACCGTAATCTCATTGTTTATCCTCGCGGCATTACTGTTATCGGATAATCCGAAAACCTTGACCGCAATGAAGATGGATAATGCGGTTATGATCGGAAGGAAGATCATCAGCTGCTTATACATAAGAGTCTTCTTGCGTATGATCAAATTGATGCCGAGAGCGATAAGAAGAATGACGAACAGTACTGCCACGGCATCGTTCAGATACATGGCAAATGTCGGATCGAACGGTATGACAGGCGTATTGTCGTATAATTCACCGTCACAAAAGGACAAAATACTGTTGTCGAGACATATTATGAGTGAATCAGAATCATCACCTTCAAAACGGCAGGAATCAAGTGAGACAATGTATGAGTAATCATCACCGAGATCAACAGCCGGAACAAGTTCCCCGTTAACAAGCTCATAGACCGTGTCCGGGAAACTGGTGTCAGCAACATAAAGCTTTCCGTTGACCTTTGCAGCAAAGTCAAAGACGGGATGATCACCGATTTCTTCAGCAGTAATGTCGTAATGATATATGGCTTCTCCAAGCGGCTCATTGAAGCCGGTGTCATAAACATTGCCGTCAGTCCTGAAAAAGATGAATGAACCGTCCAAAGGGATTACTTTCGTGGTAAAAGTACCATCGGCATCCGTAGGATAAAACTCACTTTGTGTAATAACCTGGCTCTTTACGTCTATAGAATATAGATATACACCGGACAGATCCACGGTCGCGTATGTTACGGCACCGTCATGATAATTCAGACGGCTGATCTTTGAATACCTCTGTCTGCCTGAATCATCATACTGAATCTCGCTGACAGTGCCGAGATACTCATATTGATCATTTAGTCTGACAATTGCTTCAGAATCTATCAGGGAACTGTTGTCATCATTAGAATTATAGCTTCTTACCGCATAAATGACATTGTCATCCGTGATGACAAGATTTTCCGGATGGAAAAAATCGTCCCAGACATTAACAGTTACCTGATTTATGTTTGAATATATCTTCTCACCGGTCGCGATATCCATGACAGCTGCGACTCCGTCCGAAGTCTCATAACCGGTAAGGACCATCGTGCCTTTACTGTTTACCGCGAAACATTCATTATCGAAGATCTCTATCTCCCGGTAAAACTTATCGTTCTCATCTTTTATGCCTATAACGACAGGAGCAAAACCGCTAAAGCCCAAAACGGTCAATAAATAAGCGGACACCAGACACAACGGTATTACAAACCACCACGCTTTGCCGAATACCTTCAGGAAAATGTTCTTTATAGTTCTCAGTACTTTCATTACGTCACCCTGTCATAAACGGAATCACTTCATTATGCGAACTTTATGATACCATTAAACAGAAATAATAGTTTTAATTTAGAGGATAAATATGGTAACTGACAGTCACAATCATACAAAACATTTCTCCGCCGATGCGGGACAGACCATTGACGAACTGATGAAACAGGCCCGGGAACAGGGCTTCTCGAGGATCGGTATAACCGAACATTATGAAGTTGATTATCCGGAAGACGGTCTCGACTGGACTTTTGACCTCAATGAATATAATGAAGCATTCAAGATCTGGAAAAAAAAGGCAGGACCTGCTCTCGATCTTCTCATGGGTGTTGAATTCGGTTATCAGACGCACGTTGCGGAAGAAATAGACAGATTGGCAGTGCAGATTCCCTTCGACGAAGTTCTTCTAAGCGTTCATCTGTTCAGGGGCAAGGATTTTTACGTTGACCGTGAATGCTATCTTCTGCCGAAGAAGGAACTTCACCGGGAATATATCGGGACGATGGCCGAGATGTGCGAGAAATGCAGCAATTATGACATTGCGGCACATTATGATTACATAAACAGATATACCGACAACCTTAACAATTTCGTTTTGTACGAAGATTGTCCCAATGAATTTGACAGGCTTTTCGAAGCTCTGATATCAAAGGAAAAAGCTCTGGAGATAAACACCAAATCGATCCAGAAGCATAAAGAAAGAGGCTTTTACAGGTCTCTGCCCGATCCAGAGGTCCTGAAAAGATACAAAGATATGGGCGGAAAGCTAATAACGTTGGGGTCAGACTCCCACTTCCCCGGCACTTTCGGCGTATGTTTCGCCGAGGCCGTGGAATATCTGAGATCATTGGGATTCAGGGAATCGGTCTATTTCAAAAACCATAAACCGTATACCGAACCGCTCTGAGTGAACGGATCACTTCTCGTTCTTCATTCCCGACAGGAAGGCATTGATGAAGCCGTCGAGCTTGCCGTCCATAACGGCATCGACATCAACTTCCTCATAGCCCGTTCTGTTGTCTTTTACGAGAGTATAAGGGCAGAATACGTATGATCTGATCTGTGAACCCCATGCGATCTCCATCTGATTGCCCTTCAGGTCTTCGATCTTCTCCATCTCCGATGCCCTTGCAAGTGCGAAAAGCTTTGCCTTCAGCATCCTGAGACACGTCTCCCTGTTCTGGAGCTGCGATCTTTCCGCCTGGCAGGATACGACGATACCCGTCGGGTTATGTGTCATACGGACAGCAGTATCGGTCTTGTTGATGTGCTGACCGCCCTTACCGGTTGAACGGTAAGTATCAACACGCACCTCCGTCATGTCTATCTTGATGTCATCTTCAGTCTTCTGGTCAAGTTCAGGGATGACTTCACATGAAGCAAATGACGTGTGTCTTCTTCCTGCGGCATCGAAAGGTGATATTCTTACGAGACGGTGTACGCCGAGCTCGGATCTGAGGAACCCGTATGCATTCTCGCCCTTTATCATGAAAGAAACAGACTGGATACCAGCCGTATCACCTTCAACAAAGTCAAGTTCCTCAACGGCAAAGCTGTGGCTTTCAGCCCATCTCGTATACATTCTGTAAAGCATGGAACACCAGTCCATAGCTTCAGTACCGCCTGCGCCTGCATGCAGTGTGACTGTGGCATTATTGGCATCGTAGGGACCGGTAAGGAGCGTCTCCAGACGCATCTTCTCAAAGTCCTCCTTAAAAGAAGCTGTCGAAGAGATGAGTTCTTCAAGCGAATCCATGTCTTCCTCTTCATTTGCAAGTTCACAGAGGGCCAGCAGGTCTTCTCTCTCGGAAACGAGCGAATTATATTCCTCCACCCTTTTCTTCAGTCTGCCCAGTGTCTGCTGGATCTCAGTCGCTTTATCCACATTATTCCAGAAGTCCGGTTCCTGCATGCGGTTCTCGTATTCGCTTATCTGATCAGACACACGGTCAATGTGAAGAGCGTCCTTGAGCTCCGCGATGGGCGTCTCATACGATTCAAGCTCTAATCTAATATTGTCAAATTCAAGCATAAATTACCCCTTGTGTTCTTCAACAAATTCTTTAACAAGCTTCATGGCTTCCTTGATGTCATCAAGAGAAGCGGCATAACTGATACGGACAAAACCTTCACCGCACTTACCGAAAGCATTTCCGGGAACTATGGCGACATGCTTCTCGAGCAAAAGCTTCTCACAGAATTCTTCAGATGACATTCCCGTGCTCCTGATACAAGGGAAAGCATAGAAAGCACCGTAAGGCGTGAAGCAGTCGAGTCCGGCATCCTTCAATCCCTGAACGATTATCCTTCTTCTGTGATTGTATTCGTCACGCATTTTCGAGACCTCATTATCGGCATTCATTGCGGCCTCGACAACGGCTAACTGGGATGTCGAAGGAGCACACATGATGCAGTACTGATGGATCTTAAACATAGGTGCGATAAGTTCACGCGGACCTGCAAGATAACCTACTCTGAAACCTGTCATTGCGTAGGATTTTGAGAAACCGTTGACCATGATCACCCTCTCCCTCAGTTCGGCAAACTGGGTAAGTGACGAAGGCTTTCCGTCAAGATAATTCAGTTCGCAGTAGAGTTCATCGGAGAGAACGATAATATCAGGATGCCTCATCAGAACATCCTTGATCTTTGCCCAATCCTCAAGGGTCATGATGGCACCTGTAGGATTATTGGGGAATCCGACGATAACATACTTTGTCTTATCGGTAATGGCTGCCTCGAGTTCTTCAGGCATGAGCTTGTAATTATTCTCAGGCTTGGTCTCAACGACTACGGGAACCCCGTGAGCAAACTCTACAGTGGCTTTATATGCAACAAAGCAAGGCTCGACAATGATCACTTCATCACCGGGATTGATAAGTGCTCTTGCAGCAAGGTCAAGACCTTCGGAACCGCCTACGGTAATCAGGATCTCGGACTTGGGATCGTAAGATACACCGTATCTTCTTTTAAGATAATCGGCGATTGCATTCCTTGAATCCATATAACCGGAATTCGGCGAATAATGAGTATATCCGTCGATAATGGAATTGATCGCGGCCTCCCTGATGGACCACGGAGTTACAAAGTCAGGCTCACCGATGGAAAGCGAGATTACATGTCCCTGCATCTCGTTCGCCAGATCAAAGAACTTCCTTATAGCAGAAGGCGGAACCTGCTGCACAGCTTTGGAGATCTTGGAATCATAATCGAAACTCATAAAATAATAGCCTGCCTGTCGTCTGTATTCGGATTATCGTAGATTATACCATTTGCCTTATATTTCTTAAGGATAAAGTGCGTCGTTGTGGAAAGAACGCCTTCCATCGTAGCAATCTTCTCTGTAACGAAAGTAGCAATATCACGAAGAGTCCTGTCTTCGTAAATTATCATGAGGTCAAAACCGCCGCTCATGAGGTAGCATGCTGTCACCTTGTCGTACTTGCTCAATATCTGGGCGATATGGTCATAACCCTTGTTCTTTACGGGCGTGATCCTTACCTCGATCATACCGATGCAGTTGTCGGGTGCCTTCTTCTCCCAGTTGATTATCGTATTATAACCGAGGATGATGTTCTCATCCTTAAGTCTCTTTATCTCGGCTTCCACATCATCGGCGGTTACACCAAGCATTACGGCAATCTCATCGGCCGACAGTCTGGCGTTATTCTCAATAAGTCTTAAAAGCTCTAAATCGTCAATCATGTGAAAACTCCTTATCGTAAAATTGCAAAATCTCCTGCAACAAAATTGCAGGAGATTGTTGCTTTAATTCAGTTTATTCAAATTCTTGCTACGCCTGTGTCACGGGCTGCCTGGGCAACTGCGGCCGCAACAGCCTTACCTACTCTTGCGTCAAACGCGTCAGGAAGGATGTAATCAGGATTGAGTTCCTCGTCGGAAACGATGCCTGCGATAGCGTTAGCTGCAGCGATCTTCATCTCGTCATTGATATCGGATGCTCTTACATCGAGAGCACCACGGAAGATACCGGGGAACGCGAGAACGTTGTTGACCTGGTTCGGGAAGTCAGAACGGCCTGTAGCCATAACTGCAACACCGGCCTTCTTGGCTTCGTCAGGAAGGATCTCAGGTACAGGGTTAGCGCAGGCGAAAACAACAGGATCCTTAGCCATTGTAGCTACCATGTCTGCTGTGAGAACGCCGGGAGCGGAAACGCCGATGAATACGTCAGCACCGACGATAACGTCAGCAAGAGAGCCTGCCTTCTTCTCGGGATTCGTGATCTTAGCCATCTCTTCCTTAGCAGGATTGAGTCCTTCTCTTCCCTCATAGATAGCGCCCTTACGGTCGCAGAGGATAACGTTCTTGAGGCCTCTGGAAATGAGGAGCTTTGTGATAGCCGTAGCAGCAGCGCCTGCGCCGTTAACTACAACGTGGATGTCTTCCATCTTCTTGCCAACGATCTTAAGAGCATTTGTAAGACCTGCAAGTGTGATTACTGCAGTACCGTGCTGGTCATCGTGGAAGATCGGGATGTCACATCTTTCCTTGAGCTTCTTCTCGATCTCAAAGCATCTGGGAGCTGAGATATCCTCGAGGTTTACGCCGCCGAAAGAACCTGCGAGAAGTGCTACGGTATTAACGATCTCATCAACATCCTTGGAACGGATGCAGAGAGGGAAAGCGTCAACGTCACCGAAAGCCTTGAAA
>JAFWLP010000058.1 GCA_017511005.1 Clostridiales bacterium
AATAACCAACTACAACAAATATCAAGCGAAGCCCAATCAAAACCCAATCAAAACCCAATCAGAACCCAATCACATAAGTAAATATATAAATAATATAAATACTAAAGAAAAGAAAGAAAGAAGGGAAGAATATATATCCCCTAAAGAAGATATAGATTGGGAGACCATAGAGATACTCCGTAAATGCAGGTGAGGAAAATGGTGAGAGAAGATTTAGACAGACTATGGACTTGGCTCAAGGCATCTTACCCGAAGAAGTACAAGTCGTTAAGTGAACAAGAAGCCGTACTGGTCAAGGACAACTTTTCCTTCGCCTATGAGAGTGTTGAGTTGTCGGATGTGATGGCAGCATATCGGTTCTTCCTGGATAAGTCCCCGTTTGAGCCAACGACTTCCGAGGTAAAGACCTACATCGCAGAGCGATTGGTCAAGGTGGAAGAGCCTGTGATGGACGATCTGCCCGAACACCACTATATGCGAGGGAGATATATCCACGCAGAAGCCTTTGACAAGGCACAGGAAGACAGACGGAACGGAATTAAGAAGCCGTTCTCCTGGTATGTGGAACAGTACCCGTCCATTGAGTGGAAACCCTGGGCAAGCGAACCACCTGCCCATTGGAAGGGAATTGAGTACAAGGGATGGGAGAAGACGAGGGAAGGATTTATCAAACCCATCGGAGCGAAGAATAAGAGCGATTTAACGGTGACGCAGTTAGGGTTTGTGAATGGATGATTTAGAACTGTACGACAAAGCCATTAGGCATTACGGAATCAAGCACCAACTTTTGATGGTGATGGAAGAGTGTTCGGAACTTGCCAAGGAATGCTCCAAGGTATACAGAGCGTTGGACGAGGGCGGCGAGTTTGCGATAGATGGTCTTGCGGAAGAGATCGCTGATGTGCAGATAACCACAGGACAGATTACAAGGTTTTTTGACCTTAAAGAAAGAATCAAAGCGGAGAGGAAAGGCAAGTTGAAAAGGCTTGCGGAAAGGATGAAAAATGAAAACTGCGAGGATTAAACTGACATTTCTTGAACCCGTTTTAGGGAGTTCCCCCAATGACGAGGACATCTACACAAGATTTATCGGGGATAAAGCCCCCGATGCTCCATCCCTCAAGGAAGAGATCGAGTCTCTTGGAGAAGATGGAGCGGACATCGTAGCGGAGAGGGGAACTACGGTCTTCCCCAGGGATGTGGACGGCACTCCAATCTTCTGGTCTTACCAGATTGAGGGGTTCTTCAAGGGGACTTGCGGATTCCTTCGCACCGTTCCCGGAACCCTGTCTTCCAAACTGAAAGCCTACAAGAAGCAGATTGACGGAAGAATCTTTGTAGAGGGCGATGAAAGCCCCACGAACAAGACGGGCAGAAAGGTGCGGATCAATGACGCTTTCCCGATTGACCTTTACCAGAGACCGTTAAGAGCGCAGACCCCCCAGGGCGAGAGAGTATCCCTTGCGTGTTCCGAGCGTATCCCGGAAGGGGCAAACTGCGAGTTCAACATCACCTGCCTTATTGA
>JAFWLP010000059.1 GCA_017511005.1 Clostridiales bacterium
AATAACCAACTACAACAAATATCAAGCGAAGCCCAATCAAAACCCAATCAAAACCCAATCAGAACCCAATCACATAAGTAAATATATAAATAATATAAATACTAAAGAAAAGAAAGAAAGAAGGGAAGAATATATATCCCCCCAGGAAGAGATAGATTGGGAGACCATAGAGAGACTCCGTAAATGCAGGTGAGAGATATGACAGGAGAAGAATTAGATACCCTGTGTATGTGGCTTAAAACCTCATACCCGAAGAAATACAAATCCCTTTCCGAAGGGGAAATGATTATCACCAAAGACAACTTTTCGTTCGCTTATGAGAAGCAGAGCCTTGCGGATGTGATGGCAGCATATCGGTTCTTCTTGGACAAGTCCCCGTTTGAACCCACTACATCCGAGATCAAGCAGTACATCGCAGAGCGGATCGTGAAGACGGAAGAACCCGTTTCGATGGACGATTTGCCGGAACATCACTATATGCGAGGGAGATACATCCACGCAGAAGCCTTTAACAAGGCACAGGCAGACCGTAAGGAGGGTATCAAGAAACCGTTTTCCTGGTATGTGGAGCAGTACCCAAGCATCGAGTGGCAGGAGTGGGTAGACGAACCGCCTGTATATTGGCAGGGTATCGAGTATAAGGGATGGGAGAAGACGAGAGACGGGTTTATCAAACCTATCGGAGCGAGGAACAAGAGCGACTTAACGGTGACGCAGTTAGGGTTTAAGAATGGACGAGGTTAAGGTATACGACAAGGCGATAAGCCACTACGGGATTAAGCGCCAATTAGTGATGGTGATGGAAGAGTGCGCCGAACTTTCCAAGGAGTGTTCCAAGATATACAGAGCCTTGGAAGCGGGCGGAACTTTCGGGATTGACAATCTTGCCGAAGAAATAGCGGATGTACAGATCACGACAGGACAGGTACAGAGGTTCTTCGGCTTGAAGGATAAAGTAAAGGAGCAGAGGAAAAGCAAGTTAAAAAGGCTTGCGGAAAGGATCGAAAATGAAAACTGCAAAAATCAAACTGACATTTCTTGAACCCGTGTTAGGGAGTTCCCCGAATGATGAAGACATCTACACAAGGTTCATCGGAGATAAAGCCCCGGATGCTATGTCTCTCAAGGAAGAGATCGAATCTCTTGGAGAAGAGGGAGCAGACATCGTAGCAGAGAGAGGAACCACGGTCTTCCCCAGGGATGAAGACGGAACGCCCATCTTTTGGTCTTATCAAATCGAGGGGTTTTTCAAGGGAACCTGCGGTTTTCTTCGCACCGTACCGGGGACGCTTTCTTCCAAACTGAAAGCCTACAAGAAGCAGATTGACGGAAGAATCTTTGTCGAGGGTGATGTGTCTCCCACGAACAAGACCGGGAGAAAGATCCGCATTAAAGATGCGTTCCCGATGGATCTGTTCCAGAGACCGTTAAGAGCGCAGACCCCGCAGGGCGAGAGAGTATCCCTTGCGTGTTCCGAGAGAATCCCCGAAGGAGCGAGTTGCGAGTTCAAGATCACCTGCCTTATTGACGATGATACCAAGTTAGTTGAGGAGTGGCTTGACTTCGGCAAGAGAAACGGACTTGGACAGTTTCGGAACGCAGGAAATGGGAGATTTACCTGGGAGAAGGTCACTGATTGGCAGTAGAGATGATTAGAACCGTTGCGGAAAAGAAAGGAAATGCAAAGGTTCAGTTGAGCGAAGAAGGGCTATGGCAGAGAATGGATCAGCCAAGGTAAGGAATGGTTAAGTGATGGAAATGCGAGGATTAGTTATGTAATGGCGAAGAGTTGTTTCGTTGCGCAAAGGAAAAGAACTGTTGGGCGATGAAGCGCTTTGCAGATAACGGGATAGGCGGCAATCAATGACATACCAAGGTTTAGTAGTAATGCCCCGAATGAAGCCGCCTGTACCCGTGGGGCAGGAAGGTATAGCCGATTAGCCAAGCGGTAAGGCCAGGGACTTTGATTCCCTTATGCGCAGGTTCAAATCCTGCATCGGCTGCCAACGGGGTATCGAGAGCAAATAAAACATCCACCCAATGCGAGAGCAGGCCAACGGATAAGATGTGCGGTAGCGGAGACATTAATCCGCCTAATGCAAAAGGAGAGTCGAATGAAGCGGAAAGAGATATTAGAGAGTGCAATACATATAGTCTGTGCGGAAAGACAAGACCAATATGGAGAACCCGAAGACACCTTTATGGGCATAGCGGAACTGTGGAGCGTGTATTTGGGGAGAGCGGTATCGGCGGAAGATGTTGCCTTGATGATGGTTCTGCTTAAGATCGCAAGGATGAAAGCGGGGAAGTTCAAGGCGGACAACTATGTAGACCTTTGCGGATACGGTGCATTGGCTTATGAGGTTGCCAATCGGGGATAAGCCCATAGAAGGGCAGATAGGAATGGAGTTATGAGCCGAGTAATCAATGGAGATGCTCTAACTGAATTAAGAAAACTCCCGGATGAAAGCGTGGATATGTGTGTGACTTCTCCGCCGTACTACGGATTGAGAGACTACGGTGTGGACGGGCAGATCGGTTTAGAGGAAACCCCGGACGCATACATACAAGACCTAACTAAAGTCTTCCACGAAGTCCGCAGAGTGCTGAAACCACAGGGAACATTGTGGCTGAACATCGGTGACGGGTATTGCAACAGTAACGGTTACGCAAGGGCAAGTGAACAGTTCCAAAGAGAAGGGCGGAACGATGCCCCCGCAAACGACAGAGACCTAACGCAGCTGCACGATGCCGGGTATAAGACAAAAGACCTAATCGGTATTCCCTGGATGTTAGCCTTTGCTCTTCGCAATGACGGATGGTAT
>JAFWLP010000060.1 GCA_017511005.1 Clostridiales bacterium
GCGAGTTTCTGCACCGCTGCTGAAGATTCACTTTGCTCTGTTTCTGTTGAGGGGACAACAACTTCTACAGTCTCTTGATTAACATCAACCAGTGAACATCCGACCATAGACAAAGCCATCATACCGACAAGAACTACAGCTGTAACACTGCTTTTTCTTGGATTCCTAATATTCTTTATTCTCTTTTTCATAAAGCTTTCTCCTCTACCGTTCATAGCTGTTGATACATAAAAATTCCGTTTTGTTTCTTTAGTAAGCAATGATAAAAGCACTTTTCCGTAATTAACTCTCTTATCTTCACCAAGCTGTAATATGACTTCTTCATCACAAGCTAATTCACAATCTTCCTCTGCTAATCTGAATGCATACCAGATAAGTGGATTGAACCAGTTCAATACCAGTACGATATAACGAATCAGAATCCACACATGATCGAGATGCTTATAGTGACAACACTCATGACATATGACATATTCGTACATTTCGCTGTCGGTAATTTCATCACTGAGATATATACAATTTCCTAACAGAAATGGTGCGTTCGGATGATCCAGTCTAAATACTCTTAGGCCATAGTTGTGATCCCGTTTTATAAACTGTCTTTTCCGCCTGCAGTACGAAACAAAACCAAGATTATAAATGAGCAATGCGATTAATAATGCTCCTGTTACAATCAGTGCCGTACTCCGGATCACTACTGACCAATCAATAGGTTTCTTTATTGGAACACTTATCCCAGTTTCTTCAGGAGCTGTGTATTGTACCGGCTGTGGAATGCCTTCAATGATATTAATTTCTGAAACACCAACTGTTTCTGTTGCTTGTTCCTGAACAATGATTTCTTTTGCCGGCAACGAAACATCTACCGTAAAAAACGGTGCTATGCACATGTATACCGGTATCAGGATCCATAAAGCATACTGGAACTTTCTGCTGATCTTCTTATCCGCGAAAAATCTGATAGCAATTATGGATGCCGTTAACAGAGATAACCCTAAAAAGTAGCGCAGCATATCAGTTCTCCTCTAATATCTTATGCAGCTCCTCAATCTCTTCCTTTGACAGTTTTTCTGACTTAATAAGATTGGTAATCATAAGACCGACGTTGCCGTTATATACCTTGTCCAAAAAGGAAGTGGTCTCCTCAAGCTCTGCTTCGGTCCTGTCTATCTTGGCAAAATAACGCCTGGTTCTGTTCTCCCTTGTATAGTCAACAGCTTCTTTCTGCTCCATACGATTAAGAAGTGTGATTATCGCATTCCTGCACCAACCTGTATCATTGCTGAAGAACTTGGTAAGTTCAGCAATAGTCATAGAGCCCTTATCCCATAAGCACGTTACAATCTTCCACTCGGCATCTGATAACTTGATCATAATGACCTCCACGATTAGTATACATCTGTATACTTCGATGTTACTCCGTTAGTATACACTTGTCAACCACAAAACACTCAATACATAGAGGATTCTGTTTTTTGTCAGCTATAAGACTTTCTATGTCAGATTTCAGACAACTTTCAAAAATGACCCATCGTTTTGCCTTAGTTCCCTACGTATATATAGAGGAACATTTAATTTGACATTTACTATACCCTGTCGACTTTAAGACTTTCTGTATCGAATTTCAGACTTCTTTCGAAAATGATGTCCGATTTCCGGTTTCCCAGAAGTTAATAGTAGAGGGTTATGTTATTTGTCAACCTTAAGACTTTATATGTCAGATTTCAGACTACTTTCAAAAATGATGTCGCAATTATGGTTTCCCTGTGGGTAATAGTAAAGGCTTATGTTTTTGTCAGCCATAAGACTATCTGTATCAAATATCAGACTTCTTTCCAAAAAGATGTCGCATTTCGGGTTTCTCAGAACTTAATAGTAAGGAAGCACATATTTGTAGCCTGAACGTTCAATTCAGTCTGTTCCATGTTGTAACAAGCAACGCGACTGAACGTTCAGTCGCAGATTCTTGTTAGGGAATGCTTCCCTAAAACCCTATTTTGCTTTTAGCAAAGCAATTCAATTACATCGAAGATTTTTCAATCTAATATACGGGTCTCAGGGTTACCCTGACAAGCCTCTTTGTATTTGTGTGCACAAATGCGTTGCTTGTTACAACATGGAACTCGACGATTTGTACACACACTTGAATCCTATCGCTAATCAGTATCTACTCTCATTACATTGCCAAAACGGCAAAATTTTCAAGAAAGGAGAACTCAACATGGAAAACGGAACAAAAAAAGAAGTAGCTATTGCTGAGAAGGCATTCCTCACTTTAGAAGAGGCAGCAGCTTATTTCAATATTGGAATCAATAAGATTCGCGAACTCACAAGAGATGATCACTGCCCCTATGTTTTGTGGAATGGAACCAAAAGACTTATCAAGCGTAAAGCGTTTGAAGATTTCCTGAACAGTCAATATTCAATCTGACGTCAAAACAACTGTATGAAAGATGCGCCCGGGTTTATAATGAACTCGGGCGTATCTTTTATGAAACAAAATGGAGGTTCATAAAAGATGAGTAACAGATATACCCAAAACAAAACAAAGTTGAGAAAAGGAGAGTATTTAAGAGAAAATAACACTTTTGAGTACAAATGGAAGGATAAGCGCGGCAAAAGACGTTCTGTTTATGCAAAAACACTTCAGGAACTCCGGCTAAAAGAAGAAAATATCTTAAAAGACACCCTCGAAGGCATCGATTATTCCAAACTCGACTTAACAATTAACGCTTATTACGAGTTGTGGAAAAAGATCAAAACCGGAATAAGAGCAACTACTTACGCAACATATGTCAGATTTTACGAAAGATATATAGAACCCGAATTTGGTAAAACACGACTAAAGGATGTGACATACAGCAGCGTTGTAATGTTCTTAAAGGGTCTGATAATCGATAAGGGATTAGGGTACTCTTCCGTTAGGAATATAGAATTGATTCTTTCTATGGTTCTTGATATCGCAGTTAAAGACGATGTGCTTAGAAATAATCCCTGCAGAGGTTCACTTCGTGACTTAAGGAGAGAATTCGGCAGCGATGCCAAAGACGTAAGAGCTTTAACCCTTAAGGAACAAAAGATTTTTGAAGACTTTTTAGCTAAGCCAGGCCGTTATCATCAATACTGCCCCGTCTTTACCGTTATGTTATGGACAGGAATGCGTGTAGGTGAAGTGCTTGGACTAAGGTGGGAAGACGTGGACTTTGAGAACAACGAGATAAGTGTGAACCACATAGTTCTCTACTATTCCAAAGGCAAGGGCAAAGGAAGCATCAACAGAATAAATCCGCCTAAGACCAAAAGCAGCACTCGAACAGTTCCTATGCTACCAAAAGTGAAAGAAGCTCTGCTAAAAGAAAAGGAAAGACAAGATCTTCTGGGCATCACGTGCAATTCAATCATTGATGGCTATACCAATTTCATATTCCTTAACGAAAAGGGCATGGTATTAGACTATAAAAAGTTGAATCACCGCCTTGACTGGATCAGCAAAGAAATCAACAAAGAAATCCATACAGGAACAGATTCAAAAGTTGAAGACTTCCCTCATTTACACAATCACATGCTGAGACACACGTTTGCGACAAGGATGAGAGAAGCGGGAGCTGATATGAAAGCCACTTCTGAAATGCTTGGTCACGAAGGAATCTTGATAACCCTTAAAACTTATACTGATGCTTCGCGTGAGTTTAAGAACAGAGAAATAGCTGTACTCAGGGATTATTATGAGAAAGCTATATAATCTTACGACAACACTTACGACAATTTACGACAAATATTTCAATGCCTCAGGGAGAGTTGTAATTCTTACAAACTCCCGAAAGGCTTGAAAAACAACGATTTTAGTTTATTCTAGTTAAAATCGTGGAGGAGGAATTTATAACCCGTATGCTCCACCATTGATAGGTTGTTTCAGATTGCTGGGGCAACCTTTTGTTTTGCCCAGACGCGAGAGTAAGGTTGTAACCCGGTTCAGCGGTTGTCCGGTTTTCGTGAAAACCAAATCCTCAATATAAATTTATGTGATAAAACGTTGATTTTGAGATGGTTTTGACACAAAATTGGCATTTTTTTACTAATCCGGCCCCGAAAAACGCCTTTTATCACATAAAAGTATTTTTACACAGCAAGGTTCACGGCCTGCTATAAGCTCTTAGCACAGGCTTTCACATAAGTATGCGCAGGCAACTTGCCCGGATTAGTGCTACAATCATTAAATCAAACGTTTGGAGGTTTTTAGGATGAGTATTACAACACGTGACTATCTGTCGGCAAGCAATCCTGATAAGTTCAAGGCTACACAGTACACAATGACCATAGACGGCGGCTATGAGGCCTCTGTCATCACATATGGTGCCGTTATCACAGATCTTATCGTTCCGGACAAGGACGGAAAGCCCGTCGATATAATGCTCGGATGTAAGGGCCTTGATGAATATATGGGAAACGGCGCAAATCACGGTGCCGTTATCGGCCGTTCCGCAAACAGGATCCTGAACGCTTCTTTTACGATCAACGGCGTTGAGTACAACATTCCGAAGAACGAAGGCGAGAACAACCTCCATTCCGGCAATCCCGGTTATCAGAACGTTTTCTGGGATGGCAAGATCCTTTCCGAAGAGGAAGCTGATGAGATCATTCTGGATTCGAAGATCGCAGGGATTCCCGGCTGTGACGGCGGCGCGGTGCTCCTGAGCTATACGAGCCCTGACGGAGCTACGGGTTTTCCCGGAAACCTTGATACAAAGGTCCTTTACTGCTGGCTCGAGGACAAGACATTCCTGATCCTTTATTGCGGAAAGACGGATAAGGATACTATATTCGCTCCCACAAACCATGCATACTTCAACCTCCGCGGAGAGAATGCCGAGGGCACGGTCAATAACGACCTGATCATGATCAACTCCGACAAGATCACCATCAAGGACGACATGAATGTTCCCACGGGCGAGCTTCTGGATGTTGATGGTACGGTTTTCGACTGCAGGGAATACCGCTTCATCGGTGAGCTTAATGACAGCCAGGACCATCAGATGGTCATCTCCAAGGGAATCGATCAGAATTTCTGCCTGAACACTCTGCCCGGCACGTTCTCATTCGCTGCCGCGGTTACGGCTCCCGAGTCCGGTATCACGATGGAGTGCCTTACGGACCTTCCGGGGATCCAGATCTATGCAGGAAATAACCTTGGCAGCCCGCTTGATATCAAGACAACTAAGGCTTACGGTCAGTATGACGCTATCTGTCTTGAAGCCCAGATGGTGCCTAACGCTGTAAATCTCCCTCAGTTTGATTCTCCGGTCATCAAGGCAGGGAAGAAGGTCTATCACGCCTGCGGTTACAGATTCGTCTGATTATGGGCGTTGAGAAAAAAGAATTTGATTCGATTACAGGCATGCGCGGAATAGCATGCCTGTTTATTTTGTGTTTCCACTATTTTTGTCTCTATATTGACGATCCGGGTCTGGGAAGCCAGGCGATGCCGTTATATCCGTATTCGGAATTCTTCTTCCTCTACAGCAAGAATGCCGTTGAACTGTTCTTCATGCTCTCGGGTTTTCTGACTGCTTATCATTACAGGAAGAAGATAGCTTCAATGAAGCCCTGGGAATACATGAAAAAGCATTATGGCAAGTTAATAATCCCGTCCGTTATCGTTACTCTCTGGGCATTGGCGAATGCGCTCTTGACGCTCCGGTATGTGCCGGGGAGTGAAGAGTACGTTCCGCAGGTAACGCCTCTCAGGGTGGTTCTGTCTGCTCTTATGGTCAACACCGGATGGGTCACGTCTTATAAGCAGACTCAGTTACCGGTCAACTCTACCATGTGGTTTGTTAATGTGCTGCTCCTCTGTTACATCCTGTATTATGTGATCCGCAAGCTTGCCCGGAAGAATATCGTGTATTTGATACTTTGCGGTCTTATGGTCATAATTGGATGGATCTGCCTTGATCATTCACCCAAGCTCCCGTTCTTGTGGGCGATGGACGGGCGGGGATACGCAACTTTCTTCCTCGGCGCGCTTCTTTGCGAGTTTCAGTCCGAAGCAGGTGAGAAGGTCCGGAAACGCGTGTCATTCGGCTGGGGAATTGCCATTGCGGTCTTTTTTGCCGCCAGACTCATTATAGGATTCGAAAAGATATTCGGCGAAATGGGGAGCTCCCTGTATGTCAGGTATTTCGAGTTCTTCATGGCACCGGGGCTTATACTGGCGGTGCTTAATATCGAACCTCTGAAGAAGATCTTTGAACTGAAGCCGCTGATCTGGCTGGGTTTGTTATCCGCTCCGCTTTATTATCTGCATAACAACATCATGGAAGATTACCGCATAGTTAATTGCCTTGCAGGGGATCCCGTTGATTTCTCATCTTGGTACATCATGATCGCGGTGTTGCTAAGCGTTATTCCTTTTGCGATGCTTTGGCAGTTTGCGGGGAAACGGTTTTCGGGAAAAGCATCAGAGCAAGGGTAAAGCCGGAAAAGTTGTTAAGTGAACGGACAATCCGTATGAAATAGGCTGCGGACAGGCATGTCAGCATGTCCTGCGATATCCCGTGATACAAGAACCGGCGGTGGTTAATAGGTATTGATTTTATTCAGACAGTTGCGATAAAATCTGTTGCATATTTAGAGATTTTCTAAGAAAGAAGGAATGAATTATGGAAAAGAAGAATCTCGACTGGTCGAACCTGACATTCTCTTATAAGAAGACTGATAAAAGGTTCGTAGCTAACTACACAAACGGCGCTTGGGACGAAGGCGCGCTTATCGATGATGACATGATCGTCATGAGCGAAGACGCAGGCGTTCTCCAGTATGCACAGACAGTATTTGAAGGCCTTAAGGCTTATGAGACAGTTGACGGCAGGATTGTTACTTTCCGTCCTGACCTAAACGCTGAGAGACTTCACGATTCCGCTGTCCGCCTTGAGATTCCTCCGATTTCCAAGGAAATGTTCATCAGATCGGTTCAGGAGACAGTTGCAGGCAACGCTGCATGGGTTCCCCCGTACGGTTCCGGCGCTTCTCTTTATCTGAGACCTTTCATCTTCGGTATCAATCCCGTTATCGGCGTTAAGCCTGCTGATGATTATCAGTACAGGATCTTCGCTACGCCCGTAGGCCCTTATTTCAAGGGCGGTGCCAAGCCGATCGCTGTTAAGATCTCCGATTTTGACCGTGCTGCTCCGCATGGAACAGGCAACATCAAGGCAGGCCTCAACTATGCAATGTCACTGCACGCAATCGTTACGGCACATGCTGAAGGATTCGCTGAGAACATCTATCTCGATCCCGCTACGCGTTCAAAGATCGAGGAGACAGGCGGAGCTAACATCATCCTTACAGATGGTCAGGGAACACTCGTTGTACCTAAGTCTGATTCCATCCTGCCTTCCATCACGAGAAGGTCACTCGTTTATGTTGCTGAGCATTACTGCGGCATGAAGATCGAGGAGCGTGAGGTTTACCTCGATGAGATCATGAGCGGCAAGTTCACAGAGGGCGGTCTCTGCGGTACGGCAGCTGTTATCTCGCCTCTCGGTTCCATCAACGACCACGGCAAGGAATTCAAGTTCGCTTCCGGCATGGATGAGATGGGTCCTGTCATGACCAAGCTCAGAGAGACTCTCACAGGCATCCAGATGGGTACTGTTGAAGCACCTGAAGGCTGGATCATGGAGATCAAGGTCTGAGCATCTTGTAATCAGTAAAAATGTTGAAGGCCGGCTCTTTTTGGAGCCGGCCTTATCTTTTTCGACACACGCGAAAACAAATTTAAAAAGCCGGCCTTCTTCCGTGAAACGGTCAAAAGGTCGGCTTGTTTGTTGTCAGTTAGAAATAACTGTCAGGATTACAGCAGATGTGCCCTGAGATCTTCACCGCTCAAAGGTGAGAGGAGTGCGGGAGCGATGTCAAAAACCGTCTTGCAGCCGTAGTCACCCTTTTGTGAGAGGCGGTAGATGGCACGTGCATAAGCAGTGAGGACGGATCCCGTAAACTCGGGGTTGGAGTCAAGCTTCAGAGAGTATTCGATTACGTGCTTGTTCTCGCCGTTGACGCCCGTCTTGCCGGTGCGGAAGACGAAACCGCCGTGATTGATGCGTGAATGGTCTCTGATGAATTCCTCTTCGGAGATGAAATGAACTGTCGTGTCATAATCTGCGAAATAGTTGGGCATTTCCTTGATCGTCTTCTCGATGAGGGCGAGGTCGGCGCCTTCCTCAGCAACGACAAAGCACTCTCTGGTGTGCTTCTGGCGTGTTGTGAGTTCGGGCTCTGAACCTGAACGGACTGCCTCGAGGGCGCTGTCAACGGGGATAGTGTACTGCTTGCCGTTCTTTACGCCGGGAACTCTTCTGATAGCATCGGAGTGACCCTGGGATACGCCCTTGCCCCAGAAAGTGTAATCCTTGCCTTCGGGAAGGATGCAGCTGCCGTAGAGACGGTTGATGGAGAACATTCCGGGATCCCAGCCGCAGGAGATGAGGGCAGTGTGATTGGAAGATGAAGCGGCCTTGTCGACCTTGGCGAAATGCTCGGGGATCTTTGCGTGTGTGTCAAAGCTGTCGATTACGTTGAACATAGAAGCGTATTCGGGTGTCTGTGTGGGCAGGTCAGTAGCTGAACCGCCGCAGATGACGAGCACGTCGATCTTGTCCTTCCATTCGGCTGCCTCGAAAGAGGGAACGACCGTTACGCCCGGAGTAAGTGTCTTGACCGATGAAGGGTCTCTTCTGGTGAAGACTGCAGCGAGTTCCATGTCGGGATTCTGGCGGATCGAGAGCTCAACGCCCTTTGCGAGGTTGCCGTAACCTAAGATGCCTATTCTGATTACCATGTGTAAAACCTCCCAAAGTAACAATGACATTACTTATTAATTTCTATTCGAACGCTATTATAACAAATAAAGGAGCATTGTATTATAATTCTCCTATGCCGAACATTAAGTATCTTATAAGGCGCGTTACGCGCATGGACTATAAGGCAATGAACGCCAAGATCAAGGATATCCACGAGAAGAGCGGGAAATCCCGCGTGTGGATATTTTTCGACATGATCCACTGCGGAAGGAAGTTCGGCGCAGGTTACATGGATTACTGGCTCTATGAGATGTATAACCTCACGGATGCCGAACGTGACACGTATATCACCAGGGGCCGCAATTACGACCTCGTCAAGAGATACAACGACCCGGCCTACACGGATCTGATCGACAACAAGATAGAGTTCAATAAGCTCTTCGGCGAGTTTTTGGGCCGTAAATGGATCGAGATAAGAAAAGACAATAAGCAGGAAGTAATTGACTTTATAAACAGTCACGATTTCCTCATGGCCAAGGCTGACCTGGGTTCCTGCGGCAAGACGGTCGAGAAGATCGACTGCAAGGCGGAGAAGGCCGAAGACATATACGAACGCCTGGTAAATCAGGAGCGCCCGCATTTCTTTGAGGAGATCATCGTGCAGCATCCCGCGGTAAGCGCTATCTATCCGTACGCGATCAATACGGTAAGACTTGTTACGATCCAGCGTGAAGGCAAGGTGCATGTCGCAAGTGCCTGCTGCAGATTCGGAAACTACGGTCACAGCGTTGATAACTTTAATAACGGAGGCATGACTGCCCCGGTTGACGAAAAGACCGGAGAGATCACGGATTTCCCGATCGATAAGACAAAGGTGCTCTACGAAAAGCACCCCATGACAGGTGCTGTCTTTAAGGGGTTCGTTTTCCCGATGTGGGATCAGGTCCTGGAGATGTGTACCAAGGCGGCCATGGTCGTTCCGCAGGTCGGTTTCATAGGCTGGGACGTTTGCATCACGCCTGACGGGCCCGTTATCGTTGAAGGCAATGACTATCCGGGGCATGATCTCTACCAGCTCCCCGAGCATACCCACGACAAGAAGGGCATCTGGCCAAAGTATCAATTCTGAACGATTTTTCAGTTTAGATTTCTGTTTCGAACTGAAATGTAAACCGAATTATTGGCGTTTTTGGCCATTTTTCAGTTTAGGATTCTGTTCTGAACTGAAATGTAAACTGAATTTTCCCTGAGAAGAGCATTGTCAATCACAGAATAGAAGAGTACAATCTCGATTGTCAAGTGAAATCCAAAAGAGGTTTACAATGTCTCCGAAAAGCTCGAAAACAGACCGTTCCAATACCAAAGCCGCCAGAAACAGGGCATTTATCTATGACCTTGTTCTTATCTCTGTCTCAGCCGCCCTGATAACCGTTTGCTCATGGATCAGCATTCCTGCCGGTCCCGTGCCGTTTACGCTGCAGACCATGGGTATCCTGGCTGTGATGCTGACGACCGGAGGGCGGAGAGGTACGCTGGCGATCCTTATCTATCTGGCGATGGGTGCGTGCGGAGTGCCTGTTTTCGCGGGATTCAAAGGCGGGATAATGTCTTTTGCGGGTCCGTCGGGAGGGTTTCTTGTCGGGTTTGTCTTCGCGGGTCTTTGCTACTGGCTTCTGGAGAAGGTGCTCTTCCAACGGCTCATGACCTCGACGGTAAAGACATTGATCTTCGGGGCGGTCAATTCAGTGATTTTCGAAGCTGTTATGTATGTTATCGGCGTTATCTGGTTCATGACCGTATATGCCGCACAGACCGGACCTGTCGGTCTCGGTACTGTGCTGACCTTATGCGTGATCCCTTTTCTGGTTCCCGATGCGGTGAAGCTGGCCGTTGCCGTCGTAATAGGCGGACGCGCGCGGAAACTGGTCAAGAATTAAGGATGCGTTAAGAAATACTTCCTTATCGATTTGATATAATAGTGAAAGTCCGGACAGGGGAGCCGGGTAATATGGTGTGATAAGGAGAGGATTTCGTGTCGGAAACCAAGGATTACGTAATCAAAGTCACTGACGTTTCAAAAGAATACGGCAAGTTCCGTGCTCTTGAATCGATGAACTTTACCGTTCCGAAGGGATCAATATACGGCCTGGTAGGCAGGAACGGTGCGGGGAAGACCACGATAATGAGGATTATATCCGGTCTTCAGGAACCGACTTCGGGTAAAGTCGAATACGGTTTTGACCACAAGAAACTCGGTAATGTCGGAGCTCTGGTCGAGCTCCCTTCGATCTATTCCAATCAGACGGCAAGGGAGAATCTTGTCTATCAGTACATTAATTTGGGGCTTAAGATCGACGGTTCGATCGAGCAGAGCCTTAATTTTGTAGGCCTCGGCAATACGGGAAAGAAGAAGGCCGGCAAGTTCTCGCTGGGTATGAGGCAGCGTCTGGGAATTGCCATGGCAATGAGCGGCAACCCTGAAGTCCTTATCCTTGACGAGCCCATCAACGGACTTGATCCCCAGGGTATCATTCAGATAAGGGACCTTCTCATCAGGCTGAACAAAGAAAAGGGTGTAACGATCATCATATCAAGCCACATCCTTTCCGAGCTCTCGAAGCTCGCTACGGATTTTGCGTTCGTTGAGGGCGGAAAAGTGGTAAAGGAGATCAAGGCGGAAGCGCTGGAGAACGCAGGCGGTCTTGTTACCGAGTTCTATTCCGGAGATCCCATGCTCCTCATTCCGGTCCTTAACGCAAAAGGCCTTGCAACGACTTTTGACAGCAAGACCGGCGTTGTATACGCAAAAGGATATTACAACCTTACCAATATCGTTCTTGCGGCAAATGAAGCCGGCGCGAACATCGCACGAGTCGTCACAAAGGAGACTGACCTTGAGACTTACTTCGTAAATCTTGTCGGAGGTGAGTCCAATGCTTAAGCTGATCATTTTCGAGCTCAGGCGCATCTCGAGAAGCGTCTTTTTCTGGATAGTTGCGGCGTACAGCTTTATCTGGCCCGTAATCACGGCACTGTTCTACAGAGCCATCATGTCACTTGATCTCAGCGATGGAATAAAATTCAACGAGCTCAATCTCAGTTCTGATGAGATTACATACCTGACATGGATGATCGCCGTTGCTTTCTTAACGGAACTTCCGAAGTTTACGGCACTCTTCACGTGTCTGCATCTCGGAAGGGATTATACTGACGGCATCGTAAGGAACAAGATCATAGCCGGCCATTCAAGGTTCGCGATCTTCGGTTCCTACATGATCACACAACTCGCGGCAAGTGTCGTTCTTTGCGTGATCTATATCCTGTCCGCGCTGTTCGGACTTGCGGTATCCGGCATTGGCGTTGACGTTAACGGCGGTGAGATGTTTGCGAGATTTGCTGTCGCGATCGTGGTATTCCTCGTAATGACAGCAACATTCTCGGTAATCTCCGTCATCTTCCGCAGACGTGCCATTCCGGTCATTCTGTGCATCATTATCGCAATGTCGTCCAATGTTGCCGCTGCAGTCATCGGAAGCTTCAATACTCCTTCCAAGGCATGTGATGATTATCTCAAGGTAAGAAATGATCACTATGAGGAGATGGCAGAAGCGGGCCTGGTTGACATCAGCGTCGTAAAAAAATATGAGAAAGAATACGGCAAGGATTATTTCCTCGGTATTCCGTGGAAGATATGCCATCCTGCATACGTCATATCGCCGATGGGATTTGAAGGCGATTATCAGGCGGGCGGAGCCACGACCATGCTTGCCGGAGGCGGTACCGAATACACCGATGAAATCGATTTTGCCACCCGTTTCTATTACAGTGACGAATCGCAGTACTATATCATGGAAGCCATTTCCGTTGACAGCATAGATCAGGGAACGATAGATGCCGATGATATAGTCCTCATGCCCCGTGATTTCAACAGGATAGACTCCCTGCACATGAAATATTCCACGCTCAACTGGATATACATAGGCAAGTCCGTTGCCTGGATGGCAGTGATCTATGTCTGGGGTTTTATAGTCTTTAGAAAGAAGAATCTGTTCTGATGTTTTATCTTGACCACCGTTTAACCATCATAATCGGAGCTTACGGCAGCGGAAAATCCGAGATCGCCGTCAACATGTCGCTTGCGCAGAGGAAAGCGCTTCCTGATAAGAAGCTCCTCATTGCAGACCTTGACATCGTTAATCCGTTCTACCGTTCGTCCGACTGCGCTTCTGTGCTGGAGGAAGCCGGCATAAGGCTTGTTACGCCTCTTTATGCGGGATCCAATGTCGACGCGCCGGTACTGCCGCCGGATATGTACGTTATCTTTGATGACGAGTCATATCAGGGCATTTTCGACATAGGCGGGGAGGACATGGGCGCCCTGGTGCTCGGGTCCCTCAAGAAGAGGATCGAGAATACGGATGCGGTGATCTACATGGCCGTAAACAGTCTTAGACCGTTCACTTCGGATGCGGAACAGATCGCCATAATGACCAATGAACTGGCTGCCGCTGCAGGGTTTAAGATTGACGGATATATCAACAATACGAATCTCCTTGAGGAGACGACCGCGGAGATGCTGTCTGAAGGCGAGAAAAAGATACTTGAAGCTTCCGCCATCACGGGCATTCCGCTTATTGCCAGCTGCGTGATGGAAGGCGTTGAGATCCCTGAAGGCACGCTCAAGGCAGGAGAACTGTTCAGGATGAGCCGGAAGATCCATTACGCATATTGATCTTTACGGCTGACTAACTACTTTATTTTGGAGAAAACCATGTTTATAGAGACTGAAAGACTGATAATAAAGGATTTTACCATGGACATGGCACAGGTCGTCCATGAGAATTCTCTCGATGAAGACACGAGACGTTTTGTGCCGGACGAGGTTTTCGAGACTGTCGAAGACGCGGCAGAGACCATTGAATTCCTGATGTCGTGCTATGACGGTTCGGAGGGACCTTTTGTATATCCTGTATTTACAAAGACTTCCGGTGACAACATCGGATATGTGCAGATGGTTCCGCTCGATGACGGCAACTGGGAGATCGGATACCACATAGCGAAAAGATTCACCGGCAACGGATATGCCACGGAAGCCGTCAAGGCATTCATTCCCGTTATTGCGGAGAAGGCCGGTATAAAGGAAGTGAACGGGATCTGCCTGAGCGAGAACATCGCATCGAAATGCGTTCTCAGGAAGTGCGGCTTTGAGGAGACGTCCGAAGGCTCCGGTAATTACCAGGGCGAGGAAAGAGAGATATTCAAGAGCGTTTTGAAACTGTGAGAACAGGGGACCTGTATGGCAGATTATAAGGTACTCATGATAGATGACGATGAGGTGATCGCCCAGACCACCTGCGAATACCTTAACATGTTTGATGTTAAGACTGCTTATGTTACGAGCTATGAGGCGGCGACGGAGTTTCTGGAAAAGAACCTGGTATCGCTCCTGCTCCTGGACATCAACCTGGGTGACAAGTCCGGATTTGACCTCTGCAGGAAGGTCAGGGAAAACTACGACATGCCCATCCTCTTCATAAGTGCCAGGACATCCGATGACGATGTGCTCATCGCGCTGAATATCGGAGGAGATGACTACATAAAGAAGCCTTATACCCTGAGCATCCTCCTGGCCAAGGTAAAGACCGTGCTGGCTAGATACGAGAGGGAAGCGAGCGCCAAAAACAACAGCGCGGCAAAAGGAAATAACGATCTGTCGGAGGATATAAGGCTCGATACCAATACCCATAAGCTGATGGTAAAAGGAGAGCCCATAAGCCTTAAGGCAATGGAATACAAGATGCTCCTGTATCTTGTGGAGAACAGGGGCAGGGTAGTTACCAAGGATGAGCTCCTGAAGAACGTCTGGGATGACGAGTTTATCGGAGAAGGCACACTAGCCGTCCACATAAGGCACCTGAGGGAAAAGATCGAGAAAGATCCCAAGAACCCTGAGATCATTAAGACTGTCTGGGGCGTAGGCTACATGATCGAGGAAGCAAAGTGAAAAACTACTTCCGTATTGTTATCGCAATCGGCATATTTTTCGTTTTGGGATTGGCCGTATTTACAGTCATTTCATTCAGCAGCTTTGCGGTACCATCCATCGATAATGACACGGTTGTCATCCTGAACGACATCGCCATGGATGCTGCAGAAGACATGGACAGCATAAAGGATGCCGGCTATGGTGTGGAATTTGTGGTGATAGATAACACAGGAGATATTCTCGCTGACGGAAGGAAAGACAAGTCGGAAAAGATAACGGTGGAATCCGCGATCAAGAACAGATATCCATATAAGTACATAGTTAAAGACAACCATATCGAAGGTGCCGTTATCATAGTGGACAACGGCATGGACGGATTCCGCCAGTTGAGGATGACCATAATCATCGCTCTTGCTGCTGCAGGAGTTCTGATCATTGCAGGAGTTACGGCCTATGGAATCTATGTCAGAAATAACATAGTAAGACCTTTCAGCAGGATGGAAGAGTTCGCCGGCAAAGTGGCAGAGGGGAACCTCAATGAACCGCTCATGATGGAAAAGAACAACATGTTCGGTGTCTTCTCGGAGAGCTTTGACATAATGCGCGAGGAACTCAATGCATCGAAGCATAGGGAGATCGCCCTGCAGAAAAAGGAGAAGGAACTGGTGGCCTCGCTGAGTCATGATCTCAAGACTCCGGTCACCGGCATCAAGCTCACCACCGAGCTCATGAAGGCCAAACTGGAAGCAAAAGGTGATGATTCTGACATGCATGAGAAACTGGACAACATCTGGAAGAAAGCCGACCAGATAGATGTCCTGGTTACAGACCTCTTCACCTCAACCTTGGATGATCTGGGTGAGGTCAAGATCAGCATGGAGGATGTTCCTTCCACCGTCTTGAAGGAGATCATCGCCAAGTACGACGACAAGGAAAAGGTCAGGGAAGACAAACTCCCGGCAGTTATCATCCACACCGATCCCAAGAGGATGAGTCAGGTAATAGGAAACGTGATCCACAACTCATACAAATATGCGGATACCGCCATCGATGTGGACTATAAGGTGGTTGAAAAGAATCTTGAGATGCGCATAAAGGATCACGGTCCGGGAGTCCCGGCAGATGAGATCGAGCTTATCACGAATAAGTTCTACAGAGGAAAAGATCAGAAGAACGAGGAGGGTTCCGGCCTGGGTCTCTATATTGCAAAGACCCTCATGGAAAAGATGGGCGGTGACCTGATCCCCGAATCCGACGGCGACGGACTCTCAATAACACTCATTATCCCGCTTAGTTGAAATAATTAATAATTTGATAAGAATTTGATAGTCCTTTGACAAAGAAGTCTTGTAGAAGGATCCGTACAATAGCAGCATAAGAACTATGCAAAGGAGATAAGTATGGGTTCAATACTTAAGACAGATAAGTTATGTAAATCATTTTCAAACGGCGGCGTACAACAGCACGTAATAAAGAATCTCGACCTGGAGATCATGGAGGGAGACTTCACCGTCATAATGGGAGCATCCGGCTCCGGTAAGTCCACACTCCTCTATGCGCTTTCCGGCATGGATAAGCCCACGATGGGCAGTGTTACATTTGACGGGGAAGAAATCTCCGGAAAGTCCAACGACCAGTTGGCATTATTCAGGAGAGGTAACTGCGGCTTCGTATTCCAGAGCGTCTATCTGCTCGAAAACCAGACGGTCCTGGATAATGTCATGACGGGAGCACTCATCGTAAGCAAAAACTCTCCCGAACTCGTAAATAAGGCAAAAGAACTTCTTAAGAAAGCGGGCATCAACGAAAAACTCTGGAATAAATATCCCAGCCAGTTATCAGGCGGTGAGGCACAGAGAGTCGGCATCGTCAGGGCGGTGATCAACGAACCCAAGATCTTATTTGCCGACGAGCCCACAGGACAGCTCAATTCCGCATCGGGCCAGGAAGTACTTAACATTTTCACGGAAGTACATAAGAACGGCCAGAGCATTGTAATGGTAACCCACGATCTTAAGACGGCATTGAGAGGAACCAGAGTGATTTTCTTTAGAGACGGAGCCGTCGTAGGCCAGTACAGGATGCCGAATTACGGAACAGACGATCTGACGGTCAGAAGAGCAGGTCTTCAGAGATTCCTTGATGAGATGGGATGGTAAGCAAATGAAGATCTTAAGACTATCACTGTTTAACTTAAGGAAGAACAAACGTGAGGCAGCAGCCATTGTTTTCCTTACAATGGTCACCGTATTCCTTCTCGGTACCGCATTTATCAGCATCACGAAGCTTGGCGATATCTTCAACAAGGCATACGATGAGACCGGCTGTATGGACTACATCATTCATTTCCGGAAGGACTCCTACAGGGAGGTCTATAAGGATATCCTGGAAGAGGAATACGGGATAGAAGATTCCGTGGAAGCAAATGGCCTCTTTGCAATTCCCTTAAACGTCATGGAAAAGAACGGCGGGAAACAGCTCCACAACTTCGGATTTATCTCTCTGGAGACAGAGAAAAAAACGGAAGGTTTCGACATCCAGGACGGAAGATCTGATGATGACATATCTGATATCGAACACCCAATCTGGCTGCCCTATGCCTTTGAGATGAATGACGGATATGTTCCCGGAGATACATATACGATCATAATCGGGGGAAGGACTTACCCCTTTGAGATTGCCGGTTTCTATAATCCCGGCTGCGGAAACAGGGATGGATCCGCTATGAAAGTGATTGTTACCGATAAGGACTTTAACCTCTTATCAGGAGTACTGGAAAATACCGATATCCTGGCTTTTAACGGTACAGATGATTTTGATATCAATGAATTTCTTCACAAGTGCGAAGAATTATCCGGTGAGAATGTCACTTCGTATGCATGGGTCTGGTGCCGCTTATACGAAAATCTAAATGAGGTGACCTTTCTTCAGATATTCATGGGTATAGCAGCATTTGTCTCTTTTATCACCCTGGCATCAACAGTTTTCCTTATGAGACACAAGATCTCAAACGACATCGAGGACCAGATGCAGCAGATCGGAGTATTGGAGGCCCTGGGCTACAGATCAGGGGAGATATCCCTTTCTTACATATACGAATACATGCTGACCGCTGCAGCCGGCGCAGTCCTGGGGACGGTACTCTCCATAGTATTTAATCCTGTGCTTTCCAAGATTGCCGGAAAACAGATGGGGCGTATCGTCCATATGAAACTGAACCCGGTAATGCTTATTGCCGTTGCATTCTCCATCGTCCTTCTCACTCTGGTATTTGCACTGACTAAGGCAGCCACCATAAAGAGATATCCTCCGGTGGTGGCATTCAGAAAAGGAATAAAGACTCATCACTTCGGCAGGAACATCCTTCCTCTCGAAAAGACAAAAGGCAACATCAACACAAGGCTCGCCTTTAAGGCCTTCTTCAGGAATATAAAACAGAATATCGGATCAGGTATCTGTATCCTTCTTGCTACATCCACGTTAGTTTTCGGAGTGGCTGTATATGACTTCTTCAGGGACGAAATGGCCATGCTGTATACCATGGGCATGGAGGTGCCGGAAGAGATGATATTCCTTTTGGACGGTGTTGACCCCTATGCGTTCAGTGAAGAACTACTGGAACTTCCTGAGGTCAGAAAGACGTTGGTAAGTTTTGATACGGACGGTGTTACAGTGGAAGAGATCGGAAGTGAATCTGATGTCGTTTCATATGAAGATTTTAGCGAAACAGAGAATATCTTCCTCAGCGACGGAAGATATCCGGAACACGAAAACGAGATAGGCATATCACTTTATGCATCAAGAACATATGGCATAGAAGTCGGAGACAGCGTAACTGTTAAGGGTGACGGCACCAGAAAGACCATGATCGTTACGGGTATAATCCCCGAAGCCAGCAACAGCCTTGTAAATGTCTATCTGACCCACGAAGGATATCTGAGCCTGATTCCCAATGATACTCCCAAAGTCATCGAGGTCTATCTTGAAGAAGGAGTGGACAGAAATGATTTCGAGAGAAAGCTCTACGGGCTGTATGGTGCCAGTGCAGCGGAAATGGCAGAAGCAAATGCAGAAGGAAGTACACTGGAAGAGCTGATCAGGAACTCTGCCGACGAACAGATGGCTATCCTCCTGGATCGCTACGGCATAACGGATGTCGACTATGCCATCAGGATCGGAGATCAGCTCATAACCGGACAGAGCTCTGTATTCCGTATCAGGGATATACAATCCACTTTTGACCAGATCGCTACACAGGTAACGCCCATGGCCAAAGCTGTCAAAGCATTCGTTATCGGAATGATAGTGTTCGTCGGCATGATCGTAGCCGTGATCCTGAGCATACTCTCCTTCTCCAATGTCAGAAGACAGAGAAAGGATCTGGGCATCATGAAGAGCATGGGCTACAGTTCAAAGGACCTCATGAAGCAGCTGGCCGTATCCATGCTCCCATCAACCATAGTTTCAACGGCTGCAGGTACGGTGCTGGGAGTCTTAATAAATCATATCTTCTGGCTCTCCGTAATGGGATTCATTGTAAGAGCAAGTGTTCCGATGGTAATAGCAACTGCAGTCCTGACCGTCCTGTTCAGTTACGCTGTAACCTACTTCGCAGCAGGAAAAGTAAAGAAAGTCTCGGTAACCGAGCTCATAACAGAATAAGAGGATAAACAAATGAAAAAGAAACTGATAGCAACAACAGCAGCTCTCCTAACGGTGATGATGCTGATAAGCAACACCAGCGTTGCTGCGCCGGTCCCGCAGACAGCAGAGCAAGAACGTGTATATGCACTGGCATCCGTAAGTAAGGTGTATGTCTCCACTGCCATAATGCAGCTGAAGGATCAGGGGAAGATCAACATCGATGCTCCCGTAACGGACTATATCCCCGAGTTCACCATGGCTGACGTCAGATATAAGGACATAACCGTCAGGATGCTCATGAACCACACCTCCGGCATCATGGGATCCACCCTGAGAAACGAGTTCCTCTTCGGAGACAACGATAAGAGCAAGTACGACTATCTCCTGGAAAACCTGAAGACACAGACACCTAAGGCAGATCCCGGTGCTTATGCCGCCTACTGTAACGACGGCTTCACCCTTCTGGAGATCATCGTGGAGAGAGTATCCGGCATGGACTTCACCAGTTACATCGAAGAGAATATCGCTGCTCCCCTGAACCTCACCCAGACCGGAACAGCCATAAATGCTGATACACTTGGAACACCGGTAAACATTTACTCGGGCGGCCTTAACTACGACTACGAGTACTGCATGGCATTGGGATCCGGCGGTGTATATGCCACTGCATCCGATGTCGCCAACTTCGGAGCATCCTTCTGGACGGGCAACGACGTCCTCCTTTCAGAGGAGAGCAAGGATGAGATGGGCACAATGTGGTCGGAAGATGCCTATGAGAACTACATGGATACATGCGGTCTCGGATGGGACTTCGCAGAGCAGATCCAGTACGAGCAGGCCGGCGTGCATGTAGTAGGTAAAGGCGGAGATCTGCAGACAATGCATTCCTTCCTCCTGGTCGCTCCTGATAACGACATAAGCGTATGTGTCCTGGTAAGCGGCGGCTCGAGCACTCTGGCAAGTCTTATGTGCCAGGATCTTCTGGATATCGCCCTTGAGGAGCAGGGAATAGTGGTAGACCCAATAGAGATGCCGGATGTTCAGACAGTTGACACCATCCCGGAAGAGTACGGGCAGTACGAAGGCTACTACACAATGTACGGAAGCTTGGCTAATGTCACCATAGACGATAAGCTAACCATCACCGCTTACATGGCGAACGGCAGAACGACCGTAAAAAAGTATATGTATACCGAAGACGGATACTTCGTGGAAGTCGACGTCAATGGAAACATCAAGCCCAACATCACACTGATAGATTTCCGCGAAGAAAACGGAAAGGTATACATAACCAGTGATGCATATAACGATTATCCCGATATTGGTATGCTTCTGGACAGATCCTATCTGGCTGAGAAGCTGGAAGAGAACAACATAAGCCCTGAAGTCCAGGCTGCATGGGACAGCTACGACGGAATGGGTGCCGCTCTCTTCAGCGATGCATATTCTTCCGGTGGATACGATATTCCGTTCGTGAAGATCAGCCTGATGGAGGAAGTCCCGGGTTACGTGATGGCGTACATGAGCTCCGGAGCCCGTCTCCTGAAGATAGAAGATGAGACACATGCAGTGCACTTTTCCACTATGCCAAGCAGCAGTAACAGGGACCTGCTTGACATGACCATCAACCCCGACGGAACGATAGATACCTCCATGGGACAATCCTTCCTGCCTCTCCGGGAGATCCCGGAGCTGACGAAAGATATCACGGAGATCAGCCTTACCACCGAACAGGCAGTCTGGTACGGGATCGGCGAAGACATGGCCTACGATGTCATCAGCGTGGACCGTCCGGAGAACTCAACCATATATGTCTTTAACAAGTTCTTTGAGATCGTCTACACCACCCACTACACAGGAGCGCAGGATACCATTAATCTTCCTGAAGACGGCTTCATCGTCTTCCTGGGCGAGACAGGGGACATCATTACCATTAACTGAATTCACGGGCTGCTCATGGAAAATCACCAAAATTCCTTTGGTTTTGAGATTTAGCTGATCTTATTGACTTTTTTCATATTTATGGTTCAACAGCTTTGTAAAATCATTGTTGTTTTGTCAAATAAATGATATTATTTCTATCGGCGGAGATATTTCGACCAAGTACCTAGGAGGAATTAAATATGGGATTGATTAGCTTAATCAAGAATGTGGCAGGCACAACTTTTGATTCAATTTCCAGCCAGATTCAAGATCAGTATCTTGAGTTCTTTACTCAGGATTCTTTAGGACAGGATATCCTTGTTAAGAAGGGTGCCAACAAGATGGAAAAGGGAAGAAACAAGGGTAATTCCGAAGTTATCTCCAATGGCTCCGTCATCAACGTTCCTGAGGGATGCTTCTGCCTTCTCGTTAACAACGGTGAGATCGTAGATGTTGTATCCGATGCAGGCGCATATAAGTGGGATACATCCACAGCACCTTCAATTCTTGCAAACAAGAATTTCGGTGAGAACATCAAGCAGTCCATCGGTGACATCTGGAACCGTATGAAGATGGGCGGAGAGATCCAGCAGCAGCAGAGAGTTTACTTCGTAAACAAGCTCGAGATGATGAATCAGAACTTTGGTACACCTTCACCGGTACCTTATGCAGACCCTGAATACCGTAACATCTATATCCGTCTGAACGGCACATTCTCATTCAGAGTTGAGAATCCTGTTACATTCTTCAGAAACATCGTTGGTAATGTTAAGGATGAGTACACAGTAGCAGAGTTCATGGGTACACCGGCTAAGCCGATGCAGCCCCGCCTTGAGTTCCTTGACAACATCACAGAGACACTTAATAAGTGCGGCGGCCCTTACCCGAACGGCATCATGTTCTCAACACTGCCTTCAAAGCAGGGCGAGTTCAGAAGATACATGGCTGACTGCCTTGACGACGAATGGCTCCAGAAGAGAGGTATCGTTGTAGAGACAGTTGCTATTGCTTCCGTTACACCTGACGATAAGTCCCGTGAGAGAATCGAGAAGGTCGACGAGGCAAAGCTCTATGGTTCAGATCCGGGCGCTCTCGGTGCAGCTGTTGCTCTCGGCCAGACAGAAGCTATGAAGGCTGCCGGTGCTAACGCTAACGGCGCAGTCAACGGCTTCATGGGTCTCGGCATGATGGGCGCTGTAGGCGGCAACAATGCCACAGCAGCAGCTCTCAATACAACACAGCAGATGGGCGGCCAGCCCCAGGGCGGCTTCTTCGGAGGCGCTGTACAGCAGCAGGCTCCCGTTCAGCAGGCAGCTCCCGTAGCAGCAGGTTGGACATGTGCTTGCGGTCAGCCCGGCAATACAGGCAAGTTCTGCGGCAACTGCGGTCAGCCTCAGCCGGCTCCCGTAGCAGCAGGTTGGACATGCTCTTGCGGTCAGTCCGGCAACACCGGTAAGTTCTGCGGTAACTGTGGTCAGCCTCAGCCTGCAGCAGCTCCTGCAGCTTGCCCTAAGTGCGGCTTCAAGCCTGCTGACGGCAATATGCCTAAGTTCTGCCCTGAGTGCGGTACAAAGATCGGTTAAGTTCTTTAGCAGATTCTTAATTAAATCCATTCAGCGGGGTGTCTCAGTGAGGCACCCCGTTTGTTATTGGTGTTTGTTGTAGAAGACCGTCAGCAGATATTGTTCAGTGTAGTTTTTTATTGAGCCACACGGAATGCTCAAAAGTGTACCGATTTTCTCAAAAAACGGTACGATCGAGAGCAAATTTTCGCTTATTTGAGTCAAGTCCAAAGTTTTGTGTAAATTCAATCCTTAGTATAATTTTGTTTTCTTTTGCCAAGAACTCTGAGTGGAGCGTAGCGGAACGAGGAGTTCTTGGCAGCGCGCCTCGTCCAGTACTCTTAAGCCACCAAAAC
>JAFWLP010000061.1 GCA_017511005.1 Clostridiales bacterium
CTCTTTTTATCCCCTGCAAGAAGGTCTTTCTGGTGGGTGAGGGTGCCTGCAGCCTTATAGATATTTGACCTCAGAATGGACAGTTCTCCCTCTTCCTGATCGTCCGGGTGCGGACTCTCCCTGCCTGCCAGAACACCCGTCAGATAGTCATTCAGCGCTTCGATCGCCGCATACCTCTCTTTTGTATAATGAGAAAAAAGAGCGATAAGAATCGCCCCTGTCACTAAGATCAGCGCCCCCGCTGCCGCTTTGGCAAATATAAATCCGCACGCAGCAAAAATCACAGTGACGGCTGACCCGAGCACTAACACTCTTCGAAAATCTTTGTTTTTCAGCATATCCGAAAACCTCTCAGCGGCTCTGTTTTTCCATGATGTAACCGAGACCCCTAACGGTCTTTATCAGTTTCGGCTCAGACGGATCTTCCTCGATCTTATCGCGCAGTCTCTTGATATAGACTGTGAGCGTATTATCATTTACAAAATCGCCGCTCACATCCCACATGTCCTGCAGCAGATTCCCTCTCGACAGGACGACACCCCGGTTCATGCAGAAAGTGAGAAGCAGCCTGTACTCAAGCGCCGTGAGTTCGATCGTCTCCTCGCCCGTGTCCGCATGCAGCCTCACAACTTTGGTGTCCTTCGTATAAATACGGATATTCTGCACATCTATAACACCGTCAGATGAGGTCCCGGCCGCATCGTTCCCTCGCCTGCTCCGCCTGAGGACTGTCTTAATCCTTGCCATCAGCTCATTGATTCTGAAGGGTTTGCATATATAATCATCCGCGCCGATCTCAAGCCCCATCACAACGTTGACTTCGGCATCGGCAGCGGTGAGGAAAATGACCGGCATATCTTCATTTGCCTTTATGAACCGGCAGACGTCATATCCGTTCCCGTCAGGCAGATTGATATCAAGGATTCCGATATCGTACTTGCCCGCAGCCCACGTCTGTTTCGCCTCCTCGTATGTCCGGACCAGGTTTACCTCATATCCTTCTTTTTCCAGGGAATATTTAAGTCCCATGCCTATGGCATCATCGTCTTCCAGCAGAAAAATATTCATGTTATTGTTGCACCCCCTCTTAATACAAATGTCCCTGTAGAGTATTTAGCATGTCTACTATTCTAATAGTTATCTCTGTAACTTCTGAACTTCCTTCTCCAAGAATTCTTCCAACTGTCTTTTGTTAGGCAGCTGCAGCATATATGTCGATACAAAAAGTTGATTATCCATTCCTGAAAGAACATATTCTACCATCTGCGGACCCTTTTTTGTACACAATAGGATTCCGCACGGTGGATTGTCGCCATCTGCCATCTCGTTCATTTTATAATATCCAACATAGGCGTTCAACTGGCCAAAATCCTCATACCGGAATTCGTGAACCTTCAGATCTACAATAACATTGCATCGCAGATAACGATTATAAAAAACCAGGTCCGGATAATAATATTCATCGTCTATCAGTAACCTCTTCTGACGCGCTTCCAGACAAAACCCTTTTCCGAGCTCCAGAAAGAAATCCTGCAGATGATTCAGCAGGGCATCTTCCAGATCAGATTCCGTTACCGCAAGCTTATCATTCAGTCCAAGGAACTCAAAAGTATAAGGGTCTTTGATGGGA
>JAFWLP010000062.1 GCA_017511005.1 Clostridiales bacterium
CCGGTGAAGGCAACTTTAAGGAAAGTGCAACAGAAAAGAAAACCGCCCCAAAAGGGTAAGGATGAAAAGGCGAGGTAAGAGCTCACCGGCGGTGTGGAGACATACCGGCCTTGTAAACCCCATCCGGAGCAACGTCGTGGAGAGGTGGTCGTGGTCCGCGAACCTCAGGAGACGGCTTGAACGTATTAGAGATATTACGTCTAGATAGATGATCGTCACATACAGAACCCGGCTTACCGGTCTGCACGGAAAACATAAATAAGCAATTTATATGGAGGAGCTTTGAAAATGTCAGCAGAATCATACTTGAGCAGAGGTGTATCACCAACGAAGGATGACGTTAAGGCAGCTGTTAAGAATCAGTCCAAGGGTGTTTTCCCCGGCGCGTTCTGCAAGCTTATCGAAGATCTTGCAGGTGATCCCGAATACTGCACGGCAATCCATGCTGACGGCGCAGGCACAAAATCCTCCGTTGCTTATCTTATGTACAAAGAGACAGGCAGTTATGACTGGTTCAAAGGTCTTGCCCAGGATTCACTGGTTATGAATACAGATGACCTCGCATGCTGTGGTGTCACCGAGAATCTCATGTTATCCAACACGATCGGCCGTAACGCTCACAGGGTTGACGGCAAGGCGATCGCAAAGGTCATCGAGGGTTATGATGAGATCATTGCCAAGCTTGCAGGCCAGGGGATCAACATTACGATGTGCGGCGGTGAGACAGCTGACGTAGGCGACCTCGTTAAGACGCTCATCGTTGACTCAACGCTCGTTGCCAGAGCAAAGAGATCAGATGTCATAAATGCTGCCAATATCAAGCCCGGCAATGTCATCGTCGGTCTTGCGTCTTTCGGTCAGGCAACATATGAAGACAGATATAATTCAGGCATGTCTTCCAACGGACTTACCGCAGCCCGTCACATGCTCCTTAGCAAGTATTACTTTGAGAATTACAAGGAATCTTTCTCCGATACATTGGGAGAGGATAAGGCATATTGCGGTAAGTTCAGACTTATGGATAATCTCCCGGGAACAGATATTACGGTAGGTGAGGCCATACTTGCCCCGACAAGGACATTCCTTCCCGTAATCTCCAAAGTCCTTTCATCTTACAGACAGAATGTTTACGGAATAATCCACTGCACGGGCGGCGGACAGGCTAAGTGCCGTGATTTCGGTACAGGCGTTAGATACGTTAAGGATGATCTGTTCGATCTTCCTCCGCTTTTCCAGGCCATCTATGAATCCGGAGAGATCCCGATGAAGGAGCTCTATCAGGTATTTAACTGCGGACACCGTATAGAATTCTACGTTGATGAGTCAGCCGCAGCAGGCATCATTGACATCGCAAGATCCTTCAACATTGAATCCAAGGTTATCGGACATGTCGAAATGTCTTCAAACGGTAACACAAATGAAGTAATAATTAAATCTTGCGGAGAGGAATTTGTCTATAATTAAAAAAGAGTAGGCCAATACCTGCTCTGAAAATAATTAATTAGGCAGGTGTTGTTATGGACTCAGTCAAAAAGTACGTTGCCGAGTTTATCGGTACATTCACTTTGGTACTTGTCGGATGCGGTACAGCTATGGTTACAGGTTGTGATCATTGGGGCGGTTATCTGACTACTGCATTTGCGTTTGGTCTCGTTATTGTCGGAATGGCTTATTGTGTCGGTAACATTTCAGGTTGCCATATCAATCCGGCTGTTTCTCTTGCTTGTCTGATCTCAGGCAGAATGGATGTCAAGGATTTCTTCCTGTATTTCCTCAGCCAGACGATCGGTGCGATCTGCGGTGCAGCTTGTCTTAAGCTCATCTTCGGATTGGGAAATGTTACGGATGCCACAGGCGGTGTAGGTTCTAACGGTCTTGCAGGCGTAAACGGAAGCTTCGCTGCAGGTCTCATCGTTGAGATCCTTCTTACATTTATCTTTGTCCTTGTTATTCTCGGTGTTACCGATCCCGAATTCAAGCACGGTTCTTTCGGCGGTGTCGTAATCGGTTTCTCACTTGTTATGGTTCATGTTCTCGGTATCGGTCTTACCGGTACGTCAGTTAACCCCGCACGTTCCATCGGTCCCGCTCTCTTTGCAGGCGGTGATGCACTCGGTTCTCTGTGGGTATTCATAATCGGACCTTTTGCAGGCGCAGCTCTCGCAGCTCTGTGCTATAAATTCTTAAGCAGCAAAAAGTAAGTAGTTCCTTACTGATTCATTATTAACCCGACCGGGTAGATAAGGGTTGTCTCAGGAGATGAGGCAACCCTTTCTGTATTGCAAAAAAAGAGGATGCCTTTTCGGGACATCCTCGTTTTATGCATATCGAAAAAACAAAAACTCAGATCTGGTTATCGCAGTAAGTCTTGTACTTGCTCTTGAGTTCATTCATGGCGTTCTTCATTGCGCGCTGATACTCGGAAGTCTTCTCCCAGTCGCCGGACTTGACTGCAGCTTTGATCCTTGTGAAGATCGAGGACTGTTCGTCCGTATCCTTTGCGAGCAGCAGCTTAAGATCCTCGATGTCTTTCCAGAGCCTGTCATCATAGCTGACTGAACCGTCATCAGATCTTGTTATGCTCCTTATGAGTGAGAGGTTGGCGGGAATGATCTTCTCCATCAGTTCCATCTCCCAGCGGACGAGCATTGCCTGATAGTAAGATGAGAGGAGCTGGTCATCGAAGACATTGCCTCTGCAGAGGATCTCCGCGATATTTGGATCCTTCAGTGTCTTAATGGATTCGTAAACTGTAGCTGCAGGCGTACCGAAGAGCTTGTCTCTCTCGTTTGAGTCCATGTCCTCGAAAATATCGTCTTCACAACGGTAGAGCCTGTCTTTCTCAAGATAATTGCTCTCCTGACCGTAAGGCTTGATGAATTCATCTTCCAGAGCCTTGGTGTCTTTACCTGAATCCAGCGCATAAGTAATGCCGTCAAGCATAGCCTGATAGACTGAAGCGAGGCAGAGATAGGTGTTTGTATGCGGGTTCGGAGCGCGGAGCTCGAATCTGGTCGCATATTTGTTGTCTTCGCTTCTTACAAGACCCAAAAGAACGGATCTGTTGCGGGAGGGAGTATGGACATCCATTCCGATGGAAGCGACACAGTGTGTCGGTGCCTCGAATCCGGGAGTGAGACGCTCAAATGCGTCTGTGGTTGCGGATACGAAAGGATTGATGACATTGCTGTAATGCTTCATTATTCCCATGAGAGATCCCCATCCGAATCTGGAAAGGAAATCCGCTTCAGTATCTTCAGGAGCAAAGAGGTTGATCTTTTTGCCGTTTATAAGGTAAGCAACGGCATTTACGTGTGTGTGTTCACCGGAACCGGCAACACCGGGCAGCGGTTTTGCGTTGAAGCTTACGTCAAGACCGTGCAGTCTGAATATCTCTTTGATGATTATCCTTGCGATGAGCTCATAATCGGCACCCTGGAGGGCATCTGAGTATTTCCAGTCAACTTCGAGCTGTTCCATTATGAAGTGGAATTCACCCGATGAATTGAGAGATGCTTTGACACCGCCGACTTCCTTGTGACCCATCTCGGGATTGAAGCCGTAGTTCTCAAGGATCATGATGACCTGTTCCAAAGCAGTCCTTACAACGCCTTTTGTACGCTTCCAGTAAGATTCCTTAAGCTCCTGAGAGATGGAGAGCTGCTCGGTGCTGATGATCTCATCCGGAGAATTGACCCAGAATTCGAGTTCGGTTGCCGTGATAAGCGTAATGCGTTCAAGCTCATCGGGAGTAAAACCGTATTCTTCACAAAGAGAAGCGTCACTTTCGAAACGCATCTTAACTGTCTTCTCAAAGAACTCGACACTCTTGCGGAGGATCGATCTGGAGCACACCTCATCGTTATTGTGCCTGAGGAAAGAAGGTATCCTCAATGTTCCGACAGGCTTGCCGCTTTCGAAATCGATATGTTCATAGTTATAATCGACATACCAGATTACATCGATGTCAGGTATAAGGTCTACCTTACCGTCATTCAATGTTGCGATCCCCGGAAGTACAACGGAGGAACCGTCGGTCTGGACTGCCTTGCCGCCGAGATAATTCTCGATATTGTCCTTAAAGTCGGATATGGGGATCTTCTCGTCCGTATCATTGCCCATGAGGTCAACCGCAGCCAGCGAAACGAATCTTATCTCCGGATGAGCGCTTAAGACGTTTCTGATGTCCTGTGCGGAATGATTCTTTGCGGGGATTACGTAGAGCAGATCGGGTTTTACGTGGAAATCAATCATTTTATTTACAACCTTCTTGGAAATATAATAGGTGATTTTATCACAAGTCCCTGTATATGAGTAATGCTCACAAATATTTTAGACTTTCCCAATTTGAAGATTTTGTCGTAATATATCGTTATTGAACGGGAAAGGAAGAGCAGATGTTTCTGGTAGCGCTGAAGAGCATTTTCGATATCGATAATGTAGGCAAAAGATGGGGTGTCCGCGTGCTTTATCTTTTCACGGTCATTCTTAATGCCGGGATACATTTCAATCCATGGGCCGATACTGATTTTACCCCGCTTCAGAACTGGGTAATGACTGTTTACGGCATGACCGAATATGATCCGGACAGATATAATGCTCTTCTGACTGAGATCCCGCTCAGCACTGGAAATGTGATATATCTCATTTCTGCCGTCATCGGCATCATTATCCTGTTGGCAAGCGCGTACATTTACGCTGCCATGTTTGTCAGGGAATTCAGGAAAGAGAAGATAGCCGCCATTAAGGATGAGGATCCTGATGTCGTCAACTATGCAGTCTCTCATATTCCGGACAAGCCGATAAAGATATCGAAGCTCATCGGGAGGCTTGTGATACTCATTCTGTTCTCGGTCGTAGCCGCACTGCCGGTCGCAACGGTCACAATGTATTTTATGTTCCTGGCCCTGATAGGACTTCCGTTTATTTTTACGGTTCCTGTTGCGTATCTTTCGGGCGACAAGGGACTTTTCAGTTCGATCCCTTATGCAGTCAGGCTTTCGCGGAAATATTATTTCATCAACATGAGAAGCATCGGCATCGTCCTTTTTGCGGCGATAATCGTCGATTTCCTTGTTCCTTTCCTTGCGAACGTGTCGCTGACCGCTTTTTATGTCGTGGATGCCGCGCTTACGACATGGCTCTGGCTCTCGTTTGCGAGACTGGCCGCCCTTGCTTACTGCACCATGAAGGATTTCCCGATAAAAGACGGGAAGAGACCGTTTGCGATCTGATCTTTAGGATCTCTATGTACAAAACAACAAGAAATGGGCTGATTTGAGTAAAAAATCTTAATATCAGCGCGATTTGTTTTTGCATTTAATTATATTATTATTAGTCCGTTGAGATTTTTTTGGAGGTTTAACAATTATGGACGTTAATGAGAAAGCAATTAAGATGCATGAAGAGTGGGCCGGCAAGATCGAAGTTATTGCCACAGCTCCCGTAGGTTCAAAGGAAGAACTCGCAATCGCTTACACACCAGGTGTTGCGGCTCCCTGTCTTGAGATACAGAAGGATGTTGACCTCTCTTACAAATATACAAGAAGACATAATCTTGTTGCCGTTGTTACAGACGGTACCGCAGTTTTGGGTCTTGGTGATATCGGACCTGAAGCAGGAATGCCTGTTATGGAAGGTAAGTGCGCTCTTTTCAAGGCTTTCGGTGACGTTGACGCTTTCCCTCTCTGCATCCGTTC
>JAFWLP010000063.1 GCA_017511005.1 Clostridiales bacterium
ACACACACACACACACACACATTGCACAAATGTTCGCAGAAAGGAGGCAGGGCGTACTAACCTTGTCTCCGGATGGACTTCCGAAAGGAGGTCTGAGGCGTAGGACGGGAGGTGGCTCCCGTGGCTAATTCCGTGATAAATGGCCCAAATCAAAGAAATGTGATAATTGACAGCGTTTCGTGTTGGTCAGAAGACGACATAGATAATGCACTGCGTGGCATGATATCAGACAACTTCAAAGGAATTAAGTGGTTGAATCTTAACGTGAGCGTTGGTGGGTTGTCTTTATACGGTGGACAGTGGACGGTGTTGATGTCTCAAATATCAACGACATATTGCACGTTTATTGCTTTCATTTATTCCAACTCTGGTTGTGTGATTCGAGGTAGATCTCTGATTAACGGGAACCTTACATCATGGAAAGATATAGCATAAACCTACGCCGAGAACATCTTGGCTACAAGTATAATTAAACTCCAAAATGTTGCTACGGGATCTATCTTGGTTTTGACTGCAAATTCAAACCAAGAACGCTATTGGCTATATCTATTAGCCGCATAAAGGAAACACAAATGGAGCAGATCACACTTGGACAGATTGGAATAGCGGTAGGCTTCTTGGTCGCCCTCATAGCGGGAGTAAATGCCTTGAAGAAGTCTATCAAAGAATGGCTCAATTCAGCCTTAAAAGAGAACTTTGACGGAATGAACAAGCGTTTTGACGGTCTTGAAAAGCGTCTTGATTCCGTTGATATTGAGAACTGCAAGAACTACCTTGTGACCTTCTTGGCGGAAGCGGCAAGGGGGGAGATAAAGGACGAGACCGAACTCCAACGCTTCTGGGAAGAGTATGAACACTATCAGAAGTTAGGCGGGAACTCATACATCAAAAACAAGGTGGAAGAACTGAAAGGACGGAAACTCTTATGATATTCAAATCGGGCAAGACATATAAAATACTCAAATACCTTTTTTCCATCGCATTTCCCGCTATTTCTGTTTTTTACATCACATTGAGCGATATATGGACAGGGATCATCAACCTTCCGTATCCAGAGCAGGTGTCTGCGACCTTGGCGGCTATCACCGTACTCGGCAATGCCTTGATGGGATATAGCGCAGAGAAGTACGATGCGATGAAAAAGAGCGGTGAACTGAATGATTAAATATACAACCCCGGCAATATCCCTGTTGGTAGAGGGTAAAGACCTCACGGGACAGGATGTATATGTATCCCTTGAACAAGGAAAAACCAAACTGATGAAGACGGGAACTGATCTTGTTATGACCGTCACCGAAGAAGGTACAGAGATCGTCTTTACGCTTTCCCAAACGGAGAGTGCGATGTTTGACTATGGGAAATCCGTTTCCATTCAAGTCAACTTTATCAACTCGTCTGGCGTGAGAGACGCAACAGAAAGCAAGTCTATAGGCGTAATGAGGAATTTACTGGACGAAGAGATTGCTTATGGCGATTAAATTAAAGGTTCAAGAAACAAAAGTAAAACTAAAAGTCAATGACGGGGAGAGTATCACCTTACACGCAAGTGAGGGCATCCCCATTTATCCAAGTCCTTACACGGGGGTAACAGAAATCGTCCCTACTTCGGAAGCGCAAATCATTCCAACTCACGGAATGATGATGGTTGAGGACTTTATTGTAGACCCCATACCTTCTAACTACGGACTCATCACTTGGGATGGGTCAACATTAACAGTATCGTGAGGTAAATATGGCACAGAATGTAGTAATCAACGGAGTGACTTACTCCGCAGTTCCCGCAGTAGACATCCCCAAGAGTGGCGGTGGAAAGGCGACTTTCTACGACACGGCAGACGGAAACATCACTTCGGGAGATGTATTAACAGGCAAAACGGGATATTCCGCAAGCGGCTCTGTCTCTGGTTCTATGGCGAACAACGGTTCTACCTCTGGAACGATCTCCACAAAAGCGGGAACGGTCACGATCCCTGCGGGGTACACTTCTGGCGGTACGGTCGCTATCTCTTCCACGGAACAAGCGAAGGTAATCGCATCTAACATCAAATCTGGAGTGACCCTGTTAGGTGTAAGCGGAACATTGTCTCTTCCCACCATCACACAGGATAGCACCACGAAGGTACTGACGATTAGTTAGGGGGAAATATGGCACAAAACATCACTCTTATGGGTGCATCTTATAGTGCCGTTCCTTCTGTTAATCTTCCAAAGACAGGCGGTGGAACGGCATCCTTCACCGATGTCACCGATACTACTGCGACCGCAAGTGATGTGGCAAGCGGGAAATACTTCTATACCGCTTCGGGCGTGAGGACACAGGGAACATCTTCTGGCGGTGGTGGAGCATCCAACATCGTAGAAGGGACATTTACCACAGGATCTTCGGCGGGAGCGCACTCCATTTCTCTTCCCTACACGGGAAGCGGATACCCCATTGCCTGTATGGTCTTTATCGCAACGGGTGCGTATGACTCATCTAACACCACTTGGTACAACTCCGTGCAGAGATATGCAGTAGGTCAATGGACGATGCACAAGGCGGTACAGGATACCGCTCCCACATATTCAACAAGCGGAACGGCAAATCAAGGGGTCACAACGGCAATCTATAAGAACTCCACCTCATCTTCAACCTCTTACACACGGACGAGCGGGATGAACACAAACGCCTTTTCCTCTTCCAACGCTTCCAATGCCGCACTCACTTGCGTAAGACTCAAGAGCGGGAATGTCCTGTCCTACTATGTCAACACATCATCTTACGGGCTACTCCCGAATATGGAGTACAAGTACATTGTGATTTATAGCGAATGATTAGAGTTAACAAACCCGAAAAGGGGAACAAATACTACATCAATGTTAAAGACGGTGGGTATAACCGGGCAGAAGGAAACCCACGACTTCTCAACAAAGACCTCACTTCCTTCCCGAACTGCATAGCGATCTACGGATGGTTCAATGAACCGGGAGAGAAGGGGATGATCCATCTCAAAACTCCGTGGTATCCGTACTCTGTAATACCTGCTGCAAAAGCGGAAGGGTTGACTATCACCAAAGAGCCGACACTTGGCGGGATAATGGTATGGACGGGTGGCAACTCTGGATTAGGTCACGTTGCAGGTGTAGCGGAGATCATAAGCAAAGACGAGTTCCTGTCCGCAGAGAGCGAATACTACGGTTTAGATTGGGCAAACTACAGAAGAAAACGGGGCAACGGCAACTGGGCGGTAGGATGCAAGTGGATGGAGAAGAGCCGTATCCCATATACTTATCAAGGGTGTATTAAGAACCCGTTTGTGGAGAATGATATGACAAAAGCAGAGACCGAAAAACTGATCTGGGAACTCGTTCCCAAAATCATTGAGCAGATGAAAGAAACCACCGCAAAACTCCCGCCCGATGATTGGGCGAAGGATGCGATCAATATGAACATCGCAGACGGTACAATGGTGGGGTACGAAGACGGCTTCCACGCACAGAGCGATATAAGACGGGAAGAAGTCTCCCAGGTTGCAGCCAATATCAAAGCGTGGGTCAAACAGTATTTGCAGCAGATTAGTGATTGACACACATTGTCCAAGTGTGCTATAGTCTGTGTATGGAATAGACTTCGCAATCTAAACCATAAACCTTTCCGGGCTTGCAGAAATGCAAGCCCTTTCCGTATCCAAAACAATAGGTTACGGAAGACGGATTATGTAAACAATACGGGATTTCTGAATAAATTTACACTTTATACTTTACAAACCTACAGAAGTGTGGTAAGGTATATGCGTAGACAGAAGTTAACCCGATCCCCTCGGAAGAGGGGATATAAAAATCCACTTATCTATTCCTAAAATCACAGGTTTCAGTATTTTTTTAGGAACAGATTAACCGAAAAGTAGGGCATAATTTCTTTCTACTAACAGGAAAGGAGTTATGCCCTATGAAGTATGCGAAGAAACAATCTACAAAAGTTATCCATTCTGCAACCGCAGAGCAATTCCAGAGCGAACTTAACAAGGCATTAGAAGAAGTATCCGAGATGGGATGCAAGTACGAACTGATGTTCAACAACAATCAGGGGTTTTGTGCTTACATCGTTTACTCCGCAGAGAGACTTGTCCCGGAGACGGCCTCGGACAGATACCACTTAAAAGGGGAGACATACCGTTGCGGGGAGTGTCCCAACTTTGTCGCATCTAAAGACGGCAGGGTGAAGTACACGACCTGTATGCACGGCACGATGTACTGCAAGGCAGACCACGATGCGTGCGATTACTTCTACGAAAAACTTGAGAAGGGGGAGATACAGATTGAGGAACACGAAACTGTACCGACTGATCCGATTTAACTATGACTCCATCCGTGAGTTTGCCAAGGATATGGGTATGAGCCAAGTGAACGCTTCCAACCTTATCAACGGTAAGACCGGGTGGACGGAAGAGAATGTGAGGAAAGCGTGTGGGTTGTTAAGCATCCCCACGGAGCAAGTTGGAGAGATGTTTTATCCAAAGGAGTGAGGAATGAATGGTAAAGGTTTGGTTTTGGAGAACGGTAGTCGTACTGGTGTTTTTCGTCCTGTTCTTTCTCGTCCCAAGTTGGTTGACGGGAAGTTGTTAGCCCCAAAGAGATGGATTCGTATGGTAGACACACCTGCGTGTCTCACCATCATCTACAAGGTGTGGGCGGGAACAGGATACGGTGCAGCCGACACGAAGGTTTTGCACAGATGGCCGCCAAAGAGTTGCTTAAGAAGGGCGGGAGTTAGATGTTAGGTTTCTATAACCCAAACGACATAGACCCACCAGATCCAGAGTATTACATCTGTCCCGTGTGCGGAGCGGAACTCTCATACGGAGAACGAGTATATACGGATGATGATGGCAATGTAATCGGATGCGAAGAGTGTATCCACGAAAAGTGGGCAGAGGATGTGCTATGACTCTCAAGGAATACAGGACGGCGAACAAACTGACCGTTAGAAAACTGACAGACGAATTAAAAACTGTAGACTCCCGGTTCACGATGGCGATGGTCTCCAATATGGAGAACGGAGTGGTTGAACCGCCCGAAGGGGTGAAAGCGTGGCTTGCGGGAAAGCAGATCGCTATGAACGAAGACCCTCTCACCGAGGAAGAGGACATAGTTATCCGATGCCTAACAAGTCACCATAAGGATAACCCGATTGAGAGGGGCGACCTCAAGTTCTGGACAGGGCTTACCGACAGAGTGATGAGGAAAGCCATAGAAGGGCTACGGAACAGAGGGTACTGGATACTCAACGATGGTTACGGCTATTACATCACCTTCAACAAGGACGATTTAGAGCCGTGGATCAATAAAGAAAGAGCGAGAGCAAGGAGCATCAACCGAACTGTCCAGGCGATGCTCTCAAGAGTAAGTGGACAGACGGAAATGGGAAAGGATTAAACGATGAGAAGTATCACCATTAAGGGCAAAGAGTACATCCCTGTAAACGAGAGGGTCAAGGAGTTCCGGGCGAATTACTCCGCATTCACCGTCCTCTCCGAGATCGTATCTCTTGACGAGAACTCGGTAGTGATGGTTGCAAGGGTATATGACCCGAACGGCAAGGTGGTAGCGAACGGCTACGCACAGGAAGACCGAAACGCATCCAACATCAACAAGACCTCTTATGTGGAGAACTGTGAGACCTCTGCGGTAGGCAGAGCGTTAGGGATGTTTGGCATCGGAATTGATGCGAGTATGGCATCCGCAGACGAAGTAGCAAATGCCATTGAGAGACGGGAAGCCCTCAAGCAGAAGGTCGGCAAGAACAACATCTCCGCATTGAAGATGCTTGCGGAGACCAAGGGCAGCGATATTGACAAAATCCTTGACTTCTATGCGCTCCCACAGATTGAGGATATGACGATGGAGCAATGGCAGAACGCTATGAACCTGCTGAATAGGAAGAAATGAAACTAAAAGACATTACCCATATCTCCCAGGAAACAAGAGAGCGGGTATACCAAAGAGATTCCTATGATGGATGGGCTTGCTGCATATACTGCGGCAAGCCCCGTGGGATAGAAGTCCACCACTTCATAGAACGGTCAAGGGGTGGCAAGGGCATTGAGGAAAATCTCGTCTGCCTGTGCAAAGGATGCCACACCAAAATCCATCAAGGGGACACAGACTTACAGAACTTTATTAGATCGTATCTGTCCGAGCATTACGAAGGATGGAACGAGGAATCGCTTATAGCAAGAAAGGAATAACAATGGATAACGGAAAGGCTTACGCCATCAACTTCAAGGCGATGCCCGAAGACATCAGCGTTTTTGACGCAGAACCCGCAGAGGTTGACGAAGAAGTTTCTTATGAAGCACTCGTCTTTGAGAGCGGTCTCACCGAAGCCGTAAGAAGACTTCTCAAGAAGCACAACGACTACGATATTGTCAAGTATGTGAGAACCATCCTGGATGCGGAGTACGAAGGAGAAGAAAAGAAATAATGGCGAACATAGTGTGCTTAACCGGGAGATTAACCCGTGATCCCGATGTGAGATACAAAGAAGACCTTGCCATTGCCAGATTCGCTCTGGCGGTGGCAAGACCGAAGATGAACGGCAAAGAAGCGACAAGCGACTTTCCATCCATCATAGCGTTCGGCAAGACCGCAGAGACGGCGGAGAAGTATCTACAGAAGGGTAAACACATTGCAATCATCGGAAGAATCCAAACGGGAAACTACACAGACAAGGACGGTAAAAAGGTCTACACCACAGATGTGGTTGCTGAAAAGATTGAGTTCCTTGAAAGCAAATCAAGCGAACAACCGAAAACCGAGTCAAAAATCCCCGAAGGGTTTGAACAGATAACTGACGAACAGATACCGTTCTAATGGTCATTAAGCACATAGAAATGACCGCCCACCCTGGCGGCTTAACAAGGCTGAATATCGTGGTCGCAGGTGACCGTTCCTTGATAGCAAAGGATGTGAGCAAGGTTGAGAAGGACAAGTTTGAACTTCAAATCAAGCGCATCCGCAGCAAGCGAGGGTTAACGGCAAACGCCTACTATTGGGTACTGGTAGACCATCTTGCAAAGGTGTTGGGATCGTCAAAGGACGAAGTACACGACCAGATAATGCAAGACTATGGGACATTCAAACTCAATGATAACGGAAAACCAATCGTGTTCACCATAGCCGCCGGGGAAAACCCCAAAGACATAGCCCCTTATTCAAGAGCGTTTGCGGAAGGATATGTGGACGGAAAGAAGTTTATACACCACGCCGTATTGAAGGGGTCAAGCGAAATGAGTGCCTATGAGTTCGGTGTCCTATTAGACGGACTTATAAGCGAGTGCAAAGAGATGGGGATAGAAACGATGACCCCGCAGGAGATTGCCGAACTTGAATATCTTAATTCCTCTAATACCAACGACCAAGAAAAACCATCAGCAGATCGTTAAGGCAAAAGGGCGGTATATGGTCATTCCTTCACGGCAATACAAGGACTATGAGAAAGCCTGTGAGCCGTATATGCCAACCCTGGATGCCCCGATAGACTACCCGATAGAGTTGGCCTGTAAATTCTATATGCCCACTCACAGAAGGGTGGATGCGGTCAACCTAATGCAAGCGGTCTGCGATATCTTGGTCAAGTACAAGGTGATAGCGGATGACAATTCAAACATCATCGCATCGTTTGACGGGACGAGGGTTCTGTACTCAAAAGACAACCCCCGTACCGAGATCACGATAACGCCTATTAACTGTTCCGGCGAGGACAGATAGGATCACTTTCCTGTTATGGAGTGCGGTTTCCTTTCCCTTTCCGCACTCCTCCCCTTCGGGGGTAGACCTTATAAACAGACTTGTCTTTAGAACATCCAAAATGGGGTCAAAATGAAGAGAAAACTCAAAGGTGGATAAATTACTCAATGGCAACAGAAAATCGCTCAAAACGGCTAAAACAACCCTGTAGCCCGAAATGTGAAAATCGGTCTGCTACCTGTCACGCAGAATGTGAGAAATGGCTTGAGTATGAGAAAGCCAGGAACAAAGCATACGAGGACAGATTAGCCAGTAAAGAAGCCGCCAAGAGGACATATCCTTCGGCAGCGTTTATGGACAAGAGGTTTCGGAAATGAAATGCGAGAGAACAGATTGTTTCGCCTATGACCCGGCTGAAAAAAACAACTGTTCCGCACTCACGAAGACGAAGGGATGCAAGTTCTACAAGACCGTAGAAACGATGAAAGCGCAAGAGGATGAATTAAAAGAGGGCGGACACCCTGTATACAGACCGAGCGTTACACGGCAAGACCAAAGGATACTGAAAGCGTTACTCAATGGAAAGCGGATGGATCAAACTGGACAGGAGAATACTTGATTGGGGATGGTACAAGGATACGAACACAAAGGTAGTATTCCTTCACCTTCTCTTGACCGCCTACATCGAAGACCGGGAGTACCGTGGGAAGACGATCCACCGAGGCGAGTGCGTAACCACGATAGGCGAAATCGCTGAAAGCGTTGGAATTTCATACGAACAGGCACGGAAAGCACTCACTCACCTAAAAGAGACCAATGAAATCACAATCACAAGAAGGTCAAAAAGCCTTGAAATTTCAATAACCAACTACAACAAATATCAAGCGAAGCCCAATCAAAACCCAATCAAAACCCAATCAGAACCCAATCACATAAGTAAATATATAAATAATATAAATACTAAAGAAAAGAAAGAAAGAAGG
>JAFWLP010000064.1 GCA_017511005.1 Clostridiales bacterium
ATTGTCTCTGCTTAAAATAATCTTTTCCACAGAAATTTCCTCCTTATGAGTTAGAAGCGGACTTCTCGTTGCTTGTGTGGCCGCCGAACTTACGTGTAGGTGCGAACTCGCCAAGCTTATGTCCTACCATATCCTCGGTAACATATACCGGAACATGCTTGTGACCGTCATAAACTGCAATTGTGTGGCCGACGAATTCAGGGAAGATCGTAGAAGCTCTGGACCAGGTCTGGATGATCTTCTTGTCATTCGCTTCATTCAATGCCTGGACCTTCTTCATGAGAGCGTCCTGAACGTAATAGCCCTTTTTGGTTGATCTACTCATTGAACTGCCTCCTTATGCCTTTCTTGACTTAACAATGTACTTGCCGGACTGCTTCTTCTTATTACGTGTCTTCTTACCCAATGTAGGAACACCCCAAGGTGTAACAGGGCCAGGGAGACCGATAGGAGACTTACCTTCACCACCGCCGTGAGGGTGATCGTTAGGGTTCATTACAACACCTCTGACTGAAGGTCTTACTCCGGCATGTCTTGACTTACCAGCTTTACCGAGCTTAACGTTCTCGTGCTCGGCATTGCCAATGGAACCGATCATTGCGCGGCACTTCTCAGGTACCATACGTACCTCGCCGGAAGGAAGACGGATCTGTGCATAGCCGTTCTCCTTAGCCATAAGCTGTGCGGAAGCACCTGCTGTCCTTACGAGCTGTGCGCCCTTTCCGGGATTCATCTCAACGCAGCAGATAACTGTACCTACCGGAATGGATGAGATGGGAAGAACGTTACCGTTAAGGATGTCTGCATCCGGACCGCTCTCGACCTTGTGACCTACCTTGAGGCCCTCGGGAGCGAGGATATATGACTTGACACCGTCAACATACTGAATGAGTGCCAAGTAAGCTGTTCTGTTAGGATCATACTCGATTGCCTTGACTGTAGCAGGGATTCCTACTCTGTCACGCTTCCAATCGATTACTCTAAGCTTGGTACGGTTACCGCCGCCGATATGGCGAACCGTGATGCGGCCATAAGAGTTGCGGCCGCCTGTCTTCTTCCTTGCTTTAAGAAGGCTCTTCTCCGGGGCCTTCTTTGTTATCTGGGAATAGTCAGCTATGGCCATTCCACGCACTGCCGGAGAAGTAGGTTTAAATGTTTTAACTGCCATTTTATTATCTCTCCTTAGATTACATTACTGACCAAAACCGAATTCTTCGATTGACGTCTTGTTCTTTGAACCGGCCTTGACTGCCTTGCCGCCCTTGCCGAGATATGTGTTCTCAACAGTATCGGTTGCGATCGTAACTACTGCCTTCTTGTATGCAGCTGTCTTGCCGGGCTTGTTTCTGAGTCTTCTTGTCTTACCGTCAAAGTTAGCAACGTTTACGGATAAGACCTTAACACCGAAGAGCTTCTCAGCAGCAGCCTTGATCTCGGGCTTCTGTGCGTCGGGTGCAACTACGAATGTGTACTTGCCCTCTTCTGTGATAGCCATTGTCTTCTCTGTGATGACGGGCTTGATGATTACATCATAGGGTGACTTCATTTGTACACCTCCTCGATCTTCTCTACGGCAGCCTTTGTAGCTACGAGGCTGTCATACTTGAGGATGTCCATAACGTTGATCGTGTTGACCAGTGCCGTCTTAACATCCTTGATGTTCCTTGCAGAAAGCTCTGCGTTTCTGTTAACGCCTTCGAGAACGATGAGTGAAGACTCGCCTGCGCCGATAGCCTTGAGAGCCTTGGCAACTGTTGCTGTCTTTACTTCGTCAAGATCCATGTTCTCGAGAACGATCATCTTGTCAGAAGCAACCTTTGAGGAAAGAGCTGACTTGAGCGCAAGTCTCTTAACCTTCTTAGGTACTGTGTAGCTGTATGATCTGGGGTTGGGTCCAAAGATGATTCCGCCGCCTACATACTGAGCGGAACGTGTTGAACCGTGACGTGCGCGGCCTGTACCCTTCTGTCTGTAAGGACGCTTGCCGCCGCCGGATACTTCGCTTCTTGTCTTTGTCTTCTGTGTGCCCTGTCTTCTGTTTGCAAGCTGGTTTCTAACTACCGTGGACATTGCAACTTCATTGGGCTCAATGCCGAAAATCTCATCGGAAAGCTCGATGGAACCCTTAACGGCACCTGTTAGATCTTTAATATCAATTTTAGCCATTATTCTGTTCCTC
>JAFWLP010000065.1 GCA_017511005.1 Clostridiales bacterium
GTCTCCCACGGTATCCATTACATTTTGTCATGGGGGCATTACTCTTTCGCATATACCCTTCCCAATTCATCAATTTTCCACCGGTTTTGCCGTGCTCCATGTGCTTCGGCATGACACTCACGGCAAACACATTGCAGGTTGTTCCAGTTCAATGTGACTGTTGGATCTGTTATGTTCTCCGGTGTAATCTCAATCTTGTGATGGACAATCTCCGCAGGTGTTACAATCCCCTTTGCCAGACAAACCTCACAGAGATTTCTTTTACTGCTTGCATATGCATCTCTTGTCTTCTGCCAAGCCTTTGACTTATAGAACTGCCTTGCATATGGTTTCAAATAAGCACCCCCACCTGTGCCTGTTTTCCCATCCATACTTGAGCACAGCCCCGAACAACTGACTGCGCAGAAGCTGGACACTGCCAGATAATTTCTTAAAAGGAACCGGCAGCAGAGCAACGCCATGCGCAAGGAAGCAGAACGCATGAGCATAGACGGAGATGATAGCGTCTTGAGTTGTTGCCCTTTTACTGCCGGTTGGAGTCGGAAATAAAAATGCCGGGTGTCGGCTCTCTGACCGACTTAACCCGGCTCGAACAAAAGGAAGTAAGGAAGAAGATGGAAAGGAAAAACACACGGGAGAAAGCCGACATCCCCGCTTCGGCTCTTTCTCCATGATGGATAATACCACAAGTCAATACTTTATTTTTATGTAGTCTTTTGTTCTTGTAGCATCTTCTCCACTTCAAGCAATCCGTATTTGCGGATGCGCATGATGTTATCATAGCTGTAGTGCATATCAACGGCGACTTGCTCCCACGTTTTCATGTCAAGATAATAAGCGATCAGGGCAAGCCGCTGATTGCGGTCAGGCAAGCAGGAAAGTAGTCTGAAGATCTCCGTCTTGATAGCGATGAACTCATCGATTTTTTGATTGACGCTATTCTCAAGCTCGACAAGGTTGTCGAATTTGTGAGGATCATGGGAACCGCTGACAATGATGCCGTCAAGGGATTGAGTGATAGATGTCAGGCGGTCACGGGTATGCTGTGCAAGGTTGACAAGGTCGTTTATTTCTTTATCTATCTTTCTCGCTCGGTTCAGCCAGGAGCGGGCAATAGTTGCATATTGTTTTCGCAATTTAAATATCATCTCCCCAGAATAAATTAATATAGTGTTGGGCAAGGGCTTTACACGCTTCGGTCTGGTCATCAGGATGAAGCCGATGCCATTCGTAACAGTATGCAAGCCCTTCCCATAAAGAACGCTGTCTCGGTGTCATGTTATCAAGCTCGGTCAGGTTATAGGCGGCGACTTTGATTTCATTAAGAGTATATGCCATTTCGATTTCTCCATATCCTCAACCAACTCAACCAATCAACCAAAAATCCCTATATATTACTTAGAAATATATACTTTTTCAAACTATGAAAAAAAACACATAAAGTCTTTTTATAAAAACATGGTTGAGATGGTTGAGAATGTCTATTTTATATAGTAATTACTGGGGTTTCAGCCTCAACCAACGCCTCAACCAACCCTCAACCAACGTGAAAGATGGTTGAGAAATTGGCTAAAATGGAAGGTCTAAAGCGGTATCAACTGTGTTTTTATCGTTAGATTTGACCCGCTCCCAACCTTTTTGAGTGCCGTACTTACCAAAGCTAACAGAGCTGTTAAGCTTTTTCCAGTCACGTTGCTTTGACATGATCTGACCGATTGCGTTGGACTCAGCTTTTTTCGGGTTGCCTGGTCGCTCTTGATCCGGGCTTATGCATTCCCGAAAGATCTGGAGACAACAGACACGCTCCCCGACTCCGAACTTGCGGAGATAGTCTTCAATCACACCGACCCGCCAATCATCTTCCATCGCCGCATCTTGATATTTCTTATACTCGGTAACGAGCTCTTTGGTTGCGAATGGCGGCATATTCCCCGCTTTGAGCCGTTCCCGTGCTTCTGCCCAACACTGAGCGATATACTCCCGGCACTCTTCTTCGTGATCCCGAAGCACATAACCATTTTGATAAACAGAAACAGGATAAAAGCGGCGGTTACCCGTTTTGTCAACAAGGAACTGAGATTGATTGGTCGTTCCGATGAAAATGCAGCGGCGAGGATAGTCTTGCGGATATCGGTCATACGGGCGGCGGTATCTGTCTCGGTCTATGGTGACAAACGCCTTGATTGCTTCGACATCATCCGCACGTTTGAACGCTGACAGCTCGGAGATTTCGCAAACCCATTTGCCGCTGATTTCCTCAAGAGCGTCTTTTCCCTCGATGTGTTTGACAACCCCGTACCATTGAGGATTAACCGCAAGCCACTCGACAATCGTACTTTTGCCCTCGCCTTGAGCTTCACCGACAAGGACAACCACATCGTCAAACTTACAGCCAGGATGATATAGGCGATTGATGCCGCCAGCGAATATCAGACGTGATACTTCCCTTGAATATGGCGTGTCTTCGACCTTCATCCACTCATGCAAGAAATTCTCTATGCGGTTTTTCCCATCCCATTGAATGCTTTCAATCAGGTCTTGAATGGGATTGTATTCTCTTGCCCGAAAGAACATACGCAAGGCGTTTTGATGCTTCTGCGGGGCATACAGATGGAACGTGTCCTCGATGTAGTGTTGTGATGCGGCATCATCGGTGTCATCCCAAGCATCGACAATCTCCACGCCGCTTGTTGTTTTCTTCGGCAGTTCCGCACGGCCTGATATGACATTGAAACGGATATTCCGATATTCCTCATCTTCAATCATGATGTTAAAGAAATTATCGATTGTCTCAGCAGGCAAGCCGTTTTTATCAAGGTCAAGGAATGCGGCGGTTGCGGATGCGTTGCGTTGTATCATCTCCCTTTTCTGATTGAGTTTTTGTTGTTTCTCGATGCTTGTCATGATTGACTGAATGAGCCGCTTGTCTCCCAGATCGGCGGCACGGCTTAAGAATAGCGCCTTGACTTGCGCAAGCTCAACAGGATCGTGAACAAGGTCATAGACATCGGGAACCATCTTGATAAGGTCGTTGAGAGAATATTGCTCTATGTCAGCAGTCAACAGCTCCAGAGCTGTCTTGTTGTCCTGTTTCATCCACCACCATCCCTAAAAGATAAGTTCTCGCTTCATAATAAAGCACATCCCAAATCAACTGCCCTGTGAGCTTTCTGTTGCACATGAGGATCTGACAACCATATCGTGAGAGCCAGGTTAGAATTGACCCGACCAGAGAGCGGGAGCGCATCTTTGACAGATAGTGACCGCCGTAGATACTTTCCCAGTTCCCGCCCTCGACTAAAAGATACATCTTGACCCCGTTTTCTTTGGCTCTGTTGAACTCCCGCTCAAAGCGTGGGCGTTGTTTGCAGAAGTTGTTGCAAAGCTCATCGAGGTTCATTTTGCGCTCGATGGCGACTGGAAGTTGCAGCCAATCGCCATTGACAAGCACCTTGCCCGAATAGTCGCCAGCGTTGAGCGTTGCCCGCTCATAGCGTTGGAAACATTCAAGGCGTTTTGTTAGTTGCGATGTCGGTTGTTCCCTTGTGTCAACGATTGCGGTCAGAGTTTGGAGTGCTTCTTCGACCTCAAGCGGATGCATCAGAACGGCAGGTCAGAGTCATCAGTCACGGAAGTCGGAGCGGGAGCCGTTACCTTATGTTTAAGCTCACGGCGTTTTGCGATTTTGAATTTACCCGCTCTGACGCTATCGATATCGGTGCATGAGTAGGCTTCAGTTGATACACCGCTTCGGTCTTCCATCTCCCATTCGAATTCTCTGAACAAGATGCCCAGAGCCTTGTCCTTGAGCTTGGTTTCATCCCAATCCCAAACATAACCGGCATTGCTGTCTTGCAGGCAGGCGGCGAGGTTTTTGATTTTGTTCTGCCGCCATGTGTCTTCTTGTGATCCGTCATCGGTAGGGATATTAATTCGCCGCCATACGCCCCGCCACTTCTTGCGGTCTTCGGGCTGACTATTGTAATCGGTCTTGAAAAAGTCCTTATACTCGCCCTCAGAGATATCAAACGACAGAACGAGCTGACTGCCCCAATCGTTTGTCTGGATTTCTGCCTTGAGGATCTTGCAGACATAGCCGCCGGCGGGAAGGATCTCCCGGCTGCTTGCGCTCTTTTCGGGTTTGAAGTTGTTAAATCTTGGGATCATTTTTTAGTTCTCCTTTTCAATTATTGTTTGAGTTTATGATCTCGCCGTTTTCATCGGTGTCAGGTTCCAACGGGCAATTATCCCCGACATATTTGTCAGGAAACGAGCAGATTTCATAATTCAGCCCGCATCTGTGTGAAGCATCACGATAGTAGTAGCAATGCCGACAAGTGATATGCGAGTTACCCCGCTCATCAACAGGGAAATATACATCGACTGTCGCCGTTGCGTGAACGTAGGAAGAAATGCCGTTGTCAAAAGATGCCACAGCCGTCACCATCCTCTTCAAACAGACTGCTCTGATTGATCTGGTTCTCATCTTCGGCGGTCTGTAGGTTTTTGATTGATACGTTGTAATAGCTTTCTTTGAGCTCAACCCCGACATACTTTCTGCCCATAATCAAGGCTTTGTAACCAGTTGAAGCGATGCCGTTGAACGGATCGAGAACGATGTCACCGGGATTGCTCCAAAGCTCGATGCCCCGCTCAATGACTGGGAGTTGTAACGGGCAGATATGCCGCTCGTCTGCGTCCTCTCTGGCAATCTTGCCGTTGAGCGTGTCGCTCTGGTTGATATCCCACCAAACCGGAGTAGCATACTCATCCCACACGGGGCTTGCTACCTGTTGCCACTTGCTGACGGGATAACTCTCGTTTGTATGCGCCACCCGCTCTGGATTGTCTCCCGGCTTTCGGAACGTGACAAGATAATCAGGGATGCCTTGGCGGCTCATGCAAGAGTCTTTCTTGATCTGCTTATGCAGAAGCCCCAGAGCCTTTGTCCGTTGCATTGCCGTGACGGGATTTTTCCAGATACAGACCTCGGAGTGGTAGATGAAGCCAAGAGACTGCATCCACCGGATCACATCGCCCCGGAAATCCTTGATGCCGATATAGCCGTCTTTCTCTTTGCTTGTCGGCAAGTTCATACAATGGATGGAAACATTCCGACCAGGCATCATGCACCGATACCATTCACGCCCAAGGAATTGATACTGCTCGGCAAATTCCTCATAAGTTTTGCTGTTGCCCATGTCTCGGTCGCTGTTTGAGTAAGTGTAAAGACTTGCGAACGGGATTGAAGTGATACAATAATGGATACTGTTGTCCGGGATGCCTTGCAGGACTTCAACGGAGTCTCCGTGATAAAGCACCCAGTTTTTGCCGCTTGCTTGATTTAATACTTTCATGCGCTCACCAACCATTCTGGGATTGTCATTTCAACTTGTGGATTGTAAGGAATTGAAATTCTGACAGTTCCCCTTATTTCCTCTTCTAATATTTCCTTGGTATGTTGTACCATCTCGGCGACCATCAAAGCCGCCTGTTTTTCCTTGCGGTCGATATTGTCCTTGACCGCTCCCTCGGCTTCACTTGTGATGATGTACACGTTGACGGGCTGTTTCTGCCCAAACCGCCAACAACGCCGAATTGCTTGATACATCATTTCAAAGCTATCGGACAGCCCGACAAATATCATATTGTGGCAGTTTTGCCAGTTCAGCCCGAAAGCGGCGATTGACGGCTTGACAATCAGCCTTTTCGCTTCTCCGATTGTGAAGCGGTTCAGCCTATCGGCTTTGACCTCGATATCGTCAGATCCTCGCACTTCAATATTGCCGGGGATAATCCGCTTCAGCTCGTCTGCTTCTGCATTTAGGTCGCACCATATCAGCCATTGAGCGTCTGGCTCCGTTTCGATCAGGTCAAGAGCCGCTCGGCATCTATCCTCAAGGCTATTCCGTCTTGCGTTGCGGCGTTCGTTCAAGGTCTGAGCGACTTCAGCAAAAAAAGAATAGTTATCATTGACGATATTCTCGTCATATTTGATAGTGATTTGCTCCGTCCTCAATTCTGGCAGGTCAAAGCCCGTGTTATCATATCCCAGATCCCCCGGCTTTGTCAGAACGACAGCCCAGGTTGCCAACCACTCCCAGAAGCGGTCTTGAGCGTGACCCTTCAACCGCCATTTTGAAGTATCAGCCCCGTCATGGATAAAGTACGTTGCAAGCATCTCGGTTCTGCTCATAACCCCGCAAAACTCCGACTGATTGCCCAACTCCATAAAGTCATTGGGAGCGGGTGTCGCCGTGCATGAGAGCTTGTATGGCGTGTTTCGGAACTTCTCAATTATTTCTGTTCTCATCTTCCCGGAGTAATTCTTGAGGATTGAGCTTTCATCGAGGACAACGCCGCAAAACTCCGATGCATCGAAATGATCAAGCATTTCATAGTTTGTTACATTGATCCCCGGCTTAACGTGTTTCTGATCCCGCACGACAGTCACGGCAAAACCGAACTTTTCCCCTTCCCGCTTGGTCTGTTCTGCGACCGATAACGGGCAGACAATAAGCACGGGCTTCTGACAATGCTCTGATACGCTTCTCGACCATTCAAGGCTCTGGATGGTCTTTCCTAAACCGCAATCCTCAAACAGCGCACAGCGTCCTTTTTTCAACGCCCAAAAGACAATATCTTTCTGCCATTCAAACATGGCTGCACACATCTCGGTTTTTGGCTTCTCAAAGCCGGAGCTGATTGCCACTTGCTTTTTGGTTTCAAGAAAAGCGTTGTATTCTTTCAGATCTGCCATCACAACCCCCAATACTCCCGAATGCGCTTGTCAACTTCGGCCAGGTTGTTATCGATTTGAATATCGAACATATTCTCAGGCGACTTGCTTATATCTTGCCCGTCTGATTGTGTACGGAAGAAGTATTTGCTTGTTCCCTCTTTCATGGCTCTGAGGCAAATTGTGACCATGCCCTCAACACAAACCTTCTGATCAAGGAGTTTGCCGATTGTCTTGAGCTTCGTGTCGCCGTAGTCACTTGTTTCCTCATGCATGATGAGATAAACAATAATGTCATCGGGTAACTCATCTTTGATATACATGATTAAGCCGTAAGCATCGTCAGCGATTGCGTTGTAAAGGTCGAACGATGAACCGCCGCTCCGTTGGTTATGCCCCGCCATGAATTTTGCTGTCTGCTGATAGCCAAAATCATCAATGACTGCTGTTTTTGTCGGCATCTTTTTCAAAGCGTTCTTGACCTTCTCAACATCGGCGGTCTTGTATTCGTACTTGAATTTCTTCTGAAACGGGAGCCGCTTGTTGACTGTGTTGACGAACAGGATTTCATCCTCGTCGAACTCTTTCAGAGAGCGGCTTTTGCCCGTGCCGGATTTGCCATAGATTATACAAACTTCTCCGATTTTAATCACATCCTTCCGCATATTCCCAATAATACCCACCAGCGTATTTTCTTTTCTTTTGACATGATTCTATGATATGCTGATTTCCTACTTTTGTTTTTCTTTGTGCCTCCATTGCGGATGGATAAATACAAATTACATTACCATTCTTATCATTTTGTTTATCTTTTTTCCCGCGCTTATATCCATTCGCTTTACAGGCATTTATTCTTTTTTCAGAATAATAATCTGTATTTTCTTTTCTCCTTTGAATACAAGTGCCATAATTACTGTTGTATTTATAAGTACACCATTCTAAATTACTAACAACATTATTAAATTTAGTTTCATCCTTGTGATTA
>JAFWLP010000066.1 GCA_017511005.1 Clostridiales bacterium
ACGGCCAGAACGAAAAGGCTGATCTCCTCATCTAACAATATGCCATGACAATAGAGCCTGTTTCTTTCACGAAAGAACAGCCTTTATAACTCATCCTTTACCCCCTTCAAAAACCCCGGAACATGCATTCCGGGGCTTTTTAACGTTTGAACGGAATTGGCCGGATCCGTACTTGACAAGCGTGGTCTACTGGAATAGACTAACATTAGGTCTACTGCAGTAGACCTGTATGAATGAGGTGTGGTAAATGCAGGAATTAATGTTGTTCGAATCTGAAAAAAGGCTGATGGAAATAATCTGGCAGGAGTCGCCTGTCGAATCCGGCAGACTTGTCAAACTCGCCAAAGAGAATATCGACTGGAACAAGTCGACTACTTATACGATCCTGAAAAAACTCATCAACAAAGGTTTTGTTAAGAATGAAAACTCCATAGTGAGCGTTCTCATTCCCAAGGAAGAAGTGCTTATCTCCGAAAGCAATCAGATCGTCGATAAGAGTTTTTCCGGTTCGCTTCCTATGTTTGTCGCTTCGTTTTTCGGAAAAGACAAAACCCTGAGTGATAAGGAAGCTGACGCTCTGATCAAGATGATCAGAGCGCATGTGGAGGACGACAAGGCGTGACGGATATTTTCCTGAAAGTGCTTGAGATGTCTGTTATGGGCAGTGTGGTGATCTTAGTCACTTTGCTGACCAGATTTCTCATGCGCAAAAGGTCGAAGAGATTCATCATGATCCTTTGGGCTGTGGTGGCTGTAAGACTGCTCATCCCGCTAAATATCGGATCTGTCTTCAGCATTTTTAATTATATTCCTCTCAATACTGATGTTATTGCTTCACAGGTACAGGAAGCTGAGAACGCAGTATTCAAAGCGAAAACTGCGGCAACAGAAAAAGAAGCTGCGGCTGATATTCAAGATGAAGCAGTTGTTTTCGATGAATTGAAAAACGAGAACGTTCCTGATGCCGTTCAGACCGTAACGATGCATCCTTTAGCCGATACTGCGGCTGCTCTGCAGATAAAGACAGTTCTTGCATGCGTCTGGCTCGCAGGCGTGATTGCTGTAGCTGCCTATTCTGTCATCCGTTTCACTGCGCTCAAGATAAGACTGAAAAATGCGGTTAAAAGCGGCAGAAATGTGTATGTATCCGATAAGGTGTCTGCACCATTTGTTTTCGGCCTTATCGTGCCGAAGATCTATCTGCCTGAGGTACTCAGTGACAGAGAAAGAGAATTCGTTCTCATGCACGAGAGAACGCATATAAGACGCGGAGATTGGATCAGAAAGGTCATCGGAATGGCAGTGGTTGCCATACACTGGTTCAATCCTCTTGCATGGCTGGCGTTTTTCCTTTTCGGACAGGATATCGAGATGAGCTGTGATGAAACTGCGGTAAAGGATATGGATGCTGAACGCAAGCAGGCTTATGCTGTATCGATCGTCAACTTCGCGAGAAGAAGCAACAGCAGAAAGTATCTGGTAACACAGCTTGGATTCAGCAGCAATGATTTTGGCAGACGCGAAGTTGCACACCGTGTTAAGAACATAATCAGTTACCGCAAAGGCACAAAGATCACCACTGCTTTCATGACGCTGGTGATGCTTCTGCTCGCTGTTTCACTGGGCCTCAATTCAAAGCCTGTTTTGGCAGCTGAAGACATTATGACTTTCGAAAAGATCGAAGCTCCGGCAAAGCACGAAGCACCGTTTGATTATGTCACAGCCGAGCCTGCCTCTGAAAAGGTTTCTGATAATGAGAAAAAGATAAGCTTTTACCGTGACGGAAAAGAGATCAGCGGAAAGTTCTGTCTCCCTGAAGGTGATGGACCTTTTAAGACGATAGTTCTGTGCGGCATAGTGGACGGACCCGCATATGATAAGACTGTCAGATATTTTACCGAAAGCGGTTATGCGGTCGTAATGTTTGAGCCGAATATCACCATGGAAGATTATACGGCGCCTGCTCCCAACAGCGGCATGATCTTCCACTATATCCTGGATCTGTACGCAGTTATGGATGAGCTCAGGTATCTGTCTGATGTCGATCTTTCGAATGTGTATCTGTGGGGACATCAGACAGGAGGAACCGTTGCGGCATATGCCGGGACCGAAAGACAGGCTGAGATAAAAGGTATGGTTTTGGTAGAGCCTGAATTTGAAGAATACACTTTTTCTGAAGAACCCAAGCTGGTAGTCAACATTTACGATATCCTGCCAAACTGCAGTGTGCCTGCAACTGTCGTCTGGGGAACTTTGCATCCTTCAACAAGACCTGCACAAAAGGCGGCTGACCTGCTGCAAAACGGCAGGCTCACAGTTCTTGACGGCAACAGCTACAGCCGGACGTTTGAAGATGATTATGCCGACCGGACTGCAGAAGAAACCATAAAAGCATTTAATTCGTGTAACTGATCACACAGACATAAAAACCATAAGACCCGCCATGCGCAAATAAAGATCTTTTACGGATCTTTGGTTTTTCACACCCCAAAGAAGGAGAGCAATGAAATGAAAAAACTGTTAGTGAAAGCAATGACAGCGGTTATGCTGTTAACTTCAACTGCGTGTTCTTTGGGAACTCCGAAATATCCTGAAGGGAAATACCAGTACAAGTATCAGTGGTATGCAACGCTGACGCCCAAGCAGATCGTTGACTCGCTTACTCTGGAACAGAAAGCCGCGCAGATGGTGCAGCCGATCCTTTACAAGGTCGCCACGGATGACAGCAGCCCAATGAAGACTTACGGCTATGGAAGCATCTACGGCGACGAGGGACAGATGACGGCAGCCGAATGGCGTGAGACGCTTGATAAGTATCAGCAGGAGGCAATCGAGTCCGAAGCGGGAATCCCTTACTTTGTAGCGCAGGATGATGTTCACGGAGTCGGATACTGCATCGATGCCGTTTATTTCCCTCACAACATCGGTATAGGAGCTGCAAACGATGAGGAGCTCACGTATCAGATGGGTAAGATCGTCGCTGACGAGACAAAGCAGTGCCACATGCTCTGGAATCTCTATCCTTGCGTTGCTCAGTCAAATGACCCAAGGTGGGGAAGAAACTACGAGTGCTACAGCTCTGATCTGGAGACGATCAAGAAGCTTTCGACCGCATACACCAAAGGTCTTGTTGACGGCGGAGTATTGGCTACGGCAAAGCATTATTTCGGTGACGGCAATGCTGTCTACGGAACAGGCGAGAAGAGTGATTTCGCAAGACTCATAGACAGGGGAGATGCCAAGCTCTCACAAGACCAGATCAATGAGCTCCTCAAGGTCTACAAATCTCAGATCGATGCCGGCGTAAAAGCGGTTATGGTCAGTTATTCGTCTCTCAACGGCGTAAAGATGCATGAGAACAAAGAATACATTATGAAGCTTCGTACCGAGATGGGATTTAAGGGCATCATAATGACTGACAGCATGGCGATCAAAAACACATCGCCGAAGACTTATGAGGAGCAGGTGATCTCTGCGGTCAACTGCGGCATCGACCTGTTCATGGAAGGTGAGAGATACGATGACTGCAGAAAGGCAATAGTAGACGCAGTCAACAATAAGCAGATCGATAAGAAGACGGTCGACGAAGCCGTTACGAGGATAATCACGGTCAAAAAGGATATGGGTCTGTTTGACGATCCGTTCTGCAGGAACATCAAGACACTGCATGATGATGTCGGTTCGCCCGAAGCGAGAGCCGTTGCCGAAAAGCTCGTGGAAAAGAGCCTTGTACTCCTGAAGAACGACAACAACATGCTTCCGTTTAAGAAGGGAACGAAGGTCTATGTTACGGGAACTACGGCCGACAATCCGCGCGCGCAGTGCGGCGGCTGGACCATGGGATGGAATCTGGCCCCTTCAAAAGACATCAAGGGCGTAACGACGGTAAAGGAAGCTTTCGAAAGATATGCGAAGGATTACGGGATCGAAGTCATAACCGATCCGAATGAAGCAAACAAAGCTGATGTTGTCCTTCTCTGTGTCGGTGAAGATGCGTACGCTGAATGGTACGGTGACTCGAAGGACTTGAAGCTCTATGATCCTGCAGAGGATTATTTCGAAAACGGAAATGTGATCGATGTGGTCAAGAGGATCAGAAAGCCTACTGTCACTTGCATCATTGCAGGAAGGCACCTCATTCTGGATAAGAAGGACTATGACAAGTGGGACAGTGTCGTAATGTGCTACCTTCCCGGTTCGGAGGGCAAGGGAATATCTGACGTTCTCTGTGGATGCGCTGATTTTACGGGCAGGCTTCCTGAGCCCTGGTACGATTCCGTTGATCAGATCGGTACGGACAAATGTCTTTTCAAACGCGGATATGGTTTGTCCTACGGCGATGGCTTCACGCCAGCGAAAGAACCTGAGGCAGTTAAGGATATTCCTTCAGAATCCGCATCCCGGAACAATCCCATGGAAGGAACAGAGTATAAAAAAGGCGTATATAACAAAAGTAATGAATACATAAATGAATATGCCGGAGTAAAGATCAAGCTACCTGCGGACTGGAGAGGGAACGATGATGAATGGCTTGCAGGAATTGAAGAAGATGATCTGATGGACTGCAATTCGGAAAAAGACCGTAACCGTGTCACGGCAACACGCATTGACAATTACTTAGCGCCGGAAGAAGCGTTTTGTTATTTGCAGATCAAATTTGTGAATACAAAACTCGCTTCTCCCGATGATCCGGATTACACTCCGGAAAAGTATCTCGAAGATGATACGGAATCGGTTGCAAAGACAACCAGCCGTTTCGGCATTAAGACAGAGATCAAAAAAGAGGGTACAGTGACACTCGGAGGCAAGGAGTATGTAAAAGCGTCATGCCATCTGTCCGGAAACGGTCCTGAGCAGAATATCGTGTATTACGTCAGGCGGGTCGATGATAAAGTGATAATCGTTTTGCAGGCCTGCAATATCGGCAATTTTGAGAAGATGGTCGGATAAACCCCGAAAAACACAATAAAATCAGCGTAAAACCGACTGGTTTTTACCGGTCGGTTTTTTATCGGCTGCTTTACGATTTTGGCTCGTCTGATTATGTAAAATATTGTTGTTTTGTCAAATAAATGATATTATTTTATCGGCGGTCGCGTGGACCGCAAAAGAAATACCAGGAGGAATAATAATATGGGATTGATTAGCTTGATCAAGAACGTTGCCGGCACAGTTACCGGTACGATCGGTGATGAGATTAGAGATCAGTATCTCGAGTTCTTCACATGCGATTCTCTCGGCGATAACATCCTTGTCAGAAAGGGTGCTAACCGCATGCAGAAGGGCCGCAATGTAGGCAGCTCCGAGATCATTTCA
>JAFWLP010000005.1 GCA_017511005.1 Clostridiales bacterium
AAGCGCAGATGTACCGCAGGATAACGCGACCGCATATTTGGTGCCGACATATTCTGCCATTAACTTCTCAATTTCATTTATATTGGCACCTACTGTGCTGACCCAGTTCGTCCGAATCGCCTCATCGACCCACCTCTGCTCTTCCCCGTGCATAGTCGGTGAAGATAACCATATCTTCTTCTCAAATGGTTCAATTCCGGCAAATCTCGGATCATTTATAATATTTTTCATTACCACACTTGTCCTTTGTTATCACAGTGAATGATATTATTACGAAGTAGCCTATTTTTTATGTGCCTGCATCTCCCGCACAAGTCTCTCATAAGTCTTTCCCTTCGACTCGGAACCATGTCTTCCCGCCGGGATATAGGTCGTTACGATCTCTTTGACAAACTTGCGTACATTCATCTCATCATTGTCATATGATATATACATCAGGTGACAAAGCTGCCCTAAGAAGATATCCGTGTCGAATGGGATGGGATTGCCTATATGAATCAGCTTATTCGGCGTCGTCTTCATGCCCTCTTCGGCCATGAGTTTCTCCTCGTAGAGCTTTTCGCCCGGTCTGAGACCCGTGTACTTGACTTCAATGTCAACATCCGGTTTGAGTCCGGAAAGCTTTATCAGGTTTCTGGCAAGAGTATCGATTTTGACCGGATCACCCATATCCAGTACATAGATGCTTCCGCTCTCGGCATAGTATCCGGCCTGAAGTACAAGGCTGACTGCTTCCGGAATCGTCATGAAATACCGGATGATATCAGGATGCGTTACCGTTACAGGGCCTCCCTCCTCGATCTGTTTTTTGAACAGCGGAATGACCGAACCGTTGCTTCCGAGAACATTGCCGAATCGCACAGCGACAAATTTTGTATGAGATTTGGCTCGCGGTTTCATAAGCTCCGGGTTCGCAGGAGATTCATCATCTGCATGCGTATGGAGGACCGGTATCTCAAGTTCTCTGCCCACAGATATCATATATGCAAATGCCTGGATGACCATCTCACACAGGCGCTTACTTGCTCCCATGATATTCGTCGGATTCACAGCCTTATCAGTTGAAATAAGAACAAATCTTTCACATCCGTACATCATGGCCGCATACGCGGTCTTGTATGTTCCGATGGCATTGTTCTTGATTGCCTCACAGGGGCTGTCTTCCATCAGAGGGACATGCTTATGGGCTGCTGCGTGATAGACGATCTGCGGCTGATATTCCGCAAATATCTGATCCAGTCTGCGGCTGTCCCTTACCGAACCGATCAGGGTCACTAAATCGAGATCGGGATATTTTTTCTTTATTTCCTGTTGAATCTCATATGCGTTGTTTTCATAGATGTCGAATATGATGAGCTGTTTGGGAAGACTTCTCGCTATCTGCCTGACCAGCTCGGAGCCGATGCTTCCGCCGCCTCCGGTGACAAGGACGACCTTACCTGTTAAGTAACCGGAAATCTCGGTCAGATCGACCTTGATCGGATCGCGGCCGAGAAGATCCTCAATTGCGACCTTCTTCATCTTGCTGGCTGTGATTTCACCTGTCACAAACTGGTACATACCGGGCAGGTTCTTGAGTTCGCAGCCTGTTTCCTTACATATGTCAAGAATGTCCCGGATCTGTTGCGGCGTAGCGGAAGGAATCGCTACATATATTTTGTCTAT
>JAFWLP010000067.1 GCA_017511005.1 Clostridiales bacterium
ACATAAACCGTGCTATAATCCATAACTGACCTCCATTTGTATGCGGTAACTCCCATCACCACGTATGTTTTAGCGACTTGTAGTATATGGGTAAATCCACGGTCCTACAAATCGGGGGTCATTACATATTGTCTATACATCTGACTCCATGCTACATTCCAGCTGCACCATCAAAAACCCAATATATCTTTGGCAACCAGATATGCTTCGCTCATGCAGGCCTGAAGGTTATACCCTCCGCTTATGCCATCGATATCGATCGCTTCACCGATCACGTATAATCCCGGTACCCGCCTCGAAGCGTAAGTCTTGCGGTCGATCTCTTTGAGCGACACGCCGCCCCGGGTAACATAAGCTTTGTCTATGGATGGAGCCTGTTCGATACCTATCCTGAGATGCTTCATTTCCTTAATGATCTTCCTGCGGTTGTCCTTTGTGAAGTTCTGCGCATAAAGATCTGCTGCTCCTGCTCTTGAGCATACCTCTCCGGCAACGGAAGCAGGAACAAATCCCGACAGCAGAGTTGCTATCTTCGAGTCAGGATGTTCATTTATAAGTCTCTGAAGTTCCACATCAAACTGTTCGTCGTTCATCGAAGGCACAAGATCAAGTTCGATCCAAACGCTCCCTTTTTGTATGTCTGAAGGAATTTCTCTGGATATTTCCATAACCGCGGGACCCGTCAGTCCGAATTCTGCAAACAGCATTTCCCCGGTACGGGAAGCAATCTTACGGTCCTGACAGTAAACGGAAACACCGGCAATGACTGAAACCCCGCTCAGACCCGATGTTAACCCGGAGGACACGGCATCTGCCTTCACCGGTGCAAGTGCAGCTCTTACCGGGATGACCGTATGACCGAATCCTTCCGCGAATCTGTATGAATCACCCGTCGAACCGGTCTTTGGAAAAGAACTTCCCCCGCAGGAAAGTATCAGCTGATCAAAGCAATACGTGCCGTCCTGTGCGCTGACTTCAAAGCATGATGTCTTCTTTATATCCTGAACTCTTGAATCACATATGACGGTAATGCCGTCAGACAGATAAGATAAGATCGCATCCCTTACCTTTACGGCACTGTCACATACGGGGAATATCCTGTTGTTATCCTCTTCTTTGGTCTTTAACCCCAATTCATTCTCAAAGAAAGCAATGGCATCATCCGGTCCGAATTCCTTAAGCGCGGGATAGATGAAATTACCGGCTTCGTGATAGCCGTTTTTAAGCATGGAAACGGGCTTGCGGTTGGTAATGTTGCAGCGGCCGTGCCCTGTCAGGGTAAGCTTCATGCCCGGTACGGGATTTCTTTCCAGGACCGTAACATCGATACCGGCACCTCCTGATAATCTTTTAAGCTGGCAGGCCGCGAAAAGACCTGCAGCGCCTCCACCGATGATACCGATACGTTTCTTCACAAAAACCTCTGAACAAATGAATATGCGTCCGCTGGCCCTGAAAACAGGTCATCCGCCCCGGATCAGCTCTCTATTACCCTTATCTGGAATCTGTCAAATCTGACATTCTCCGTATACTGTTCACGGAAAAAGATAGTCTGGCCAAAGGCGGCGAACTCCCTTGTGTTCTTCTTCATCCACATGGGAGCGGGAATATCAAGCTGCCTGCAAAGCTCGACAAGGGCTTTCTCAAGCCGCTTGGAGTAAGAGGCATCCGTATCCTCTGTCGTGACCTCTTTGATCTCGGTCATTCTGTTGGCAACAAAGAGCCTTCCTTCGAGCGTCAAACCCAATTTCCTCCTTCAACCGGATTCTTTGCCACTATTTTGCCTTTTTTGAATCTTAAAGTAAATGTTCGACATGGTAAGATATGGTTGTTCAAAGTAATTGTTCCTTACTTCATAACACCCTCCTTAAGACACTGACACCCCCTCGTCAGTGTCTTTTTTGCCCGGATCTGCAATAATATAAAAATTCTTGATAGTAAAAATAACTATAAAACCCACTATAAAGAATTGTTTTCTTATTGATTATGTAAAAATCAAGATGTAAAATAAATTGTAAATATCTTTGCGGATTTATTTTGTACATCCGTGATACAGGAGGTCATAAATATGAAGAAATGTCCCGATTGCGGAATGGTCATTGCAAATCAGGCTATCAGATGCCCTAAGTGTAAGTATACATTCACATCAGCTGATGAAGGTGGCGGCGCAAGTGATGCTCCCGTAGTCACACCTCAGGCAGCTGCAGTTTCAGCAGCAGCTACAGGCAAGTCCGATAAGGTTGCCGGCATCATGCCGATGATCGAAGTTAACAAGGACAATGTCGATACTCTGTATGATCAGCTCAAGGCTGCCATCGTTAAGAGAAAGACTGAATTTGATCACTTCATCGATTTCCTTGAGAACAGAACTTCTTGGCTCACAGCTCCCGCAGAAGTAAAGGGTTCTCTTGCCTGCGAGAAGGGTCTCCTCATCAGAAGCGTTTCCGTAACAAAGCAGCTCCTGAGAATTAAGGATACCATCATGCCTCAGCTCGATGAGGAATCCGCTATCATCATCGCGCTGTTCCACGAAGTAGGTAAGGTCGGTATCGAGGGCAAGCCTCTCTTCATTCAGGAAGAGACAAGTTCTTTGGGTTCCACATCCACATTGGGTCTTTCCTTCAGCAGCAGACTGTCAAGCTCTTCATCCAGCTCGACACCCACATATTCAGTTAATAACAAGCTCGTTCACATGAATGTCGGCGTAAGATCCCTCTTCCTCGTTTCACAGTACATGCTGCTTTCTGACGACGAGGCTCAGGCTATCAGCTACGGTTCGGACGTTGAGCTTCTTGACGGCAAGCTCTCACCTTATACACTCCTCCTCTCCACGGCTCTTCAGATGCAGAAGACGATCTATGAGGACAGCGACGTTGTATCAGGCTACAGCTTTACGGTCATCAATCCTTAATTGAATAAAAAGATCAAGCATTGCAGGGGTATCCCGTGTCAGGGATACCCTTTTTTATAACCTTTGATCTCCGCCTCAGTCTTTTATATTTTCCTGTTGTGTCACTTTACAGATAAAGGAATGGAGCCCGCTTATGAAATACGATAACGACAGGCTCGGTGCAGCCTTAAAGATGTATCTCGGAACAGATCCTCTGCCCATGCACATGCCGGGCGGAAAGCGCAATCCTGAATTCGTATCCCCGGCTTTTATGCGCGACATTACCGAGATCGGCGGTTTCGACAATCTTCACGCACCCGAAGGACTTCTGAAGGACATGGAAGACTGCGCCGCATCTCTCTGGAAAGCGAAAAAAGCTTTTCTGTCGGTAAACGGTTCCACCGCACTTATCCTGGCCGCTATATGGAGCGCATCGCTCATCAATCCGGACGCAAAGATCCTCGTTGCCATGAACTGCCATCTCGCGGTATGGAATGCCCTTGAACTTACCGGAAGCAGGATCGTTCCCCTTATGCCAGCATTCGACAAAGGCCTTCCCTTCGCAGGTCATGTAACACCTTCAGACATCGAACGGATCCTTGCAAGAGATCCCTCGATCAAGACCGTGGTCATCACCTCTCCCACATACGAAGGCGTTATGTCTGACACGGATTCGATATTCCGCATCACGCGCAAATACGATGCGGTCCTCATAACCGACTGTGCACACGGCGCGCATCTGGGATTAGACGACGGATTTTTCGGTCCGGACGCAAAAGGCGATCTAGTCATCAAGAGTCTTCATAAGACCCTTTCCGCCCCCACACAGACGGCCGTCATGCTCATGAGCGAAGGTTGTCCCATTGAAGAGACGCTTATCAGAAGTGGCCTTGATATCTTCGAGACTTCCAGCCCTTCCTATATTCTTCTGGTTGAGGTTTCGAAATGTCTTGCAAGACTCAGTTCCAAAGGACCTGCCATATTAAAGCCCTGGGAAGAAGCCATTTCTTATGCGGAGAGCAGCCTCTCCGGATTAAGGAATTTCAGGCTTTGGCGTGCCCCCGTGCGCGAGAGGTCAAAGTTCGTCCTGACCGGACAGGGAGACGTTCTTTTCGAGTATCTGAGAGGAACGTTCAATATCGAATGTGAGGCACGGTTCCCGTCCCACCTGATCGCGATGACCGGGATCGGTGACACCGTGGATTCGGTCAGAAGATTCTGCGATGCCGTAACGGCAACTGACAATGTGATGGACGGCGGGTTCACGGAATCGGAATTCATCTCCAGACCGTATCCGAGATTTGCCATGACATTGAAAGAGGCAGCTGTTTCAAGGCTTCTCAGTGAAGAACTTGCTCCCGATCTCTGCGTGGGACGTGTGTCCGGAGAATTCATCTACGGCTTCCCTCCCGGAGTTCCGCTCCTGATGCCCGGAGAGGTCATTACCGAAGACACCGTCAGATTGCTGTCAAGAAGTGATGTCCGCCTCATGCTGGGCGGAGGACGCGCCTATAAGGGACTGATACCCGTTTTACCTTGACGGCAAAGGACCTTCAAAGTATAATTCTCATATTAAAAACGAGGGAGATTATAACTATGACAAGAATCGTTACAGTTGAGACAAGAGATCTCGAGAAGTCAGCTAAGGAAGGCGGATGCGGCGAGTGCCAGACATCTTGCCAGTCTGCATGCAAGACATCCTGCGGTGTTGCTAACCAGCCTTGCGAGCAGCTTTCTAAATAAGTTGGTTTAATACTGATCATTAAAGGTCTCATTTTATGTGGGACCTTTTTTTATGAATTACGGGAGTTTACATGATCCATTGTTATCAATTTGACGGACTCAATATAGTACTCGACTGCTACTCGGGCTCGATCCATATGGTCGACAAAGTCGCCTATGACATGATCAGGTGGTATGAGAACGGATCCGCCGGCGAGGTTATCGAGAAAGCGGTAGCTGTTCACGGCATTACAAAAGAGGAAGCCGAAGAATGCATCGCCGACATTGATGATCTGAAAGCAGCTGGAAAGCTCTATGCTCCCGATAAATATGAACATCTGGCCAGGGATTTCCGGAAGAAAAACATCAAGATAAAGGCTTTATGTCTTCATGTGGCCCACACCTGCAACCTCAACTGCTCCTACTGCTTCGCCAGCCAGGGAAAATACCACGGTGAGCGCGCTGTCATGAGTTATGAGGTGGGAAAGCGTGCCATCGATTTTCTCATTGAGAATTCAGGTTTCCATAAAAACCTCGATATAGACTTCTTCGGCGGTGAGCCGCTGATGAACTGGGATGTCTGCAAGAAGCTTGTGGCCTACGGCCGTGAGCAGGAGAAGATACACAATAAGAACATACGGTTCACGCTTACCACGAACGGCATCCTTCTGGACGATGAGGTAACCGAATTCGCCAACCGCGAAATGCACAACGTCGTTCTTTCGCTTGACGGACGCAAGGAAGTCAATGACCGTTTCCGCGTCGACTTCGCAGGACACGGATCATACGACAGGATCGTTCCGAATTTCCAGCGTTTTGTTGCCAAAAGAGAAGGCAGGAGTTACTACATGCGCGGCACATTCACGCACTACAACACTGATTTTCTTAATGACATTAAGCAGATGCTGGATCTGGGATTTACAGAGCTCTCGATGGAACCCGTCGTGACCGATCCCTCCAGTCCTTCTGCGATCACAAGCGAAGACCTGCCGGTTATCTTCAGTCAGTATGAGGATCTCGCAAGGCTGATGGTTGAGCGGCATAAGGAAGGCAGACCTTTCACGTTCTATCACTATATGCTGGATCTCACATGCGGTCCCTGCATCTACAAGAGGATAGCAGGCTGCGGATCCGGTACGGAATATCTGGCAGTCACTCCGTGGGGAGATCTTTATCCCTGCCATCAGTTCGTAGGTGACGAAGCATATAAGATGGGAGATATCTACGAAGGAGTCAGGAACACGGAACTCCGTGACAGGTTCGCTTCATGCAACGCTTACAGCCGCCCGGAATGCAAAGACTGCTGGGCAAAACTGTATTGCTCCGGAGGCTGTGCGGCCAACTCATATCATGCTTCCGGAGACATCAACGGCATCTATGAGATGGGCTGCGATATTTTCCGTAAGAGGATCGAGTGCGCAATAGCCGTAAAGCTTCTCACATCGGGTCTGGAACAGCCCGGCGGCAACTGATAAACGATCACTGGGGAGCCGTGATTCCGATAAACACATAATCATCGGGATTCTCATCATCTCCGAAGATTCCCGGTTCGACAAAATACGGATTGTCTTCTGCAAGCACGTCTTCCAAAGGCTTGTCCGTATCATCGGCAACATATACAAACATGACTATACCGTCATAACCTTCAGGAACGATAAAATACGATGTGGACGTGATCTTCAGAGTCTCCTTTACATAGACCATACCGTCCTCCGCTGTCTCCGTGCTGCTGTTCAGCAGTTCCTGTTCACGGTATTCATAATAGCTCATGCGGTACTTTTGGCCTTGAAAGATAATATCCCCGTGAACGCTGAAGCTGTCGATCTGCGTGGAAAGATTGATAACGGGATATGTCGTTCCCGTATAATAGTCAAGAAATCCCACTCCATGATAAGAAAAGAAAGCAGTGGAAATGTTGGCGGGTTCCTTGGAACTTACGGGAAAGATCTGGGTATACGTGACTTCATAGATAACATAGCCCTCTTCATCAGCAGGGTATTCCAATACGACAGGCCTGCTTATTATCGAGACATCGCTGTAATTCTCGTTGACCCTGTTCTGATACCGGTCAAGCGAATAATAAGAGAAATAATTGTGTATGCTTCCGTGAGCCATGCGGAGATTCTGGTGGGCACCCCACGCATCATTGGAATCAAAATTCATGACCTCACTGAAGTTTTCCGTGGCATCGACACGTGAAAGATCGTGTGACGGAGCCCTCTTAACCGAATAATCCGGAAGAGAACTCTCATCTGTGGTCTCCCCCGTCCATCCGTCACCGTCATCAAAAGGATCCCTGGTACCGCGGGTATCACAGGAACACAGCATCAATGAAAAAACAGAAAGCGTCAGTATCGCAGCCAGATATTTTTTCATATACACTTATCCTTCTTTATCATCCGGATCACTCGAGCTCGAATGCACCCGTGTACAGCTGATAATATGTGCCCTTCTCAGCTATAAGCTGATCATGGGAACCGCGCTCTATTATCCTGCCGTGGTCAAGGACCATGATAACATCCGAGTTCATAACCGTCGACAGGCGGTGCGCAATAACGAATACAGTACGTCCTTCCATGAGCTTATCCATGCCGCGCTGAACGATTGCCTCAGTACGTGTGTCGATCGAGGAGGTAGCTTCATCAAGGATCATTACGGGCGGATTAGCAACTGCGGCTCTGGCAATGGCAAGGAGCTGTCTCTGACCCTGTGAGAAGTTCGAACCGTTGTTTGTAAGCATCGTATTATATCCTTCGGGGAGACGCTCTATGAAGTCTGCAGCTCCGGCAAGCTTTGCTGCTTCCTTGCACTCTTCATCCGTAGCATCAAGTCTTCCGTAACGGATATTCTCCATAACGGTTCCGGTAAAGAGGTTTGTCTCCTGAAGAACGAGCCCCAGCGATCTTCTCAGATCTTTTTTCCTGATCTTATTGACATTGATTCCGTCGTAACGGATCTTACCGTCAGCGATATCATAGAAGCGGTTGATAAGGTTTGTAATAGTTGTCTTACCTGCACCGGTAGCTCCTACGAATGCGACCTTCTGGCCGGGCTTCGCGAAAACAGATACATCGTAAAGAACCTGTTTCTCGGGCACATAACCGAAATCAACGGAATCCAGCAATACGTCACCCTTGAGTTCAGTATATGTGATAGTACCCTCAGCCTTGTGGGGATGCTTCCATGCCCAGTGACCTGTCGGACGCTCTGCTTCAGTGATCGTTCCGTCGGATGCGATGTTCGCGTTTACAAGAGTTACATAACCGTCGTCTGTCTCAGGCTCTTCATCGAGGAGAGCGAAGATCCTCTGGGCACCTGCACCTGCCATAACGATAGCGTTCATCTGCATCGTGAGCTGGTTGATGTTACCCATAAACTGCTTACTTCCGTTAAGGAAAGGAACAATGATATCGATTCCCATCGGAAGACCTGAGAAAGAGATGTTAACAACGCCGAATACGGTCATGAGTCCGCCTGCTACAGCAAGAAGAACGTAAACGATATTTCCGATGTTGCCGATGATAGGCGCGAGAATATTGGCGTATGTGTTGGCCTTACCGCTGTCTTCGGCAAGTCCGTCATTGAGCCTGTTGAATTCTTCCGTGACCTTGCCCTCATGGTTAAATACCTTAACAACCTTCTGTCCGTTCATGATCTCCTGAATATAACCTTCTGTTGCAGCAACAGCCTTCTGCTGTCTGATAAAGTACTTGGCAGAACCTGCGCCGACCTTACCCGTAGCAAACATCATTGCAACGATACCGAGGATCATGATCAATGTCATCCAGATGCTGTAGTTGAGCATGATGATGAACACGGAAACAACGACTACGCCGGCCCTTAAAATGGTAGGCAGAGCCATGGATACGAGCTGTCTTAATGTATCAATATCATTTGTGTAGTGGCTCATGATATCGCCGTGCTTATGAGTATCAAAGTATCTCAAAGGCAGTGTCTGCATCTTGTTGAAAAGATCCGTTCTGAGCTTGTGCAGGAACTTCTGTGTCATGTATGCCTGGATCTGGGACTGAACGATGCTTAAGATAGCTGCAAGCGCATAGATGCAGATAAGAGGAATGAGGAATGAGACTATCTTGATCTTTGCAGTCTCCCAGTCGCCCGTATCGATTGTCTCTTCCAATACTGCCGTTACCTTCTGAAGGAAAACCGCAGGCATGGCTGCTGCAACAGCATTATAGATATTGCATGCAACTACGACCCAAGTAAGAACAGGGAATTGTTTGATGTACATCAGGAGAACTCTCTTGATGCTGCCCATGGAATCCTTGACCTGTGACATTGAAGCAGGGCCTCTGCCTCTTCTTCCGGGTGCGGGTGCTGCTTCTATTTTCTTCTGGGGAGCATTCGGTTTATTACTCATCACCTGATCCTCCCTTCGTCTGTTCTTCATAGATCTCGCGGTAAATATCATTGGACTTAAGGAGCTCTTCGTGAGTTCCCGTACCCATGATCTTTCCGCCGTCCATGATTATGATCATGTCGCATTCCTGAACGGAAGCAACTCTCTGAGCAATGATGATCTTGGTGGTTTCAGGAATGTATTCCATGAAGCCCTTTCTGATCAAAGCATCTGTTCTGGTATCAACCGCAGATGTCGAGTCGTCAAGGATCAGGATTTTAGGCTTCTTCAAAAGAGCTCTTGCAATACAGAGTCTTTGCTTCTGGCCGCCGGATACGTTCGTACCGCCCTGTTCGATATATGTGTTGTATCCGTCAGGAAACTGAGAAACGAATTCGTCTGCCTGGGCGATCTTGCATGCTGATATGATCTCCTCGTCAGTTGCATTCTCATTACCCCAGCGTAGATTCTCAGCTATGGTTCCGGAGAAAAGTTCATTCTTCTGAAGAACTACTGAAACGGCATCTCTCAAAGTCTTTACGTCATAATCCTTAACAGGAACGCCTCCGACTTTGACCACACCTTCCGTAGCATCATATAACCTCGGAATGAGCTGGATGAGTGATGTCTTGGAAGAACCGGTACCACCTAAGATACCGACTGACATTCCGCTGTCTATATGAAGATCTATATCGAAAAGCGCGTTGCGTGCTGCCTTTTCTGAATACTTGAAAGCAACGTCTTCGAAATCGATCGAACCGTCAGCAACAGTCATGACAGGTTCATCGGGATTCTTAATGGAAGGCTCCTCGTCAAGGACCTCAACGATACGCTTTGCAGCCTCAATCGACATTGTGAGCATAACGTAGATCATGGATACCATCATAAGAGACATGAGAACCATGAATCCATATGTCATGAGTGCTGAGATCTGACCGATGTTCATAGTGGCGCCCTGGCTTGTGATTGCCATTTTCGAGCCTACATAAAGAACGAAAACAACGTTGAAATGCAGACAGAGTTCCATGAGTGGAGAGTTAAGTCCGACGATCTTTTCAGCTTTTGTAAAATCCAATCTGATATTATCAGAAGCCTTACCAAACTTCTCCTTCTCATATTCTTCTCTGGCAAATCCCTTAACGACACGCATGCCGCGGACATTCTCTTCAATCGACTCGTTCATCTTGTCATATTTTTTGAATACCGCACGGAAAGCCGGCATAGCAAGTTTACCGATGATTACGAGTCCGACACCGAGAACGGGAACTACGATAACAAATGTCGTCGCAAGCGAACCTCCGAGAACGTATGCCATTACGATAGCGAAAACAAACATAAACGGAGCCCTTACAGCTATTCTGATTAGCATCATATATGCGTTCTGGACCGTCGTAATATCAGTCGTCATTCTCGTAACGAGGGATGACGTGGAGAACTTATCAATATTGCCGAAAGAGAACTTCTGTACCTTGGCAAACATATCACTTCTTAAGTTACCAGCAAAACCAGCCGAAGCTTTAGCTGAGAAATTACCTGCCAATGCACCGCAGACCAGCGACATGATCGCACAGACCGTAATGATGCCGCCCATCCTCAAAATGGTATTCATATCAACACCACCCTGGATTTTGTTGACCATATCTGCTGTTATGAATGGAATAACAACTTCCAGAACAACTTCGCCAATGATGAATACGAGCGATAATATCGAATGCTTCGTATACTGACGAACAGATTTCAATAATTTCCGTATCATATTTTTCCTCAGAATAAAATTAAGACGTCTTATTATAAATCACTCTTAAAAATAATTAAACTTTAATTATTTGTTCCTATTTATTATTTTTTGACGAACATCGGCTACGATGATATTATTGTCCTTGGCTTTATTTAAAGAAATAAGGCAAGGGAGGAATACTAATGCCTGTAACAGATTTGTTGAGACGCAATGCCAGAGAGCATGGCGAAGAAGTGGCTCTTATCGAGCTCAATCCCGCAATGGAGGATACAAGAAAGATCTCTTTCAAGGAATTCGACCTTGTCCAGCAGACAAAGCCCATGCCTTACCGTCACGAGATCACATGGCAGATCTTCGATGAGAAGTCCAACAGAGTTGCAAACATGCTCTTAGGACGCGGCATCAAGAAGGGCGACAAAGTTGCCATCCTTATGTTCAACTGCCTTGAATGGCTTCCTATTTATTTCGGTATCCTTAAGACAGGTGCTATTGCAGTTCCTTTTAACTTCAGATATACAGCAAATGAGATCTCGTACTGTGCTGATCTGGCTGAGATCTCTGTCATGTTCTTCGGACCCGAATTCGTAGACAGACTTAATATAAATGCAGAAGAGCTCGCAAAGGACAGACTTCTTCTCTATGTAGGTGACGGTCAGACTCCCGAGTTCGCGGAGAATTACTGGCAGCAGGTTGCTGACTACTCCAGCAGGGATCCCATGATCGAACTTAAAGAAGAGGATTATGCGGCTATCTACTTCTCATCCGGCACGACAGGATTCCCCAAGGCTATCCTCCATCCTCACAGAAGCCTTACTCAGGCAGCAGAGATGGAAGCCGTACACCATGAGACAGGCAAGAATGACTGCTTCCTCTGCATCCCGCCCCTCTATCACACAGGCGCCAAGTTCCATTGGATGGGTTCCTTGTGGACGTGCAGCAAGGCAGTTCTTTTGAAGGGCACAAAGCCTGAAGTTATCCTGAAAGCAGCATCCGACGAGCAGTGCACTATCGTATGGCTCCTCGTACCGTGGGCTCAGGACATCCTTGATGCGCTTGACCGCGGCGAACTGAAGCTCTCGGATTACAAGCTCGATCAGTGGCGTCTCATGCATATCGGCGCACAGCCCGTTCCCCCGTCACTTATCCGTCACTGGAAGGATTATTTCCCGAATCATCAGTACGATACGAATTACGGCCTTTCCGAATCCACCGGTCCAGGCTGCGTTCACTTAGGCCTTGAAAACACTCATAAGGTTGGAGCAATCGGTATTCCCGGTTACCGCTGGGAATGCAAGATCGTAGACGAAGAAGGCAACATCGTACCTCAGGGCGAGGTCGGAGAACTTTGCGTTAAAGGTCCCGGCGTCATGCTCGAATACTACAGAAACCCGGAAGCAACAAAGGAGACATTAAGAGACGGCTGGCTCTTTACGGGCGACATGGCGCGTCAGGACGAGGATGGTTTCTATTTCCTCGTTGACCGTAAGAAAGACGTCATCGTATCCGGCGGTGAGAACATCTACCCTGTCGAGATCGAGAACTTCCTGCAGGAGTATCCGAAGGTTAAGGACGTCGCCGTAATAGGTCTTCCCGACAAGAGACTCGGTGAGATAACAGGTGCCATCGTCGAGATCGAACCCGGCAGCAACTGTACCGTTGAGGAACTCGAGAAGTTCTGCACTCAGCTTCCCCGTTACAAGAGGCCGAAGCAGATCATCCTCGCAGACGTTCCGAGAAATGCCACAGGTAAGATCGAGAAGCCCGTTCTCCGTAAGAGATACGGCGCGGAAAGACTCGTTGAACAGGAAAATCAGTCCTGATATTAAAATATCCTTGCATTTGGTCCTTCCATGTGCAAGGATATTCTGTTTTCATACTAAATCAATATGCTTCTTTCCTGAGGGGGAATGAGCAAGAAGAGAGGGCAATTATATGGATCTGGCAATCAAGATCATCTTTTTGGTCGTCTTTTTCGCTGTCATGATCGGAATCGGTCTTGTCACGCGTAAAAAGGCAAACAGTGTCGAAGGCTTCGTACTGGGCGGCAGAAACGCAGGCCCGTGGCTCACCGCGTTCGGTTACGGAACATCTTACTTTTCCGCGGTCGTATTCATAGGATACGCTGGACAGTTCGGATGGAAATACGGTGTCGCTTCAACATGGATCGGTATAGGAAACGCCGTCATCGGTTCGCTTCTTGCATGGATAGTCCTCGGCAGAAGGACCAGGGTAATGACCAAGCATCTGTCATCAAAGACCATGCCGGATTTCTTCGGAAAGAGATTCGACAGCAAGTCGCTCCGCATCGCTGCCGCCCTGATCTCATTCATCTTCCTCATTCCTTATACATCTTCGGTATATAACGGCCTTTCAAGGCTTTTCAACATGGCTTTCAACATAGATTACAAGATCTGCATCATCGTCATGGCAGCTCTCACCTGCGTCTATGTTATCCTTGGCGGATATATGGCAACCGTGGTCAATGACCTTGTCCAGGGCATCATAATGCTCTTCGGCATCACTGCGGTCATAGCTACCGTTCTTAACAATAACGGCGGTTTCATCGGGGCACTTACAACGCTTTCCCAGGCGGAATCTGATCTTCCCGTTACAGCCGGAATGCAGGGAGCTTTCACGTCATTCTTCGGACCTGACCCTCTTAACCTTTTCGGCGTAATCATACTTACGTCACTTGGTACATGGGGTCTTCCCCAGATGGTCGGCAAGTTCTATGCCATCAAGGATGAGAAGTCCGTTAAGGCCGGAACCATCATCTCCACGGTCTTTGCATTTATCGTTGCAGGCGGATGCTACTTCTTAGGCGGTTTCGCAAGGCTTTACGAAGGAAACCCCGCCATCTACAAGGATGACGGATCCGTCTTGTATGACTCCATCATCCCCACAATGCTCGAAAACCTTCCTACGATCCTTGTAGGTGTTGTTATCGTCCTCGTGCTCTCCGCTTCAATGTCAACACTGTCTTCCCTCGTTCTTACATCGAGCTCGACAGTTACACTGGACCTCATCGAGCAGATCAAGCCGAAAGTCAATGAAGACAAAAAGAAGAAGGAAAAGACACAGCTCATCACCATGCGTCTCCTTCTCGTATTCTTCATCGCCGTATCGGTTCTCCTCTCACTGAATCCTCCGACGTTCATCGCACAGCTCATGGGTTACTCCTGGGGTGCTCTTGCAGGTTCTTTCCTTGCGCCTTTCCTCTGGGGTCTTTACTGGAAAAAGACCACCAAGCTTTCCGTATGGGCATGCTTCATTTTCGGTGTCGGATTCACGGTGGCAAACATGTTCCTGAAGTTTATCGCTTCACCCATTAATGCCGGTGCGATCACAATGGTAGCCGGACTCGTTATCGTGCCTCTCGTAAGTCTCATCACTCCCAAGCTTTCCAAGGAAAAGGTCGACGGTATCTTCTCCTGCTACGATGAGACAGTCACGGTCGAGAAGAGATATTCCCTTCCCGAGAACGCTCCCGCTGACGAGAACTGATAAGATTTTTACTGATTAGCTTTACACGGGGCTGTCTCAGATCATTGAGGCAGCCTCTTTAGTCGTGATGTTTATTGTGGTGAATGCCGTCTTTGATGATTGCCGGTTTCGGCATGACGTGATTGAGAATCAGTGTCACCCAGATTGTGTGCTCAAAAACGTACGGATTTTCCAATAAAACAGTACACCAAAGAGCAAATATCCGGGAATTTGCTCTCGATCGTACCTTTTTTGGCGAAAAAAGGTACACTTTTGAGCACAGTAAAACAACAGCGGATTTTACACTC
>JAFWLP010000006.1 GCA_017511005.1 Clostridiales bacterium
ACAGGATGTGGTAAGCATGGCTTTTGCCACCCCTGTGTTCTCTTCTATCCACTGATCGCATTTACGGGTATATTTGCCGTCACCGCAAAGCTTATGCTCAACGGTTACCGCATCTTTAATGTATTCAAGTTCCTTGCCGGACAGTGTGGGTTCGTTAAAATGTATCATCGTTCAATCAGCTGCCATGTTTATTTCTTTGTGCTTTTGCCTCGGCTTTGACACGTTCTCTTGCCTCGCCGGCATCCTTCGCTTCTTTTCTGGCCTTAAGCCACGGAACTGCGATCTCTCTGTAAATGTAAGAAAGAATTGCAGCAAGGGGGATTGCCAGGAGCACACCAGGTACACCCCAGAGCTTTCCGCCGACAACGAGGAATACGAGAACCAGGAATGCCGGAACCTTGAGAGCGGAACCGAAGAGTCTCGGCTTAATGACATAACCGTCGATAAGCTGCAGAGCAAGAGTAAAGATCAGGAACGGAATAACGAATTCCGGCTTTACAAGCAGGAGGATGACGGCACAGATAAACGCACCCACAAACGGACCGAATGTAGGCGCAAGGTTTGTAAGTGCGACTACGACGGAACAGAATACCGCATACGGCATGTGCATGAAAAACATGAATGTTCCGTTTACTATGCCTACGACAAGCGCATCAACCAGTTCACAAACGATAAATCTGGAGAAGATAGAGTTGAATTTGATCCAGACTTTCCTGCAGTTTTCGTAATGCTTTGTGGGGATGACCAGAAGGAAGAATTCCGATAACAGTTCGGAAAGCTTCCTCTTTCCGATCAGGAAATAGAAAGCAAGTATTATTCCGATGAGGAAATTAAAAGCTCCGGAACCGATACTCGCGGAAAACCTCAGTACTCCGGTGGGGGTAACGTCGTTACCGAGAACGAATTTGCTGACTGCCGTCGTCAGATTGCTCTGCTCATCAATAAAACCGATAATGCTGAGCTTTGTATCCTGCTCAAGTTCCGTGGAAAGAACAAGATCCTTGAGACTGTTCATATACCCTGACAGCCCCATGGCAAAATTCGTAATGTTCTCGACCAGCATAGGCATCAGGATAACAAGCAGCCCGACTACAAAGCCTATTACGAATATCAGTGAAACCGTGGCAGATATTATCCACGCGACTTCTTCATTCTTTTTGATGATCTTTTTAAGCCTATTGTAGATAAAACCGGCAAGCGGATTGACCGTGTAGGCTATTACCGCTCCGATGATGACCGTGGATGTTATTGTGAGGAAAGAATTGAAGAAGACCTTTATGTTGCCCAGATTGGACACGAGCATATAGAAAACCACAACGATACACAGTGATATCGTAAGTCCTGCCCATCTGTTCTTCTCGTACTTATTGAAACGTTCTTTATAATTAACCATGCGAGTATTATATCAGTATCAAAGCGATAAATCACAAAAAGAGGTTGCCTTTTTGAGACAACCTCCTATATTTTCAGTTACATTATATTCAGATGTGATTCAAGTTCCGATCGATCTGTTGATTCAATTCTTGAGGAAAACTCAAATTTAAGTTCAAAAACTTACAAAAAGGAAACTTCTGAACCAAGCAAGACCAACCGTCTGCTTGTTTGTGTCTCACTTCCCATTGGTCTCACCTCCCTGCTACTGTTAAGTTCTTTCTAAGGTAGCTTCAGTATAACACAGTAAATGTCAGAAAGTGTTACAAAATGATGAACGTTTTTTGATATCGGAGTCTTTTCGGAATAATCCCGGATCAGACAGGTGCCGGTATTCCGAAATCCTTATCGCCGTCACGCGACAGGAAAGACATGGGCGGAAGTTCTGCAACAATTCCCTCAGATGATACCGCCTTCACGAAGACCGTCATCTCAGGATGGGGACAATCGTCAACGGGATTCATCTTGTTGTCGTAGAGTTCTGATACGACAACGGGTGACATATAGCCGTCAGGCATAAGAACATTAAGGGTATCTCCCCTGTAGAATTTATTCTTCTGGGTAACCCTTGCCAGTCCTGTCGCAGAATCGAAGCTTTCCGTTACTCCGACGACAAAAGCCGGCTTGTTATATGACTTGTCGGGATCGATCTTTGCATCATCACAAGGAGAATCGAAAAAGAAACCCGTATCGTAATCCCTGTGAACTACTTTATCCAGTATCTCTTTCCAGCGCTGATCGACCTTGTAGTTATCCGGATCCTTGCAGCAGAGATCTACGGCTTCCCTGTACACTTTAGTGACTGCAGCGGCATAATAAGCTCCCTTGATCCTTCCCTCGATCTTGAAGGAATTGATCCCCGCATCGAGCAGTTCGGGAATATGGTCGATCATGCAGATATCCCTGCTGCCGAAGATGTATGTTCCTCTTCTGTCTTCCTCGACCGGGAGAGGCTTATCCGGACGCTTTTCCTCGACAACGGTATATCCCCATCTGCAGGGCTGGGCACAGGCTCCGCCATTTGACCGTCTGCCGGTAAAGTAATTCGACAGAAGGCACCTTCCGGAATATGACACACACATGGCACCATGAATAAAGCACTCGAGCTCGACATCGGACGGGATGGCTTTCCTGATCTTCCTGATCTGTTCAAGAGAGACTTCACGTGCGAGGACTATTCTTTTCGCGCCCTGTGAAGCCCAGAAATTGCAGGCGGCACTGTTTGTGACACTCGCCTGTGTAGAGATATGTATCTCGAGGTCAGGACACAGTGTCCTTGCCATTGTAAACACGCCCGGATCGGAGATGAGCACTGCATCAGCGCCGCTCTCAAGACCGACAAACTTAATTGCCTGCTCAAGCCCGTCAAGTTCCTCTTCAGTGGGCATGACATTCAGCGTAACATAGCATTTTACGCCATGATCATGAGCATAGGCGATCCCGGACTTCATCTCCTCTTCATTGAAGTTATCCGAGAAGGCACGGAGTCCGAACCTCGTTCCCGAGAGATAGACCGCGTCAGCGCCATAGGCCACGGCTGCGCGGAGCTTGTCCGGGTTGCCGGCAGGACTTAAGATCTCATATCGTGAACGGTCGTAACCCATCTTACTTCCTCCGCATGATCAAAGATGATATATCGTTTATGTGTCGGGTATTATCGTAAGCCCGCCGTCTTCGGTCTCCTCAGGCTCCGTCTCTGTTGTCTCAACCAAGTCTGATCTTGTCCAGTTCTCACTGTATTTCTCAATGTTATCCTCGTGTTGGGAGAGCGTTGTCGCGAAAGCTGTTCCGCCTTCGATACCGGTGGCGCAGAAATACATGTAATTGCATCCGGGTTCGGGATAAAGAGCCGCGGAGATCGCGTCAAGACCGGGCATGCATATCGGTCCCGGGGGAAGTCCCTGGTGCGTATACGTATTGTAGGGACTGTCGATATTGAGCTCATCATCGGTATGAAGGATCGATGCCTTTCCGCCGTTTATCTCAACGAGATAATTGATGGTTGCTGAAGATCCGAGATATCTCATATCCTCCTCATCAGAATTCAGTCTGTTATGGAAGACCGCGGATACAAGCATCATGTCGGCAGGTTTACCTGTCTCCATCTGGATAACCGAAGCCAGAGTAATGATCTCGTCCATCGAATACCCCAGTCTCTGAGCTCTGACATAATACTCATCGTAAAGCTTGCTCTGGGTATTGTTGAGGAATCTTCTGATAATGGATTCCGGACTTGCGTTTACGTCAAAATAATATGTATCGGGATAGAGATATCCGGAAAGGATATAGTCTCTTCCCTCCTTTATCTCGATCTGGGATACGAACTCATAATCCGTAAAAAGGTTCGGGGAATTCATGCATCTGTCGAACTCTTCATCGTCAAAGTTGAGACCTGCTTCATGGAGTATCTTCTTGATCTCATAATAGGTCACGCCTTCAGGGATCATTACCTTTACCGCTTCCGGTTCAAGCGTGAGGAAATACATAAGCTCATCATACGAGAAGCCCTTCAGGAGATAGTGCGTTCCCGCTATGTAGGCTCCGTCGAAGCCGTTGAGCTTGCTTATGATCGAGAAAAGGAACTTGTTGGTGATAAGGCCCTCATCGTAAAGCTTGTCTGCTATGTCGGAAGTGGAGTCACCGCTTTTGATAACAATGGTGACAGCACCTTCGGTATCAGCCTTTATCTTGTATTTTCCAGCTTCGATATCGGTCTTAAGGCTGTTGAATCTCTTGTCCTGGGAGATGACATAGTTATAGCCGACATAAATGCCGCCTATGGCAAACCCGAATAAAAGCACGAGAACGATCAGTAATCTGAGTGCGGCTCTGACTTTGCCCGATAACATCAGTAGACGATCACCCCCGGTTAAGATTTAAGATCAAGCGTCCTTTTTCTGCTTTGCGATCGTCTTGGCACGCAGATCGTTATTAAGTATCTTCTTGCGAAGTCTGATGCTCTGAGGAGTAACTTCACAAAGCTCATCGTCTTCGACAAATTCAAGGCACTGCTCAAGGGAGAATGTCAGGGGCGGTGTAAGACGCATCGCATCGTCAGCTCCTGCGGAACGCATGTTGGTTACATGCTTCTTCTTGCAGACATTAACGGTAATATCATCAGGCTTGGGATTGATGCCCACGATCATGCCTTCATATACCGGTGTGCCTGCTCCGATGAAGAGTGCACCTCTGTCCTGGGCATTGAACAGTCCGTAGGTTACGGCCGTTCCGGTCTCGAATGCTACGAGCACTCCCTGACCTCTCGTCTCTATGTCGCCTGCGAAGGGTTCAAAGCCCGAGATAACGGAGTTCATTATACCATTGCCCTTAGTGTCGGTCAAAAACTCGGTACGGTAGCCGAGGAGTCCTCTGGACGGGATCTTGAACTCAAGACGCGTATATCCCTTGGTAGGAGGAAGCATGTTGAGAAGCTCGCCTTTGCGCTTTCCGATCTTCTCCATTACAGGACCGACGAATTCCTCAGGAACGTCGATTACAAGTTCTTCCACAGGTTCAGAGAGAACACCGTCGATCTCCTTCATGATAACCTTCGGCTTGCTTACCTGGAATTCATATCCTTCGCGGCGCATGGTCTCGATGAGGACAGAGAGATGAAGCTCTCCTCTTCCCTTAACGATGAACGCCTCTGTAGTATCTGTCTCTTCGACTCTCATTGAAACGTTTGTCTCTATCTCCTTGAAGAGTCTGTCTCTTAAGTGACGTGACGTTACGAACTTTCCCTCCTGACCTGCAAAAGGGCTGTCGTTAACGGAGAATGTCATTGCTATGGTAGGCTCGTCGATCTTTACGAACGGGAGCGGCTCAGGTACAAGCGCATCACAGAGCGTGTCTCCGATATTGATGTCCGCGATACCTGCGACGCAGACGATCTCACCGATGGATGCGGAAGCCACTTCCTCACGGCCGAGGTTATGGAATCTCATGAGCTTAACGACTCTGGCATTTCTCTTGCTGTCCTCACCGTATGTTACAAGAGCAACGTTCTCACCCTGCTTGATGGTTCCTCTCTCAACTCTTCCGACACCGATCCTGCCGATATAAGGGTCTGAATCGATATTTGACACGAGGAGCTGCATGGGACCCTCAGGATCACCTACGGGACAGGGTGTGTACTTAACGACAGTATCGAGAAGCGGTGTGAAATCGAGTTCCTTGCCTTCCTCATATTCCTTGAGGTCAAGCGTCGCGATGCATGTCTTGCCTGATGTGTATACAACCGGGAATTCGAGCTGATCGTCATCGGCACCGAGTTCGATGAAAAGATCAAGTACCATGTCGACAACCTCGAGAGGTCTTGCATCGGGACGGTCGATCTTATTGATGCAGACGATAGGCTTAAGGCCTAACTCCAATGCTTTGTGAAGTACGAATCTTGTCTGCGGCATCGGGCCGTCAAAAGCATCCACAACAAGGAGAACGGAGTCAACCATCTTGAGTACACGCTCAACCTCGCCGCCGAAATCTGCGTGACCGGGAGTATCAACGACATTGATGCGGATACCCTTGTAATCGATCGCGGTATTCTTAGCGAGGATCGTAATACCTCTCTCACGCTCGAGGTCGTTGCTGTCCATAACCTGCTCAACGACCGTCTCGTTCTCACGGTAAACACCGGCCTGCTTAAGCATGGAGTCAACGATCGTCGTCTTTCCATGGTCAACGTGAGCGATGATTGCAATGTTCCTTAAGTTCTCGATAGTAGTGACTGCCATAAATGAATTCTCCGTAAATAGATCGGGCTTATAGCCCAAAACCGAAACTTCTTGACTCTTCTATATTTATTTAATTTAGACCGAGTAATATTTTGCTACTGAAACACGCGGATTTGTCACTGTGATATTTCACAAAATATCAGTCTTCTCCGCCATTCTTATTACGCAAAAGGAGACGGATGGGAACACCCTCGAAACCGAAGTTCCTTCTGATCTGGTTTTCGAGATAACGCTCATAGGAAAAATGCGACAATTCCTTGTCGTTAACGAAAAGCGCGAACGTGGGCGGCTGAACGGATACCTGTGTGCCGTAGTAGATACGCAGATGCCTGCCCTTGTCCTGCGGTGTCGGAACCTGTGTTACGGCTTCCGAGATCATCTTGTTAAGAACGCTTGTAGTAAGGCGTTTTCTGGAATTCTCATAAACTGTTTTGATCAGTGAATAGATCTTGTCTACACGCTGACCGGTCTTGGCGGAAATGAATAATACGGGAGCATAATCCATGAAAAGAAGACGGTCTTTAACGATCTTTTCCATGGTCTCAAGTGTTCCCGTCTGCTTTTCGATAAGATCCCACTTGTTGATAACGATAACGGACGCCTTGCCGTTGTCGTGGGCAAGACCTGCGATCCTCGCGTCCTGCTCCGTTACGCCTGCTTCGGCATCGATCAGGATAACGCAGACATCAGCCCTGTCTACGGCCGCAAGGGCCCTTACCATCGAATAACGCTCGATCACGTCTTCGATCTTTCCCTTCTTGCGCATACCGGCAGTGTCCACGATGGTAAATGAACCGTATTCATTCTCGATCAGTGAGTCGATGGTATCGCGCGTGGTGCCTGCGATGTCGGAAACAATGCTCCTCTCAGCACCTGCGAGCCTGTTGGACAGGGAGGATTTGCCGGCATTGGGTCTGCCGATTATCGCGACTCTGATGGTCTCATCCTTGCCTTCAGTCTCATCTGCCGGAGGGAATTTTGATACGACCATGTCGAGCATCTCGCCCAGGCCGAGCTTGTGGGCTGCGGAAATAGCGCAGACATCCTCGAGGCCCAGATTGTAGAACTCATAGAATTCCGGCGGGGGATCACCGACGTAGTCAGATTTATTGACGCAGACGACGACCGGACGGGCAGCTTTGCGGAGCATTACGGCGATCTCTTCATCCGCAGCCGTAAGTCCGCTCTTGAGATCACACATAAAAAGGATGACGTCGGCAGTCTCGATCGCGATCTCCGCCTGGACACGCATCTGCTGCAGTATTACGTCATCTCCGGTATCGGGCTCGATTCCGCCCGTATCTATCATTATGAAATCCCGTCCGCACCAGGAAGTCTCGGCATAGATGCGGTCACGGGTCACACCCGGGGTATCATGAACAATGGAGATGCGCTCTCCATAAATAGTGTTGAACAGCGAGGATTTGCCTACATTAGGTCTTCCCACTATTGCCACGACCGGTTTGCTCATGCCGTTTATCCTTCCTTTGCAAAAAAAGAGGCAGTGCCACAATCTGATAACACTGCCTCGTTAATTAATTCTTCGTTAATTATCTCAGATATCTTCGCCGACTTTGATAACCTGTTTTCCATCCAGGTAACCGCAGTTCTTGCAGACCGTGCGGCGAAGCATCTTAGCATGACACTGGGGACATTCAACGAGACCCGGCATGTTAAGTTTCCATGCGCTTCTGTGACGTGCAGTC
>JAFWLP010000068.1 GCA_017511005.1 Clostridiales bacterium
AGGTCCGATATGTCTGTAAAGCTCACGCATGAAGCTCTGGCAGAAAGCCATTACTTCGTTGTCAGACTTACCCTTAGGATCGAAGTCGGAACCACCCTTTGCGCCGCCCATAGGGAGACCTGTGAGGGAGTTCTTGAATATCTGCTCGAAGCCGAGGAACTTAAGGATGCTGAGGTTAACAGAGGGATGGAGTCTCAAACCGCCCTTGTAAGGTCCGATAGCGCTGTTGAACTGAATTCTGTAACCGCGGTTAACCTGAATTCTGCCGTTATCATCGATCCAGGCAACTCTGAAGATGATCTGACGCTCAGGCTCTACGATTCTCTCAAGGACCTGCTTCTCGATAAGCTCAGGATGTACCGGAAGTGCCGGTGCGATAGAGTTAAGGAATTCATATACTGCCTGGTGAAATTCAGGCTCGTTAGCATTCCTTGCCATAACCTTCTGCATGAGATCGTTAAGATACTCATTCTCAATCTTGTAATCCATAAGATTTCCACCTTTCTTCTGCCCGGAACCAATTTTGCAAGTCCGCGTGGCTAAAAATTCATTTTGTAGACTGAAAGCTTAGGTAAAACAACCCAGTTCAAACCAATCGTTATGTATAGTATTACAACATTTTTCCAATTTCAATAGGCAATTAAAAAATGAAAGTTCGTAATTACAAACTTTCATTTTGCATGTTTTTATTTGAGTTATGCCGAAAACCGTTAATGTGATTCAACTATATCAGCGAGTGTTATGTAAGCACTCTCGGATGTTTCGTCCGTTTTGTCAGCGAAAGGATCGTTCTCCACAACCTCATCCCAGGACTCTATTCCGAAGATCTGAGCCATCTCACCGTAATTGATGAGACCGGTAAATCTGTCAAAGGCAATAACGAGTATCATAAGGAAGATCAGCAGGAGAAGTCCTCTTCTGAGGATCATCATCCGGCGTTCGGCATTGAACTTCTCGTCAACACGTTTTTTGGTCGTATATCCCACCACAACATATACACGGCTGATATCAGTTCTTTTAGGTCTGTTACGGTACTCTTTTATCTTGCGCTTAACGGAATTGACGGTTCTTGAAGGAAGACCTTTTATAAGTCTTACGGTGGCGCGGTATGAGCAACCTAAAAAATCAAGCAATGCATTGCCCTTAATGCTGCCCGGCCGGATATTCTCCTGACTTCTGTCTTCCTGATCGTATGCCATATTATCTCCTTCAGGTGCGATTATAGCATTGATTCCCTAAAGCAAAAAGTGGCATTATCCCGCCTTCCCGCCGTGTCCGTCAGTACCGGTATCCCTCGGCGGGAAATAAAGACCGGTAAGCGTATTGATCGCAACGGACTTCAGTCTGTAGAAAGTCGCCCTGCTGATATAAAGGCTCTCGCTTATCTCACTCACATCCTGTTTCTTATAATAGTAAAGATACATTAATCTTGAATAAGGCAGCTGTATGGAGAGCATCTTGCTAAGCAGTATCGTAGCGCGCCTTCTTCTGATGAGGCAAGTTACATACTGTTCCTCCATAGAGGCTATGAATTCGTTGAAGCCTTCGGAGAAGTTGATCATGACGTCATTCATATCCCCCTGTCCCTTTGGCAGGAACAAAGGATCGGATACTTTGCACGGCGCATAGAATCCAGCATAAAGATCCATGAAGCTCATCTTTTTGTCATCATAAGCTTTACATATCTCTTTAAAATACTTGTCTTCCATATCGGAACAGTCAGTAAGATCAGCACACAGATGGTTTAATCTCGTATTGATAATGGCTTTGGCTTCCTCAAAAGAAGCAACATTTTCTATTGCATCATCAATATTGCTAACGGTTTTTTCTATTTTTGTTTTCTTCATAGATGTCAACTCCTTTCTGGAAAGCATTCCGCAGGTGTGAACAATTGTTTGACACCGCGAAAAAGAATGGTAATATTATAGAAAATATGTTTGGAGGAAGTTAAAGATGTCAGGCGACAGGAAAACGATTGAACGCGTCTATAATTACATCTGCAATTACATCAACAAGAATCAGATCTCACCTTCTGTGCGCGATATCTGCGCCGGAGTTGGTCTCAAATCCACATCCTCCGTACATACTTATCTTAAGCAGCTTGATAACCAAGGCAGGATCGAATACAGACCCGGACTTAGAAGAGCGATCGTGATCAGGCAGGACTCCAATGAATCCGTAATGGAATCATCAGTTTCTTCAACCGTTACCGAACTCGGCAGCTACCGTGAAGTTCCAGTGATAGGTAAGATAACTGCCGGTGTTCCCATACTTGCCCATGAAGATTACAGTGATTCATTCCTTGTCAACAGATCAGTGATAGGAGATTCCGAAGCCTTCATCCTTAAGGTCAGCGGCAACAGCATGATCAACGCACATATCCTTGACGGAGATCTTATCATAGTGCGCAAACAGAACACCTGTGATGAAGGTGATATTATCGCGGCTCTGATTGATGATGAAGCTACCGTTAAGCGCTTTGGCAAAAAGAACGGAATACCGTATCTCTTCCCTGAGAATGATGCCTATTCACCTATCCCGTTCAACAAGGAAGGCTGCAGGATCCTGGGCAAGGTAGTCGGCTTACATCGTTATTCAATTGATTAACTACCTCCTTCCTTCAGGCGCCTTTAGTTTTTAATCTAATTATCGGTGCTGTGCGGAGATTTTCAAGTAAAATTGTGTTTTTTAACGATTATTGAGACTAGTCTTGAAATTTTATTGACCAAATAAAATATTTTTAATCTTCATGAGGTTGTCTTTAAATGACGAGACAGCCTCTGTTTTTTCGTGAAAAAATGAAAATTATCTGCACGCTTCAAGAACCAGCCCGGCATTAACTTCAGGCACGTCAGGGTTAATGCGGATAACGTCTTCACCCATTCCCCTGAACCAGGTTAACTGCCTTTTGGCGTAATGTCTTGTGCCTATCTTTATCCTGTCCGCAGCCTCTTCAAGGGATTCACTGCCTTCAAGGTATTTGAGCATTTCCTTGTAGCCAATGGCCTGCCAGCATGTGGACGATCTGTCAACACCGGAATCTTTCAGCATCTTCGCTTCTTCAACAAGACCGTTCTCTATCATGACATCAACTCTACGGTTGATACGTTCATACAGTTCTTCCCTGTTCCAGTCGATCATGAAGACTTTGAACGGAAATTCGGGGCCTTTCTCTTTAGACCGCCTGTTCTTCTCGCTGAAAGTTATGCCCAATGCCTTGGGGACAGCCAAAGCTCTTATTACGCGTCTGGTATTATTGGGATGAATAAGAACTGCGGCTTCGGGATCCTCACGGACCAGGCGCTCATATAAAACGTCTATTCCCTTTTCAGCAAGTTCCGCTTCAAGTTCTTTTGTGGCAAGCAGTTCGGCCTCCTCATCACCTGTTCCGTAATCAAGACCGTAAAGCAATGCGGAAATGTATTGTCCTGTTCCGCCGCAGACTACAGGAAGCCTGCCTCGTTCAAGGATATCCCTGATGACAGGAAGAGCTGCATTAACATAATCGCAAACGGAGAAATCAGTTCCGGGATCGACGATGTCCGTCATGTAATGAGGAATATCACCGATCTCCTCTTTGCTGTCCTTAGCCGTTCCGACATCAAGACCTCTGTATATCTGCATTGAATCGGCACAGACAAGTTCCCCGTCTGCCAGCCTGCATATCTCCAGGGCAAGCGCACTCTTGCCGCTTGCGGTAGGTCCTGCGATTACAGGTATATATGAGTATTTCTCGAAAACAGGGAAAGATCTATCCATCAGACGATTCTCTTAAAATTCTTCTCGTAATCTTTCTTTGAGACCGTAAAGAACGTAGGTCTTCCGTGCGCGCAATGATACGGATCCTCAAGCTTCGAGAGAGATTCTATCAGCTTCATCGCTTCCTGCTGTGTAATCCTGTCACCAGCCCTGATAGCTGCTTTGCAGGCAGTCGTCTGTATAAGCTGGTACCATATCTCAGACTTGGACGGAACCTCACGCTTAAGATCTGCAAGTATCTGACTGAAAACATCGGACTGTTTACCGGCTTTGCCGAGCGGCACCGTCCTTACTGCAATCTGTCTGTCGCCGAGCAATTCCAGTTCAAAGCCGTTCTCACTAAAGCGGTCCATATTATCTTCTACAAAGCTGTAATCTTCCCATGAGAGCGTAAGGATCTGCGGTGTCAGCACCTGTTCAACAACAGGAGTTCCGCCCGGCTTTTTCTTTACCATGAATTCTTCATACAGAACTCTCTCGTGAGCAGCATGCTGATCGACGATAAAGCAGACATCCTCATTCTGAAGGATGATATAAGTCGAGAAGATTATCCCGACAAAATCCGCTGCGGCAAGCCTGTCTATGTCAGTAATGGTCCTGTTTTCCTGAATGTCTTCGATTATCGCAGGAGCCTTTTCCGTACTGTTTGCTTCAGCATTATTCACGGAAATGCTTTCAGGAAAAACGGGTGATGTATTATTTTCAGACTCTCCCCGGGACTCTGCTGAAAACTCTGCAAAAGCATCTCCGGAAGGCTCACCAATGTTCTCCACAGAAGCCTCTCCGGAAGTCTCCTTAAGTGCATCAAGATCAGGCTTGAATCCGGATAATATCTGCAGAAGTTTATTGGCAGCCGCAGGATCACCCTGCTGGCCGAGTTTATGCGATGCTGAAGGTGCGGATGAAGTCTTTGCCGATGCTTTCGCGGATGAGGAAGATGAGAAGTCATATCTCAGCTGAGTGCCCGTACCGGCATCTTCATCTTTCGAAGCTATTCCGCTGAAGAGCGCGCCTGCTTCACCGCTGTTGTTCAGCGCATCCTTTATACCGTGATAGACAAGTCTGAATATATCACCGTCATTGCTGAACTTCACTTCGCTTTTCTGCGGATGGACATTAACGTCAACTGTTCCCGGTTCGCAATAGATCATGAGGAAACAGATCGGGAACTTATTCTTCATGACAGCGTTCTTGTATGCCTCGTCAATGGCAGCGGACACGGTCTTGCTGTGGATCAGACGCCCGTTTACGAATACGACCTGAAGTCCGCGGTTGCCTCTTACAAACGAAGTAAGTCCGGTAAATCCCTCTATCCTTCCGCCTTCGTATTTGAAGCTTACGGGTACGAGTGCTTTGGCCGTCTCCTTACCGTATACGGCATATACGGCATCCAACGCAGAACCGTTACCTGGTGTGGTAAACAGCGCAGAGCCGTCCTTGATCAGTTTGATGGAGATCTCGGGAGCGATAACGGCTAGCTTCTCGATAAGTCCGGTAATATACATTCCTTCAGTTGAGTCTTTCTTCAGGAACTTATATCTGGCAGGAAGGTTCTTGAAGAGATTCCTTACTTCAACCGTTGTTCCGGCACATGACGGACAGTCCTCAACGCCTTTCAGAGAGCCGTCTTCATAAATGACTTTTGTTCCTGCACTGCCGTCATTCATTCCGGTCGTCATAGTGACATCGGAACATGCGGCGATGGAAGCTAGTGCCTCTCCCCTGAATCCCATTGTTGAAAGGGAATATATCTCTTCGATCGAATGAAGTTTGGATGTCGCATGAATGAGAAAAGCCTTCTCCGCGTCTTCCCTGTCCATGCCGCACCCGTTGTCAGTAACACGGATGAGCGATATTCCGCCGCCGGCAAATTCCACCGTAATCCTGGTCGCACCGCTGTCCATGGCGTTGTCGACAAGCTCTTTGACAACGGAAACGGGACGTTCAATAACCTCACCAGCTTTGATGGCATTGGCGGTCTTTGTATCTAAGATGTTAATCCTGCCCAACGTCTTCCTCCGAGCATTTCTGCTTCAATTCGTAGAGTATGTTCATTGCTTCGATCGGCGTCAGTCTCGTCGGATCGAGTTCTCTTAAAGTCTGGCGGATCCTGTCTTCCTTACGGTAAACAACGTTGTCCGGGTTGAAAAACGACTCCTGACCGGGCATCACTTCCGTTGAAAGCTCCTCGTCACTGCCCAAAGCCTCGCGGTTTCCCTTGACCTTGAACTTACCTATCCTCTCAAGTTCGGAGAGGATAGATTTTGACCTTTTAAGGACATCTGAAGGCAGTCCGGCCAGTCTTGCGACTTCAATACCGTAGCTGTCGGATGTTCCGCCGTCAGAGATCTTATGAAGGAAAGTCACGCTGTCGCCTTCCTCTTTGACTTCCACATGGTTGTTATATACTCCGCGGCACAGACGCTCAAGCTGATTAAGTTCATGATAATGGGTTGCAAAGATCGTACGGCTGTACAGTATGTTCGGGTCAATTATGTATTCGATGACGGCCCACGCGATGGAAAGGCCGTCATAAGTACTCGTGCCTCTTCCGACTTCGTCAAGAAGGAGCAGGCTCTTTCTGGTCGCGTTCTTAAGGATGTATGAGACCTCCTTCATCTCGACCATGAACGTGGACTGACCTGTCGAGATGTCGTCGGATGCACCGATCCTTGTGAAGATATGATCGACAAGTCCTATCCTTGCACTTGTTGCGGGAACAAAAGAACCGATCTGAGCCATCAGCACGATAAGCGCAGTCTGTCTCATGAATGTTGATTTACCTGCCATGTTGGGACCGGTCAGCACCATGAGTCTCTTGTCATCATCCATTGAGATGTCATTGGGCACGAACGTCTCATGCGAAGACCTCATCATCTGCTCCACGACAGGATGCCTTCCTCCCCTGATATCTATGGTCTCGGAATCATCGATCAACGGCTTGGTGTAGTTCTCGACTTCGGCAAGCTCGGCCAGCGAAGTAATAACGTCGGTCTGTGCTATAGCTCTGGCGGTATCGAAAAGCTTCTGCGACACGGCAGACACTTTCTCCCTGACCTCCGTGAACAGCTCATATTCAAGCGCGACACGCCTTGACGAAGCACTTACTATCTTATCCTCAAGCTCTTTGATCTGAGGTGTAATGTACCTCTCATTATTAACGAGGGTCTGCTTTCTTACATATTCTTCAGGGACCTTGTCGGACTGGCTTCTCGGGATATCGATAAAATAACCGAATACCTTGTTGTAACCGATCTTGAGAGTCTTTATTCCGGTTCTCTCACGCTCGTTGTTCTCGAGCTGCAGTATGTATTCCTTGGCGTTCTTTGCAAGGTCATAGAGCTCATCGCATTCGGCGGAATATCCGCGCTTTATAATGTCTCCGTCTTTTACCGTTACTGGAGCATCTTCATTGATTGATTTTTCGAGAAGCTCACATATATCCGTAAGAGGATCCATTGAAACCTTGATCTCTTTGAACATGCCTTTGGAGAATTCCTCCAGGCCCTCTCTTACGAACGGTATCTTACGGAGCGAGTTGCGCAGAGACAGGAGATCCCTCGCATTACAGGTTCCGAGCGATACCTTTCCTGCCAGTCTTTCTATGTCGTATAGACCGGAAAGGCCTTCGATTATCTGCTGACGTGCCATATACCGTTCTTTTGCCTCTTCGACGGCATCAAGTCTTCTTCCTATGGCTTTTACGGAGATCAGCGGCTCCTCCACCCATTTGCGGAGAAGTCTTGCGCCCATGGATGTCTTGGTCCTGTCGATTGCCCAGAGCAGAGATCCTCTCTTCTGCTTTGTCCTTATGGTGGAAGTAAGCTCGAGACCCGTGCGTGTGGCGATGTCGAGTTCCATGGTATCGGAGATCTTGTAGCATCTGACAACATCAAGATAAGTGACTTTATCAGTCTGTGTCTCCTCCGCATAAAGAATGAGCGCGGAACATGCACAGAACATCATCTCAGGATTGCTGAACAGCTTCCCGTCCTGTACTGCGGCACCGCTGTTCCTGAACAGTGTCTCCGAGAAATCCCTGTCATTCCTTCTTGTCAGGGCAATGTCGGTACCACTCCTGATCGCAGATATCTCGTGGGTTCCCTCGAAATTGGAATTGTAGATGATCTCCGAAGGAGAATATTTACCGATGAGATTAATGAGATGCTCTCCGTTATCCGTCAGAGTGAGCTGGGTTGCCTCGAAGTCGCCCGTAGAGATATCGGCACAGGCCACGCCGAACTGCGTTCCCACGCAATAGATACTCATAAGGAAGTTGTTCTTCCTGTCTTCAAGGCCGCCCGATTCGGTTATGGTACCGGGTGTCAGGATCTTTATGATTCCGCGCTTTACAAGACCTGTGGCTACTGACGGATCTTCAAGCTGTTCGCAGATCGCAACTTTGTATCCTGCCTGGACAAGCCTGTTTGCATATGTTGAATATGCGTGGAAAGGGATGCCGCACATCGGCGCCCTGTAACCCGACCCGCAGTCTCTTCTGGTAAGAGCCAGCTCAAGTATCTTTGCTGCCTTTACGGCATCGTCGAAAAACATCTCATAGAAATCGCCGAGCCTGTATAACAGGAATGAATCCTCGCACTTTGCCTTCATCTCGGCATAGTGCTGCATCATCGGAGAGAGTTCACCGGGTTTCAGATCCGACAGTCTCATCGGGAACTGGCCCGCAGCTTTAACGTTATTCTCATCAAAACCGTTATCGGTCACGCTTATTCTCCCTTCAGGCTGACAAGTTCCCCGTCAACGGAATATGGTCTCGCGCGGTCTATCCTGACCTCGCAGAGCCTGCCCTCGAGCATATCTTCCCCGATATCTATTCCTAGATCTTCAGGTATCGTGAAGTTTACAAGATGGTTGGTTATCGTCCTGCCGCTGAAGGTCATGTCACCGGCCTTGCTGATGCCCTCGATGAGCACTTCAAAGGTTTTTCCGACAAGTCTCTTATTGGACTCCTCGGCATAGCGGTTTGTATATTCCGTGAGTCTTCCGAAGCGCTCGGTAACGACATCCTGAGGTATCTGATCCGGGAATGCGGCAGCCTTCGTACCGGGTCTGGCAGAGTACTGGAAGGTAAACGCTGCATCGAATGCGGCAGCCTCTACGGCTTTCAGGGTCTCCGCAAAGTCCTCCTCGGTCTCGCCGGGGAAGCCGACGATTATATCAGTTGTCAGTGATCCGCCCGCAACCTTTATCCTGAACTGTTCAGCTATCTCAAGGAACCTTGCGATCGTATAAGGACGGTTCATGTCTTTAAGCACTTTGTCAGAACCTGACTGCATCGCAAGATGGAGGTGCTTCTCGACATTCGGCCTCGTTGCCATGATATCGATGACTTCATCAGACAGATCCTTCGGGTGTGACGACATGAACCTTACTCTTGAGAACTCCGTAAAATCAGAAGCGGCACGCAGGATATCCGCAAATGTCCTGCCGTCTTCTCCCTTATAGGAATTAACGTTCTGCCCGAGGAGCATGACTTCCTTATACCCTTTCGATGCAAGTTCCGACAGTTCACTTACGATCTCATCAAAAGATCTTGATCTCTCCCTGCCTCTGGCATACGGAACGATACAGTAGGAACAGAAGTTGTTGCAGCCGTACATGATGGGTACCAGTGCCCTGAACTTCCTTTTCCTGTCGATCGGGAAGTAACTGTCCTCCGCGATATAGTCATCGGCGGAGATATTGACCAGCTGTTTCTTATCTCTTATGGAATCCCGTAAAAGGACCGGGAATCTGTGAAGCTGCTGCGGATCAAAGACCAGGTCAACATACGGATAGGATTTTTTGATCCTTGCAACGTTCTCGGGGACTTTCATCATGCAGCCGCAGATGGCAATGATCACATCCCTGTCCCTTTTCTTCAGGTTCTTGAATACGCCGAGATTGCCGAAAAGATGCCTGTCGGCATTCTCCCTGATCGAACAGGTGTTGAAAACGATGACATCCGCATCGTCAAGCTCTCCGCCGGAAGACTCCTTAAGTCCCATTGACGAGAGCATGCCTGATAATTTCTCTGAATCGGATTCATTGAGCTGACATCCGTATGTCAGGACATTATATGTTAAAGTTCTTCCTTTCCGGGCTCCCAGCGAGGAAAAGTACTCGCCGAGCTCGGATATCGAAGAATCAAAGTCAAGTTTGTCTTTGTCTGTTGCCTTTATGATCGCCATTTACAGCCCCTTCTGATAACCTTGCTAATTATACAGTAAAACAGGCTATATTTTTATCACAAAATATACGGCATGTACCATTATTTGTTTTTTTTACGAAAAGCTTTAAAATAAATGGGTTAATTCTTGGATGAGGGAGATTTTATGATATCGATCGGCAAAAAGACAGCAGCCGGCTTATTGGCTTTTTTACTTGCGTTCACGTCGCTTTTGACAGTTACCGCGGCGCCTGTTCTGGCCGGTGACTTCGGAGACGATCCGAATGACGGCATCGTTACCGCCGCAGAGCGCAAGACCGATCTTCTTAACGAACCCCACGAAGGAGCTCCCGAGGTCTCGGCCGCATCCTTCATATTATATGACGCGAACAGCGGAGCCATTCTCCTTGGCAGTGATTATGATGTACAGAAAGAACCTGCATCCATGACCAAGGTCATGACGGTCCTCCTGGCACTTGAACGTCTCGATCAGAGCGAGATGGTTACCATAACAGAAGACATGGCTGAAGCAGTTGATGCCATCACAGAGGATTATGTTAAGCTCGGCCTTCAGGAAGGCGAGGTCATCAGTGTCCGTGATCTGGTCTACGCTTCTGTAATAAAATCCGCCAATGACGCGAGCCTTGTCCTCGGAATGCATATGGCAGGAACCGAATCTGCATTCTGCGATCTGATGAACGCCAAGGCTTCCGAGATCGGATGCACTAACACCCACTTTTCTTCCGCTTTCGGCATCTCCAATCCGGACAATGTAACAACGCCATACGACATGGCGCTTATCCTCAATGAGGCAGTCACAAACACCAATTACACGGAGATAGCCAAGACACTTAGCTATACGATCGATGCCACCAACAAATACAGCAGCGAGAGGGAGCTTGCGAACGGAAACAAGTTCGTAAGCACTACCGATTACGGATATGAATATTATGTCGGAGGCAAGACCGGTTTTACCAACAGCGCAGGTTACACTCTCTGTGCCGCCGCCAAGAAAAACAACAGGACACTCGTCGGCTGCGTCTTCAACGCCGCAGATCCTGACATCAGGTATTATGATCTTATAAAGCTTTTCGAATACGGATTCTCGTATTTTACGACAGTCGAGATCACGGACGCCGAATTCACACCCATGATCGAAGAGGCCAAAGCCCAGATTACTGATCTTCTGTCAGACACCAACCTCTATATCTCCGACCAGAGAGTCGTTCTTGACCACTACATAACCACAACATCTTCGAGAGCTCAGCTCGGAAGCACCAACAGGCTCGATCTTTCCGAAGCCGTCATAGATACGCAGGCTGACCAGCAGACTCTTGAGATACCGCTGTGCAAAGCCTACTCGGACAAGACTTATCTTATAGGTACCATGGTCATAGACATCCAGAAGAAGGCCGGTGTCGTGGAAGTCAACCCTGAGAAGATCACCAATCTCACGAGTGTCAGGAGCATCCTCGTAACTTTTGCGGTATTGTCAGGGCTCATCCTGCTGCTCGTAATAATTCTTCTAATCTTCCGCGCACGCATAATCAAGCGCAGAAGAGACGAATCGACGAAACGCGCCAACATGCTCTGAGTCATTATATCAGGGAGTTTATCCTTAAGGATACTTAAGATTCCTTTTTGTTGCAGTCACCGCAAATCCCGTAAAACACGGTACGCTTCGGATCGAGCAGGAATCCGTGCTCTTCCGACACATGCCTGAACAGGCCGTCTATCTCCTCACAGCTCAGATGTATGAGTTTTCCGCACTTCTCGCATTTCATGTGATAGCAGCTCTCATGACTGCAGTGCTCCGTGCCGACATATTCATAACATGCGGGCGATTTCTCATCGATAATGTATTTATTGACCAGCCCGTCATTGGTTAGGCGGTCAAGGCGCCTGTATATCGTGGCCTGACCGATATTTATGCCCTGTGCCCTGAAATGATCGGATATCTCCTGACTGGTGAAATGGGATCCTGCATTGTCTTTAAGATAATTAAGGATCTCGCACGACTGTTTTGTATTATAAGAACCGCTCTTAGTTCTTGGCATCGTTTTCCTCCGGCAAGCAGATCGTGATCCGATCCGCATATTATTCTGGTTAAGCTAGAATAAATCTCCATTTATCATACATAACGCCGCACGAAAATTCCACAAAGAGCATTCCCGGCACAATACACAGCCGGATAAATAACAAATGCATTTAGTAGTATAATTGTCACGGATAAAAAGGGACAGGAGATTATTTATGGCATTTGCAGGAATGGTTATCGGAGCGATATTCATCATTATCGCACTTATTATATATGCAATCGCTTTTTCGGAATTTATCGTCGGCATCATCCTTTTGATCAAGAAGAAAAAGGTACCCGCCATCATTCTTCTGGTCCTGTCAGCGATACCCGCGGTAATAACGGTGATATTCGTACTCGTAAATGTGTTTAATAATCATTTCAGGAAATTCGAGACTTATGACGGCAATACGGTCACCGTCAATATGAGCCACGTTAACCAAATGTATGACCTTCTTCGAGAGAAAGATATGGACGGGCTTAACACGCTCCTCGACAAGCATCCGGAACTCATATATTTCCAGGATATCAATCACGTCACCCTTCTGGAATTCGGTGTCAGGAGCTGCAGCGTCGATGTAATGGAGATCGCATACGATCACGGCGCGAGATTTGATGAGGAGACGGTTTTCGAGCATCTTGTAATGAATTACTCAATGGAATCCTTCGCAGATGAAACTTATTGGAATTTCATCTACAGTTACAATGATGATTTCGAGCCATGGTTCACCGAAGGCGAGACAACGGATGAGATCATCGAAGCAGCAAAGTTCGCAGTCGATCACGGTGCCGAGACCGTCTGGGACAGACCGGGAATAAAATGGGATTTTGTTGAACAAATTGAATCCTGGACAAAAAGAGACGGTGTATACAGCGACAAGGACAAGGAACTTGTCAGATATGCAAGATCCGTTTGCTGAATGATCACTGCTTTATCTGCCTTACCGGATGCCTGATAACGGTTTTCATTTTGTCAGGAGAGCATTTCCGAGGATCGGATAAATATATCTCATGATGCAGTCTTTCATGATTAAGATCATTAACATAACCGTTTTGCTCCAGATATTCATCCATAAGAGCTACTGAAGCCGGCTCATCATCATAAGATCCGGTGTGCATTATCTGAACGCATAGTCCCTCTTCGACTGTAATGAATTCCGCCGCAGAGCAATCCGTTTTCTTCTTAACACCGGCAGTCTTAACTGCCCAATCAAAATCTTTCATGCTCACAAAATCCGGCAATCTGATAACAGATATCCAGTTAAATGCAGATTTATCCGAATAGTTCACCCCGTCGATGCCGTCCTGCCACCAGAAACCTTCCAGCGGCGGAACTACATACTCATAGAATCCGGCAATCCTGTAGTCAGTCTTATAGCTCATCTTCAGAGTGTACGCAACAGCATACAAGACTCCGACCGCCTGCTGATAAGATCCGCCCTCCTCGTTCGGATCGCCTTTACCTCTGACAGCGATATAGTTTGCTTTGGGAACCGCCACGATCTCCGGCTTATTCTTCGGAAGATAGAACTCTTTGTATTCTTTCTTGAAGTCAAAAGCCATGTGTCAGCCTCTAAGCCTCTTAACTCTCTCGTCAACCGTCTTCATGAACTCTTCTTCAGACAGGCTCGGATCTCTTGTACCAAGGATCAGTGCGCAGGGCAGCTCACCGCATTCTCCACAGGATTTATAGCCCTTATCATTTCTGCAGCACCCGTATATCGGACAGGCCTTCCCTTCAGGCGCATGGAACACCTTCCCGCACAGAGCGTTGCATCCCTTGCACATATCGCCATAGCAGTAACACTTGCTGCAATCAGTTCCGCAGCAGCTGATAAGATCATTTGCATTTTCCATCTATTTGTCTCCTTTATATCTTTTTCGCATGTTTTCAACTGTGTTTATGAACCTCTCCCTGACATCTTCAGGTTCGAGGATCTCTGCCTTATCTCCGAAGGTCAGTATCCAAGAGATCAGATTATCCGCGTCAGTGTAATCCCTCTCGAAAAGCAACCTTCCGTCCTTGGTCTCTTTGAAGCAGGCCGGTCCAAATTCCTCTATCAGTCTCCATTTCACGTCAGGATCGAAAAGAACTTTAGTCTTTATCCCTCCCGGGAATACTCTCTCCGTTGAAAGATCCGGTGCGGGAACGGATCTGGCAGTGAACGTGGTCTCGGTTTCCTTTAATCTGTCCATACGGTTGAGCTTGAAAAGCCTGAAATCCTTCCTGTAAAGGCACCAGCCCCAGACATACCAGCTCGACCATTTGAACACCACATAATAAGGTTCTAACTTTCTTATGCTTTCCCCTTTCGGTCCGTAATACGTAAACGTGATCAGGTGCCTGTTTTCAACAGCATCCTGTATTGTCTCTATCTTCGGAGCAAGAGATTCCTTATACCAAGAAGACAGATCGATCAGGATAGAATCCCTGCTGCTGACATAGCCGGATGATCCTGCCTGAAGTTTCTCCATCAGCTGACCGTAATAACCGCTTCCGCTGATGCTGTCCAGACTCCTTAGACCGGCAAGGATCATCTGCATATCCTTTGAGGTAAGAAGCGCCCTGTCCATCTTATATCCGTCTGCGATGCTGATACCTCCGCCAACACCCTGTGTTGTACGTATGGGAATACCTGCATACAGCAGATCGTCTATATCGCGGTTGATGGTCCTCCTCGATACCTCAAACCGTTCGGCAAGCTCGGGGGCGGTTACCATCTCTTCCTGAAGCAAAACCGACAATATGCCGATAAGCCTGTCTATCTTCATCCTGCTCACGCTCCGTTCCGATCATAACAAAATAAACACGACAACAGTCTGTCATGTTTATTCTATCAGCTAAAAGTTTTTCCTTAAATATGCAGTTCCGGAGACCCGGGGTTAATCCTTCTGACCAAAGAGGTTCAATCCCTCTTCATAGGCTTTTTGAAGGTTCATATCCCAATTCTTCTCACGCTGTTCCTTCTCCCTGGAAGTTCCGTCAAAAACGATAAATTCCGCTTCTTTTGCCCGCCCGAACAATCTGTCGCCCAGCATAACCCTCTTCATGCTGTCCAGAAGCCCGAACTCTTCAAGCCTTTCGAGCGGATTGCCCGCAGAACAGAGAATTACAGCTTTGTCTAAGACCTTCATGGTCTTATCGCCATATGCAAATCCGTAAGACCACACCCTGTCAAACCAGCCTACCAGTCTTGCGGGAGCCTCGGTCCAGAATACAGGATAGATAAAGGCTATCGCATCAGAGGAATTGATCTTTTCCTGCTCTGCCAGAACGTCTGCCGCAACTTCAGGCGTATTTCTGTAATTGGCATCCCTCAGGTATTCCTGTTCGGTCATTACCGGATCAAATCCCATCTTGTAAAGATCCGACATAATGTATTCGTTACCGGAATCAGTAACGCCATTTATAAATGCATCACGCATGTTTCTGGTGAAAGAATCCTCAGACGGATGACAATATACAATGAAAACTCTCATATCCTTATTATCCTTTCAAATAATCCGACTCACAGAACCGGCTTTATCAAGTCCCAAAGAATCGCTTGCCAAGTGCGATAAACTCATCCATGTTGCTCATCATTGCAGGATGTCCGCCGTGCGCGAAAATATGCTGTTCCGCCATATTGGTCTTTGCGCATATATCATCAAACAGTTTCCTGCAATGCTCCTTGGGAAACATATCATCCTCAAGGCTTCCCGTAAGGAGCATTCTGACTGACAGTTCTTCTATCGGTTTATGAAAGAACTGTCCTATGCTGCCGATCAGATACACCTTCTTCAGTCCAAGATGATCACAGAGCGCTTTAACCTGTTTTGCCAAATCAAACCAGAGATCCGAAGGCCATTTGTCCACACGGTCAGAACGGCCGTTTCCAAGGAAGTCAGGCACAATAACCCTGTATTCCGCAGAAAGCGCCGGAACTATCGGTTCAAACATCTTTCCGCACGAAGTGTTTCCGTGCAACAGAATAAGAGGTGTACCTTCGCCGGTTTCCTCGTAATAAATCTGTTTGTCGTTATATGTGAAATAACTCATTTAATTCCTTTCATATGCATCCCAAACAGCGAAAAATTCACTACTTCTGCCCTGATAGCCCGGATAGAAATGTTTGACCAATCTGTCATAAGCCAAAGCTGCCGCATAGAGGTGATCAGCAATACGGCAAAATGCCGCATCATCTGATCCATAAGGCATCCTGCCCAGATCACTTACATATTCCAGCTTTTCAGAATATCCATATCTGTGATGGCTTGTCGCGTATTTCTGATCACGCATGATCATTTGCATGACCAGTGTATCGTTGCAATTCATATTCGCCAGATGTGAACTGATCAGATAATCCCTCCGGTAGAGTTTCCCCAGAGCCTGAACCTCTATAAACCAGAAGCGGTTAATGTTCTCAACGGGCCATTCAGGATTATCATCTTCCGCGTCATATGGTCCCAGATCAACAGGTTCATCTCCCTCGTATATAAATTCAAAGCACAGATCGTACCTCAGACCGTTTTTGAAGACAACCCTGCACACGTGGTTTACAGGAACAAACATCCAGCCGAGAGCGGTATCCTCCGATACGCCAAACCTGTCAATTCTTTTCAGGTATTCTTCAGCCGTGACGGAACCATCCTTCGGGAGCCGGACTTTCAATGACAGATCAGTATCGCTGTAAACATCGTGAAAACCTGCTTCAAAAGCTTTCCTGCCGTTCTCTTCAACCGTATCACGCGTAATGATGATCTCTTTCACGCAGGCACTGATTATTTCCCGGTGCATAAAGATCTCATTCATATACTTTAGGAATGATCCTTCCATTATTTCTTTGTTTAATCTTATCGGATCCATATTCACCTGCGGTTACTTTGACGGAGACTTCTTAACGTCTTTTATGCTTCCGTCAGGATACTGTATCTTCATGCTGTCCAGCTGGGATGACAGATTGCCGATCACCAATTCACGGTACATGTTACGAAGTTTAGTCTGTTCTTCCTTCTCCGCTTCGCTGAGTCCCGTTGTTTTGGATTTTCTGCTCAATTCGTTTATGCGGCTGATAAGCTGATCAAATTCCACGGCGATTCTCCCCTAACATTTGCATCTTTTTTCCATTATACAAAATAAGAACTGATATCCGCATTGCAGGCCGGGCAGTATTCCGGTTTTGCTTGCAAATAAAGTAGTGTTCCGCAGAATGGACAGTTCACAAGACCTTCGATCTTATGTCCGTCACCCGCGGGAATGTCCATTTGTGTATTCCCGGAAAGTGAATCAGCCAAACCCAAGCCAGCAAATCCTCCCGTGGTTCCTCCCGGATTCGAGGCGGCAGACTTCATAGCTTCCGTAAAACCCAGAGCAACCAGTGCCTTCAGAGCATCCGGATCATCAGCGAATATCTTTGCAGAATCGAACTCTTCGACACGCTTTCTTGAATTCTCATCAAGACTCAGTTCAGTCAGCGCGATCGACTCAACGACCATTCCGCGCTGTTCGAGCCACAGCTTCGATACCGCTTCATTGACGGTGTCTTTCAGTTTGCTCTTATTTGAGATGAGCTGAGGGAAAGACATCTTATAGCGGGAAGCGCAGATGTTCAGTGCTTCTTCCATGTGATCCTGCACTTCCAGGAAAGGCATTTTCGGGCTGGAAGCGGATCCCATGAAATCGTATACGCTTGTGTTCCTGCCGGTTTTCTTGAAAAATCTGACCGGATCGATGATCCGGAATGAGAACATTATCCTGAATTTAAGATACAGATTCCCGTAGACCGGATCGGGATAAGGGACATGAAGGAACTCATTACAGGTCTGGTTCATTATCTCAAGCCCGTTAACGTAGTATATCTTCTGACTCTTGGTAATCTCTCCCGCAAACCTGAACCGGTCGAAAACATCTTCCGCGACGCTTCTGACTCCTCCTGACAGAAGGGATCCGGAAGAAGAGTTTTCCCAGGTGTACATACCAGGCTCCGAAACACTGTCCACGATCTTGCCGTTGTCGATCATAAGAGCATACGTGCCTTCCGGAACGAGAACCTTTGATCCTGCCGTGATAATATCGCTGCTGCCCTGGTTGTTGCCGAAAGAACTCTGCCTGACCGCACGCTTAACAAGCATGTCCTGGCCTAAAGAATCAGTTCTGAATGATTCAAGATACTGATCTTTGAGTTCTGAATTAATTGAATCTGACAGAGTGCCTGCGATGTTGCTGATGAATCCCATTTTTCTTTTCCTTAATTCCCCGTCTATTATCCTCTTACAGGTCTAAACGAATGTGCCTTTCTTCTCTTTCCTTCTTATCTTGATGTTCCATCTCATAACGATAGAGGAAATCATCGATCGTCAGGTTTGTCCTGTGCGTCGTATCAAGATAAGTATCCATTCCCGGAGCCTTGTCGAAATCATTGACAACATCAACAGTCTCGTGGATCTTTTGCGATATACTGTCTGCAGCTTTTCGAAGCACAGCCATTGCAACGAGGAATACGATGATCAGTATCTCAATAAAACACAAAGCCAGGAATGTAAAGTAGAAAAACAGGCCCGTATTGCCCATGAAAGCTATAAGGAAGATCAAGGCCGGCAATATAACAGCAACAGGCGCGGGAAGCCATCTCCACTTGCTTCTCGTGAAACGCAAAAGGCTGTCCAACATGTCTACCGCTCCGCTCGTTGGTGCCTGTCCGCTCGCTTCTCCTGTCTGGCCGTTAACCGCAAACTGATAATTCCTGCCGTCAAACTCAACTGTCATGAACCATACGGGAAGCAGACAATACCTGATGCTGAGTTCACTCATCCAGGTAAAGTTCTTCTTGGGTTCAGGTTCATACTCGTCATATTTTACGGAGATGGCATCTGTCATATCCATCGAGATCCTGTCTATCCTCTTAACGAATCTGTCCATTATCTCAGTCGGACGCTGGTCATATTTGTCTGCATAGAAACCCTGCAGATATCTGTTATCGAACTTTACCATCTCGCTGTAATCAAATGGTTCGATCGCTTCCATCAGTTTATTTGCGATCTTCAACGAAGCGTCAAAAGGAACGCCTTTTATGTAGTATTTGGCTTTTGCCCTGACAGAGAACACCTGCGTTTTATCACTGGTGTATTTCTTGCCGGTACCATATAAGTCGGTATTAACCGCGCAGTCCAGTAACCAGAAAGGCACATAGACCGGCATCATCTTGGTCAGACGGCTCTTTGTCTTGAACCCTCTCGGGGTCATCTTTCTGGTCTTGAGCCATTGCTTCATGTTATTCTCAGCCGTCTGCCTGTCGATCTTGAAAGGCACGATATAATCCGGCTTGAATTCCCTTGTCATCCTTCTTGTGATCAGCGCAGGAGAACCGCAGAAAGCACACATCGTCGACATCATGTTCTCGTCAGCGATCACTGTGGCACCGCAGCTGTTGCACACGATCTCATGACGCTTCCGGTCCTCCTCCGAGACATCACTGTCACTGGTATAATCGTGCTCAATGCTGTACCCGAGTGAGCCCATATTTTCAAGTGTTGACGGATCGTAGATGTTTCCGCAGTTGCGGCACACCATTCCCTGCACCTCAGGCTGAAAGAAAATATTCGATGCGCAGGACGGGCACTTGGAAGAATCAGCAACAAGACGCCCCTCACCGCCCTTAACCGGATTCTTTCCAAAAGGATCCGGTTCATCAGAATTAAAAGGTCTCGCACTCCACATAAACTACACCACTTATTCCCATAGAGATATAAATGCATTATAGCATGAATGTATGGGGTACTGATTAGTATAGCAAAGCGCTCATGACTTCCTGTCACTCCGGCTTTTCAGTTTGATCCCGACAACAGACAGTATCAGTACAAGCGGAAAGACCGCACCGGCCAGCATTCCTTTTTTCAGGTCATCGTTGTTGATCTGCGCGATAAGACCAACTATTCCCGGTCCTGCCGCACCTCCGATATCACCCGCCATCGCAAGAAGTGCAAACATGGCCGTACCGCCAGACGGAAGCTTATCTGAAAGGATACTGATCGTGCCGGGCCACATTATACCAACCGAGAATCCGCACACTACACAGCCGATCAGACAGACAACCGGAGATCCCGAAAGTGATGCCACGAGATAACAAGCCAGACAAAGGACACCGGAACCGAGCATGAAAGCCGTAAGTTCCATCTTCCTGCCAAACTTACCGTAGATAACCCTGCATATTCCCATTGCGACGGCAAACAGACAGGGACCCACAAGATCTCCGGTAGTTTTCGGCAGACCGACCGCAGACTCGGCAAATGCCGAAAACCATTGCGCCATGGCTAACTCTGATGATCCGGCACAGACCATGAGGATTATTCCCAAAAAGAACAAAGGTGTCTTAAACAGTTGTTTAGCCCCCATTTCCTTTCCGTCTTCGGTAAGTGATTCGATCGGACACACAGCAAAATTGACGATGTTGATCAGCGGTATCAGTGCCCATATGCATGGCAACCACCGCCAGTGATCAAGACCGAACACATAAAAGAATGCTGTCGAGAGCAGTATGACGCCGACACAGCCCCAGCAATAAAATGAATGCAGGATGCTCATTACGGAAGCCTTGTTTTCGAAAGGACATGCCTCAACTATAGGACTTGCAAGAACCTCAATAAGACCGCTTCCGACTGCATAAACAACCGTGCTGATGATTATCCCCGCGAACGGATCCGGAAGTATAAACGGCAAAAAAGCCAGGCCGACAAGACCCAATCCTGCAAGTGCCTCTGACAGGAGCGCACCCATTCTGTATCCGATACTCCTGACCAGACCCGCGCATATAAGATCAACCGTTATCTGCGTTACAAAAAACAATATCGGGATCAAGGCAATCCTTCCGAGCGATATCCCGAATTCAGTATGAAATCTCAAGAACAGGAGCGGTGTCAGATTGGCCGTTATCGCCTGTGTAATGAAAGCAAGATAACAGGCTGTCAGAGTCCTGGAATATTTATTCTTCATGTTTGTCATCTTTTCCCGGTCCCGGACTAAGGCCTCTGAGCCTTATCTCTTCCAACTGTTCCGCAGTTAACGTTTCTGCCCTGTAGAGCAAAAGATATTCATTCTCTATTGAACTGTTGAAGATCAGCAGGTCATCGGTATTTATCGTCACTTCAACGCCGTTGTCCACCAGGGTTCTTATCGGATGATCCTTATAGTCTCCGGCATAGCCGAGCATGACATTGCTGGATGGACAGACGTTAAGCCGTATGTGATTATCAGCAAGGAACCGCATGGTATCCTTTGAACCTGCGGCTCCGATCCCGTGGTGGACTTCATCAAGTTCCAGCAGCTCGACCGCTCTTCTGACATCGTCTGCGGTTCCGCTCTCGCCTACATGCATTCTCTTGATCAGACGGTAACGCTCAGCTTTTCTGTATAAAGGAAGAAAATCTTCAAACGGACGGACATTCTCACCGCCACAGACATCGATCGACTTGAAATAACCGGTCTGAAGATATTCATCCATTGAATCTGCCGCGGCATCGATATCACATTTTGAGATATAAGTCAGTTCCGGTTCGAAAACGGTATCCGGACAGTATCTCGTGTGAAAGCCTTCGATCAGCTCCCGGAAATCAGCCATTCCTCCGGCAAGTTCGATCTCCTCAGCACCAAAATTCATTGCAAGCCTGGTTATGTTGTTGCGTCCTGCTTCGGCAAACGCCCCTTCCCACCGCATGACAATACCTTCACAGCCTGTACAGAAGGGTTTGACAGTGGAAGTGAACCACTTCTGCATTCCTTCAAGCCCGTCAAATCTCGCCGGCGGCATCGGAAATGAATGCCCCGTCCTCTCTTCAACCCAAGCCAGACTGCATCCCTTAGTCGAATGATTATGCAGATCACTCTTAGGAGCAGCCAGCAGTTTGCCCCTGTCGTTTTCGATCAAACCTTCTAAAAACAGACTGTTTGCCATTATCTCATCCTGACCACATATCGCTCGACCAGATCCGCCAATTACCATTAAACGGACGTGCCGATATTTCCTTAATGCTGTCACCATAATCCGGATCGACATAAACCAGCTCGTAGCATCTTATGTCCGGTGAATCATAACCATCCCCGCTTGGGATCTTATCCTTTCGTACCTGAACTGACATGTATATGTTCCCGTTGCCGTCATTCTTCGCGCTAAGCCCGGTAAATACGGGGTAATCACTGTCTGACTGATATTTATTATTCAACCGCACGAGTATCTCTTCAACTTCCAGCGGGATATCGCCATCCTCAACAGAAATCTTTCCCGTAAGTTCATACTGTCTCACATAAGATACAAGGTTATCAAAATCCGAGATGTTTGAGTTCAAACACCTTTTACAGTAAAACTCCGGGAACTTGGCAACAAATACCAGCAACAGAATAACTAAAGCAGTTATTAAGAATGATGCTGTCAGGATATATCGGATCTTGCTTCTTCTCATAATATTATTATGCAATAACCCTTGAACATTTTGGAAGGAATAAAAGGGTATTTTTGGAAGAAGCGTAAGATATGGCAGAAACGCTGCCCCTGCCGCAGGGTGTGCAGTCCGTGCATATTACAACTTACAAACACTATTCACATGCCCGGTTATTACGCAAAAGAAAACAACAACCATACTTATCTGTTTCATGCCTGAAAACATTTGATAAACTTGTCAAATTTCGTTGTTTTTGACCAATTACTAATAGTATTATTTATTTTTGAGGTTCAATATGCGCAGTATCAACTTAAGAAAAACAGCAGCAATAATACTAAGCACCGTCTTTGTAATGGTATTTTGGGGGCATTCCGTTTTAAATGCAGACTCAAATACCAAGATCGTACGTGTCGGCTGGTACGAGTCACCGTTTAACATCATAGACGAGTCCGGGAGGCGTTCGGGCTATGGATATGAATACCAGCGCAAGATAGCCGCCTATACAGGCTGGGAATACGAATATGTCGAAGGCACCTGGACCGATCTTTTCGGGATGTTGGAAAGAGGCGAGATCGACATGTTAAGTGACGTCTCATACACCAAAGAGCGTGCCGAAAAGTTCCTTTATCCTTCTATCCCGATGGGACGGGAAAATTACTATATCTATAAAGATTCAACCAATACAGATATCAGTGCCGAGGATCTGTCCACACTGGTCGGAAAGCGTATCGGTGTTACCAAAAACAGTATTCAGACCGGTATTTACCGTGATTGGGCTGAAAAGCGCGGTATTGATGCAGAACTGATCGAACTGGACATCTCAGACAACGATTCCATCAAGATGCTGTTAAACGGCGAGCTCGATGCCTTTGTCAGCCTCGACAGTTACGGCGACGTAAACCTCATGACTCCTGTTGCAACGATCGGTTCTTAGGATTTCTATTTTGCCATCAGTAAATCAAGAACCGATCTTCTTAACGAACTGGATCCCGCCCTCCTTGCCATCCAGACAGAGGATAACTATTATTCCGAACATCTTTACGATAAGTATCTCGATAATTCAGGTGCCGAAACATACTTAAGCACGACAGAACTTGCCTGGCTTGCAGATCACGGCAAGATCCGTGTGGGTTATCAGGATAACTACCTTGCGTTCTGTGCCAGTGATCCTTCCACAGGTGAACTGACCGGCGATTAAAAGATTATCTCGATTACGCTTCGAAAGGAATAAACAACGCGGAGCTCGAATTCGAGACAATATCCTTCCCTACAGCCGAAGAAGCCATGACGGCCCTCAAGAACGGCGAGATCGACTGTATGTTCCCCGCAAACCTCACCACTTATGACGGTGAACAGATGGGTGTAGTCATGAGCCACTCCATGATGAGCACGGAAATGCTCGCGGTTGTCCGCGCGTCAGACCAGCACTCTTTCTTCCAGCAGGACAAGGTCATCGTGGCAGTAAATGCAGGCAACCCCAACTATGACCTCTTCCTCAAGGAACAGTTCCCCGACTGGGATTCCGATCATTTTACAGATACTCCGACATGTCTTCAGGCAGTGGCCGACGGAAAAGCAGACTGCGTTATTGTCAGCAACTACCGCTATAACAACATCTCAGAGATATGCGACAAGCTCAAACTGACGGCAGTATCGACCGGTGTGGACATGGATTACTGCTTCGCCATAAAGGACGGAAACACGGTCCTCTATTCGATAATGACAAAGGCTACGAGTATCGTGCCAACATCTGTTACGCATTCGGCGCTCAATTTCTATGCCACAGAAGATTCGAAAGTAACTTTCGGCGAGCTGATACGTGACAATCTCGGAATAATAATGTCCGTAGTATCTGCAGTCCTGTTGCTGCTTCTTATCCTGGCTATACGCAACGTTAAGCTCATGCGTAAGACCATTAAGGGTAAAAAGGAGCTTAAAGACCTCAACCACAGAGTCAATTACGATGCCCTCACCTCCGTCCGCAACAAGGGGGCCTTTACCGAATACATTGATAATGTACAGTCCAGGATCAGCAGCGGCGAGTCTTTCAGCGTAGCCGTAGGCATCTTCGACTGTAATGATCTCAAAAAGATCAACGACAAATACGGACACGAGAAAGGCGACGAGTATATCAAGAATGCATGCCACTTTATCTGCACGACCTTCCGCCGCAGTGCCGTATTCCGTATCGGCGGTGACGAATTCGCAGCTGTCCTCATGAATGATGATTTTGAGAACAGAGATAATCTTGTCGATATATTCACGAACGAGCAGGAAGCCATCAGTGCCTCCGCGGCAGACCCATGGAACCAGCTGCATATCGCGCTGGGGCTTGCGGTTTTCTCAGCTGATTCAGATAAGTCTCTCAATGACACCATCAAGAGAGCGGATGAGATCATGTATGAGAACAAGAGAGTCTGGAAAGAATCAAGAAAGCAGTCCTGATAAGGTTCCTTTCATCCCTGCGATAATACGGCTGTATTTCCTGATGCGTTCTTCCTTAATCTTGAAAAACTTTTCACGGGAATCAAATGAGGATTCATAACGACTATAATCCCAGATAAACCTTTATTACAGGCTTTGCCTCTTTCATTTTCAATGGCAATCCGTGGCCGCACGCAAGCCATTCAGGATCGATAGCAAGGATTGTCCTTAAGGATTCCTTCATCAGCTCAATGTCAACGGCATGAGGAGTAATATCCGGTTTGCCCCAGATCGCAGTAAAAGCATCACCGCAATAGAGGACATCATCTGACAGAATACCGGCAGAACCGTAAGTGTGGCCCGGAAGATTTATTATCTCAGCATTAAACCCAATAGACTTCAGGAAATCCTTGTTATCGCTGATCATAATATCCGGAATGTATTTATGTGTCCGGAAAATTGAACCGTTGATATTCTGTGTAAGATTCCTGAAGCGGTATTTGGGCATTGTAGGCTTCACAGGCTGAGACATAAAATGACGTGGAAGTTCCCTATCTTTTTCGGAAAGTATAATCTTTGCACCCCGCTTTTGAAAAGCAGCCGCATTCCAGTCGTGATCCACATGTCCGTGAGTAAGAAACACATAATCAACTTTACGGTCACCGATCCAATTATCAAGCGCCTTCAGATTTCCAAACATTCCTGTATCGATAAGCAATATTGTATCTTCATTATCCAGAAGATAGCATGTCGTGCCTCCATGGCATAAGTAATTAATTGCTTTTTCGCTTTCCGTCATAGAAAACACTTACTGTCCGTATGTGTAAGTATCCCTTACCATCTCATATGAAGCTATGTCACTGTCATAATACAATACCGTGATATAGTGCATTCTGAGATCCGGATCAATAAAATACCAGGCAGAATAATATTCTCCGGACTCATACTGCGTTGAAACGGCATAAGCCGTGTAACCGCCCAGAGTGGTCTTTTCCACTTCACTTACCGCATAACCGCGTTCTTCCATTGAATATTTGAATTCCTCTGACATCTCTTCCGCAAGCAGGGGATCATCATACTGACCGGAGATCACCGACAGCTGGATCCTCGTTTCAGTATCAGGATCGTACTGCTGGATCTTCTCGAGATAAGAATAATCCATCTCATCTGATTCATCGCAGTAGGTCCATTCACCCTGGTAGAGTTCAACACCGCCGGCAAGATCACTGCCCCAATAGTACTCACTTAGTTCTGTCTGTTCGGTGAAATATGTATCGGGCATTACGATGCTTGACACATCGAAATCATTGCGGGAAACAAAAGTATAATCCTTACCGTCTTCAAGGTATATGAAATCCATGACAAGGCGGTTATTATCGTAATAACCCATGTATACTGTATCCCAGTTCAGATCATGCATGTTCTCATCGTCGACCCAGTATCCGTCATTATGGAGTACCAGGATCATGAATTCATTAACGCCGGCCACACCGCGCTCATTATCGATCTTGTCACAGATATAATCACTCGAATAACCATACCGGCTGTATTTCTCATCAATAACGTTGATCGCCTCATAACCGAAAAAGATCTCATATGTACCGGAATAATAGTAGTTATTCTGAACGCGGTAGTCATTGAAATACATGAAGTAATCATCTTCTTTGAAGGTCAGGCAAGAACCGCTGTTCTTTTCTATCCACTCAGTCTCACTGATGATCTCTATCTTGCCCTCATAAGAATCATCATAAAGCCACTCTTCAATCGACCTGCCTTCACCATTCGCATTCATAGCTTCCTTGATCTTATCAGCATTTTCGATTAAAAGGAGCCATCCGACGATCATAAGAAGAGAAAGCACAATGCCGATGATTCCCAGGACTTTACCCTTCTGCTTCTTTACAAAGGCTATGATAACGCCGATAGTGCTTACGATTAATCCGATAAGACTAGGCACACCAAAGGTAAAAAGGCCAACCAGACCCAGAATAAAACCTGCAATGCAGGCACCATTTGTCGACTGCTTCTGTACAGGAACATAGGATGGTTGGGACTGATAAGCCTGCGGATAATAACCTGGCTGTTGATAACCGGGTTGCTGATAGCTGGGTTGTTGGTAACCCGATTGTTGATAGCCCGGGGCAGGGGCTGGCTACAAATACTCCTGCTGCTGATAAAGCGGTTCTTGGTAAACCGGCTGAACGGGCACGGGTTGCTGGTAATCCGGTTGTGTTGGCATTTGCTGTTGATAATCCGGCTGCACGGTCACAGGCTGATCGGGCTGTGCATGATCCGGCTGTTCAGGCTGAACGTTTTGCTCAACGGGAAGCGCTGTTCCGCAGTTCTCACAGAATCTCACGCCGTTGCATAGTGCTCCGCAATTTGGACATACTGCCATTCTTCTATCCTCCCCTATTTCATATCCCTCAGTTATATGTCTTAAGAATTATAACCGGTTTGAATCGGTCAAAACTATTACCCACCGACACTATATTATATCAATTTAGGCTTTAGATGTTTTTTCATGGAAAAATGTACGATTGAGAAGGCATTTTTCGAAGGCCGCATGAGCATTCAAGTAATACTGGCCGCATGAAATGCACGAAAACGTGCTGATTTAGGGCCGGAATCAGCTTCACTCGCGATAAACGGTTTTCTACTGTGCTCAAAAGTGTACCTATTTTCGCCAAAAAAGGTACGATTGAGAGCAAAAACTCGTCGTGCCCATATAATTGTGTAAATTCAAAATAAAAGAGCCAAGTGGCTTAACCTTGTATAATTTTAATTGCGACAAAAAATCAAGGAGGTTAAGTACATGGCTCAATTGAATATTACTTTAAATCACGAGGAAATACTA
>JAFWLP010000069.1 GCA_017511005.1 Clostridiales bacterium
TCTTATTTGTCTTGGATCCGTTCGCATTTGAATTGCTCCATGCTCCGTTGGAATAGACCTGCCACTGATATGTCAGTCCAGTTCCGGTAACAGTTACACTGAATGTTGCTGTGCTGCCTGCTGCTCCTGTGAAGCTTGAAGGCTGCTTTGTGATAGTAAGAGGAGTTGTTACGGTTATTGTAGCAGTATTGGAATATACTTTATTTCCGATGCTGTCCTTAACAATACATCTGTACTTATTGCCGTTGTGATTGTTAGTTACATTGAAAGATATCTTATTTGTCTTAGATCCACTTGCATTAGAGTTGCTCCAAGCACCGTTGGAATAGACCTGCCACTGATATGTAAGACCAGTTCCGGTAGCAGTTACACTGAACGATGCAGTGCTTCCGGCTGCACCTGTATAGTTCACAGGCTGCTTTGTGATAGCCAGCGAATTTGACACATTAACAGTTACAGTATTGGACGTTACCTTCTGTCCGTAACTGTCAGTAATAACACATCTATACTTCTTTCCATTATGTGCGCTTGTTACATTGAAAGATATCTTGTTTGTCTTTGATCCTGTTGCTCCAGAATTGCTCCATGCGCCGTCGGAATAAACCTGCCACTGATATTTCAGGCCTGTTCCGGATGCAGTTACACTGAATGTTGCTGTGCTTCCGGCTGTGCCTGTGTAGTTTGAAGGCTGCTTTGTAATCGTCAGCGGAGTTCCAACAACATAAACGGAAGCCGCATTGGAGATAATCTTCTGTCCGTAACTGTCAGTGATAACGCATCTGTACTTCATTCCATCATGTGCGCTTGTTACATTAAATGTTATCTTGGATGTTTTTGCTCCGGTTGCACCGGTATTCTTCCAGGATTTGTCGGAATAGACCTGCCACTGATATTTCAGTCCTGTTCCGGTAGCAGTTACGCTGATCGCAGCTGTGCTGCCAGCAGCTCCCATATAATCTGAAGGTTGTTCAGTGATACTTATCGGTTTTATGCCATAATGAATCTCAACAGTATCATCAAAAGCATAATCGTAGCCATCAATCTGTTGAAATTGTGCTTGTGTTCCGCAATAGTAAACATCCGTAAGAGAATTACAATCTTCAAAATAACTAATTGATGTAACAGTGTCAGGGATAAATATGCTGGAAAGATTTGTACAACCCAAAAAAGCATAATCTTCAATTGACTCTACACCACTAGGAATCGTAACAGAGGTAAGACTCGTACAATTAGCAAATGATGCATATTGTATATCATATAAATTATTTGATAAAGTAAGATTGGCCAGATTTGGACAACTACAAAAAGCAAAATCACCTATTGAATAAACACTATTCGGAATCACAACATTATCAAGACTGGTACAGCCAGCAAATGCATATTCACCTATTGTATAAATGCCAAAAGGAATCACAACATTTTCGAGACTAGTACAGCCAATAAACGTTTCATCCCTGATATACGATAAGTATTCAGGCAAATTAATACTTTTAAGACTCTCACAACCAGCAAATGCGTCATATCCAATATATGATAAGCTATCAGGCAAAATAATGCTTCTAAGACTAACACAATCAGCAAATGCATAATCATAAATAGTTCTTAAGCTATCGGGCAAAGAAACACTCGTAAGTTTATCACATTTGTTAAATGCATTTTGACCAATATAAGTTATATCACCTGAGAAAACAACAGATGTTATATCATCTCTGTAGTCTGCCCAAGGAACATCAGCAGCAGATTCCCAACCGTCCATTAAGCCCGAACCGGAAATGAGAAGTTTACCGTTATCATACAAAGTCCAATTCATCTTGGATCCACACACACCACACATAACAACGTCATCAGCAACAACATAAAGTGTTGCAGCATTCGATATAACACTCTTATTATTTGTTGGATCCGTAACAACACATCTGTACTTCATGTTATTGTGTGAAGCAGAAACTTGGAACGTCATTTTAGAAGTCTTTGATCCCGATGCCCCTGAATTGACCCATCCAGAATCCGTCTTATACTGCCACTGATATGTTAACCAATCGGCATTAGCAAGAACTTCAAATGTTGCCGTGCTTCCGATAGTACCAGCACAATCTTTTGGTTGTTTAACTATATTTAGTATATATGTATCATAATGAATCACAACATTATCATCAAAAGGATAATAGTAATATGTCTGTTCGAACTGAGCACTTGTTCCACCATAATACACATCTGTAAGCGAATCACATTCATAAAATGCAGAGTCGTTAATTGACGTTACACTGACAGGAATTGTGATACTTTTAAGATTTGTACATCCATAAAATGTATAAGAATAAATCCTACTTACATTATTGGGGATTATAAAACTTTCTAGACTTGAACAACCATAAAAAGCACTATTTTCAATCATATTTATACTGTCTGGCAAATCAATGCTTACCAAACTTGAACATCCACCAAAAGCGTTTTCTTCAATAGTAGTTATTCCATAAGGTACTGTAACACTTGTAAGGCTGGAACAATTGCCAAAAGTGTTCCAAGGTATACTTGATAATTGGGAAGATAATGACACACTCTCAAGGCTGGTACAACCATCAAAAACACTTACACCAAACTTAGTTACAGAGTTTGGTATCACAATGCTTTTCAAACTTTGACAACCTAAAAAAGCACAACTACCAATATAAGTAACACTCGAAGGAATTGAAACGCTCGTCAGATTTATACAACCATAAAACGAAGAATCACCGATCGAAGTAATATTGCCTGAAAATACAACTTTTTTAATCTTATCATCATAATCTTCCCATGGACATAAGGAATCAGCTTCATAGTAAGAAAACTTACACATATCCCCGGAACCGGTAATCCTAAGTGTTCCATTGCTATCCAATGTGTAGGTTATATCCGGACCGCATACACCGGAAGAAATCGTATCAGCTAAACAGATATACGAAGGAATAATTGTTAAAACAAAAACTATAGAAAGGACAAATGATGCAAACTTCAATCTTGGATTTCTCATAGGTCACCTCGCAAAAGAAAATGGATTAGTCTGATTATGTTCTTACCGGCTTATGTGCCGTTACTAAACAATTGTTTATCGTACTGAATATCTGCAAAGAAATAAAAAATTAGTGAACCCCGGAAGTTTTGCGAACTTCCGGGGTTCACTTGATTGGTTGTTATACTACCTTAACTGAAACAACGTTTGACGTTACTTTCAGGCCGTTGCTGTCAGTGATCACGCATCTGTACTTCTTGCCGTTATGATCATTCGTAACCTTGAAATTGATCGTGTTGGTCTTAGATCCGGTTGCACCTGAATTCTTCCAGGTTCCGTCAGAATACATCTGCCACTGGTATTTCAGTCCCGAACCTGACGCAGTTAAGCTGAACGAAGCAGTGCTTCCTACTCTGCCGGAATAGTTCACGGGCTGTTTAGTAATGGTAGGCGGAACCACGACTTTCACGGAAACGACATTTGAGATTACTTTCAGACCATTACTGTCAGTGATAACACATCTGTACTTCTTGCCGTTATGATCATTAGTGATCGTGAATGATATCTTTGATGTCTTTGCTCCATTAGCACCGGAGTTTCTCCATGTACCGTCAGAGTAAAGCTGCCACTGATAATTGAGTCCCGAACCGGAAGCCGTAACTCCGAATGTAGCCGTGCTTCCTGCTGCACCGACATAATTTGTCGGCTGCTTGGTAATCGAAGGCGGCGTAACAATACGAATGGAAACAGCGTCAGATGTTGTCTTAAGTCCATTTTTGTCAGTGATTATGCATCTGTACTTCATTCCGTTATGATCATTCGTAACCTTGAACGAGATCGAATTTGTCTTAGATCCTGTGGCACCGGAATTCTTCCATGTTCCGTTGTAAAGCTGCCACTGATATGTAAGTCCGGAACCCGAAGCAGTTACACTGAAAGTTGCAGTGCTGCCTACAGCACCTACGAAGTTAGCAGGCTGCTTTGTGATCTTCGGAGGATTGAGAATGCTTACGGAAACTGCATTGGTTATGGCCTTTATTCCATAACTGTTGGTAACTACGCATCTGTACTTCATTCCGTTGTGATCATTCGTTACTTTGAATGAGATCGTGTTTGTCTTCGAACCGGTAGCACCTGAATTCCTCCAAGTTCCGTCGGAATAGATCTGCCACTGGTATTTCAGACCCGTTCCCGATGCAGTAACACTGAAAGTAGCCGTGCTTCCGGCAGCTCCGGAATAGTTCATTGGCTGCTTGGTAATCGTCGGTGGCGTTCCTATGGTTACGGAAACAACATTGGAAGTGACAGTCTCATTCTTCTCATCCTTTACGATACATCTGTACTTCTTTCCGTTGTGATCATCTGTAACCTTGAATGTTATCTTGGAAGACTTTGATCCTGTTGCATTGGAATTGGTCCATGCACCATTGGAATATACCTGCCACTGATATGTGAGTCCGGTTCCCTGAGCGGTTAAACTGAAAGATGCAGTGCTTCCTGAAGCACCGGTATAGTTAACCGGCTGCTCTGTTATAGCCAAAGCCAGACTTTCTGTACTTACACTGTCTTCGAGCGCATTTAAGAATTTTCCGTCTTCAGAGATACCACGGACACAATATGAATAAGTAGTAATATCCGTTGCAGGGATAGGATCAGTGAAAGTCAATGAGGTAGTTTCTTTCAATGCCGTCCAACCACCGGTTGGTGCTTTTCTATAAACCTTATATCTGGTGGCTCCCTTAACAGTCGACCAGTCTAATTGAAGTCCGGTGGCCACACGCTTCATTGTCATCTTAGGAGCCTGGACCAAAGCTGTCGTTGTTATGATCAATGCAGCGTCACGATATAACAAAGAGCTCATCTCATCATCATAGATGTATGTGACGGTTGAACTGTTGCATTTAAATGAATAGCTGTAAGTTGAATTAGCAGTTGTGGCATTGCGGATAAACAAAAGATCATCTGCTCCGACAGAACCGGTGTCACAGTTGGTTACATCGACAAGATAATTGGTGTTGTTTCCCAAAGAAACAACATTCCACATATGTCCGCCGGCACCTGAACTGCCCCTGAAATCACCGGTAACGATAATGCAGGTAATCTCACTTGAAGCAAAGGTTGTAAGATCACACAGATACTTAAAGGCTTTGGCATAACCTTCACAAACAACGTTTGTGTTAGAATTGCCGTCAAAGACATATACCATCTGCCAGGGATCACCATAATTGTAACCGCCGGAGGCTGCATAATCATTATAAGAAACAAGCTTGCAGATCTCTTCCTTATACTTTGTCAGCTTCTGAGTATCTGACAAAGATGCATATTTATCAACGATCGCCTGAGCATTGGCGGCAGCCTGCTTTGCAGCAGTGACTTTAGTCGACTTGACCTCAAAATCATCAGCGGCATAGTCTGTTGAGACACTAAAGGAATAAGCTATGCCGTTTACACCGTCTCCAAGTAAATATACTACATATTCACCATTAAGATATTCATAATTGCAACCGTAACGGCTTACGAGAAGTCCCTCGGTCTTATCATACCAGTAGAGATCAAAAGGAAGATCAACTAAAAGCGTATAAAGAAGGTTATCAACATTGCTGGTTACTCTGTTGGCAATGGCCTGCTTGGCTTCTGTTGTAAGTTTTCCGTCCTTGACCAAAGTGGAAACTCCCAGATCAGCTGCAGTCAGGTTTCCGCCAACTCCCAACTCGTCAAAAGTAACAACAAGCTTTGTGCTTGTGCGTCTGCCATAAGCTACATCACCGATCTGTTTCTTAAGGGAATTATATGTCTTTGAATCTACACCGGTAAAAGAATAACGGTAATATCCTGAAGAATTGGATGACAAGCCCATACAGGGATTAAGAATCGGACATTCGTCAGGAGTAACCAGCTTCTCTTCAGAGATGATCTCAAAATTGCCCTGAGCCTGATCAAGGGGCAAAGTCTCCTGAACTATGGCAGTATCATCTTCATCCGTTCTTGAATTGAAATCATTGGTAATCCTGTCAGCCTCGGATAAGGAATCGACTCCGCCGTTCTCATCTTCTTCATGATCCAAAGAGATATCACCTGACAGCTCATTGTCAGAGCCGATAACTGCTGCACCATCAGAATCCTCATCATTATTATGTGAAGAATTCCACAGATCACCGATCTCACTGCCGGACTCATCATCAATCAGCAGATCATCACCACCACTGGTGAGGTCAAAGCTATCCTGAACACTGCTTCCTAGCTGTTCGTCATCAAACGATGATACCTCATCAGCATAGATCAACCCGCTGATCGATGATAGAACAATGAAGCAGGATAAAAATGCTGATACTATCTTTGAATTTATGTGCTTTTTCATAAAGACCTCCCAAGCAATTCCGTCAAAACAATCTGATAATATAAAATAATTTAACTAAGAATATACCTTTACTTATTAATAAAAATAACACTTTGAATATACCATTACAATCAATAATAGATATCGTAAGCAGATATTTTCAAAATGTTATTTGATAATTAATAATTGTTCTGTCAGCAGATTAAACGGTTCAGCCCGCATTTTTAGTACTGAGACGGGATGTTGCCTTCTTGAACAGCGAGTACAGCTTTTCCCATACCAAAACAGCGATTGCAGTGCAAATTATAACGACTGCAAAAGCCAGCAGCTCATTCTTGATGACCTGGGTGATAACTCCAATGACGATCTGATGGATAAGATACCAGTCAAAACTGTACAGCCCCATCAAACCTATGCATTTAACTACAGACGGAGATGCTTTCAAAGGCAGCAACGCACATATATAGAGACAACAACAGCAGGAAATGCTATAGAAAACCTTATAATACTCCTTAGGAATAACCGTTTTGCTTGCAATACAGGCGAAAATAAGAACTAACAGACCAATATAGTATAAAACTGCCGGTTTGTTCTGGATCTTAGCCTTAATATTCAGGCCGTAATCCACAAAGACCGAACCTGCAATTACACCCAGAACATAATCCAGAGTCCTGAACCACGGACATACATAACAGAACCAATGAACATTACTGCTATCCTGAAAAATAGTAATCCAGATCAGTTCTACGGCAACTATGCACACAAACAATACGAAGCGTTTACTTACCTTCATTCTCTTAATGACATATACAAGCGGTATTTCTATGATTGAAAACAGCAGATACAGGGTGAGATACCAGGATAATTTGTTAAACGAATAATAGATCGACCTGATTGGAACGAAGCCCTGTAGCAAGAGCACATTAAGAGGCAAGGCTATACCGTCAGTGCTCTCAAATGAATGGGTTACGAATTTATAAGCCAATACTGCGAGCAATGAAACAATATGCAAAGGATATACCTTTGAAACGCGCTTTTTGGTGTTGGCAACAATCCCGCGAAAGCTTACACGGTCAATCTTATCGTTATATGCATTCAAAAAACCTGAAATGACAATAAACAACGCAACACTGAAGTTACCGGAACCCAGGAACAACTGCTTTACCGGCTGGATACCTGCGGACTGAAAATCCATATGATAGACAGTTATCAGAATGGCACCGATGATCCTTAAGATATTTACGGATTCAAGCCGCGGCATTGACGTTTTAGGTTTTGCGTATTCCATTGTTTATCTCCTGCTAAATGATCAGTCTGACCGGGATTAAAACTCCTACTATATTACTTTCAATTCGTGACAGTTCACAAAGATACCTATTCCTTACTTTTTCCCAAACGGGATTTTATCATCTTCTTTGCCTTACCTGTTACAGTCCTTACAAAACCCATATTCAAAGCAAAGAACAGGATGATACCGATTATCAAGTTCAGAATATTCAGCGGGAGATTGTTGATAAAGCATAATACGCTTTCCACAACCATAATAAAGACCACCAGAATGACATGCTTTACATCATATTTGATCTTTATGATCTTCTGAACGTCTATAATCCTGTAAATAAACAGGAATACATAACTGACCAGAGTCGAGATGGATGCCGCATATAATCCGATCCAGTGAATCGTTGCGACATCAATTACAAGATTGATTATAGCCGCTATAGTCGTTGTAACCCCTACACTCTTTGACTTCATATACGCAACATAGATACCGCCGAGGAAAGTGGCCATGCCGAAGAAGAATGTGGCGAAGAACAGGATCGGGATCTGATTATATGCTTCTGAATAATCACCTTTGATAAGTAAAATAAACAAAACCGGTGTTGATGCGATCAGGACACCGAAAAAGCCGGCCATAAGATCGAACATAGTCTTGAACATGGCTGAATAATACTCACCTGCATCTTTATCCTTGGAAACAACAGAAGCATTTTCCTGCCAGGCGAGAGTGAATGTATTTTGAACCAGATTCAGCATACTGGGTATCTTGTTAGCTACTGAATATACCGCATTGGCAGCAACTCCCATAAAGATCGTAACTACGAAACGGTCAGAAACACGCATTATCCATGCAGACATGCTGTTGGGAACCATAGGCCAGGAATAATTCAGCATCTGTTTCAAAGTAGACTTACTTAAGCATTTAAGGTCAATATACTTATAAATCTTTGCTTTGAAGAACAGAAATACAAATGAGACAAATGATGCGGCAAACAGTGAGATAACGGTACCAAGAAGACCTATCTTAAGCCAATAAACACATATTACGGCGAAAATGACTTTTCCAAGTGCGGAAATGATCGCACTGATCGAATAATCAAGATTGTTGTCAATTCCTCTGCAAACCTGACGGATGGCATTAACTGCGATATCTGCGAAAAAATATAAACATATATAGATCCGCACAATAGGCTCCATACCGAACAGGAAAAAATACATGATGAACAGAGCTAACAGCGATATCGGAATAATAAAACAAAGTATATTTGTTACTATCTTCTTTATTTCTTTTGGATCATGACGCACTTCGATCAGGAAACGAAAAGCAGCCGTATGGATCTGCAGAGTTGCCGAAGGAAGAACCAGAGATACCAATACCGTAATGAGATCATACGTTCCCATTTCTTTTTTGGTAAGACAATCGGTCAGTATCGGTAAGGTGATTATAGAAGCAAATTTAGGCAGAAAAGTACCTATTGCAATTATAAAAGTATTTTTTGCGAGTTTCCCTTCCCTGCTCATCTGCCTGTTTCCTTATGAATCCGCTAACAAAGAATCTAAGCCCTCAAAATGTCTGGATGAATCCTCTTTGAAAAATGAGATGTTATCCAGCTTCTTCGCCTGGTCGATTACATAATCAGGATCATATTGATCAATATCTTCGATATCCACACAGCAACCGTCAAAACCGGCATCAACAATAACCTGTCTCATCTTGTTGCCATACACGATAGGAACAACATTTCTCTCAAATGCCCAGCCGAGTATCATGGAATGGAATCTTGTAGCTATAACAAGATCACTATTCCTTAATACGGAAAGAGACTCATCAATATCGTTATGGATAAACTTACTGGTATTATTAAACTTATTGTTGTTAATAATCCGGTCGATCGCTTCATCATCACCCTCGGAAGTGCAGAATCCCATTAACACAACAGAATATCCACGCTGTTCCAGCTTAGTAATGAGTCTTGCAATCCATGTCTCATATATCTCCAGAGTGACCTTCTCAAATTTTCTTGAGACGCTGTTATAATTCAGGTTTATTACTGAAACTACGGCATAAGGCTTATTTTTCTGAAAACTTAATGACTTACCTTTATTCTCCGGACAGTAGGAATCGACCCCGAATATTATGTCTGAAGCTGACCTGACATTATCGTAAGGAAAATACGATCTTGACTGCTTGTCTCTGAAGCAGACATCCGTCAGTTCCTTGAAAAACAATTTGTAACTGTCATAGAACTCCTGCTCTGTGAACGGTCCAAAGTTGTTTCCAACAGCGAATCTGTTCTTAAAAAGCGAATTTATCTTCATCCGGCGCTTAAAGACTTTTCTCCAGTTGCTTTCCTGTTGATAAAGTGAGCCGCCGAGATAAACAACGGTATCCGCAAGCTTAGACATTTTCACGAAGATATAATCCGGATGATTTAACTTGCGGTAAACAAGATTGAGTGCTTTCGTGATCAGACCGTTCTTCAGATGAATAACAAGATTATCAATATCTGAATATGAATTCATATATTCTCTGTCTGCCATCACATGAAAGGTGCAGTCCGGATATCTGTTAGTGATTGCTTTCAGAAAAAGATCATCGCCCAGATTTCTTTTCCAGGCTCCATAGAGAAAAACCGAATGTTTTGATTTATCTTGCATGAACAACTTATCCTCTGACTTCTGTCAATTGATTATCAGGTATCGGATTCGGATCGGGTGCAGTTTTGGTCAGCTGCATTACAACTCCGCAGATAATATAAAAGATCAGCATGGTTCTCGGGTCAAACAAAGTAACATGAACAAATGAGTCAATAAATAAAAGTGTAAGTATCATCAGGAAGTACTTAACGATCTTATAGGTCTTATTCTCACTATAGTTGCGGTACTTGAAGAAATAAGAAACGGCCTTTATATATGTTGCTAACCACGGAAGCGTAATAATAATAGTACCAAAGATACCATTCTCGGCGATCAACTGGAGATAAAGATTATGTGTGTGCAGGTATTTATTGAATAAGCTGTGGGTATGATACCGGAATTCATACCAACCAATTCCAAACAACCAATTGGATTTAAAATCAGCTATGGCAACTTCCCGCAATTGATTTCTTGTGTCATCAATGATCGCACCTTCTTTTACTTTATTTATAAGGATCTGGAACTTATCGATGATACGAAGAGACAAATTACTATACATAATAAACAGATAAAGCAGGTAAAGAACACCTAATGCCAAAATGACATTTCTTATCGTCTTTTTTCCGCCATAAAAAAGCACGGCAACAAATGGGAATACCAGCATTGAGCTTCGGCTTCCTGAAAGGAATGAGGCAGTGAACAGAACCGCCAAAATAACGAGATTAAATATCTTCTGCTTTTTGGTGGAATCCTTTTGTACAGATAAAATGTAGCCGCCCCCCAAAAACAGCAACAATGATGTATACCAAACATAATTGGTAATACCCAAATATCTGCCATTTCTCAAAAATGAATGAATATCAACAAGATCATCAGGAGCCAATCTCTGGAAAATAGGAATAATAAAGTTTGGAGGTATTAATTCAAATAAAATGGTTATTCCCGAGATCAGACCCAAGACAGCAAATATCTTAAACTGATTATAAATAACAAGACACGATTCTTTGGGAATGCATATCAAGACCATTAAACCTAAAATAGAATTCAGAAGATAAAACAACAGATTGTAGTCGAAAGTACGTGAATTCAATATGATATAAACAGTTGATACAATCCACAGAAACTGTAACAAACTGATCTTTCCCATGAATTTGCGGGCAAAAAAGACCGATATCAATACAAGCTCAACAGCAAGGAGAGCGTATAAGATAGTTATATTTAAAAATCCTATGGTAATAGATGCTGCAAGTAGAATGATTATTAATTTTATAGCTGATTTTTCATTAAACTTAATACTCATCCTAATTCACCCATCTGTATTCACTAATGAACTTTAGAATTACTCCTGTCAATTATTCTTTAGTAGATCAATTACAGTTCAAAGCTGCTCTTCTCAGGGAAGATATATTCGAATTCCGAATTGATCAGATTCTTAACACTCTCAAAATCATCAACTGATTCGTCATCGTTTATGCACATCATCTTACCTTTTCTATTATGGATGTACTTTGCGATCTTATTGTTATTCTTGGCTGTATTTCCAGCTTTAAAACGCTCACCGTATAATGATGTCGGGCAGAAATTGCCGCTGGCAAGCTGCCAGAACCTGAAGATATACTGATTTACATCATTATTATCCCTGAATCTGTGAGAACTTGTCTCTTTAAGGATCTCCGGCTCTTCTTCCCAGACTTTAAGAAGCGTGGATTTAAGAAATGCCTGAGGAAGATGATGATTATAAAAACCTGTATAATCCTCCCACTTCAGAAACATAAAGAAGCTTACCAGGCCTGCAAACCCGTACTTAAGATTCAAAAACTGACCCGGGCGTTCCTTAATACTCTTACGTTTGCTGAAATGATTATTGATATACGCAACCGTTTTAAATACGATCGGAGTAAAACTAACCCTGTACGGGACAATAAGGTTCTGAATGTTTACATCGCACGGCACGCCGTTCCTGAAGAAATCTTCCGGCTTAAGAGGCCTGAGGAAAAACATATCGTCATTAAAATATATGAATTGTTCGCTGAGATCCGGGATCCTGTGCATGTTCAGCTCTATAACATGTGAACTGAACGTGGGGAGGTATTCAGCGGGAATATAGTCTTTATGATCGACAAGATGCAGTTTGGGATTATTGACATTCATCCAGGACGGAACCTGTCCGCATGTGACAAAATGCACTTTTCTTACCCAGGGAGCGCATTTCTCAATGCCTCTGAATACATATTTTAAGTTATCCCAGTCTCTGTAACGTATCTCCCTGACATCTTCCTCATCATTGGAATGCTGCTGGTATTTTCTTTTTTCCGCCTGCCAGGCAGGATCATTAGGATCTACCCAGGGGATAACTATATCTATAGAATTATCTGCTAATGCTTCCTTGTCGCTCATTTAAACATTCTTCCTCAATATACAAAATTATGATGAACACTATAATACATAAAGATCATCAAAAATCAAATATTACTCCTCATAATAGCCAGTGTATCGGTCAAGCCCTCCAAAAGGGTGTATTTCCCGCTCCATCCCAGGGATTTTAACTTATCCGTCTTTAATACAACATTCTGCGGCTTGGAAAAACCCTTGCTCTCGATTCCATCCGGAAGATCAAATATGACTTTGGTTCCGGCTATATCTGCTATAGTCTGTGCTACTTCGGCGATCGTGGCCACGGACTTATCATTAGCGATGTTATATGCCTCACCTGAGGTGCCTTTGAAAAGAACGGCAAGCAGTCCGCTGACGGCATCCATTACATAACAATAGGTACGTTTCTGCTTGCCTTCACTCTTTAACACGATGTTTTCGCTGTTTAACGCGTTTCTAAGAAACTGGGCATGAGCCTTGCTGTCATTATCGAGCATAGTCGGTCCGTAGATACTTGATAACCTGGCAATGACGCAGTCCACACCGTATTCGTCGTGATAGGATCTGAAAAGGAATTCAGCCGTACGCTTACTCTCGGAATAGCAATAGCGGAGCTGTTTATTATCGATAATACCGAAATCATCTTCGCCATATTCGTCCTGATCGAGTTTTCCGTACACCTCAAAAGTCGAAGTAAACAAAACTCTGGTATTTTTGCTGTTTTTACAATAATCCAGAACACTTTTGGCACCGATCACGTTTGTAAGTATTGTTTCAGCAGGATAAAGCGCATAAGATCTCGGATCGGCATTGCTGGCAGTATGGATTATATGCGTCAGACCCTCTATCTCAACGGGTTCGACAATATTCTGCGCGACACAATGAACGTCTCTTGAAGCAGAGAACTTGCTGTTAAGCCTGTCAATGTTACGTCCGAGGGCATAGATTTCAAACGAACAGTCAAGCATATCATTTGCGATCTGGAACACATCAACCAGACATGTTCCGATAAGGCCGGATGCTCCGGTGATCAGGATCCTGCCGCTGTTAACGGGCAATTCTTTTGCAATTCTCAAAACAGAGTCTCTGTATAAGGGGTTATCAAATAACATTAATGCAACCAATCCTCTTTTTTCGAACTGAGTAATGATTTGAATATCTCTATATCCTCAGTAGTTGTCAGCTTAAGATTCTTCTCTGATCCCTGGGACATATACAGTTTTCTGCCCAATTCGATATACATGGTACAGGAAGCAACCGAATTGGTTATTCCCTTCTCCAAAGCCTCTTTATGTGCAGCAACGATATCCTGAACGAAAAAGGCCTGAGGAGTCTGGGTGATCTTGAGATTATCCCTGGGGACCTGCTCTGTAGTGGAAACGGAATCATAAGTCTTGAGCATGGCAGCCGTACAGGGAACAACAGTAATGGCATTTCCGTATTCACGGCATACCCTGATATTGTCTGAGATTACTTCCTCACTGATCATCGGACGGATCGCATCGTGTACCAAAACAATGTCATCGGGGGAATTATGCCTTGTTGCTATATCGTAGATTCCGTTCCTGATGGAATCCTGACCGTTCTTGCCGCCATTAACAACATTCTCAAGCTTGGCAATTCCGAACTGCTTTGCATAAGCTTTAAGAGCACCCTGCCAATCCTCGAGACATACGACTTCGATCGCATCGATCTCAGGATGTCTCTGGAATGCTTCAAGCGTATAAATGATTACAGGCTTATCAAAAACATTGATAAACTGCTTCGGAATATCCTGATGCATCCTGGCACCAACGCCACCCGCTATAATCAGTCCAATATTAGCCATTACTTATTCTCCTCCGAATCATCATATTCCGTTCCTTTATATTCCTTATAAGACTTCTTCAGATCGATAAATGCAGGAGTAAACTTGGGGATCCTCTCATCCTCAGGAGGCAAAGTCATAAAATCACCATATCTTACTTCGAGATATTTCTCGGGATATGTCGGACAATATACTTTATGTCCTTCGAACATTAATTCCTTGGGTTCCTTGAACCATTCCGCCTTATATAACCTGCAGCCATTCTTGTAACCGCAAACAAGTTCACCGACATAGGTAGTTTCACGGTCGTTATACTTGCTCATTCTCTTCTCGCAACGGGACCATATCTTGTACCTGAGTGACTTTGATCTTATGATTCCGAGAAGGATCTTGGTAACTACTTTCGCCAGACCGCCATGCTGATTCGGAATACGCTGGGCATTGAACAAAGAGAATACCATACCGTTAAAGACCTGGATCTTCCTGGCAAAAGCATTATCAGACAGCTTGTCCCAGACAAGAATATCAATAGGCATTCCGTGATTCATGTCATAATGCGTGTTATGGCTTCTTATATATGTAGTGTTGACGTCTTTGATCGCACCGACCTGTGCGCGCATGTTATTGGTTTCAGTGGTCCTGTCAAAGACATATCTGCTTGTATCAGCATACTGATCCCAGATCTTTGTCAGTTTCTCATAATCATCACGGAGCATAATGACATCGACATCACAATCCCACGGAATATATCCCTGATGTCTTACGGCACCGATACAGGTGCCTCCAGCAAGATAATACCTGAGACCATGCTTTCTGCAGAAATCATCAAAATAGAGCAGGATCTCCAACAGTTTATCCTGATAGTCCTTTAATGAAGTAGTCTCATTCAGCATGTAAACACTAGGGTCTTTTACCGGTCCTAAAACCGCCATACTATTTTCCTCTCTTATCTGTAATCGATTGGCCAAATGCCTTATTTTATTGCTTCAATTCTTTTCTTAACGTCTTCAGGGAGCTTCAGTTCCGCAGCTTTCACATTTGATTCCAGGTGCGGAACACTTAATGTATTAAATGTAGCAGAAGCTATATTGGGATTCTCCAGTATATAAGCCAAAGAAACCTGTTGAGGTGTAAAACCTTCAACGTTATTTACAAAGTCAAACTGTTTGCTTCTTTTCAGATCTGCCTTGAATTTCTTATATGCCCTGGCAAGATACCAAAGTTCATTTCTGTTACGCGGAATACGTCTTAATGTATTCAAAGAACGGTTCAATGAGCCACCGGATAAAATACCGATGCCGTTTTCAGTTAAGGTATCAATAACAGGATTTCTCCTAGCCTCTGAATAATTATATGTCATCATTACATAATCAAAGCACTTTTCTTTGCTTATCCAGTTTGAGAATTCATCTGAAACCCCGCTGACTCCATAGGCATGAATGACTCCTTGCTTTTTCAGATCTTCAAGAAGATGGAAAAGACGGTCACTCAGGACTTCTGGTTTTGCTCCGTGTATGGCGAATAAGTCAACATAGTCCAATTTGAGTCTTTTCAGACTGATCTCAATGGATTTCTCGATCCATTCAGGTGAATAATCGTTGGGACCGTAAGAACCATCTTCATTTAATGTCTCACAGCCTTTGGTCTGAATAATCAGGTCCTCTCTCTTTATTCCTTCACCAAACAATCTCTCAAGGCACCTGCCAAGTCTTTCTTCACAATATCCGTAATTAAATCCGGTATCAAAAAAATTGATGCCAAGCTTATATGCAGTCAGCACAAGAGAATAAGCCTGATCTTCCGTAATACCCGGCTTTCCAAGAAAATCCTTTCCGAATTGAGCCGTGCACCCGTAACCTAATTCAGATAACAGAATTCCAGTTTTTCCTAATTCCCGTTTGTTCATGTTTACGCACCTTTACCTTTATTATTTCCTGTTCCGCCTTCTACTACAGACTCATCTCCCCCGAAAACTCCGACTGAACCGAAGAAACATTTGAGATCCATACCCAGACTCATATGATTGCAGTAATATCCGTCGAGTTCCGCCTTTACAGGAATCTCGAGCTCATCCCTGCCGTTGATCTGCGCCCAGCCCGTAAGTCCGGGTTTTACGTCATTAGCGTTGTACTTATCACGTTCAGCCGTAAGAAGGTCCTGATTCCAAAGACCAGGTCTGGGACCGATTACAGACATATTGCCAATAAAAATATCCCAGATCTGCGGAAGCTCATCAAGACTGTGCGATCTTATAAACTTACCTGATTTGGTTATATACTGATCAGGGTTCTCAAGCATATGTGTCGGTTTATCATGAGGTGTGGACATCTTCATAGATCTGAACTTATGAAGCTTGAAGAACTGTTTATCCCTGCCGATCCTCTTTTGCGTGAACAAAACCGGACCCGGATCGTCTATGACTATCCAAAGTGAAAGGAATAAGAAGACCGGTGAAAGCAGTACCAGACCAAAAAAGGACAATATAATGTCAAAGAGTCTTTTGAATACTTTCTCGTAGATTCCTGCTTTATGATCCGTATCACCAATAGCTATAAGGTGACCTCTGACACCGTCGGCATTTTCCTTCTCGGAGTCATTTTCTATGAACTTTACTCTCTTTCCCTCCATGGGATTCTTTTCTTCAGGCTTGTTCCTGTATACAGAAGACGGCTTCTTGATAATAGCCAGCAACGCCATGACTAAAGCAATGGCAGCTATAACAATCAGTATGATCAACAAAACTTTCATATACTTCTTCTCTTTCTATACACAGTATTACTCATGCAATTCTATCGGCAATCCGTCAGGATCTGAAATAAAACAATACCTGTCACCTATCCAGTCATTCATTACCGGTCCGGCTTCAATGTCCAGTTCCTTCAATGTTTCCTCTATACTGTTCACCTTAAAGGCCAGATGTCTCAACCCCTTCGCTTCAGGATTGGTAACCCTCTCCGGATGATTGGGATCTATAAAAATCTCAAGCTTTGTACCGTCGCCTTCCAGATGGATAATCACTACTGTATCATTAATCCTTTCTTTACGGTACAGTTCTTTGAAACCCAGTCTCTTATAGAAACTGATTCCCTCTTCCGAACTTACTATTATAGCAATATGATCGATACTTTTAATCATAGGCGGCAAACTCATTCCTTTTTCGCTTTCACTACTGATTCAAGCTTCTCAATAATATATGACACATCATCATCAGAAAGTTTGGTGTGAAGAGGCAGCGTGATCAGGTTATGGTAATAATCATATGTATTGGGGAAATCTTTAATATCCCATCCCATATCCTTGTAAGCAGTCATCATAGGCATGGGCTTGTAATGCACATTGGTGGATACACCCTGCTCTGCCATCTCCGCGATCAATTCATTGCGCCTCTCGACAGAGATGTCAGGAATCCTTATAAGATACAAATGATTGGAACTGTCCATATTATCAGTATGGTGAATGAGATGACTTATGCCTAGTCTGTCACAAGCCTCGTCATATCTTCTGATTATATCAATCCTTCTGTCAAGAAGACCGGCATATCTGTCGAGCTGCCTTAATCCTATCGCAGCCATGATATCGGTCATATTGCATTTATACCAGGGACCTACAATGTCATATTCCCAGGCTCCGACTTTGGATTTGGCAAGAGCATCCTTACTTTGACCGTGAAGTGAAAGAAGCTGATACATATGGTATATTTCAGCATCATCTATGCCGTCGATTGTTTTCCAGGTGCTTGCTCCGCCTTCAGCTGTCGTGAAATTCTTAACCGCATGGAAAGAGAAAGAGGTAAAATCTGCGATTGCGCCACAGTATTTTTTCTCACCTCTGAAAATCCTGCTGGCACCGAGAGAATGGGCTCCATCGGCAACAACAGCCACCCTGCCAATGGCCTTCTGAATCCTTGAAGAAAGATCTCCTAACGGTTTGCCGTCACTTTCTTTAGGTGTAAACAGAGATTTTTTCCTCTCAACTATCTCAAAGACCTTATCGTAATCACAGATAATTCCGCCAAGATCAACTGTAATAACCGCTTTTGTCTTGTCAGTTATGGCATTCTCAAGAGCAGAATAGTCCATCTCAGGCATATGCGTAACGGTATCACCGTCTTTTTGTATATCTATAAATTTGACAGTTGCACCGCAGTGAACCGCAGCTGATGCTGAAGCCGTATAAGAATAAGCGGGAACTATGACTTCGTCACCTTCACCAATACCCAGAACACGGAGATTAAGCTCTTCTGCCGCAGTTGCTGAATAAAGACAAGCTACTCTGTTGCTCCATCTTGCCGGATCACTTTCAGTATCATAATCAGTCTTTCCCTTCTCGATGTATGCAGCCAGACGTCTCTCAAGCAGCTTTACACGCGGTCCGGTAGTGATCCATCCACTCTTCATGGCTTCAACGACTTCGTTGATCTCAGCATCGCTTATATCCGGAGGTGAGAAAGGAATGCTCTTTCTCTCATCAAGGTCCTGACTCTGTTGAGTACTGATTACATCTACAAACGAATCAACATCACCCTTATAACTGAAGAATGATGTATAGTCGCTGAATTGGATCTGATGTTCTTTACAAAACTTTATAATTGTTTTTCTGTACTTGGCATCAACTTTTCCGTCAGCAAGGAACAATGCCTTGATCCTATTCTTTGCAATAACTGCCTCAAATTCATCTTTGCCGTATACGGGAATACCGTTCATAAGCTTCCCTGAATCCTTACTATTCGGGTCTATTACGGCAACTGGTCTGTATTGGACACCCATACTGAGCAGTTTCAGTGTCTGACTGCCGTTTTCCTTGGTACCGATAACAAGAGCGTTATTGGCTTTGGCCTTGCCTACCTGACGTTTCTCCAAAAGGAATAATCTATATGCAAATCTGAACGCAGCAGTCGCGAAAAGCTGCATGAATGCACCCATGGCATAATATGAGATCGGCATTCTCTGATAGAAAAAGACCGTGATGATAATGTGAGCGGCACAAGTTATCAGATTTGCAAAGATAATCCTGTTAACGTCCCCGATTCCCGCATATCTCCACATGCCGTCGTAAAGCTTGAACAGCATAAATACCAAAATACAGATAATCGTATAAAACGGAGCGAAATTGATAACAGTATCAAGATATCTGTCGATCAGCGGATCTATTTTGCTTCCGAGAGAGAATCTTAGCAGTAATGCCAGAAAATAAGCTGCATTAACTGCTATAACATCAAGCAGTAATAAAAAGAAATCATATTTGAAAAATCTTTTTAGTCGGTCCATTTAATTATTTCTGTCAGTTTGAACCTATCTTATATGTAGGCACGATTTCCTGAACGATTTCCTTTATATTCTTGTCATCAGCTTTACTCTCTTTATCAAGCTCGGCAAGTTTTGTCTTGAACCATTCATCGTCCATCTCAATTGGTTTGCCGATGAAGATAAGCTTGTTATCAGTCATCTGCATACCCTCTTCAGCCATGAGCTTCTCCTCATAGAGCTTCTCTCCGGGACGGAGACCGGTATACTCGATCTTGATATCAACATCAGGTCTCAGACCGGAAAGCTTAATAAGGTTTCTGGCCATGTCATCGATCTTGACGGGTTCACCCATGTCAAGGACAAAGATCTCTCCGCCCTTCGCATAGTATGAAGCCTGAAGTACAAGAGACACGGCTTCCGGAATAGTCATGAAAAATCTATTGATGTCTTTGTGAGTAACGGTAACAGGACCGCCTTCAGCGATCTGCTTCTTGAACAGCGGGATTACAGAACCGTTAGAACCCAATACATTACCGAATCTGACAGCAACATACGATGTTCCGGGCGTTTCCCTGTCCATCATCTGGATGATCATCTCACAGATTCTCTTAGTTGCACCCATGATGTTGGTAGGATTAACGGCCTTATCCGTTGAGATAAGCACAAACTTCTTAACACCTGCCATTGCAGCAGCTTTGGCAGTCTTATATGTACCCATTACATTGTTCTTAATTGCCTCATTAGGGCTTTCCTCCATAAGAGGAACATGCTTATGGGCTGCGGCATGGAAAACGATATCAGGCTTATACTCCTGCATTACGCTCGTAATCCTGTGAGTATTGCGGACAGAACCGATAAGTGTAACAAGATTAAGGCCTTTATCCCTATATTTTCTTATAAGTTCCTGCTGGATCTCATATGCATTATTCTCATAAATATCAAAGATAATTAACTGTTTTGGCTCATGTGATGCGATCTGACGGCAAAGTTCAGATCCTATGGATCCGCCACCTCCCGTAACAAGAACGGTCTTGCCTTTGATCATATTGAACACTTTCTCATTATCGACAGTAATGGGATCTCTGCCGAGAAGGTCATTCAGTTCAACATTACGGACTCTGGATATGCTGACTTCACCTTTTGCAAGCTGATATACACCGGGAATGATCCTTAATTTACATCCGGTTTCCTTAGCAATATTGAGGATTTCTTTACGGTTTGTTCCCGAAGCCGTCGGTATAGCGAAAATGATAGTATCAATATTGTATTCTGCGGCTTTTGAGATAATGTCATTTCTTCCGCCTACGATAGGTACACCAAATAGAGACCTGCCGATCTTATTCTCATTATCATCAATAACGCATACAGGCACCTGATTACTGTGTGAAGAATTCTTCAACTCTTTGATCAGAACTGAACCTGAATCGCCTGCGCCTATTATCATTACACGTTCTTCACGGGATTCTTTCTCGGTAGTATTTGAATTGATCGCACCTCCAAGTCTCCTTAAGATCCTGTATGCGAATCTGATGCCGATCTGACAGACAATGCATCCGACTATACCGATCATATAAAAAGATATAGGCATTCTGAGTCTCAAGAGCAGAGACGAGAGAACCATTAACGGAGCGACCAGGCAATATGACCTCAGAACCTGTAAAGCTTCATCAATGCTGACAAAACTCCATATACTGTGGTAGAGCTTTGTACCAAAGAAAACAACTACAACGAAAATGCACCAAATAGGCATCAGGTAGAGATACCAGAGAAAATAATCATGCGGAATGCTTCCGAAAGAAAAATCAAATCTCAGAAGAAGAGCCATAAAGAAACAGAAGTATGTGGAAACAATGTCTCCAAACATAACCACCAAAGCGTTACGGATCCACTTCTTGTTCGATAAGTGATTACCGTTCTGCTTTTTTGCTTTATCCGTTTGTCTTATTTCTTTTGCTTCGCTCATATCCTTTTGACCTATTCTTCTATGCATTTTATATTTCGACAGTCACTAAAGACTTCTGAAAATGTCTAATCCAAAACAAACAGGAGCCATTCTCAATGCGCAAACAAAGAAAACGTCTGAACATAGACCTGCTTTTTATGATATAGATTATCAAAAATAGATTATAATACACTTGTGCGCTTATACAAACCTTGTGCGAATAAACAAACCATCAACATTTAATTATTTAAACTTTGTTTTGAAAGTCAAACATTCTGTTTATGACTTATCTGTAAAAAAAGTAATATAGACAAAACCGATCATGTTTTGTATTATCGTGTCTGTAAAAAATAAATATAAGGTTTTATGCTTATATGCTGAACCGAATTCTAAGGAGATTCTTTGATGAACGATAATAATGGCGAGACAGTCATTGATCTGTTTGAATTGCTTGGTGCATTTATAAAAAAGATCTGGATTGTTGTTATACTCACTGTTGTCGGTGCAATATTAGCTTTCGCCTACACACTCTTTCTGGTAACACCTCTTTATAAATCAAGTGCGCTTCTCTACGTTAACAATTCCGATATTTCTCTTGGTAATACAAGCTTTTCCCTGACTACCGGAGACTTAACCGCTTCCAAGTCGCTCGTAGACACTTATTCGGTAATCTTAAAATCGCGTACAGTTATTAATAAAGTCATTGAATTATCCGGCACAGACTATACTTATGACCAGATGAAGAGCATGGTCGAAGCCAGTGCTGTTAATAACACCCAGATCTTCAGTATCACGGTAACCTCTTCAGACCCCAAAGAAGCTGAAATGATCGCCAACTTATATGCTAATGTTCTTCCCGAGACAATCGCGGAAATCGTTAACGGTAATTCCGTAAAGATCGTTGATTACGCTGTAGTTGCAGCCAAAAGATCATCTCCGAGCTATACAAAGAATACGGCTTTGGGTGCCCTGCTTGGTTTCTTCATTGCTTCTGCTATCGTTGTAATAAGCTATCTCCGTGATGATATCATCCACTCAGAAGATTACCTTACCAAGACTTATCCCAATATACCTTTGCTCACTGTCGTTCCTGACTTGATCAATACAAGATCCAACGGTTACGGCTATTATCGTGCACCGGTTAATAAGAGTGCGTCTTCAGTCAGACCCGCTTCTGATTCATTCAAGATCGAGAGTGAACCAAAGAGCCCGTTTGTAGTAGATGCAAAGGATAATGCGGAAAAAGCTGATAATGCTGATAAAGCGGATGGTGAAGACAATGGCTGAAAAGAAAAATAAAAAAGAATTAAAAAATAAAGAAAAGTTGATAAACGAGCAGAAGTTTATGATAGGTCCGCATCTGAGCTTTGCCGGTGCGGAAGCATATAAGCTCCTCAGAACAAATATCCAGTTCTCTTTCTCGGAAGATACAACCACAGAAGGAAAAGTAATTGGTGTTACCAGTTCTATTCCTGGCGAAGGTAAATCAATGACGATCCTTAATCTCGCATATACATTCGCCGAATCTAATAAGAGGGTTCTCCTGATCGAAGGCGATATGCGTCTCCCTACCCTTGCCAACAGACTTAAGCTGAAGCAGACACCCGGTCTTTCCAATCTCTTGGTTGGTCTGAATACAGTTAATGATGCTATTCAGCACTTCTCTACCGCCAAGGAAGGATCACAGCCTGTAACAGTTGACGTTATCGTTTCCGGAACCATTCCGCCGAACCCGTCAGAACTCTTAAGTTCTTCCAGACTCGAATCTTTATTAAAGATATTAAGAAAAAACTACGATTATATATTCTTGGATCAGCCCCCGATTACTGCGGTAACGGACGCTCTTATTACATCTGACAAAACTGACGGTATTATCGTTGTAGTCCGTAATAACCATGCAGCACGTTCAGGTCTTGCAGAAACCATGAGACAGCTTAAGCTTGTAGACGCTCATGTATTGGGATTTGTCTATAACGGAGCAGCTGATGACGGCCGCAAGTATTATAAGAAGGGCTATTATAAGAAGTCTGATTAAGAAAGCGTTATCTCATGATCGATTTCCACTCTCATTTTCTTCCCGGGATAGATGACGGTTCTGACAGTATATCCTTATCCCTTACTATGCTTGATGCATGGTGCAATCAGGGAATCGATACAGTTTGCGCTACTCCCCACTTCTATGCTGAACGAAATAATCCTGAGAGATTTATCAGAAGACGCGAAGAAGCCTATAACGCATTAAGAGAATACATGGCCAGATATACTCCTTCAAACGGAGGTCAATGGCCTGATATCAGACTCGGATCCGAAGTTCACTTCTTCGATGGAATTAGCAGATTCGAAGGTCTTCATGAATTATGCCTCGAAGGAACCAACCTTCTTCTTCTTGAGATGCCATTCAGGACATGGACATCCCGTATGATCGATGAAGTCAGTGTTATCTACTCTACTACCGGTCTTATGCCGGTAGCTGCTCATATCGAGCGCTATTTGGACCAGCCAAGAAAACTTGTTAAGGAATTCCTGGATCTGGATATCTTCTTCCAGAGTAACGCAGAATTTTTCCTGGAATCCGGAACTTCCCGTAAAGCCATAAAAATGCTTAAAAAGGGAGTTATCACATTCTGGGGTTCTGATGCTCATAACATGGACCGCAGACCTGTCAACCTTGGACCCGCTCTCAGAGTTATCTCCAAATCGCTTGGTGAGGACTTTGTCGGTAAGCTAACAAACCGCCAGTATGATATAATCGAGCAATTCAGTAATGATTTCTTCTGATTATCATTGCTGACGTTGCAACAATATTACCAGCGTTTGTAATATTATTGTAATAGATTTTATAAATTAGCATATTAGAAATTTATACATATATATAAGAAGGTCAGAAAATATGAATAAAACAGTAAAGATCATCATTGGCTGTGTTTTAGGATTAGGCGCTATCGCCTGCGGCGTTAAGCTGGCTATGACTCTTTATGCTCCAAAGCCGACTCTTACCGCTACCATGTCAACATCATCAACCGCTTCCGTAATTGAAGTAGTTCCTGCTTCCTCTACCAGTGACAGCAAAATCGTAATGCCGTCTTATTCCACAAAGAATACAACAGACAACAGTGAATATGTCTGCCCTGCTGATTTTGATTATTTACAGTCAGTTAATGATGATATATATGCCTGGCTTCACATCGAGGGGATGTATGTAGACTTCCCTGTTTGCCAGTCTCCCAATGATGACACGTTCTATCTTTCTTATAACAGCGACGGTGATTATTCTGCCGCAGGCGCGATCTTCTCAGAGCACGAATTCAACAGCAAGGACTTCGATGATCCTGTTACCATCCTTTACGGACACCATATGGGCAGCCGGGTAATGTTCGGTGACCTTCAGGAAGATATATCCGAAGAAGAATTTTGGGATACAAATCCGGTAATCACTATATATATGCCCAACAGAGAATTAAGATATCAGGTCTTTGCCGCTGTTCCCTATAGTGATGAACATATTCTTTATTATCATGATTTCTCAGATCCTGATGTTTATGAAGCTTTCTTTGATGAGGTATTCTCAACTGTAAGCGATGCAGCAAGGTTCCATGAGGAGTTCGCACCGGAATATGACGACAAAGTATTGATGCTGGCTACATGCCTTATCGGCAATCACAGCAGAAGATTCATAGTAATGGGCAAGCTGGTTTATGACTCAGCAACACTAAATTGAATGCATCTTTTGTGCAATTTGTGCATAAACAAGCATAAAAATTTGTTTACAAGACAATTACATATCAAATAACATTTGACTTTTTTTCATAAAAGTATAAAATCAAACTATCTTTGAAGAAAGGAGGAAATTCTAGTGAAGAAGCTTATTGCTATGATTGCTACTGTTGCAGTAGTTCTTTCAATGGGTGTAACCGCTATGGCAGATGCTATTGACAAGACTGAAAAGAAGTCCCCTGAAAAGGAGAAGATCGTTTCAGAGGTCAAGGGTGAATCTGATTATGAGGCTATTTTTACAGAGAGATCTGGTGCTTCATTGTCAGGTGCTCAGTATGCTGGACTCGATGATATCGTTAAGGATGGTCAGAAGGCTCGCGTTTTCGACGTAGAAGTTTTCGGTGCTAAGCTTGAGAAGAACGATCAGGGATTGTTCGATCTTAAGACATTCGACGATAAGGATCTTGCTACAGCTAAGGGCGGCTCTTTTGAGATCGTTGTTGCTTTCGACGGCGCAAATGACGTTATTGACGTTAAGATTTGGGACGCCGAGATGGGCAAGTGGTCTGATGTCATTGCTTGGGAAGCTAAGGACGGTAAGGTAACTATCACTACAGGCCGTGACGGTGTTTTCGCATTCGTTATGGAGCCCGCAGCTGATGATGCAGCTGATGATGCAGATGCAAACAAGGCTGGTGGTAAGAAGTCCGCAGCTACAGGTTATAACTCAACGGCTTACATCGTTTGCGCTATTGCTCTCGCAGCAGGAGCAGCATTCTTCTTTGGCACTTCAAAGAAGTCCGCTAAGGAAATGATGTAATTTTTTGGCCAAAAAGTTATTATCAGGTCAAAGCGGAGGGTGTTCGTAAGAACACCCTCTTTCTTTTGCTTTATGATTTTGATGTATGAATCTTTCTGCTCTCTTCAGAGATTCTGTATTATAACCTCTTCCCTACATACATATCCTAGTCTGTCGAATTAGCAGATTTCATGTCTTTCCCTAATAATATATATTCTTAGCTCATATTTCCTTGTCGCTCTTTGTCGATCAAATGCGACAAACTACGAACCTAACAAGCTTCTCCAAAGTTCTACATTAATATGCGTCAGTTTATGTAGACATTCAGATGCCATCTGACCAACGTTTCATATTATTTTCGAATAAACTATAAAAGGCTGCTCAAATTACTGATACAGCCTTTTCTGATGTCATTTATAAATTTGGATGGGAGTTACTATTAATATGTGTATTCAGTACGGCTTGAGATGGTTCCGTCAGGTGTTAGACAGGTAACTGAAAGAAGTCTTCCTGTATCATCATAAGCCATCTCATAGCTCTCAGTCGACTTAGCATTAATATCATAATGAATTGCAACTTCTTTGATCCTGTTGCCTTCACTATCGTATTCAGCCATAAACTCGTAGGAAACTTCCCCATCCGGCAGATATTCAACAATCTTTATGACATTTCCGGCCTGATCATACTCATAGTCTGACCAGCAGCGAACCGTATAATCATCGGAATATGTGGTTACTTTCTCAACATTACCAAATTCATTGTACTCATAATTCTTCCATGAATTAATGTAATCAAGAGCCTTCTTGGTCTCTTTGATTATTTTTCCGGTCTTGTCATAATTATATTCGAACATGACCAGCAGACTGTCATGGGTACCATACATTGAACGTTTAGTTTGGTTTCCTGATTCATCGTATTCAAACTTTGTATAACGAATAAGATCATTATTAGAATCATAGTCAGTCTGCTTTATACAGTTTCCTGCGCTGTCATATTCAAAGCCACTCCAGGCAATGGTCTTCCCTTCCTGGTTACGGTTAGTGCGCTTTGCTTTGTTACCTGAAGAGTCATACTCATTCTCTACCGTTCCGGTAACATTACCTTCTGCATCATAGATCTTGACTGATATGGGATTTGCATAGACAATTACGAGTTCAGTTTCGATTATCGTTTCTGTTATAGCGAACGGGGCAGTAGTTGTTTCCGTTTCAGATATAAGAACAGCCGTTGTTACTGCAGTCTCTTCCGATGCTGAAGCATTTATACTGTCAGCTTTCTGACAGCCGCAGGTCTGAAAGGCCATTCCAACTAAAAGCGGTAATACTATTATCCTTTTCTTCATAATTACCTCTCAGCAATGATTTGAACGCATTAATCTATTGCATATATTCTGTCATAAATGGATTAAGCATTCCATAAGGAACGCTTAACTGCCAATCAATCGTCAAATATCTCTGATCAATCCTGTTGAACGTAAAACAGATCGATCACTATGGACTTCAAAGAATCCTCATCGATATAGAATTCCATATGCTCTTCGCCGGCAACAGATCTTCCGTCAGGAATAATAATCCTGTCAAATGTATATCCGGAGAACTGACCGATATAGCTGCTGAGCTGATCATAAGTACAGTCAGTAACCATATAAGGCGAGAGTTTATCAAAAAGATCAAAGGCAAAACTGTTGCTTCTGGAAACCTTCTGACCGAGAATTGGCAACAATGCCGACATATAAGTACGCTGTCTCTTCATTCTGTTGATATTTGTCGGATCGTTACTAACCTTCATTCTTCCCCTGACGTAATGCTCAGCTTGATCTCCCTGCAAAGTTATTGTCTCGCCCTTAACAAGGGACTCATCGATCCTGGAGAAATCATCCTCAATCGTGACCGTAACTCCGCCAACAGAATCATTGATTATAGCTATGGAATTCATCGTCAGCGAGAAGTAATTATCGATCTCTACATCGTAAAGAAGATGGGATACTGCAAACTTCGTATCTTCGCAGGCATCCTCCTGCTTAGGTCTGTATGTATGAGACATCGCTATCTGTCTTTTCAGCATTCCGGCATAAGTGCCAAAGACGTCATAATACATAACATCGACCATAGAATCACGGTTGATCTGGAGCAAAGAATATGTCTTGCTTTCTTTATCAAAAACCGCAACAAGGATGAGATCAGCCAACATATCATTGTGCATCTCGCCCGTTTGCTCATAATCAACTACGTCACGGTCGTCAATACCCATGATGAGTAAGACATCGATGTTCTCATTATAAACATACGTATGACCGTTATAATCCAAAGTGGGAAGGGTATTTGCATCATCAAGTACTGATTCACGAACAGCATTCGATGCCTCAATCTCTGTACGGCTTATGGCCTCTCCGGCACCCTCAATGGTCTCCTGAGGTACAAGTTTCTTCTCGATTAGCGTTGCAATAAGAAAAGACCCGCCAAAAAGCGCAGCCAACCCCAAAACAACCGCTCCAACCTTAATAATTGCTCCGTTTTTCATAAAAAGAATTATAACATATATTATAAATAATAAAATATATATTGAATTACTCGATCAGGCGTTTTTTGTTTGAAGTGACAATGATAACCACCATTCTACGTTAGTACACCGCCTTCGTTGCAACTACCGGAACCCCTGTTCCCGCGCAGTCTTCTATCAGGATATCGCCCGTTTTTACAGGTGCCCGGCATGATGCTCTATTTATCTCATCCATAACTTCAAAGATCATATCCTTAGGGACCGGCGCCTTTGTCTTGCAGCTCACCCTGTCAACCGTACCGCCAATCACTCTGATCGTTGTAGTTACGGTTCTCACAGGCGCAGTTACTTCGGATCTGGCGTAGATCTCACCACGCTTACAGGTATTGCCTGACACGGCTTTTATCTCCCCACTATCAATTACAACAGTTATCCGGCAGCCCATGGGGCAGTTAATGCATGTTAGTTCTCTTATGTCTTCCATAGATGCCCTCAGCCCTCCGTGACAGCTACTGTTATCTCTTTGATATCCTGATCAATGTCTTCTCTCTTCAGGATGACCTGCTCCATCTCACCGGGTGTTATTATCTGCTTTCTCCTGTGGAGCTTGTTTTCGCCGTCAAAGAGAACATTGATATAAGAATCCCTGAAAACTCCGGTGGACCTGAATCTGATTATAAGAGCATCTTCCAGCTTAGATGCCCTTACGGTAGACGGAACTGTATAACGCACCCCGTTCCCCGTCTTGATCTGAATTGCATTCGAGTAATCAGCTATTTCCTTATTCAACACAAATCTTGCCGCGCTCTTCCCTGCTCTGGCTGACTCTTCCGAAACATAATCTACGAGATCATGCACATGAAGTACATTACCGCATGCAAAGATTCCCGGAATCGAAGTCTCAAAGGATTCGTTGACTTCAGGCCCGTTGGTAGCAGGATTTATCTTAACGTCTGCGGCTCTCGACAGTTCATTCTCAGGGATAAGACCGCACGAGAGAAGCAATGTATCACAGGAGATCTCCTGTTCGGTACCCGGAATCGGCCTGGAATTGCCGTCAACCTCAGCGATAACAACTGAGCTGACGCGTTCCTTACACTTTATATCGATTACCGTATGTGACAGGAGCAAAGGTATGTCAAAGTCGTCGAGACACTGAACGATATTGCGCTTAAGACCTCCCGAATAAGGCATCAGCTCACATACAGCCTTTACTTTGGCACCTTCAAGCGTCATTCTGCGGGCCATTATCAGACCGATATCACCTGAACCAAGAATGACTACCTCTTTTCCGGGCATATATCCTTCGATATTTACTAGCCTTTGCGCGGTACCTGCAGTAAATACTCCGGCAGGTCTAAGTCCCGGGATATTCAGAGCACCTCTGGGACGCTCTCTGCAGCCCATACAGAGCACTGCCGCTCCGCATTCAACCGTGAATACACCTTCACCGCTGTTGACCGCCGTAACCTGCCCCTGAGCGATATCAAGGACCATCGTATCAAGCAAATAACTGATGTTAAGACCGTTAAGCTGCTTCTCAAACCGCTCAGCGTATTCAGGCCCCGTCAGTTCTTCATTGAATGTATGCAGGCCAAAACCGTTGTGGATGCACTGATTCAGGATCCCGCCAAGCTCGTTGTCACGTTCAAGGATAAGAACGCTGAGCTCAGGGGCTTCTTTTGCAGCTGAGACCGCAGCTGCAAGACCGGCAGGACCGCCGCCGACTATAACGATATCAGCTCTCATCTTTGGTCCTCCCGTTAAGTATCCTTGAATTACCTCCGCTCTTGGTTACCTGGTCCAAAGGAATACCGGTCTCCCTGCTTATTATCTCCATGACTCTCGGTGAACAGAAGCCGCCCTGGCAGCGTCCCATACCGGCTCTTGTACGTCTCTTAATTCCGTCAAGTGATCTGGCACCCAGAGGCCTTCTTATCGAATCAATGATCTCCCCTTCGGTTATCGTCTCACAGCGGCAGATTATCCTTCCGTATTCAGGATATTCCCTGATCAGCTGTTCGCGATCTTCCTGCGCCATCTCGAAAGGCTTTCTGATATCGTGACAAATGCCGTTCCAGGAGTCTTTCTGCCTGAGATCAAGCTTATCGGAAACCAATCCCGCCATATATTCACCGATGGCAGGACATGCGGTAAGTCCCGGGGATTCTATACCTACGCAGTCAAAGAAACCGGGACAGTCTTCTGCTTCTTCAAGAATGAATTCTCCGCCGTCTTCGTGGGCCCTAAGACCCGAGAAGCCGGTTATCACCTGTTTTACAGGTGTGTTCTTTGTGTTTTTGGCGGAACCCTGGATTACCTTGGAAATGCCATCAGCCGTTAACGTAGCATCGTCTTTGTTATCTGTATCCGTTGCGGTAGGACCTATCAGGGTATTGCCGTGAACAGTGGGAGTTACAAGAATTCCTTTGCCGAGCTTTGTAGGCTGAGGAAAGATCACATGTCTGACAAAACCTTCACATACCCTGTCCAAAAGTATGTAATCTCCCCTTCTCGGAGTGATATGGAGCTTATTCGACGATACCTGATTGTGCAGTTCATCAGAGTGACAGCCTGCAGCATTGATAACAACCTTGGACTGAAATGATCCCTTTGGGGTTTCTACTATAAAACCGTCATCTGTGGGAATTATTTCGGTCACGTCCGTATCAAAGCTGAACTCCACACCGTTCTGACAGGCACACTCTGCCAAAGCTATATTCAGTCTGAACGGACAGATAATCCCTGCCGTAGGCGCATACAGGGCACAGACGACATCATCTGAGATATTGGGTTCGATCTCCAATACTTCTTCACGGGAGAGGATCTTCATGTCGGGAACGCCGTTGGCAATTCCGCGGTTATAAAGCTCCTCTATGCCTTCTCTCTGTGAATCATCAGTACAGACAACGAGTGAACCTATACGCTTAAAAGGAATATCGAGCTCATGAGCAAGACTGCCCATGAGCTCGTTTCCTCTGATATTCATTTTCGCTTTGAGTGATCCGGGCTTCGCATCGTATCCTGCATGAATGATGCCGCTGTTGGCCTTTGATGTTCCGCAGCAGATATCCTCATCCTTCTCAAGCACAAGGACACTTGCCTCATACTTCGATAGTTCCCTTGCTATGGCACAACCGGTAACACCGGCGCCGATGATGATGATGTCGTATGAATTACTCATAAATCAGTATACGTTACAGATATAGTTTTAATCTACAATTATATTATACTCATAACAGACTATTCATCAAAAAATCATCCTGCAAATTTTCAAATCTGCAGGATGATTACATTAATCAAGAAATAAACACTCTATGAGATAATTCTCAATAGTGCATTTTCTTTAATAAGAAAATTTTATTTTACAGTCATAGTGGCTGCGTTCGATGTCACAGACTTCCCATATTTATCCTTGACAATGCATCTATACTTCATACCGTTGTGATTCTTGGTTGCCACGAACGCAATCTTATTTGAATTAGATCCTGTTGCACCGGAATTCTTCCAGGCTCCATTGGAATATACCTGCCACTGATATGTCAGGCCTTCTCCCTGAGCGGATACAATGAATGTTACATAGCTTCCTACAGTTCCGTTGAAATTAGATGGCTGTTTGGTTATTGACAAAGCGGCAACCACTTTCACTGAAGCAGCATTCGACGTTATGACTTTGCCATTTTGGTCACGGATCACGCATCTATACTTCATGCCGTTGTGATTCTTAGTAGTAAGGAACACAATCTTAGATGAATTTGCACCAGTCGCACCGGAATTCTTCCATGCACCGTTTGAATATACCTGCCACTGGTATGTTAAACCTGTTCCCTGCGCAGTAACACTGAATGATGCCATGCTTCCAACCGGTCCTGTGTAATTTGCCGGCTGTTTTGTAATCGTTACAGTATTTACAACGGTTATTTTTGCTGTGTTCGAATATATCTTCTTACCATTACTGTCTTTGATGATACATCTGTACTTATTACCATTATGATTGTTTGTTACTTTGAAAGAGATCTTATTGGTCTTTGATCCGGTTGCATTGGAATTGCTCCATGCTCCGTTGGAATAGACCTGCCACTGATATGTCAATCCTGTTCCGGTTGCCGTTACACTGAATGTTGCCGTGCTTCCTGCTGCACCCGTGTAATTTACAGGCTGTTTTGTAACAGCCAACGGAGTAGTTACGGTTACTGTAGCAGTATTTGAATAAACCTTCTGTCCGCTGCTATCCTTAACAATACATCTGTACTTATTACCATTGTGATTGTTAGTAACATTGAAAGAAATCTTATTAGTCTTTGATCCGGTTGCATTGGAATCACTCCATGTCCCGTTGGAATAGACCTGCCACTGATATGTAAGTCCTGTTCCGGTAGCTGTGACACTAAATGATGCCGTGCTTCCTGCTGTTCCCGTGTAGCTCTTTGGCTGTGAAGTAATGGCAAGAGATGAAACAAAGGTTACCTGAACAGTTACATCTTTAGCAGGCATGGTAAACGTATTTCCGCTTATTGCCGTTCCATTTACCTTGATTGAACTTAGCTTATAGCCTGAAGCAGGGGTAGCCGTTACTGTAACCTTATCTCCTTCTTTTGCTTTGTTGGTCGACAAAGATACAGTTCCATTACTTACACTTCCTACCGAGACGTTGTATGTCTTTATCTCGGGAATATTAACCGAACCTTCATAGATCAAAGGATTTGGGCCTTTGCCTGATGCTTCGATAGCATATACGTAAATTGATTGCTGTCCACGCAGGTCGGTAGAAAAAGTTACATTAAAACCATGTTTGCCTGATATACCGTATTTGGAATTTACACTTTCATTAGTGATGTTGGTTTCTCCAATATTATGTCCCTCTCCATCTATTGCAGGTGCTCCTACATAAACGTGAATAGTAATTGACTGATTCGGTACAGTCGGATCATAAGCCCAACCGGAAATCGTGATTTTGCCATTTGCAGCAGTGCAAGAGTCTACGGCACCTACCGGCACATTCTCGGTAATAGTGCCCGGATTTGTTACAATATAATAACTCTCGCAGTTTGCTATAGCTATGCATGCGCTGCTTTCAGGAATCCTTCCTCGGGGACAAGCCGGATTCGGATCGGCTACATAAAATATCCCATCTGTAAAATCTGTTACCAATATCGCATGCGGTCTGTCCCAATCGTAGACTACAACACCTTCAGGATGATATGCCAACAGATTCTGGATCATCCATCTTTTGGTATTTCCATCCACATTGTGAAAAGACGCATCAGTACCGGTTTCCCAGTTTGAATCATATGCATATTGATCTACGTGCGCACTTGTTCCTCCGGAAGTCACGTGATCATACGGAGAGTACAATCCATTTGCTCCCCACAAATAGCTGCAGGAAGATTCTGTAATTTCGGGCCATGTACTATCATTATGAACGATAGCATTACGACGCAACATCATCATATTGGCATATAAAGTACAGGTATCACTGTTATATGGCTGCTGAAAATAGCAATCAGTATTATTCAAATCCGAACGCGTTGCAGCATTAACAGTATTTGAAAAATTGCCTCCACTTCCAAATTGCATTATTGCAACCGTGATACACAAGCTGAGCATTGCAGCTATCGGTTTTGCCAGTAATGCAGTAACAGAACGTTTGTGCTTCATACATTTTACCTCGCTCATATATATTTTTACAGACCCTCATTAGGGTTTATAAACTGTATAAGATACTGTGGGCTAGCCGTTATCACAACTCTTCTGACGATTTATCTGAGCCTGTAACCACAGTTGAATCATTTTTTCAAATCTTAATATCTAATATTTCTGTAATAACCGCGTTTCCTAAGAAATCCGTAACTACGCATCTGTACTGCATACCATCATCAGCTGCAGTCATCTCCAAGATCAATTCAGCCGTGTCCGCGCCTTCAACATCGAGATCGATCCATTCACCGTTCTTGCAGTACTGCCACTGATATCTTAAGCATTGGCCTTCTGCTTCAACTGTGAATGTCACTTTCTCTCCTGCCTTGCCCTTGAATTCCGAAGGCTGCTTAAGGATCGAAGGTCCCTTTGAGGACACTTCTTCAGAAGCTTCTTCACCTTCTGAACAGATGATCTGCTGTCCGTCAAGCGAGAGCTTGTTTTCTGTTACTTCCTCTTCTTCTACATTAACGGGTTCTTCAAGGACAGGTATCTGGATCTTATCTTCTATCTCTTCTGACTCAACTCCATCGATCCTGTCATTGATCAATGCATTACTGACCTCCCAAATGAATCTTCCGGAAATATATAAACTGTTTTACATACTTTACTGCTGCTTTGTCTATAGCGTTCGGACTCCATCCCAAAAAAACGATAACAACCGTCCCGCCAACCGCACAAACCCGATCAGCAGGAACCTTTTAAGAAAAATATTTTTATATTTTTATAATATTACTACTATTATCCACATTCAATTGACAGCATGATATGTTCACAAAGAATTCAAGTAATACATAGTTTAATAAAAAACATATTAGAAAAGCTCATGAGCACTGTGGCCCATGAGCTTTTTCAGTCAGTTACATTTTCGCTCGCGTTGCAGAATCCGCTGAGAATTCGAATAATTTATACAACGCTTACTTTAGCTGTGTTGGAATATACCTTTTTCCCGTTCTTATCAGTAACTATGCATCTGTACTTCATTCCATTGTGGTTGCTTGTCACCTTGAATGAGATCTTATTTGTCTTAGATCCAGTTGCTCCGGAATTCTTCCAGGCACCATTCGTGTACATCTGCCACTGATATGTCAGGCCTTCGCCATTTGCCGTTACACTGAAGGTTGCAGTGCTTCCTACTGTGCCTGAGTAATTAACGGGCTGCTTCGTGATTGCTAACGTATTAACAACACTTACGGAAGCAGCGTTGGATGTGACTGTCTTGCCGTTCTTATCCTTGACAATACATCTGTACTTCATTCCATTGTGGCTATTTGATACCTTAAACGAGATCTTATTTGTCTTAGATCCAGTCGCTCCTGAATTCTTCCAGGCCCCATTTGTGTACATCTGCCACTGATATGTCAGGCCTTCACCCTGTGCAGTTACACTGAAGGAAGCCGTGCTTCCTACTGCGCCGGCATAATTTGCGGGCTGCTTTGTAATTGCCAGAGGGGTAACGACTTTAACTGAAACTTCATCTGTTGTTGCAGTTGTTCCGTTCTTATCTTTGACAATACATCTGTACTTCATTCCGTTGTGGGTATTAGATACCTTGAAAGAGATCTTGTTTGTCTTTGATCCAGTTGCTCCGGAATTCTTCCAGGCACCATTCGTGTACATCTGCCACTGATATGTAAGTCCTTCTCCCTGAGCGGTAACACTGAAAGATGCTGTGCTTCCGATTGCCCCGGAGTAATCAGACGGCTGCTGTGTAATCGTCACCGGAGTACCAATCTTAACGGTTACCGGACTGGATATTGCAATTATTCCATTACTGCTCGTGACAACGCATCTGTACATCATTCCGTCGTGGGTATTGGATACCTTAAACGAGATCTTATTTGTCTTAGATCCGGATGCCCCGGAATTCTTCCAGGCACCATTAGAGTACATCTGCCACTGATAAGTAAGTCCTGTTCCGGTAGCAGTTACGCTGAATGATGCCGTACTTCCTGCTGCACCAGTGTAGTTCTTCGGCTGAGAGGTAATCATTACAGGAGTATTGTCATAGTGAATCGTGAAATACTGCGGATCAAAAGCGGCATAGTCGTCAATACATTCAAACATTGCGCGCGTTCCGGCATAATAAACGTCAGCCTCAGGGAAATTATAAGAGTATTCATCTATAAATGCGTCAATAGAGATTTCCGTAACGCTGACAGGAAGTACGATGGTCTTCAATCCCGGACACTTGTAAAATGTGTGATATCCAATCTTAGTTACGCCATCAGGGATCCTTATGGATGAAAGACTCTCACATTCGTAAAAAGCAAGTGCTCCGATGGAAGTAACACTGTCAGGTATCGTAACACTTTCCAAAGAGTAGCATCCATAGAATGCTTCACCGCCAATCGAAGTAACTCCGTAAGGAATCTCAATGCTTTCCAAGGAAGGGCATTCACAGAAAAGCGCGTCGCTGATTACAGTCAGAGTATTCGGGAGAACTATGTTATAAAGTGATTCGCATGAGTAAAATGCCTCCATACCAATAGAAGTGACACTGTTAGGAATAACAAGGCTTTCGATAGATTGGCAATACATAAAAGCACCATAACCAATCGAAGTGACACTGTCGGGAATCTTAATATCGGTTAAAGCATAGCAACAATAAAATGCATAATCACCAATTGAAGTTAAACTATCCGGTAATTCTATGCTAGATAAAGACAAGCAACTATTAAAAGCCTCATTACCGATTGAAGTTACATTTCCTGAGAAAACAACAGACTCAATATCTTCCGCATATTCTCCCCACGGAACATTGTCTCTGGAGTAATTATCCATATTTCCCGATCCGGAAATCGTCAATTTGCCTGAATCATCCAATACCCATGTCAGGTTTTTTCCACATGTTCCGGAAGCAATTGTATCAGCTGATAATACAAGTGCGGGTGACATTGCGAAAACCAATACAACCGCAAGTAAAAAAGCCGTCAGTTTAGATATGGATTTGTTCATTTGATTTCTCCCCAATATATAAATTCACTTGATAATTTTACAAATTAATTACACGGTTGACAATCACCCGCACGTACAATTTTCAAGTTTGAAGAGAAAAGACTTATCAGAAAAATTCAGACATAAAGACTGTTTATAGCCACTTTGCCGCCCAGGAAAAATCCTGTTCTATAAATGTCTTATGATTCTCATCTCTTGCACTGGTAACATAATCACAGTCAAGTTCCGGCCATCTGATCCCGATGGCCTCATCGTTCCAAGGGATACCACCTTCGGATGCGGGATCGTAAACATCGGTACATTTATAGACAAACTCCGCCGTGTCAGACAGTACCAGGAATCCATGAGCAAATCCTTCAGGGATATAGAACATGTTCTTCTTGTCTGCACGGAGGATAACTCCGTCCCACTTGCCGAAGGTCTCAGAGCCGGGTCTTACATCAACCGCAACATCGAACACTTCACCGTGTGTCACACGGACGATCTTTGCCTGAGTATGTTCTTTCTGGAAATGAAGTCCTCTGAGCACACCCTTTGTACTGGAACTCTCATTATCCTGTACGAACTCCTTGGTAATTCCCGCGGCAACGAATTCTTCACGCTTATAAGTTTCCATGAAATAACCCCTGTTGTCGCCATATACCTCAGGCTGAATAACGACCACACCCGGTAATCTTGTCGGTTCGAATGAAAAAGCCATCAGAGCATTGCCTCCGCCAGATATCTGCTGACAGCGTCTTTCCAATCCGGCAAAGGATCAAATCCGGACGCGGTCAGCTTCGATTTGTCGAGTCTTGAATTATAAGGTCTTAAAGCCTTGGATAATCCGTATTCCTCAGTGGAAACAGGTATCACCTTAGTTGATAAGCCATATTGTCTGTAGATCTCAACACAGAAATCATACCACGATATGTATCCGCCTTCATTTGTGACGTGATAATACCCATATCTGTCTGTCTCTGCCATATCAACGAGCAGTCTTGCCAGATCAACGGTATATGTGGGAGTTCCGATCTGATCGTTGACGACACTAACCTGATCATGTGTCTTTCCGGCATTGATCATTGTCTTAATAAAATTGTCGCCGTTCAGTCCGAATGCCCATGCGGTTCTTACTATGAAAAACTTCTCCAGAAGCCCTGATACAGCAAGTTCGCCGTCAAGTTTGCTCCGGCCATACACATTTAGCGGTGCATAGCACTTGTCATCCGGCTGCCACGGGCGTTCTCCATGACCGTCAAAAACATAATCCGTTGAGACATACAGCATCTTGCATCCGGTTGCATTTGCTGCTTCAGCGATATTCTTTGTACCATCTGCGTTAATGGAATGGACCTTTTGCCTGTTTGACTCTTCTTCTGCAGCATCCACGGCTGTCCATGCGGCACAATGGATAATGACATCCGGTCTTATCTCTTCGATAACCGAATGAACAGCATCGCAGTCTGTTATATCAAGCGTCACATAAGGTGTCTTTGTGACTTCACTCCCGTCAGGTATTCCTGAGTAAACCTCCTGGATATCAGAACCAATAACTTCATATCCTCTTGATGAAGCATTATTTACAGCATCATGGCCCAGCTGACCGCATACTCCCGTAACTAAAATTCTCATTTTTGAGTTCTCCGTCCCTCAAACAGATTCCTTATCAATCTCTTTATCCTATACTTCACAAAAACCTTATCAGTCACTTCAGATACGCTTCTTCCCTTCCCAATCTGCTCGAAAAACCAATCCCTCTTGCGCGGCTTTGCTGCCGGATGGTTCAGCTGCGGATTCGCCGCCATAGCTTTTTCCATATCGACATCGAACAGTTCGAGATCAGCGTGTTCGATCAGCACCTTACCTTTTTCTGTCTGGCACAGGATCAGCGAGACACCATTCGCGTCCGTATCAGCGAGCTGCCCCCATGCGTCACCGAGAGTTATGTCGGATACTCTTTGGTAAGCGGCATATCTGCAGTTATAACAGCACTCCATGTAATTTATTGCCTTGAGGAAACCGTATGTATAGTGGTCAGGTAGCGTACCGCACACTAATCTATTGCCATCAACCACAAGTCCGAAGTTATTATCATTACGGAATCTGACATCACGTGCTTTATCAAGGTCTATACCCTTTTCTGCCAGATACTTGCGGAGCAGCTGTACTGACGGAGTGCCGTGGCAGATCAAATCGGCCGTGAACAGGTTGTCGCAATCGCCACACACATTCTGAACAGCGGCAGACTGACACGGCAATCCGATGAAAAGAACCCTGTCCCCCCTGCCCAGTCTGTCCTTGATCTCCTTATAGATCAAATGAGGATTGCTCTTAACGTATTTGGAACCGGCGAACTTCCTTGCCCTTGAAAGATCATTGGTTATGTCGAACCTGAACTCACCGTTCTCGAAAAGACATGAAGCCACATAACCGCCGTTCCCGATAAATTCTCTTATCAGCTCCGAGGCCGCCCCGCCGGATGAGGAACTGCAGCGGAGCTCATCGGTTGCCCAGCCCTGCCTGCCATAGATGATATCCTTCAGTTCCCTTGGCGAATTATTTGGACAGACTTTGGCGCAAAGCCCACAGTCGATACACTTGGAGGCGTCAATCAGCGGAGCGAAAAAACCGGTTCTGTTTTCAACGGTAACCGCGCCTTTGGAGCACACGTTAATACAAGCCTTGCAGCCGGTGCATATATTGCTGTCACATAGAGTTCTGCTTTCCATAAGTATGCTTCTATTCCTCATCCTTTGATACTAGTACGCGAAAAGTCAACATGATTGACCATTTCAGTTGACAAATAGGTTGACTTTCGGCAAAAAGCAACTTGGCAGGCAACTTTTTCGCCTGATCCAGTTGACAAAATACTTACCGGATTTTCACAATTAAGCTTTTTCCACAACGAAGCGCTACTCAGATTACGTACCGGCTTTTTACCGTGCCTCAGTACCAGCATTATTTCCTGCCCAGTCCTTTCACGATCTTCTCAAGCACGCTCTTTATCGACTTGTACCTGATAACAACCAACACTATCAGGAGTGCTGCCTGCACGAATACACACCAGATCGAATCCGGATAGACCAGCAACGCAGATGACGTCAGGAGCACAAAAGATACTATGTTCCTCACCGTGAAAACCTGGAGCTTCATATATTTCCTTATGTCAAAGAACCGGAAAACAAAAACCGCCATGTAGCTGATGCAGGTGGCAATTGCCGCGCCCATGGCGCCTGTCAACGGGATCAGGACAAAGTTGAGCACGACATTCACAACAGCTCCCGTCGTTGCCGACAGCATAAAGCCCTTGCTGTCCTTGTTGACCACATAGAAGTTGGAAAAGAACGTTCCCAGAGCCATTACCGCCATTCCCACGATAAGCGGCGGCGAGAACATCCAGGCTTCATAGTATTCCGGCTCGACATAGAAGCTCATGAACGGCTTCAGCACTATGAGGATCAGCATTCCGGTCATCATGAGGAATGCGAAAAAAGCATCAAATACCGAGCCGTTGAACTCTGCAGCATCCTTGCTGTCATTCTCCTTTATCGCCGAATAGGAATATGCCTGGTTGAAGACGCCGGTCATGACTGCAAGTATGGTCGGAAGCTTATATGAGACCGCATAGATACCGGCAGTCTCTGCGCTTACCATCTCGATGACCATCAGCCTGTCAGAAGAGTTCATTATCCACCACATAAAGCTGTTCGGGATCAGCACAACGGAGTAGAGCAGCATCTGCTTCAGCAGGCCGCGGTCTATATGGAAATCCCTGAATACCGCAAAAGCTTTTCCTGCTATGAACGCATAGACTGCCGTCACGGCATATGAGAGCACATACGCGAGGAGATATCCGCGGATCCCCCAGTCGAACACCACCAGGAAAACTATATTGAACACCGCTATAAGCAGGGCCTGAATAATGTTGCCGATGGAGTATTTGAGGAGCTGCTCTTTGCCCCTAAGATAACAGAAGAATATCTGGGATATGCCCATCGCAAATACATACAGAAGGATCAGCACCAGATATTCCGACAGCCTCCTGTAAAGCAGGATGCCGAATGCCAACAGAGAGCCCGGCAGCAGCGAACACAGCATTATCAGGAATGCCGCAGACATTATCCCGTTAATGTCCGCATTCTTATCCAGAGCAAAGCGCATGACCGCCTCTCCGATATTGAAGAAAATAACAGGTGCGGCGACTATGCAGATGTTTGTGATGAGATCCGCAGTGCCGTACTGGCCGGTCACGAGCGCGTTAGTATAAAGCGGCACCAGGAAAAAAGCCACAAGCTTGCTGCCAATATTCCCGATTGAGAATATAAGCGTGTTCTTTGCGAGATATCTTGTGCGGCTCCCTGTGCTGCCCATTTCCTGTGCTACCTATCTCCTGCGTTACCTGTTCCCTGTTACCTTTTTCCTGCGTTACCCGTTAAGATTATCCCTTAAGTAAGCCATTGCCTTCTCATATTCAGCATTAAGAAGCGATTTCAAATTCGTCTTGTCGTGAACCAGATCGTATTTTCCGGCAATAACGTCAACATCTGATACAACATGGTCCTCCAGTCCCAAACGCCCTGTCAGATCGCCAAGCTTGTTCCTGTTGCTCTCCCTTACGATAACGGCAAATCTTTCCGCAAATCTTGCGGAGAAAACAGTCCCGTGGAAAGTATCGGTGATGACAAAGGCCGCTTCCTTAAATATCTTCAGCAGCTCGAAAGGTGAAGCCGCATAGAAGTTCTTTATCCATTTCTGCGGCATTCCCACCGCGATGATCTCCATGTCATTTTCCCTGCAGAAACGTTCTATGTAATCTATCTCGCTCTTCTCATGGATCCTGTTCTTATAAGAATAGACAAGGCAGTATCTCTCAGGAAGATGATTTTCAATGCGTACCTCATCTATCTCATTATCAAAGTCACAGAGCAGCGCAGGATCAAGATGATAATCAATCCCTGCAGAACCTCTGATGCCGCTGACAAACTCGAATGTATTGGTATCCCTTACGGAAAAAGCGGAGATGTTCTTAAAGCTCTCACTGATCTTTTTGATGACCGCATCAGGCACGTCGGTAAGCTTCGTGAATCCGCAGCATGCAGCATAGGTTATAACACGGCCCGTATTTTCAACATTGCCGAACAATTGCGAAGTGAATCCCCATGGAGACTCCTGTATGCAGTTGAAGACCTCATCACTGCCGATAATAACGGCATCTGCAGGCCTTCCGCCACCGCAGTGAGAAAGCGGTGGCAAACATCTGTCCCTAAACTCATTGAAGATCCTGTCCTGTTCATTTTGGATCCCCTTGTTCCTGAATCTGTTGACAATATAACCGTCGCTGAGTTTTTTGGTAACAGAGCCGGACTCCATCTCGGAAAGATAGCTTATCCTGTGATCTCTCATAAGGGCATCATCTTCAGGTCTTTTTTCTATGTCCATGAAGCAGACATCGTACCCAAGGCTCTCCACCATTTTCTTAAGTGAATATGCCTGGATCAGCGAACCAAAATTATTGACCGCCTGCATCGAGAGGATCGCGGCAAGCTTTTTCCCGCTTTCCGCGCCGTTGATGATGTCACCGCTCATGTTTCTTTCCCTGCTGCCGTTCATAGATCACCTTTAAGATAATACTTTTTGTTCCTGATCCTGTTATATCCCATGAGATCGGAATCGATAAGTCCGAATGCCATAAACGCATATGTGAGATACGCGATCTCGCAGTTCATGGAAACATTATAGACAAGCAGTAAGAGCGAGATTATGGAAAGCGTGAATGCCGTAAGCACAATGCCGTTCTTTCTGTTCCTGTGCTGCCTCGAAAACAGTTCTTTGCATGCATAGACAAACGTCAGAACATACAGTCCCAGACCGGTAAGTCCGTTCTGAACCATGACGACCGCATCCGTAAACCAGAAATAGTTGTACTCTTTATACTTAACGTAGAATGAGCTCTGCAGGATCTTATAACTGTCAGAATACTCACCGTTTCCAAGACCGATGCCGAATAAGACCTTAACGGGATCACCTTTGAATATCCTGGTCGCAACCTCATAGACTGCCGTAAGACGCCCGAGGTCACCGCTTCCGGTATAGCTGTCGGTTGCCGTTTGGATGATGGTATCAATATGGAAGAACTCGTTGAACACCGGGAAGAGCTTATACATTACAGGTATAGATATGCAAAGAGCTGCGAATCCGACCGATACTATCAGCAGCACTTTTGAGAACACTCTGTATGTCTTTCTTGCAAATGCCAGACAGATAAAGGTCACGATTATCATCTCAATAAAGAAGAACTTCAATTCGCCGACAACTGCAACCGATACGCTTTCACACAATACGATCATAAACGATATGAAGCCGCGGCTTCTGCAGAGCCAGTCTGTTAGCGCAAGCGCATATACGATCACAAGGAACACGTTCAGATATGTATTTGCGGTTCCGTGTGTTGTCCCGAAAACACCGCCGATATAATCGCCCTTCAGCTTCTGCACAAAGAACTGGTATGCGCAGAGCACAAAACTGATGTGACAGATTATATACATCATCTTCTTAACAACATTAAGATCCCTTGGATCGATAAAGACCAACACCGCCGTGAAGAATACCACGAACCTTCCGAAATTCCTCATTGACCACAGCCACAGGATCAGATTCCCGCCATTGAACAATGCCGTCACTGAACCTATGAAAAAGAACAGGAAATACAGGACGTAAAACGGCATATACTTCTTTACCGCCCTGACCGTTACCCTGAAGTAAACAGTCAGATAGAAGAGCAGCAACAGATTTATGACATCACAAATCAGGGTTATGGCACCCGGAACGCCGTTACTTATCAGAAGCTGCATAAAGCAGACATACAGAAGTTCCATAAACACAAGGTATTTGGGAACTCTGAGTTTTCCTGTCTTAACGGTCAGTTCCATGACTGCTCCTGTCCCCTTCACCTTTGAATAAGTGCGTAAGCCTGTAGTAGATGTATTTCCTCAGATCGTAATTCTTATAATCTGATACGCTTATCTTTCCAATCCTACCGATCTCATCCTCAAGTTCAGCCATAAAAGCTCCGGATGCCGCATCAGCAGCTATCTCCCTTTTGACCTTGATGAATATGTAGATCAGCTCATTGAGTCTATAGTATCTGAGATATTCCGGGACACCTCCCCGTTCAGAATAGTACGATTCAAGCGCACTGCACTGCTCATTCACTGAAGCGTGCATATCGGTCATGTTCTTAAGCGTCGTTGTCTTGGTTATGGAACCACCGTTCGAGACGTTATAGATATAGTAAATGTGATCAACAGTAATAAAACGTTCAGCCTTCAGAATCAGCCTGTAGAGCGTAGCGATGTCCTCGTAAGCCCTTCCTTCAGGGAACCTTACATCGCCGAACAGCTCTGCCTTATAAATGTTGAAGCACACCTGATTGCCGATCTTAAGCTTCAGGAGATCTTCGAGCATCTGATCACGGTTCTTCTCCGTTACGCTCTTATCACCCCTGAATGAATACTCTCCGCTCTTTCTCTCGAAAACATAACCGAAAGATATCATGTCGGGGCTGTACTTCTCAGTAAAAGCATTCATGTCTCTTATGAAGGCATCAGACACGAGATCGTCTGAGTCAATGAAAGCAAGATATCTGCCGCTTGCCTTAGAGATGCCCGTGTTCCTCGCATCAGACAGTCCGCCGTTGCTCTTATGGATGGTGATCACATTACCGTATCTGCCGGCATATTCGTCGCATATACTGCCGCTTGAGTCTGTCGAACCGTCATCGATAAGCAGGAGCTCGGTCTTTTCGAAGCCGTCCTGACAAACAAGGCTGTCAACACACCTTCTTAAGTACCCCTCAACGTTATATACCGGAATGATCACTGACAGGAAAACCATTACTTAGTTCCTCCTGCCTTTGCGGTGAGCGTAACGCTCTCATAAACTGCCATAAGCTCCTTGTAATTGTCTTCCGGCATATACTTTCGCATGTATTCTTCCCTGGCGTTTCTGCCCATAAGCAGGCATCTCTGCGGGTCATCCCACAGGATTCTGACTTTGCTTATAAAAGCCTCTTGATCGCCCAAAGGAAACTTCACGCCGTTATACTCATCCTTAACGGATTCTTTGGAGAAACCCAGATCAGTCGCTACAATGGCTTTGCCTAAAGACATGGCTTCGAGCTGTACCATTGAGCAGCCTTCATAACAGATCGACGGAAAGACAACAAACTCAGCGTTTTTGACTATTCCAATACACTTCCGGTGTTCTGTAAACCCTAGGAAATAAACGTTCTCCCTGGAACCGGCCCATTCTCTGAACTCCTTCTCAAGCGGGCCCCCGCCCATGACAACAAGCGGTATGTCAAGATCCTCCCATGCTTTCACGAGAAATCTGATGCCCTTCTCCTCACCTATGCGTCCAAAAAAGACCGCGTAACGCTCAGGAAGCCCATCTGGCGGCCCCGCCTCAATATCTGCGTCAGGCACAAAATTATACTTCTTCGTGATCTTATTCCCGTCAAATCCTATGTCTGTCAAAAGCTTTATCTGGTTGTCGTTAAGACAGATATATCTGTCAATCTGTTTGTAAAAGCTCCTGCGGATCCTGTGATACTTGAATATCAGTGCAACTATAAAACTCTGTAATCCGGAACCCTTAAAGCACTTAAACTTACACATCCTCATATAGTGACCGTCTCCGCATTCATTGCAGAGCTTATTGTCTCTTAGAGAAGTCGAGCAGGGACAGATGAACCTGGTGTCATGAAGTGTTGCGACAACGGGGACATCGCATCTTTTGGCCGCATAAAGGATAGATGGTGACAACAAAGGAAAAAACGTATGCACATGCACAACATCAGGTTTCTCCGTGCTGATAAGCTTCTTCACGGCCCTGTAGTTCTTTCCCGACCAGAGCATTCCAAACGCGCTTTTTAGCTTCCCAAGGAAGCCTGCGCTGTCGAAATCGTCATTGGAAACCGTATAACGGATCACCTCATTGCCATGCGATTCAAGCAGCGCTGTCTCAGCCCTGAAGACCTGATCGTCACCGCTTGCGGAGCCGGATCTGTGATAGTTGTGGACCGCCAGTATCTTCATCTTCTGATCCACACCTTCTTATACTCATCGCCAATAAACTGCCAGCTGAATGCGTCCCTGATCCGTTCCTTCGCCCTCTTACCGTATTCCTTACGGCTGTCCTCATCCATGCTGTCAGCCTTTTCGATCAGAGCGGAAAGACTGCCCTGTTCCTTGCTCCAGTAAAGCGCGGCATCCTGTCCTACCTCACAGTTGAATCCAACATCGAGCAACAGGTTCAGATCGGTGCTTCCCAAAGCCTCCAGAAGGCTTGGATTGGTACCTCCGACCTCGTGCCCGTGGAAATATCCGTACGCATTCTCGCGGATCTTCTTGAGGAGCTCCCTGTCATAGACCGTGCCTGCAAACTTTATCCGGGGATCTTTTGAGAAATGCAGCGTTGATTCAAGCTGCTCCCTGAGCCTGTCATTTATGTTGGTGATTATCGCAAAATCCTTTTTGCTGCTGCTCATCATGAATTCGCGTATCATGGTCTCGTAATTGTTCTCTGGTACAAACCGTCCGACAACAAGATAGTATTCCCCGGCTCTGAGGCCCTTCTCTTTCAGCCATTCCGTATATTCCTGCGCGTCATCACTTAATGAAGACTTCTCTACGTCAGCGCCGTAAGCTATATATATCGTATTGGGATGCGCATATTCTTCCTTAATGTATTTCTCAATATTGACAGAATCGCAGATGACGAGGTCAGCTGCTCTTACCATCTTCTTTTCCGACCATTTCCAGTAATGCCTCACCGGAGCGGACCATTTCGCCCTCATCCACTCATGACCGTCGGGATTAAGGTAATACCTGCCTCCGATCCGCCTGATCTTATTAACAAGACCGTTGATGTACAGGCCGATCCGGCATGTGAGGATATAGAATACCGGATGCTCTATATTGTTCTCGATGCAGTATCTGATCGAGTATTTTACCGCTTCCTTGTCATAGTAGACCGCGACCGCAGGTCCCATATCGGGACAGTGTATCTTGAAGACATGGGCATTCTTATATGTAAACTCCGAGACAGTTCCGTCAGCGTTCCTCTTTGTGACCTCAACGCCGGAAAGCTTTGTCTCATCCATATATCCTTCGCCGTTGGCCTTGCATGCGATATGGTATTTTACCGAAGCCTCATTCTCATGAACACCGGCAAGACGGTCGACAAAAGTCTCATACCCGCCATACTGACCGATGGATTTGGCACCGATGATGAACACATGCTGCACGCCGGTACCGGCTGCGGTTTTCGAGATGTCGGACAAATTATCTGTCACCCGGTTCCTGCTCCTTATCACATTGCGCCCTTGCGCGAAAAAATTACCTTGATGGTCTTGAATATTATCATCGCGTCAAGCCCGAGGCTCCAGTTCGCGACATAACCTGTATCGAGCTTGACCACTTCCTCAAAATCCGTGATCTCGCTCCTTCCGCTCACCTGCCACATCCCGGTGATACCCGGCTTGACGGCCAGCCTCGCCCTGTGATGGAAATGATACTTCTCATATTCATCGGGCGTAGGCGGTCTCGTGCCTACGGTGGACATCGAACCTCCGAGAACGTTAAAGAACTGCGGGAACTCATCGAGACTGGTCCTTCTGATGAATTCCCCGATACCGGTCTTTCTCGTGCCGTCAGGAAGGATCTTATTGCCGATTATCCTGGGATCGAAGTCCATCTTGAACATCATGCCGTCCTTAACCAGATTCTGATCCATCAGGTCTTTCTTCATATCCTCGGCATCCATTCTCATGGAACGGATCTTGTATATCTTGATATGTTTTCCGTTCTTGCCGATCCTCTCCTGCTTGAAGAGCACCGGTCCCGGTGACTGAATCTTTATTATGGGACCTACAATGGCCATGATAAGCAGAGCGCATACGCTTCCGATAAGACCGGCAACGATATCAAACAGTCTCTTGATCAGGATCTGAACCGGAGTCGCATAGTTGATCGCAGTCGTCAGGACTGCAGTCCCTCCGATCTTTTCTGAGAATCTCTTTACTTCGGTACGCGCCATGTGTGGAACGTGGTAATGTGTCGGGACCGCCATGACCGCGCACGCATCCATAAGCTTAACTATCCTCTTGTCATTTATCGGTCCGTCGATATAGACGGAATCTATCCACTCTTTGGCTATATAGTTAGCGGCATTCTTCATGTCGGATACCACGGGTATTCCATGAACGCTCTTAAGGTTGGTGGTCTCGAGGATCACGACACCGACGATCGAATATCCCGCCTGATTGTCACTCAGGAGCTTCGTGAGTATGCCGTCCGCATTCTCCTCAGATGCCACGACGAGCATGTTGTTGCGCTCGCGCCTGAACCTGGTGTGACGGAGAATGTATTTCCAGATTATCCTCGTGATGTATCCGAATATCACATAAAGCGCGAAGGTCACCGCAAGCGTGATTCTCGAATATACTCCGCCGAGCTGCGAAGAGAAGAAATATATCAGTACTATCGCAAGAACATATATGCTGTGCTTTATCAGCTCAAAAGCCTCTTTGGCATACCCGCGCTTGATAACGTCATGAAGCGAATTGTTCACCACAGTGACAAGCACGTCGGCCGCGAAAAGCAGCAGACCGAGATTCCTGTATTCCTGTCTCGAATACACCCATCCCTGATGGCGCAGATAGTACGCGATAACAAACGAAGCCTGAAGGATAAAGATATCCAGCAGCATAAAGTCTATGTGCTTCGACCATCCCTGTGCGTTTCTCTTGTACAATCCTTATTCCCCCATAGAATAATCAGCTGTTTGTCATGTTTTCGAGTGCGCGTCAAAGCGCATGGTACATTTTACCATCTGCCGCAAAAGTATTATAAATAATAAAATTGCGCCAACTGTATAGTGTTTTGGTGAATGTGTGTAAGAAATAAAAGGGCATCTCATTGTGAGACACCCTAATGTTTCAGCTGATCAACCGCACTGATTCTTATCAGTCTTTGCGGTTTTTCTTCTTGGCCTTTTTCTCAAGATACATGGCTTTATCGGCTTTGCTCATGCAGTCGACGAGCTCTCCCCATTCAGTAAGTTCACAGGTGCCGATGCTTGCGCTTAATTCAAACGGATATTTGCCTTTCGCATTGGCTTCCTTGATGTTGGTCCTGACCTTCCTGATGAACTGGCCTATCCTTCCGACATCCGAAAGTATCAGCACTGCTTCGAACTCATCGCCGCCCATCCTGGCAACAAACTCCTTGGGATTGAGCGCATTATAGACACACTTGGCTATCTGCTTGATCGCCTCATCACCGGAATTGTGACCAAATGTATCGTTAATATACTTAAGTCCGTCCATATCGATGGAAACGACGGCGAGATCGTAGAGCTTTTTGCGGTCCTTATCGAAAAGCTCGGTAATACGCTTATCAAAGCCCTTTCTGTTAAGAAGCCCGGTAAGTGAATCCTTGATGTAAAGATCCATAATGTCGGCGATACCGAAATATTTCTGGTACAGATCAAGCTTGTTGATGACCTGCCCGACCTGCATAAAGATGAATTCGATCTTCTCGTTGATGAATCCGTTTTCAGCCGTATCTACTACCAGGACAGCGTAACCGTAAACGACGTTCTTGTTTACGACAGGAAGGAAGATGACAGTACCGTTAACATCATCAAGGAACCCCTCCGGCAGAAGCTTGTCATTCGGGAATGAGACGGCTTCACCTACCGCGCCGTTGCTGTCGATGTATCCGCTCAGGAGCCTGTCGTTCTCGCAGTATCTGCAAAGATAGCATTCCTTGACACTCGAGAATTTCCTGAGATTCTCTAAAGTAACCTTGATCAGCGATTCACGGGTCAGGCACTCCTCGAAATCCGTGCTTAACAGCACGTATTCCCTCATTGATTCTATTGAATTTGACTTTGCCACTTTCAGATCGCGCAAAGCCTGATAGACGTCACGCCCGGTATCCTCATCACCGGTACTCTCCCTGAACACGATATCACCGGAGACATTGACATAAAGATCAGTGTTCTCATTGGCATGTATCTTCTCGAGAAGCTCCATAGCCGCATTGGCAAGCGTCTCTTCCGATATCTCGATAGTCGTAAGTGACGGAATGTGATCTCCCGCATCAGCGATATTGTCGATTCCGCTTATCATGGTGTCGCCGGGTACGGAGAAGCCTCTCTGGATGAGTTCGTCAATGAGCGCAACCGCCTCGTAGTCATTTGAACATATGATGGCTTCAGGAAGCGCGCCGTCCTCTTTTGTAAAGAAATCCGCCGTCTCAGGACCCTGGTTGATCCAGTAATTGCCGTGGAAGATCATGTCTTCCCTGACCTCGTAACCGACCTCGCGCATTGCATCCTCAAAGCCCGCTCTTCTCTCAGCCGAGTCAAGAAGGTCGTCTCTTCCAGTAACAAAGCCGATATCACCGGTCTCGCACTTTGAGATGACATACCTGGCGATCTCGTGCATTATCGCCCTGTTATCGGGAACGACATTGAAGAAACCGTTGATCTCGGCCCTTATGCAGACAATGGGCGGAACGTCAGGATCGTTAAGCAGTTCCTCGATAAGTTCCTTGGAAAGACCTGCCTGGTCGATGGTATCGGCGCACAGTATTATTCCGTCGTAGTCGTGAATCTTCGGCAGCGAGAGAATGCTCTTATATCCGATAACCTGAAGAGGGTTATTGCTGGGCACCGAGCAGTTGCCGAAAACATCCACCCTATGACCTTTCTTCCTGGCATAGGCATCAATGCTTCTGATGATGGACGCGGAGTAGTCCCTGTACATGTCTCCGATAAAAGCACATATTTTCATAGCATCAGTATAATCAACAAAGAAAACCTGATGATAAAGAACTGATTAACTATTGATGAATAAAAATCGAAAATTATATTGCGCGGCGGGCACCATGCAGTTGCTGTGTGGCCTTGAAAAACACGATTGATATTGTACAGACTCCGCGAACACATGAATGAATTATGCGGGTCCTCAAAAATACGATTTCCAAAATTTTTCCTGATTTGTCTAAAACAGGAAATGTTTTGAGTAAAATCACAGCATTTTACTAAAATCATTTTCTAAATCCGGCAATTCAGGAAATTTTCAGGAAATACAAGCGTTGACGAATATAAAAACGATCTTTCAAAGAACTGCGGCCACGGTCTTGAAGAGCACACCGATATCCTTGAAGAACCCGAATTCCTTAACAGACTTGAGATTGTATTCCATTTTCGCGGGAAGGATCTCATTGACATAGACCTCGTCAGCATCCTCGGCTTTCTCAAGAAGCTCGGCCTCATCCTTATACTCGATGCTCGCTATCGAAGTTATGCCTGCCGGCATGAGAAGCGTGGCGTTCATCTCGTCCGTGTATCTGTCAACATATTTGACGACTTCGGGTCTCGTGCCGACAAAGCTCATGTTGCCTGCAAGCACGTCGAAAAGCTGCGGAAACTCATCGAGCCTGTGATCCCTGAGCTTCGCGCCGACCTTTGTGATCCTGCTGTCATTATCCACGGTAACGCTGGTACCGATCTTGTCGGCATTGTTGACCATCGTCCTGAACTTGTGGATCCTGAACCTTGCACCATATGCAGTAACTCTTTCCTGCCGGAAGAACACGGGACCCTTCGAATCACACTTTATCATGATGGCAATAATCAGCATCGGGATCCCGAGCAGGATAATGAGATCAAGGGACGCGAAAATATCAAGCAGCCGCTTAAAGAACAGTCCAGCCCTGTGTCTGCTCAGCGCATCGTAATAAGGCCTTACGGCTTCAGTCCGCAGATCATCAGGAAGCGCCTCCCATTTGGGAAGGATGTACCATCTTTTCGGATTTAAACGCTTCTTGGCATCCTGCATATCTTACTTAATCCCCGCTCCGTTGTTCTACCATAATACCTGAAAACTTACAGAATGACCGCTCCGATGACCGGGGTCCCGCCGTTTGCGATAAGCACGATCTCGTTGGAGACATCTTTGATCAGGGAGACTTTTCGCTGCTCCAAAAGAACAACTCCGTCATAACCGGAGACAGCCTTGAGCACTTCTGGATCCTTATTGATACCGGGTCTGAGATCGCCCTTAAGCCCAAGAGCCTTTACAGTCTCACCCATAGCCTTGGGATCGCCCGTGCCGGTAATGAGAATCTTTCCATAAGGTTCAGTGACATTCGCATAATTGGCGGCAGTTAGCTTCAGATGAACATCCTTGTTCAATCCCGAATCGTCTTCAGTCTTAATATCGATGAAAGTACTGAACTTGGAGCGCTTGCCGGAAGGCTTCATGACACCGATCTTCCTGACACCTGTAAACAGCGCGAAAAACTGCGCCTGCGTGATGATCTTACCCGCAAAGACATACTTCAGGATAAAGAATACCACAGCAACGAAAAGACCTGCGGCAAAACCGATGGCACCAAGCTTGACTGCGGGCTTTATCATTGACAGAATGCCTGCATCGGCGGAAGACAACCCGACTGCGCCGGCATCATTCTCAGCAAAGTACGTCAGCATTTCTTCTTTGCCTGACAGACCGAGCTCATCCGCGATCTTATCAAGGGATTCATCGTAAGTGACTATCTGCTTCTGCAATGTCTCGAGTCTTGCGGTCTGATTTACCTGACCCTCTCTCGTGGCAGGATCGATCCTTATGACCTGCTGGATGCCTACGACAGATATCTTATGAGGCGCAACGGAAGAATTCAGTTCTCCGCACACATTTTCGATCTCTTCGATCACAAGGTTCATAACATCGTCAACGAATTCCCTGGAAGGACCGTAAACGCTGATGTACATGGAGCCTGCTCTGTCAACATCATTATCAAGGCTTATTATCGTGGAGCCTGCAGCAGTACTGCTGAAAGAGATGAGTTCCTTTATATAGTCGGGTTTTGCGCCATTCCTGTCAGCATATTCAGAAAGATAGTTGCCTGATTTGATCTCGCGCTCGTACGCACTGAACAGCGCGCTGTCCAGACCGTTGGTGTCATTATCCTCGAGAGTAAGCACGATCTGCGCTGTCGACTGATACTCGTTCTCGGCATCGATCTGCATGTATACCGAATCGGTGATGTAGCGTCTCTGATTCTCGATCTGTCCGTTGAGCTTGCCGATCATGTCAACGATGTCTCTCGCCCTGTCGATCTTCTGAACACGGAGCTGATACTGATAATCGGACTCGCTCTCACTGAGCTTTGCCGAAGCGTCAAGAACATTCCTGGACCTTGCTCCGCGGATCAGCTTATATGAGAACAGAACAGCACCGAGAACGACGGCAATGATCAGGATCAGTCCCGCTCTCCTTAAAACCGAATACAGCATGTCCCTGATGTTGACGGAAGGATCGTTATCCTCCTGTTCCATCACACGAATCATGCCGTTACCGTTGATGCAGTTATCCGTTTTCTGTTCCACCATAAAGACTCCCTCAGGGCTTTTCAACTTACAAATTATATTATTATTATTTTTTATATTCAAACAGCGAAATCCACATACCGTAATCTATCAATCCCCGTAATTTCAGTTTACTTTTCTGTTTGAAACTGAACTCTAAACTGAAAAAACACTGGTTTTCCCCAAAATTACAGTTTACATTTCTGTTTGGAACCGAATCCTAAACTGAAAAACCGGTTTGCCGACGTTTTTCATTTTTGTGCTATTATTCGATTTATATACATCTTTTTTCGGAGGCACGAAATGGAAAACACCTCGCTGTCACAGGAAGAATACGGATTTCTCAGCAAACTTATATCTATAGAGAGCACGGGATCACTGCCTTGCGTAGATGCCGTCTGTGGTACCCTTCCTTACGGAGCCAAGCCCTTTGAGGCTTTGAAGTTCGTCCTTGATGACGCTTCCGCTGCCGGAATGAGGACCGGCATCATCGACAACCGCGTGGGCTGGTGCGAATTCGGTCCCGCAAATGCGGAACTCATCGGCATCGTCTGCCACCTTGACGTTGTTCCCGCGGGTGACGGATGGGAGACTGATCCTTTCTCGCTTACATTAAAGGACGGAACACTCTACGGAAGAGGCATCGTTGACGATAAAGGTCCTGCCTGCGCTGCTTATTTTGCCATGAAGAGACTTCTGGCTGATGGTTTTAAGCCGGCAAAGAGGATCAGGCTCATCCTTGGTACGGACGAGGAACGCACATGCTCATGTGTCGAGACATATGCGGCAAAGGGCGAGATTCCTGTTTTCGCGATTACCCCCGACGCGGAATTCCCTGTCATATATGCCGAAAAAGGCATCCTTCAGGTAAAGGTCCTGTCCGACGGACCGTCCAGGATCACCGCCAAAGGAGGCTCAGCCGCGAACATGGTCCCTGCATCATGCTCATGCACCATAGACGGCAAAGAATACTCTGCCGCTGGAAAGCCTGCCCACGCTTCCAAACCCGATCTTGGCGTAAACGCGATCTTTGAGATGATCCGTAAACTTGACAGCGGATCCGTGGACTATTCATCATCCCCGATCCTCTCAATCATCAGTGATGAGATTGCTTACAAAGAGTCTTCTTACTACACAGGATGCACCGTAAGCGACGAATCGGGCAGCGTTACCGCAAATCCTTCCATGCTCTGCTGCGACGGGGACGGCGAGTCCCTTGTCATCGACGTCAGGTGTCCGGTCAGCTATTCAATGAACGATATCGTCTCCAACATCGCAAGACTCGCCGCACCATATGAACTCACGGTCGAAGTGTTGAACAAGATGGATCCGCTCTACAAACCAAGGGACCTGCCGCAGATAGCACTTCTCACGGACATATGGAAGGCAAACATGCCTTCATACAGCGGATATAAGCCTGAATACTTATCTTCCTATACGGAACCTGTTGCCATAGGAGGCGGTACGTATGCGCGCCACATGCCGAATACGATCGCGTTCGGCATTCAGGCCCCCTGGCAGGAGGACCAGTGCCACCAGGCCAATGAATGCCGCGCGCTCAAGGATTTCGAGACCGATATAAAGGTCCTGGGCGAAGCGATACGCGAGCTGGCAGGAAGGGATTAATAGTCTTTGCAAGAACAGGACTACAAATAATCAACGACATAAAAGGCTGCCTCTTTCGAAGCAGCCTTAATTATTCACATGATCAATAATTACAGCACTCTTCTTATCGTGGCAATGCCGGACGCCTGCGAGAATACGGATTCAACAACACCGGTCGCCGATGACTGTGCATGAACATAGCGGTCATTGCCGACATAGAGCGCAGAGTGTTCCATCGTGCCGTCGCCGTTCTTGTCAAAGCAGATAATGTCACCGACCTGGATATCACTTGCACTGACTTCATAGCCTTTGTATGACTGGCTTGTCGCGCCGTGCGGCAAGGTGATGCCGTAATAGGTCTGATAGCAGTACATTACGAAGCCTGAGCAGTCGAAACCGCTGGGATCAGCGCCACCGTAAACGTATCTGCATCCGATGAAGCTTCTGATATATGAAGCGAAATCGCTCCAGTCAACATCGCTTCCGCCGCCGCCATGATATTCCGGAACAGGTGTCGGAGTAGGCTTTGTATCCGAAGTATAGCTTGCCTTAACATAGTATCTGTCAGAAGACTTGTACCAGCCGTTATCGGTCTCGGCAACTACGTAGATCTCAGTTCCCGTTGCCAATGTCGAGAGCAGTGTATATGAGATTCCGGGGCCAGTCCTTGTATTGAGGGCGCAGGTTGAGTAAACGGTAAAATCAACATCCCACTCCTCATAATCCTTTGCGGGAGTGCTGCTGCCGCTGTCCTCAGGTTCACTGTAACCGCCGTCGTCATCGTCATCGTCGTCATCATAATCGTAGTCGTCATAACTGGTGGATGATGATGTATCAGTTTCCGAATCGGAAGATGAAGTCTCAACAGGTGTCGGAGTAGGTGTGGATTCATCCTCAGGATCTACCTTCGTGGCCGAAAGATGGGTGCTCAGGACATAACCCTGTTTTCCGTCTGCGAGCTTGATGAGTGACCATTCTCTCGTATGTGAGATCCTTGTAACAGCATCACCGATCTTAAGCTCGGTTACTTCATCTTCGTTCTCATCTTCCCCGTCATCCTCATCAGCCTCATCATCACCTTCGCCTTCAGCCTTATCATTCTTGGCCGAAACAAGTACGGCGTCAGAGACTATCCAGTAAGTATTGCCGTCATACGTGATCGGGTCACTGGGATCTGTACCGAATTCTGAAGCGATATCAGAATATGAGGATACTGCGATTATCGTATAGTCATTAATATCAAAATTACCAAGGCTGACCGGCACATATGCAGTCTCTTCAGCCTGAAGATCACGTCCGTAGAAAAGCTCTTCGAAAGGAACCGCATCGGGGCCCAGGAGCGACGGGCTCTGAAGATCGATCTCTTCTGAAGAGCCGCATTCATATGCGCTGACACAACCGATGGCAATACCCGCCGCCACAACAGCTGATGCTATGTTGATCAATCTATTACGCACTTTACCTTTTATTCCCTTTCTTGCACAGACTGTTCAGTCCATGCGCAAAATCTATAGCTTATTTTATCATTCAATGCTTTGTGAATACTCCGAAAATCAAGCAAAAATCAGGCATATAGCCAATTTGTCACGCACATGTAACATAAAACAAGGCAATAAAAAACCCTTGTAACTCAATATTTACAAGGGTTCTATGTTATGGTGGCTCACTGGAGGTTCGAACTCCAGACCCCTTGATTAAAAGTCAAGTGCTCTACCGGCTGAGCTAGTGAACCAATTGGCTGGGGTGGCAGGATTTGAACCTACGAATGCGGGAGTCAAAGACCCGTGCCTTACCCCTTGGCTACACCCCAGTGTAAGAGGCAATAAAAAATTGGGGTGGGATATGGGATTCGAACCCATGATATCTAGTGCCACAAACTAGCGCTCTAACCAACTGAACTAATCCCACCATGTCAGCCAATTGCCTTGAAATTATAATGGTAAGGGGTTTTCAAGTCAAGCCATTTATTGCATGTACGGCCTCACATGTACTATAATGCGACAGAAATATAAACAGAGGTAATTAACATGGAAGAAGAATTATCCGTATCCTATATAACGATGCCGAAAGGCTTTAAGGCAAACGGTGTTTCCGCCGGCATGAAATGCGCCGATCCCGCAAACATCAACGAGAACGATCCCAAGTCATCTTACCTTGATGTCGGAATGGTCTATTCCGAAATACCGTGCAATGTCGCCGGCGTATATACATCCAATCTCGTCAAAGGCCATTCTCTCGTAAGATCCATCGACATAATAGAGAACAAAGGCAAAGCCCGCGGCATCATCGTAAACAGCAAGGTAGCCAACGCAGGTGTCGGCTCCGTCGGTGTCGAGGATGCCTGCAAGGTTGCCGAAAGCGCCGCTTCCCTGCTGGACTGCGACGCTTCCGAGATCCTGACGGCTTCAACCGGCGTCATCGGAACAAGGCTCCCTGTCGATAAGATCACCGGTGTTATCCCCTCTTTGGTTTACGGCCTTTCCGTCGCCGAAGAGACTGCACACAATGCCGAATACGCCATGATGACCACGGATACGGTACCCAAGGAGGTATCAGCACAGATCGAACTGACTGACGGCAAGACCGTAACTATCTCCGGCATGGCCAAGGGTTCAGGCATGATCCACCCCAACCTTGCCACCATGATCTGCATATTCACGACCGACTGCGGCATCGCTTCTGATTCTCTTAAGAAAATGCTCCAGAAGGCCGTCAAATACACTTTCAACAGAGTCAGCGTCGACGGTGACACTTCCGTATGCGATATGGTCGTCGTACTCGCAAACGGTGCTTCAGGCGTAGAGATCACAGAAGGAACGGAGGATTACCAGATCGTTGAAGACGCTCTCTGCGGTCTCTCGGAAGACATCGCGAGAATGCTCGCTTCCGACGGCGAGGGCGCAACCAAATTCGTCGAGATAGAGGTTCACGGCGCCGCCAACGAGAAAGATGCCAAGCTCATCGTCACTTCCGTTGCCAGATCTCCTCTCTGCAAGACAGCTTTTTTTGGCATGGATGCCAATATCGGCCGTATCCTTACGGCTGTCGGTTATTCCGGCGCCATTTTCGATCCAGAGAAAGTAGACATCAGGCTCTCAGGCCTTCTCATGTATAAAGACGGCGCAGCTGTCGATTTCGATGAGGAAGAGGCTTCAAGGCTTCTTGCCGAGCACGACATCAAGGTCGACATCACCCTTTACGAGGGCGACGCCTATGACAGAATGTTCACCTGCGACTTTTCGTATGATTATGTAAAGATCAACGGCAGCTACAGGACGTAAGAGAATTTCAGGATTTATTTGTCATGAGATCACGCTTGCTGAACGGGCGTGATCTTTTTTATCTTCTATAATCAAAAAGCCCCCGAAGCCATAAGACTACGGGGGCAGGATAATTAATCTAAGTAAACTTTACTCTTCAGTCTTTGCCTCTTCAGCTGCAGCCTCTGCTGGCTCCTCAGCAGGCTCCTCAGCGGGCTTGGGCTCAACCTTTACAGCCTTTGATGCAAGATACTCAACAGTCTTGCGTGCGCGGATGGAATCCTTGATGAAAGCGGAATCATCACCTATCGACTTCTTGACTTCCTCAAGATCCATCTTGTATGTGTTGGCGATGTTTGTGAGCTCCTCGTTGTAATCCTCATCTGTTACCTCGGGATTGACCTTCTCAGTGATCTTCTCGATAACGAGTGAAGACTTGACTCTTACTCTTGCCATAGGCTCGAGGGACTTCTTGAAGTCGTCCATGCTCTGGCCGACATACTGGAGATACATGTCAAGCGCGATGCCCTGGTTGGACATACGTGCTGCCTGATCGTCAGCCATCTGCTCAACTTCGTTCTGGATCATTGACTCGGGGATGTCGATCTCGCAGTTATCGCAAACCGCACGTACCGTCTCGTTCTCGAATCCGGCCTTGTTATCCTTGTCGGCTTTCTCCTGCTGCTTGGCTCTTATGTCAGCCTTGAGCTCGTCAAGAGTATCGAACTCTGAAACGTCCTTTGCGAACTCGTCGTCAAGCTCGGGAATGACCTCAGTCTTGATGGCGTGAATGGTTACGTTGAATGTAGCATCTGCACCCTTGAGGTCTTCTGCGTGATAATCCTCAGGGAACTTAACCTCAATGGTGAAACTCTCACCAACGGAATGTCCTGCAACCTGATCCTCAAATCCGGGGATGAAGGACTTGGAACCGAGCTTGAGGTTATAACCCTCGCCCTTGCCGCCTTCGAAAGCAACGCCGTCCTTGAATCCTTCATAGTCGATGGTGACTGTATCACCATCCTGTGCGGGACGGTCCTCAACTTCCTCAAGGGAAGCATTTCTCTTTCTCATACGCTCGATCTCAGCGTCAACGTCCTCATCTGTTACCTCACGGTCCTTGAAAGGAACTTCAACGCCCTCGTACTGACCGAGCTCAAACTCAGGCTTTACGTAAACCGTGATGGTGTACTTGATGCCCTCTTCATTGATATCCGTAACGTCCATCTCAGGTCTGGATACAACCTTGAGGTCATGCTCCTTTACTGCTTCGGGATACTGCTCGTTTGCGATCTCGTTTATAGAGTCCTCGAAAAGAACACCCTCGCCGTAGTACTGGCAGACAAGCTGATAAGGAACCTTGCCCTTACGGAAACCCGGTACCTGGAAACGGTTCTTGTTCTTGTTGTAAGACTTCTTCAAAGCTCCGTTCCACTCTTCCTTGCTAGCCTCAAGGCTGATTACTACCTGAGAGTGTTCTTTTTTCTCAATTGTGGATGCCATGTTATATCCTCCAAAATATTTATTATTAGATTAATAGCCGAGTATGAATTGTATCACAGCGCGGCGAATGATTGCAATATTATAATACTGTAACTTGTATTCCCTTAAGAACATCGAGCGTTGCCTGATGCAGATCCGGGGCAAAAGATGCCGTGAGAGACGAATCCACGATAACCTCGGCTTCGGGTGCGGCCGCCTTGGCGATAACCGCATTCGAGACAACGCAGATGTTGGAGACGAGACCGCAAACCTCGATCGCGGAAATCCCGGCAGCATTCTCCTTAAGATATTCTGCAAGCCCGATGCTGCCGAATGCAGGCTTCTCGAAGCACTTTTTGCCGGAGAGAAGCGGCTTCAGTTCCTCACAAAGGCCCCAGCCGTCTGAACCCTTGATGCAGTGCGGCACGGGAAGATTCTTTCCTTCCTGTGTCTCCATATAGTTTTCGGAATGGGTATCAAGCGTATAGACTATCTCATCGCCTGCTTCTACATATTCTTTAATCCTGGCAGCAATGCCCGGAATGATCCTGTCGGCACCTTCAAAGCCCAGTGCCCCGTCGATAAAATCCTTCTGCATGTCCACAACAATGAGAATCTTACGCATGTAATAACCTCCTTCAGGTAATAAAAAAGCTGCCGCGTACCGCAACAGCTTTGTATCTGGCGCGCCTAGCAGAGCTCGAATCCACAACCTTCTGATCCGTAGTCAGACGCTCTATCCAGTTGAGCTATAGGCGCATATAGCCTAATAATAATATTACTTGACGCATTGAAAGTCAATCACGATTTAGATAGAATAACTCCTATCGAATTAATGGGAGACTTTTTCATGAGCTCATATGATCCTGATTCACAGTTAGTAAAAGAACTCGCACTCATCAACTGCAGAGAACTCGGAGGCATGCCGCTGGCCGGTGATAAGACTTTCCGCACGGGAATATTCTTAAGATCCGGCTCACCCGAATGGCTCACCGCCGGCCAGATAAACGAAGTTAAGGAATACGGCGTAAAGACTGTCATTGATCTGCGCGCTGTTGAAGAACTCAAAGGATCAGGCAATCCGTTCGCATCAGATCCGGACGTGGACTTTCATAACATTCCGCTATTTAACGGCGATCCGAACGGCAATGACGACAAGACCATGGAATTCATACTGACTCATACTCTCGGAGATTACTATGTCATCATCGCTGAAGAGATGGGCGACCGTCTGGCAAAGATAATGCGTATTCTGCTCAACAGTGACGGGCTTACGCTTTTCCACTGCGCTCACGGCAAGGACAGAACAGGTGTCGTTGCAGCACTTCTCTACAGCCTTTGCGGAGCCTCAAGAGATAACATCATTACCAATTATGCGATCTCATACGAATACCTTAAGGATTTCCTTGCACCATCCATAGCAAAGCTTCCCGACAATATGAAGCACATACTGAGATCTGACGCACACAACATGGTAACTTTCCTTGACTACGTTGACAGCAGATGGAACGGAGATGCCGCAGCACTCCTTATGGCAAACGGCCTGTCAGGAGACGAGATAAGCGCTCTCAGGCGCAAATGCATGGCGTAACTTTTTCGATATTGCCGTAAAAACGGTTCACATGTGCGCGAAAACGCAGCCCGGCAAAATGTCAGATCACACCGCTTCTCCCAAATGGATGATCGAGACGTTGCCGTAATCGTCAAATTCAAATGAGAGCACGAATTCGCCGTCGCCGTTCTTGAACGAACCTGTGTATCCGCATCCGTCAAACATTGGATAAACGAGCAGGAGCTCCGAGATGTTCATGCCTATGTAAAGGTCCTCACCGAACGATAACCCGTTATACTTACGGAGAAGGATCGACGTAAGTCTTCCCGTAGACCACTGACCGTCCTCAGAGATCTCGGCATTAAGACGCAATGTCGCGCCATCGTAAACTATGATGACAAGGTCGGATGTGGTGGTCGTGAACTTGGGAGCGCCAAGAATCTTTCTGATCTCACTAAAAGTATAGGTTGAACCCATTCTGAGACTTCCCCCGCCCTCTTTGCCGAATCTGACCTCCCTGACTGTTGCCGGGATGTGATCCTCGAGCATGTACTCGCCGTCGTTCTTAAGCCTCAGGTCAACTGTCTTTGACGTGATGGACGTTCCGTCAGAAGAGAAGACTTCGGGAATGACATAAGAAATACATGTTGGAGAGAAAATCCTCAATTCATAATCGGAAGACTTCGTCTTGACCTTAAGGGTGTAATAGTCGGAAATGTAATCGGCTTTGGCGTGGATAACCGAATTCAGGTAGATATCGGAATTGTATGCGGATTTGATTATTGCTTCCAGGCCGTCAACATTTCTTTCGTCGATCATCTCGAAATAATGATTGATATAGGAATATGCGAGCATTGAATCGACGATGTAATTACTGGCCATGCAATAGCCGGTGCCATGCTTTGCGATAACGAATCTGACCGGCGGTGAATTCGGAGATTTGTCATTCGAATAGCAAAGCTCAACGACATCGATGTTGCCGTAGTATTCAATTTTCCTGTAATCTTCATTTTCTGAATCGATCTTCTGGAAATACCTTTCCTTCTCGTTCTCGTTCAATATCTTGAACGAATCGGCGGTACCGTGTTTTTGAGAACACTTCCTCAATATCGAACAGTACTCGGAAAAGATCGAATAGGACAGCCCGTCAAGCTGGCTCGAGGGAATGCTCGCAAAACAGTCGGCAACATTGGCGTCACTGTTGACAGCATTGGTAATAAGCCTCGCAAGTTCAGCTTCAGACAAAGCCTTCTGCGCGACGTTCAGACCGCTGGTAATGTTGTTGATGAAGTTACAGCCGGACAATGCCACCGTTCCGGCGATCATTGCAATGCACAGGATAACGGAAAGGACTTTTTTCAAAGCTCCTACCCGTACCGTCGTGCTTTCACTGCATTTCTTCAAAAACTTCATTCTTCCCTGTTTCTCTTTGCCTGTGCCTCGAAAAGCACCACACCGGCCGCCACAGCGGCATTAAGGCTGTTGACGTGACCCGACATCGGTATCGATACGGTAAAGTCACAGCACTTTCTGACACCGTCTCTCATGCCGTCGCCTTCACTTCCGATAACCACTACAAGATTACCCGAATAATCGGCATTATGATACTCATAATCCGCATTCATATCTGTACCGCAGACCCAGAAGTTCTCTTTCTCCTTGAGCCATGTAAGCGTCTGGGCAAGGTTTGTGACCCTTGCGACTGGCACATATTCGATTGCACCGGCCGAAGCCTTGGCGACCATCGAATCCAGAGCCACGGATCTTCTCTCCGGAATGATGACTCCGTCAACTCCGCAGCAATCCGATATCCTCAGGATAGAGCCGAGATTATACGCATCCTTGATCTCGTCCAGAGCGACGAGCAGGGCCGCTCTTCCTTCCTCCCTGCACTTTGCAATTATCTCATCAAGATCGGCATAGCTGTGAGGCGCAACTGAGGCAATAACTCCCTGGTGATTATGAGTGGCACTCATCTTATCAAGGATCTGCCTTGTTGCTCTCGTAACGACTATCCCGCGCTTGTTTGCTTCATCCAGGATCCTGATAAGGCCGTGATCCAGAGGCTTGTCGCCCTCAGGCTTCAATATCCAGATCTTATTGAAATCCCTTCCCGCAGCCAACGCTTCGGTTACGGCATTTCTGCCTTCGATCTTGTCAGTCGAGCCTTCTTTAGCGAACGCGTCGTCTTCCCTGTCACGTCTGGTATCAGGCCTGCGGTCAGGTCTGCTGCCCTCAGGTCTTCCCTGTCTCTTATCCTGATTAAAACGTCTTCTGCCTTTATCCATTGTCCTGCTCAGTTTCCTTGTTTATTACCCCGTCACAGATATCGAAGCTCTTGTAGATAAGATACTCCATTCTGGGCTCCTCATTATTGAGGAAAAGATATCCCAGAAGGGCTTCGAATCCTGTCGCGTACATGTAGTCGGCGTGGTTTGCGTTTTTCGATACCGCATGAGGATTCGAATTCTTGCCTCTTCTGAAATAATCCGTTTCCGTCTCAGTCAGTTCATCAGCAAGGATCCTAACACTCGCCGCCTGCGCCTCTGCAGACACGTAGCGCACGGTGTTGTTATGCATCTTGTTGTTGCTTCCGGCACCTAATGTCGCGGACTTGCAGCGCGCGTAAAGCTCATAGATCGAATCTCCGATGTAAGCCAGCACGAGCGGAGATACTTCGCGCAGATCCTGTGCGATAAACGGTTTTATCATCAGTTTGCCTTCTCGATTTTGAATCCGCCCGGAACATCCTTCACCGTGTAGCCCCTGGACTGGATCTCATCTCTTATCCTGTCGGCCTCAGCGTAGTCCTTAGCCTTCTTCGCCTCGGCTCTCTTATTGGCAAGCTCGGTGATCTCCTCGGGGATCTCATCCTCAAGATCAAGAACGATGCCGAGAACACCGGTAAGTTCAACAATCTTGTCTCTTGCCTGCTTCAGGACTTCAGCGGACACTTTGCCCTCCTGGGCACCCGTGTTTGTCTGCCTTACGAGATTGAAGATATCGGTAATGGAATCAGCGCTGTTGAGATCATCATCCATGTGCGCGATGAAGCTCTCACCAGCCGCCGTGATCGCGTCAGCCAGCACTTTGTCAGCTTCCGCATCACCTGCGAACTTGCCGTTGCCCAGCACAAAATCCGCATTCCTTACGCAGTTGGAGATCCTTCCGAGGCTCGTCTGGGCCGCAGCCAGAAGCTCATCGGAGAAATTGATGGGACTCCTGTAATGGCCCAAGAGAATGAAGAATCTTATGACGTTATAAGGATATTTCCTGACGATATCCCTGATCGTGAAGAAATTGCCGAGTGACTTGCTCATCTTCTCGCCGTCGATATTCACGAATGCATTATGAACAAAGTAGTGGCAGAATGTGCATCCGTTTGCGGCCTCACTCTGCGCTATCTCGTTCTCGTGGTGCGGAAAGATAAGATCCTGTCCGCCGCCGTGGATATCGATCGTGTCGCCGAGATACTGCTTGATCATGGCTGAGCACTCGATGTGCCAGCCCGGTCTTCCTTCGCCCCAGGGTGAACCCCATGAAGGCTCACCTTCCTTCTTGAACTTCCAGAGCGCGAAATCGCCGGGATTCTTCTTGCCCTCGTAAGATGCCTTGCGCTCACCGCCGCCGGCAGCAAGCTCGTCGAGCTTGTAGTGCGAGAGCTTGCCGTAGTCAGCCTTCTTTGAGACATCGTAATATACGCCGTCGCCTTCAATAACGTAGGTATACCCCTTATCCTCCATTGCCTTGATGAGACTTATTATCGCCTTCATCGAGTGAGTGGCCCTGGGCTGATGTGTCTGGCGCTTGATGTTGAGGCCGTCAGCGTCAACGTAATACTCTTTTATGAATCTGTCTGCAAGCTCGGATACAGTGATGCCTTCCTCGTTTGCGCGCTTGATCATCTTGTCATCGATATCCGTGAAATTCTGAACAAAGGTAACTTCATAGCCTCTGTATTCAAGATATCTGCTGAGCGTATCGAAAGTAACGAAAGGTCTTGCGTTGCCCAAATGGAAATAGTCATAAACCGTAGGACCGCAGGAATACATCTTTACCTTGCCGGGTTCCATCGGTGTGAATTCTTCTTTTGTTCTTGTAAGCGTGTTGTAAAGCTTCATGATTATCTGTCTCCTTGAATTAATTTTTCCGTGAATAAATTGCGCTTTTAAGCGTCAACATCGGAAAAGATCAAGTCTGACAGCATCGGATGCATTCTTCCGTCCAAATGCCGGAAGACCGTTTATGTTATTCCTGGAAGCGCGAAAACCGGACTGCAAAAAAATAAAGCCCGCCTCATAACGGGCAGCTTGATAACCGGCTGCTATTTGCTCTGCACCATAAAGAAGTCCCATTACTTCTCAATACTCCTAGAAACCCCCGAAACACAGCGGACTCTGATTGACACCCGGAAATCCAGGGCGGTGCTCAGGTATCAGATCTCAATAGTCCAACTTACAAGGCTTTACATCAAAAAGACAGGCCCAAGCTCCTTATTACGTCATGTAGGTCCA
>JAFWLP010000070.1 GCA_017511005.1 Clostridiales bacterium
CTGTAAGTAAGAAGTGCAACCTGAACCTCAGGAGAACCTGTGTCGCCCTCAGAAAGAGCATATTCCTTGATGATAGCCTGCTTGTCGAAAGATGCTGACATAAATCTTTCCTCCTTTAGAATAAATACGCCAAAATCGAAGATAAGGGTCGGAGTCTTCCGCAAAGCTGCGATTAAGGCAACTCGGAGATAATATCATCAGATCCGTTGTTTGTAAAGGATTTAGGACTGAATCATTCACCAAACGGGTTGTTTTTTCGATTTTAGATCAAAAATCTGACAACGCAGTGATCATATATCCTCAAACATTAACACCCATATTAAAAGCGGCTGCCTTAATGACAGCCGCCTGTTAAGCAAATAGTATCTGAAAATATTACTTGAAGATGTGATATCTGCTGATGATAGGAGTGATCGTATTTGCAACTGTGGACATGAGCTTGATGAAAATGTCCAGCGCAACGCCTACAACGTCCTTACGTGTATCACCGATCGTGTCACCAGTAACAGCGGCCTTGTGCGCGGGAGATCCCTTGCCGTGACCCTTGAGCATGCCCTGCTCGATGTACTTCTTTGCGTTGTCGAAAGCACCGCCGGAGTTACCCATGAAGATAGCTCTCGGGATAGCAACGATAGTAGCACCTACGAGGATACCGCCTACGAATTCGGGTCCGAGGAGGAAACCGCCGATTACAGGAATGAGAAGAGCGAGAACTGAAGGAACTACCATTCTGCGGATAGCTTCCTTAGCAGCCATAGCGATCATCATGTTGTAGTCAGGCTTAGCCTTACCGTCAAGTACTTCCTGTGTCATCTGCTTGTCGCCGACATCAGCCATGATCTTAGCAGCATCGATAGTGTTATCTGTGAGGATAGCGCAGAAGTACTCAACAAGAGCACCACCGAGGATACCGCCTGCAACTACGAAGAATGTAGCGAAGTTAAGTACAGGAACAGCAACATCACCGGAATAGCTGCCTACATAAGCCATGATGAGGGAAACTGTAGCGAATGCTGCAGAACCGATAGCGAAGCCCTTACCGATAGCAGCTGTTGTGTTACCAACTGCGTCAAGCTTATCTGTGATCTTACGAACGTCAGGTGCGAGGTGGCAAGCTTCTGCAAGACCGCCTGCGTTATCTGCAATAGGACCAAATGCGTCAATAGAAACTGTAGCGCCTACGAATGCGAGCATACCGAGAGCGGAGATCGCAATACCGTAAGAACCGCCGATGATACCTGATACGATCAGAGCAATGATGATAACGAGTACAGGGAGAAGAACTGATCTGGAACCGACAGCGTCACCCTTTGTAACTACGAAAGCCTCACCCTCTGTGCACATCTCAGCGATCTTCTGTGTAGGCTTGTGATCTGTTGATGTGTAGTACTCTGTGATGATACCGATAGCAATACCTGAAACGATTCCCATGATGGATGAAACCCAAGGAGAAGCCCAGCCAAGCTTGAATTCAGTATAGAGAGGAACATCCTTGAAGATGAAATAAGAAGCAACACCGCCGAAAACGATTGTGCAGCCGGCAGAGATCCATGTAGAGAGGTCGAGCTCTTTTGACGGATTGTCACCCATCTTCTTGATGTTAGCAAGTCCAAGACCGATAAGGCATCCTACAAGGCCGCAGCCTGCGAGGATGACAGGGAAAAGGACCGTAGCGTTGAAAGTGCCGTCTGTGATCTGTGTCTCACCTTCTGCAAGAGCTGTCTTGTAAAGGGTAACTGAGATCATGATGGAAGCAGACATTGTGGCAACGAATGACTCCAAAAGGTCGGAGCAGTTGCCGGCGATATCGTTAACGTTGTCACCGATGAAGTCTGCAATAGTATTAGGGATTCTTGAGTCATCCTCAGGAAGGTCATGTCTGAGCTTACCAAGGATATCGGAAGAAATATCAGCTGCCTTTGTGTAGTTACCACCTGCAACACGGTTGAACATAGCAACGATGGAGCAGCCCAAAGAATATGTTGATATTCTCATGATGTAGGGGTTGCATGTAAGTCCTGCCAAAAAACCTGTGCTTGTAGCATCATGCTGAACGCCGCCGAAGCAAAGGAGAACTGCGATAAGTCCCAGCATACCGAAGGCCTGAACTGCAAGGCCGCTGATGGAACCGCCGCAAAGAGCTACCTTAACGGTCTCACCGATCGAAAGGCTCTCTTTTGCCTTGTTCGAAGTACGAACGTTAGCGTAAGTAGCGCTCTGCATACCGAGAACGCAAACGATAGAGCTCATCAAAGCACCCATGAGGAATGTAATACCACTTGTCTTCTCAACAAAAAGTGTGAAGATAATTGCTACCGCAGCCACAACGATACCGATGCTCTTGAATTCCGTCTTAAGGAAAGTCTGCGCGCCGGAACGGATGATACCTGATAATTCGATCATCTCAGGTGTTCCTTCGGGCATCTTCTTAATACGGAAGTAGTTGTAAGCGACATAGCAGAGTGCAAGGAAAACTACGCCGAGTACAATTAACCAGGAAGTCGTAAGTAATGACATATACCGGGCCCCTCTCTTTAAGAATATGATATAGATTTAGTGAAGCATTCGGGCATGGCAAAAACACTGCCCCCGTGCAAACCGAACAGATTATACATATAATCCTATTCTTTGACAATCAAAAAAACTCGGTTTTCACCATATAAAATAAAGATTGTTGTCGAATATTTTTGGAATTATTCTTTGATCAGGGAATCCACAAATAATTCGGGATTGAAATCGGCAAGATCTTCCACTTTCTCACCCAAACCGGCAAGTACGATCGGTTTTCCTGACTGGTAGGCCACTGCAACGGCAACACCGCCCTTTGCGCTTCCGTCGAGCTTGGTGATGCCGACATAATCAAGCCCGGTGACTTCACCGAATCCTTCAGCCTGTATTACGGCATTCTGACCTGTAGTCGCATCGATGATGAGAAGTGACTTGATGACAGCATCAGGGGCTTCCCTACCGATAACTCGTCTTATTTTCGCAAGTTCCTCCATAAGATTCTTCTTGTTATGAAGGCGTCCGGCCGTATCAACCAGAAGGATATCCGCGTTGCGCGCCTGTGCGGCGTGAACGGCATCGAAAACGACCGATGCAGGGTCAGCACCCTCCTGTTCCTGTGCAATGACGGCTGTTCCCGTTCTCTCGCCCCAGGTCTTGAGCTGACCAACCGCAGCGGCACGGAAAGTATCACAGGCGGCCATAAGGACCCTTTTGCCTTCTTTCTTATACCTTGCGGCAAGTTTTCCGGAAGTCGTGGTCTTTCCCGTCCCGTTGACACCGATCATAAGGATTATGTTGAGCTTTCCGGGTTCGATCTCAATGGTCTCGGGTTCGCCCAGTATCTCGAGCATCCGCTCCTTGACTGATGCAAGGACCGCGTCCTTGCTGTCATCGCCGGTCTTTTTGATATTATCCTTGACTCTATCCATTATGTCTTCGCTTGCAGGAACGCCGCAGTCAGCCCTTATGAGAAGCTCCTCGAGCTCATCGAGCATGTCCTCGTCAAATCGGCCGGTACTGGCGGCAAGCTTCGTAAAGCCGCCGGCAAAGAAATTCCTGGTCTTCTCAAGTCCTCTTTTAAACAGATCGGCAAGTCCCATTATTTAAGCTCCATAGATAATATCTTTGATACGCCGCGCTCCGCCATGGTAACGCCGTACATCTGGTCGCAGGCTTCCATCGTGCCTTTGCGGTGCGTAACAAGAATAAACTGTGATCTTGCGGAGTGTCTTCTTACGAAGTCCGTAAATCTCGTGATATTAACGTCGTCCAGTGCAGCCTCGACCTCGTCAAGGATAACGAACGGAGAAGGCTTCAATTCCTGAATGGCGAAAAGAAGTCCGATCGCGGTAAGACATCTCTCTCCGCCTGACAGGAGCGAGAGATTCTGGAGTTTCTTTCCCGGAGGCTGTGCCTTGATGTCGATTGCGCATTCAAGCACGTCTTCGGAATCGTTTCCAAGGATTATCTCAGCCGTTCCGCCTCCGAACAGGTCAGTGAAGACCTGACCGAAATTCTTGTTGATCGTCTCGAAATGCCCGGTGAATTCGGATCTCATCTTAGTGAGGAGTTCTTCAATCACCTGCTCCAGATCCTTCTTCGCCGCCTCGATGTCGTCCCTCTGCTTCGTCATGAAATCGAGTCTCTCGGACAGTTCGGAGAACTCCTGCAAAGCGCCGAGATTGACCGGACCCAAAGCTTTGATGGCATTCTTCAGCGTCTGTATCCTCTTGGTCTGCTCACCGATCTTGGTAACCGGTTCGACGGAATCCTTGATGTTGTCATATGTTGTCTCGTAATCTTCCCAAAGCCTGTTCTTGTTCTGGTCGATCTCGAAAATGATCTTGTCAAACTTTGACACGTGATTATTCAGCTTGGTCTGCAGATCACTGATCTCATTGCGGCTCGCGGCAAGTCTGTCACCGAAAGATGAGAGATCGCCGGAGACAGCTGCTCTCTTCTCAAAGAGTGCGGAGATCTTTTCTTCAAGAACCTTCTGCTGTTTTGCATTCGTGTCAAGCTTTGCATCCAGTCCGTTGATCTCTTTGGTTATGCTCTTAACTGTCTCTTTTGCCTCAGAGATCGCAGATTCAAACCTGTCTCTGCCCTGTTTTGCCTCTTCGATCTGCTTCCTGATATGACCTGCAAGTTCCAGGATACCACTTCTTTCCGTGAGCTTTCTCTCAGCAAGTGATGCAGCTTCCCTGACCTTGGCCACGATCTGCTCGAGCTTAACGGCCTGCTCTTCCGAGAGCCTCTGCTGTTCTTCGATCTCTTCCCTGTAGTCAGCCAGTTCACCGCTAATATCGTTCTCAATACGTGAGAACTCCTCCATATCTTCTTCAAGCCTCAGCTTGGATTTGGATACCGACTGCATGTTCTCATCGAAGTGCGCGAGAGTCTCTTCCGTCTCTTCAAGTCTGACCTTTGTATTGTTGTATTCTCCCTCGGCCTTGACCTCTTCAAGCTGATAGAACTTGAGCTGTTCACCGAGCTGTGCGAGTTCACGCTTCAACGTGCCGATACCGTCATCGACTTCCTGACGCTGATCCTCGGAATCGGAAAGCTTTGCCTCAAGTTCGGCAACGGATTTTGTCAGGGATTCGATCTCAGCCTTTCTGCCGATGATACCGGTGCCTGCGCCTGTCTTCCGGATGGAACCGCCGGTGAGGGATCCTCCCGGATTCACGGAATCGCCCTCAAGGGTCATTACCTTATAGGCACGGCCAGTCCTTGATGCGATGTTCCTTGCCGCATCAAGATCATCCGCAACGAGTATCCTTCCCAAAAGGTTGGATACGATGTCTTCGAGATCCCTGCTGCTCCTGACAAGATCAGCGGCAACACCGATGTAGCCTTTTACACCCTTGGCTTTACGGAGATCGTCCTCGTCGATATATCTGGCTCTGATGTTCTCGATCGGCAGGAATGTGATCCTTCCGAGTCTCTTCTCCTTAAGTATTCCGATAAGTTCCGCAGCGTCAGCCTCGCTTCTGGTAACGATGTTGTTAAGTGCATTTCCCAGAGCAGTCTCGATCGCCGTCTCATATTTGGAATCGGTCTCGATCAGGTCGCCGAGGATGCCTACCATGAGTTTCTTGACCAATCTGTCGCTTTCAGAAAACTCCATAAGGCGTCTTACAGACTCCTGATAGCCTTCCTTGTTCCGGTCAACATCCTTCAAAGTCCTGAGTTTTGCTTCTTCAGCGGACAGTTTCTTGTTGTTTACCTCAAAGAACTGATTGAGTTCGACCTGGCGTCCCCTCAGTTCCTCAAGCTTTTTATTGCGGACATCGATGTCGTTGGTAACATCGCTCTTGATCTTCCTTATCTCGGCTAAAGACTTCTCTTCCTTCTCAAGTGCCTCACCGAGCTCAGCTTTTCCGCTCTCCGAGGCCGCTCTTGCCTCCTGCATGTCCCTGATCTTGTCTTCCATGGCGGAAATGCCGGCACTGCATTCCGTTATCTTTTTCCTTGTCTCGAAAAGTTCTTCCGTCTTTGCCTTTACTTTGGAATCGGCCTTGCCTGCTTCCTTACGGCTGTTCTCATACTCTTCGAACTTCGCCTGACGTTCCTTATCCAGAGTCTCGCTGAGCGTCTTGGCTTCATCAGCCTCTCTAAGAAGACTGTCAGCCTTGGCCTTTTTCTCTTCCAGTTCTTTTGTGAGTTTATCTACCGTCTCATCCGCAGACTCCATGTCTGACTTGAGTTCTTCGATCCTCTGGTTGGTCTGGTTGAGTCTTTCTATCGAAACCTTCTTATCAGTCTGAGCCTCGTGTTCATACTCCGTGAGATCCGAGAGTTCCTGTCTTCTGTCCTCGATCTCATTATCCAGGGCTTCGCTCTTCTCGATAATCTCCTGATGGCTCTTCCTTAACTTGAGATACTCTTCCTCGCGTTCACCGATCTCCTTCTCGAGCTGTTCCTTAAGGCCGGCGGAATCGCCCATCTCCTTATTAGCCTCAGTGATCTTGTGAACAAGAAGCGACGTCTCGAGCTTCTTTAATTCCTCATAGTTCTCGTTGAACTTGCGGGCTTTGCCTGCCTGTTCTTCCAAGGGACCCTTGCGGTCCTCCAGTTCGCCCAGGATGTCATTGATCCTTACGAGATTCTGTTCTGTAGTCGCGAGCTTTCTCTGAGCCTCGTCCTTCCTTACACGGTATTTGACTATGCCGGACGCTTCCTCAATTACGCGGCGCCTGTCTTCCGACTTCGTGGAAAGGATATCATCGACTCTTCCCTGTCCGACCAGCGAATAGCCGTCGCGGCCAAGACCGGTGTCAAGGAACAGGACCGTAATATCCTTAAGACGGCAGTTTACCTTATTGATCTGATACTCGGATTCGCCTGACCTGTAAAGACGCCTGGTTATGCATATCTCCGGGAACCCGTAATCTATGTAACCGTCAGAGTTATCAAATGTTATGGAGACTTCGGCATAGTTCATTGAACGTCTCGCAGACGTTCCGTTAAAGATTACATCTTCCATCTTGCCGCCGCGGAGCTGCTTAACGCTCTGTTCGCCCAACACCCAGCGGACGGCATCGCTTATATTCGACTTGCCGCTTCCGTTAGGACCAACCACGGCCGTAAGACCGCGGTCAAAGTCGATGCAAGTATATTCGGGGAAAGATTTGAACCCCTGAAGTTCCAGTTTCTTTAGATACATTATGTAATCAGTTCCGTCTTGATCCTAAATTCACGAGTAGCATTATAACTCATACAGGGTCATTTTGTAGGACAATCTGCTTCAGCAGCCCTCCGGATAGAGCCTCATGTACTCCTTGAGTCCCTTCTCCGCGCACTTCTGCTCCGCATCTTTTTTGCTGTGACCGGTCGCGCTGGCAAGAAGGATCTCATCCGAATAAACACTGACGTCAAACTCCTTCATATGTGCGGGACCGCGTTCCCCCGTCACAACAAATCTGATCGCGTGCTGGAAGCCTCTTGTCTGGGCAAGTTCAAGCAGCCTGCTCTTGTAATCCAGGAAAATCTCTCCGTTAACCGCTTTCTGTACCGTTTCGGTAAGATTTTTCAAGATACATTTCTTAGCCTGTTCAAATCCGCCGTCAAAATATACTGCCGCGATAACTGACTCAAAACAGTCAGCCAGCGTCGAATCCTTGTCATTGCCGCCGCTTTGCGCCTCTCCCTTGCCAAGGAGCAGGTAATCTCCCAGATGGAGCCTTCTGGCCACCTCGGCAAAAGATTTCTCACATACGGAGACACTTCTCATTTTCGAGAGGTATCCTTCATCGGCCTGAGGCTTAAGCTCATATATCATCTGGCCGACAACAACGTCAAGGACCGCATCACCGATGAATTCCAATCTCTGGTTGGATTCCCAGTGGCCTCTTCCCGACTCGAAAACATAGGTCGTATGAGTAAAAGCCGTCTCAAGGAGAGACTTGTCTTTAAAGGTATACCCTAAATCCTGTTCAAATTTCGAATAATCAGTCATGGTAACAATCTGTCAAATATTTACGAGAAACGGCTGAATGCATTAACACGCACCCAGCCGTCAAACTTCAATGTTAATTCTTAAGATCAATGATCTCCGGAATATTAGCCCTCTGTGAGGCTCTGAATATACTCGACTGCATCCTTAACGGTAACAACCTTCTCAGCTACATCGTCAGGGATCTCGATGTCGAATTCCTGCTCCATAGCCATAACGAGCTCAACCATGTCAAGAGAATCTGCGTTGAGATCGTCAACGAAAGAGGAATCTTCAGTAATTGTGTCCTCATCTACGCCGAGCTGATCAACTATCATCTGCTTGATCGAGTTGAAAAGTTCTTCATTTGTCATAATAAGTACCTCCGTACGATTCTAATTAAATCCACAAACTGTTTTTAATGTAAGTTAAGGTTTTTGTCAATAGGCTATTTTGACTGTCGAAGTTCTTTGACATTTTACCCTTTCAGGTATTGTTTTCCTTTAATAAGATAATCGACACCGGACACAATAGTCATTATGACACATATTCCGAAGAGAACATCTCCTATTACGGTAACGGCGCAGATCCTTACCGGATAACCCTCAAAGCCGAGTCCGAACAGCTTCATGAGCAAGGGTTCAAACATCAGATAAATAAGAGCGATCATCTGGGTAACCGTCTTGATCTTACCGATCATCTTGGCCGCAATGACCTCACCTTTGGCCGCAGCGATCATCCTTAGACCCGATACGGCAAATTCCCTTAGGATAATGACCATTACCGCCCATGCGGAAAGTCTTCCCAAAGCAATAAAGGCAAGCATTATGCTGATAACAAGGATCTTATCGGCCAGAGAATCGAGGAATTTCCCTAGATCGGTGATCAGATTGTACTTACGGGCAATCTTTCCGTCAGCCGCATCCGTAAGGGATGCAAGGATAAACACTCCGGCGGCCACGAGCATGCCGTTCGAATTGATGAAGCTGTTCCAGCCTTCAGGCTGCCAGCCGAAAATATTGACCGGCAACATGAAAAGAAGCGTTACGGGCACAAGAATGATCCTCAAGACCGATAACTTGTTGGGAAGATTCATTACCTGCTCGCTCCTTTTTACCGAAATATATACTTCTAAATAGAAATCTCAACTAATAATATACGATAATTCCGATACGTCAAATCGTAACAGCCGTCATATCGTAATCGTCCGAACAATCCACTATCTTAACCTCAACGAAGTCTCCTATCTTGAGTTCCTCTTCCTGTGAAGCAATGTAGATCACAGGATCCACCTCAGGCGATTCACCGTAACTTCTTCCGATATAGAAGATGCCGTCATCCGATACCGAGCAGATATTGACTCTGGTTACGGTTCCGAGGCGCTTTTGGGACTGTTCGGCGGAAATCTCCTTCTGGAGCTCATATATCTCGTCATACCTTCTCTGCTTGGTTTCGACATCCACCTGGTCCGGCATGTCATAAGCGGGAGTTCCCTCTTCCGGTGAGAAGATGAAACATCCGAGCCGGTCGAATTTCCACTTGCGGAGATTATCCTTCAGGGTCTGAAAGTCCTCCTCGGTCTCACCGGGAAAACCCACCATTACGGTCGTTCTTATAATGCAGTCAGGCATGGCTTTTCTGATCATCTCAAGCCGGGACGTTATCAGTTCGGCATTGTCCCTGCGGTACATTGCCTTCAATATCCTGTCCGAACCGTGCTGGATCGGGATGTCAAGATAATGTGCAACCTTGGGATTATTTGCCATCTCTTCTATGAGTTCGGGAGTAATGCCGTCCATATAGCCGTACATGACGCGTATCATCTCGATACCGTCTATCTCAGACAGCTTTCTCAGGAGTTTGGATAAACTTCTCTCGTTGTACAGTTCGATGCCGTAGTTCGTTGTATCCTGGGCGGCAAGAACGATCTCTTTGACGCCTTTTGCGGCTATAAGCTTGGCTTCTTCCAGGATATCTTCCATCGGACGGGAGACAAATGTTCCCCTGATAAGAGGAATGGCACAGAAACTGCATCTGTGACGGCAACCTTCCCCTATCTTAAGCCAGGCATATGCCTCAGTCGAAAGGTCTCTGTCCTTGACCAGATGCGAAAAACCGCCGACACCCGATGTGAGATTGATCTTGTCTTTAGTCTCAGACCCGATCTCTGATACAAGTCTGGCAACAACATCAACTATGTCACCGTAGTGGGCTGTACCCAGAACAGCGTCAACCTCGGGGAGTTCTTTAAGGATATCTTCAGGATATCTTTGAGACAGACAACCCGAGACTATGATCTTCTTTACATTTCCGTTCGGAACCTTATAGTCGGCACAATCAAGGATCGCGTCTATGGCTTCCTTCTTAGCAGATTCGATAAACCCGCAGGTGTTTATGACCACGATATCAGATGCTTCAACATCGTTTATTACATCGTAGCCGGCATTCCTGAGCTCTGTGGACATATTCTCGCAGTCAATAAGATTCTTGGAACATCCCAGAGCCAGAAGTGTGATCTTTATATCTGTATTGCTATTTAAATCCTTTTTCATAAATACGGATTATAGCATACGGCTGTCAAAAATGACGGTAATACCGGTTACTTTCCCAAATACAGTCTGAAAGCGGTCCTGGCTGTCTCAAGACCATATCCCCTGAGCGCTGCAAGCTTAAGGAATTCACCTTCCCTGTCATAAAAATCATCAGAAGGAGCCCCGAACGATGCTTCAAAAAGACTTAGGCAGGTATCGGTATCACTGCCAAGTGATGCAACGATCTCATCCGCACATACCGGATCGATACCGGCTTCAAGCAGGCGTTTGCAGATGTACTGCCTGCTCTCCTGTTTCTTACCGGAGCGAGCTGCCAGAACCTTGCGCGAAGCACGCATATCGTCAATATATCCGGTCTCCGTCAGGTGCTTAACCGCACCTTCCGCAACATCATCAGGATAACCTTTCTGGATAAGATAAAGTCTTATCTTCCCTGAAGAATATATTCCGGTACCGATATGCCTGATCGCACAGGTCACGGCTTCCCTGGTCGGATTGTTATCAGACATCGATCCCGAGGATATCGTCATCATCGGAGTCATCCTCTGTTGCTTCAATGTCAGCGTCACCGCCGGCTGCAATATCGGAATCATCATCGTCTGCCGGCATATATGAATCTCTGATCTTATCCTCGATCTCATCCTTGATCTCGGGATGATCGATGAGGTACTGCTTGGCAGCGTCTCTTCCCTGCGCGATCTTGGCACCGTTATAGGCAAACCACGAACCGCTCTTGTCGATGATGTTATTCTCAACACCGAGATCGAGAATGCAGCCTTCGGAAGATACGCCCTTACCGTACATAATATCGAACTCGGCCTCCTTGAACGGCGGAGCAACCTTATTCTTAACGACCTTGACTCTGGTATGGCTTCCGACAACATCCGTTCCGTTACGGAGAGTCTCGACCTTCCTTACGTCAAGTCTGACAGATGCATAGAACTTAAGCGCACGGCCGCCGGGCGTGGTCTCAGGGTTGCCGAACATAACTCCGACCTTCTCACGCAGCTGGTTAATAAAGATACAAATGGTATTTGATTTGGAAACGACCGGAGCGAGCTTTCTTAAAGCCTGGCTCATGAGTCTGGCCTGAAGACCGACATGGGAATCTCCCATCTCACCTTCGATCTCCGCTCTCGGTACCAGTGCGGCTACAGAGTCGATAACGACAACATCGATACAGCCGCTTCTTACAAGCGTCTCGCAGATCTCCAGTGCCTGTTCACCTGTATCAGGCTGGGACAGAAGGAGATTATCGACATCAACGCCGATATTGCCTGCGTAAACGGGATCCAATGCGTGCTCCGCATCGATAAATGCACATGTTCCGCCCATCTTCTGGGCTTCAGCTACACAATGAAGCGCTACCGTGGTCTTACCTGAGGATTCAGGTCCGTAGATCTCGATGATCCTTCCTCTCGGAAGTCCTCCAATGCCGAGCGCGATATCGAGCGTCAGCGCACCCGTGGGTATTGTATCGATCTCGATCTGGGACTTGTCTCCCAACCTCATAACGGCACCCTGACCGAACTGCTTCTCGATCTGTGCCATGGCGGCATCAAGGGCCTTCCTTCTCTCATCTTTGTCCTGTACCTGGGCTACTGAACCCTTACCTGCATTCTTACTCTTAGCCATATCGTCCTCCCGGATAGAATTGAACATTTGTTCTCATTTATGAGTTTTATTCTATGGTTATGATACACTTTTGTCAACAAAATATACCGTACAAATTAGAACAAATTCCGACAAGACCCATTAATCGTACACTACATTCTTCAAGGCCCTGAAGATCCGCGGTTTAGTATTTTCAAACAAACGGAATAATCGCTTCATCTTCAGGGAAAACCGACAGGAACCGGCAAAAGCCGACAAAAACACGGTTAACCTGAACGGCGGGATCAGTATCCTTTGTTCCTGTCTATCAGATTATTCAGCGGCATTCCCCTGCCGAATCTCAGCAGGTTACGGCAGAACATATCCACATTGACGTTAAGAGTGTGTTCAAGCGTAAGGTTGCCGGCAACATGAGGTGTGATGAGCAGGTTCTTTGTATTCCACAGGATACTGTCTGACGGAAGAGGTTCATTCTTAAACACATCCAGCGCGGCTCCGGCGAGCCTGCCTTCATTAAGGCTCTCAGCCAGGGCATCTTCATCAATCGCGGAACCCCTTCCGACATTGACCACGTATGCATCAGGCGGAAGAAGAGCTATTCTGGCGCGGGAAAGGATATTCCTTGTATCCGGTGTATCCGGAAGGCTCATGACAAGAAGATCCGCAAAGGGCAAAAGATCATCAAGAGAACCGGTATCCTCCACTCTGTCAAAAGCCTTATCAGCACACTTGCCGCTCCTGCAGACACCGGTAATGCTCTCAGGTTCAAACGCCCTCGCGCGTCTTGCAAAGCAACAGCCAATGTCACCTGTTCCGAGCACCAGTATCCTTGAATCCTTCAGGGATCTCTGCGGCTGCGGACTGCTCCATCTGCCTCTGAGCGATTCCGCATATGTGAAGTCGAGTCTGCGCATCATCAGCAGCGATACCGCGACTATATGTTCAGCAATGGTCACCCCGTATGAACCGGAAGAATTTGTTATCATGCATGCTTCATTGGCAAACACACCTGGTTTGAGAAGATAATCCACTCCTGCTGACGGAACGGAAAGCCACTTGAGATTCCTGTTCCTCCCGGCATTTTTCAGGCCAAAACCATAGATGACCTCACAGTCTTCAAAGCTCCCGGGAATATCATCTTCCGAATCAACGAACAGCACACTGCCTCCGATCTCACCTGCAGCCCTGCGTATCTGTTCCTTATGTGTATCTGTCAACAGTTTATTGATAACAACTATCTTCATGGTTTTATATAGTCTTTACACATGTGCCTTCAGGGATATTGTCATATATCCATTCAGCCACATCGATATCAAGCCTTATACAGCCTGCAGAAATGTGAGCCCCGAGAGTCGGATTCTGGATCGTTCCGTTGTAATTGTACGTGACACTGTGGAAGTAGTACGGTCCGTTCCACTGGGTAGCATAATAACAGAGCGAACCATGAGAATAGAAGAACGGAAGCTTGCCTGTCACCTCAAACTCGCCTCTCGGTGTCGAACTGCCCGGTTTGCCGCAGGACATCGGATATATCTTATCCAGTTCCCACTGATAAACGCTTCCCCTGAATATCATGATGTAGCAATTGTCAATATCGGCAAAGATATAGAAAGGCGTGTCACAATTATAGAATTCCTCATTTATGCAGCGGACATGCTTGGCCGCACCCGCATAGCACCAGTCAAGATCACCGTATTCATCCAGATCATAATAGTCATCTCCGATACAGGTCATCCCGTAAGGATGTTCCTCATCATCCAGAAGCAGTGGCATCTCAACAGTAATGTTGTAATCGCGGCAAAGGTCTACAAAATCATTCGAAGAAATAAATTCCTTGAAGACCAGATATCTGCTGTAGCCTTCCTCGAGCTTTGACACATAATAGTATTTACCACCCTCATCTGCGTACATTCCCCTGCATCCGGTATAAAGGTCTTCAACGAACTGTTCATCGCTCTGCCCGAGCTTCCTGTATTCGTCCGAAAAGTAGAAACGGAACAGAACGTTATAAGCAGCGGAAATACCGCCCTTAAGGCTCCTTGCCAGCTCAAGCTTCTCTTCCTCATCCGCATGCATCTGGCGTGTGACTACCGCATAGAGCCTGCCCACGAACTGCAGGTGCCTTGGATCTATCTCTTCTTCGGCAGTCTCAGCCTCATCCCCCGAAGCCGCCATGACAGGCACGGAAAGTCCGGTATTGAAGGCACAGACCGTCAATACCGTGATCAGAAATATAGAAAAGACTTTGCAAAAGCTGTTCTTGTTCACCCGTTCCCGCCAAAAATCATAAATTTAATTAACAATATATTATCAATATTCTCAGCCGGTTGCACAATGAAATTATGTCGAAATTTTTATCGTGTTTACTCTTAAAAAACTATGTGTAGAGATTTTGTTAACACTTCCCAAACCGCATTGAATCGTCAAAAGATTATTACTATTATTGGAATATGTGATTTTATGTCAATTTTTTATTACAAATTTCAGTTGGCCAAGGAGGGTGTGCAGTGAACAAATTGAAAAAGACTGACTTTATCATCATAGCAGTCGCACTGGTTCTGATCGCCGGAATCGTACTGTCTGTCATTGTCAACAGCAAGGGCGGCAAGTCCACGGCAACGCAGTCTGCGGAAGAGCAGAAACCTGCAACTTATGATGATTACAACGGTAAGCGCATGGGAATCAGGACAGGTTCGAGTTTTGAAAAGCTTACCTTAGAGTATTTCCCCGACAGTGAATATTCTTACTATGATACGGACAGTGACCTTGTCACCGCCTTGAGCTCAAACAAGATCGACGGTTTCCTCGATGATGAACCCGTCGCGAAGATGATCCATATTGAGCACAACGATGTCAACCTGATCACAAAACATCTGGTCGATGATGATTACTGCTTCGGATTCCAGAAGGATACCGAACGTTCGAACAAGATCCGCACGGAATTCAATGAGACTTTGGGAAATCTCCAAAAGAGCGGAGAACTTGCCGAGATGAAGACAAAATGGTTCAGCCAGGATGATTCAGGCAAGACTTATGATGATTCACCTCTCACCGGTGAGAACGGCACCATACTTGTTTGCGTTATCCCCGACAAAGTACCGTTCAGTTATATGGCCGGAACCGATCTGGTCGGATACAACATCGAGCTGCTTACCATCTTTGCCCGTGAACACGGCTATAAACTCGAATTCGAGACGGCTCCTCTGGCTTCAATGCTCGCA
>JAFWLP010000071.1 GCA_017511005.1 Clostridiales bacterium
GTTTTGGTGGCTTAAGAGTACTGGACGAGGCGCGCTGCCAAGAACTCCTCGTTCCGCTACGCTCCACTCAGAGTTCTTGGCAAAAGAAAACAAAATTATACTAAGGATTGAATTTACACAAAACTTTGGACTTGACTCAAAAGTGTACCGATTTTCGCCAAAAATGGTACGATCAAGAGCAAATTTTAGGTTTTTTGCTCCTTGGCGTACTTTTTTATTGGAAAATCCGTACGTTTTGTGCACACGCTCGTTTTCTCTAATGAGTATCGTTTTTCGCGAAAAACAAAACATCTCCGGAAGGTTAATCCTTCGGGACGGGCATTATCCAAATAAAAGAGGCCATCTCATTTCGAGACAGCCTTCATTCAAATACAGATCAAAAATCTTACCGGAAAAACCGGCCGTATTACATGCAGGTATAACCGCCGTCAACCGGAAGGTTAACACCTGTAACATATGTAGTTGCGGGAGAAGCGAGGAAGCAGACAGCCGTATCGAGTTCTCCGTCATTTCCGTATCTCTCAAGAGGGATCATAGTCCTTGCGTTAGCCTGGAAGAACTCAGAATCCAGAGTCTCCTTCGTAAGAGGGCTGTAGAAATAACCGGGGCAGATGCTGTTAACGGTTATGCCGTACTTGCCCCATTCGGATGCAAGTGCTCTCGTGAGGTTGACCACACCGCCCTTAGCAGCGTGATAGGGAGATGCCGGAGCAACCTTGTTTCCGACAAGACCGTACATGGAAGAAATGTTGATCACCCTTCCGAACTTTGCAGGGATCATTGCCTTCTTTGCAACTGCCCTTGCCATTCTGAAAGAACCGAAAAGATCGATATCGATCTCATTCATGAACTGCTCGTCTGTTATATCTTCCGCAGGAGCTACGGCACCCGTTCCGGCGTTGTTTACAAGGATGTCGATCCTGCCCATCTTTGCAATGATCTCATCGATCGCAGCATCAACAGCAGCTGTATCGGTAATGTCCAGTTTGACCGCAAGTGTCTTTACTCCGTAAGTCTTTTCAATATCTGCCGTTACCTCATCGAGCAGATTCTGGCGGCGTGCAATGGCTACGATATCGCAGCCCTGATTTGCAAGAGCCTTTGCCATCTGAACACCGAGTCCCGTTGAGCAGCCCGTGATGACCGCTACCCTTCCCGTTAAATCAAAAATGTTAGCCATAACTATTCCACCTCTTTTGATATTTTGGCCGGAGTCTTCTCACTCCATTTAAGATTATACAAACTGGCGGCGTTACATTAAATCAAAGCAGTTTGTCTTTTTGAGCATTTTCGGCCGTTACTGTGCTGTTTCCATTAAGTTTTCATTCTGTTTGCAAATAATACCCTGATAATGATTTTCAATTCATCACCGTGCGTGTCAAAAGAACAATAGATGATATAATGTCTTTATCCACAAATCATCAGGAGGACTATTAACATGAAGTTTTTCAAAGGCAAGTGCGGAACTGTTGTAACTAAGCTTTTCGAGACCGATTGCGAAGGAGGTCATCTTGAAGAACTTATCCCCAATACCACCGATGCCGCAGGCGAGAAGCATGTACCGGTAATCGAAGTCAACGGACAGGAAGTCAGGGTCAGCGTAGGCGAAGTCGCTCATCCCATGATGGATGCCCATTATATTACTTTTGTAGCTTTGGAGACTGACAAGGGTGCTGTCATAAGACAGCTTAAACCCGGCGAAGAACCCATTGCCGTATTTACTGTCGGGGCTGACGAGAAGGTCATCGCGGCATACGAATACTGCAATCTCCACGGTCTGTGGAAAGCTGAAGCTTAAACCACCTGAAAAATATAGAACTTAAGATAATCTGTCTCAGGCACGTTCCAAAGGATCGGGTGATCGGGAGCCTGGGTCCTTGCTTCGATCTGTCTTAAACTTACGCTGGCATCCCTTGCCGCAGACGACAGCATGCGCCTGAACAGCTCATCCGTCATGAAATGCGAGCACGAACAGGTGGCCAGATAACCGCCTCTCGGCAGAAGTTTCATGGCTTTCAGATTTATCTCCTTGTATCCCCTGCCGGCAGAATCCACGGTGTCTCTTGACTTTGTGAACGCCGGCGGATCAAGGATTATATAGTCATATGTGTGATCTTTCTTTGCAGCAAGATCCGTAAGAAGTCCGAAAACATCTTCACAGACATAATCTATCTTATCCGCAAGTCCGTTCCTTGCGGCATTTTCCTTTGCCATATCAATAGCCTGGGAAGATATATCCACACTGGTTACATGTCTTGCTCCGTTATGGGCGCAGTTAAGCCCAAATGAACCTGTATGCGTAAAGCAGTCAAGTACCGTCTTGTCTTTTGCGATCTTTGACGCGGCAAGCCTGTTATATTTCTGATCAAGGAAAAAACCCGTCTTCTGCCCGTTCTCGACATCTACGGAATACCTTATGCCGTTCTCGGATATCTCCGTAATGACGGGACGTTCCCTGCCGTCATACCAGCCTTTTGTCAGTTCCAGTCCTTCCTTGCTCCTTAACGCAAGATCATTTCTCTCGTATATGCCCTCCAGAGGTTCGCCAATCTCCTCGAAAACATTCATCAGGGCTTTGTATATATTATCTTTGACAAGTTCTATGCCCAGACACGCGATCTGGGTAACGGCGATACCGCCATACCTGTCGCATGTAAACCCGGGTATCTGATCGGCCTCACCGTGAATGATCCTGCAGCACCTGAAGTCATCTCCCTGCATGACGGTCCTGCGGTACTGCACTGCATAAAGTATCCGTCTGTACCAGAATCTCTGATCGAAGACATCATTACTGTTACGTGAGATGATCCTCACGGCTATCTTGGAATTGGAATTATAAAAGCCTGCTCCCTGCCAGCTCGATCCTTCAAAGCAATCGACAATACAGCCGTCAGTGAGACTGCCTTCAGATGATGTGATCTCGTCACCATATACCCACGGATGTCCGTTCTTCAAGGACCTTGCGGCCTTTGAAGATATGCTCACTCTCGGAAAAGATCTCTGGGACTTCATTAAGTAACTTCACCCGCCTTCATGCCCACGGATCCTGTGATACAGGAGTCCTGATCTGACTGAGCAGCATCTGGTCTTCAACAAACCACTGATCTGTCGAGACCTTATGACGGAGCAGGATATGACGCTTGGTATCAGCACCCGAAGACGTAATGAATATCTTCATCCTTCCGTCAATCTCCTGATCAAAGCCTCTTTCCGTCTCGACCGTGTATGGCATTGAGGGCGTATAGTCATTCTCAGGTGATGTCCCGTTGAAGAACGAACGCACCACATGCGCGCCATCCGCCATCCTGTCAGCCAGAAACTGCTTCTCGTACGTGGATAATCCGTATGGACCTTTGAGAAATTCGAGCATCTCATAAGTCTCTTCCTTATTGACGCTGTAGTGCATCATTACGGCAAGAAAGAGAGCGGCACCATATTCAGGCTCATTGAGCGAAGCAAGAGACATGGATCTAAGCTCGTCAAGATTCTCCGGCAGTTTATCAAAAACTATGGTCATGGGATCTTCCTCCGTTACGGATCATTATTTCTTTCTGATTATAACATTAAGACCGGGCATCGGCTTAAGATCAATTGCCCGGTCCTAATGATACGGAGGTTATATTGGTCAGACAGCACTTCGATTCTCTGAAGGAATGTTACAGACGGTAACAACAGCGCCAAATGACTGTATTATCTTCTTCACCTTATTGTTTCCCATTCCGTACTTGCTGCAGATGGAATTAACTGACAGGTGATCGCAGCAGAATGATATGACGACACATGTATTCTCAATGCTGTCATTCATCAGAGAGTTGGTCTTCTCCCAGAACGTGACACCGGAAACACTGCACTCAACAGTTCCCGGGAAAAAAGGCAACAGCCCGATCCCCAGCTCTTTGGCATAATATTCACTGATATATTCGCAGGCCTTACGGATATAACGTCTTATTGTCCTGTGCGTGTAATACATCTTCTGCGAGACCTTCATCTCGGAATCCCTTGATTCAAAGTAAGCTGAAGCAACCCTGTATTCATAGTCCTTCATATTGGAAGCGGCATAAGCCAGGGCATTATACATATTGTTCCTTACGACAGCATATGTGGCGGCATGCTCGGGAAAGCCGTTGTCAGCCAGACTCCTTACCGCCTTATCGATCATGCTGCGCCTTCTGAAAAGGTCTTTTACGGTGCAATTAAAATCAATCATAAAAAATACTCCTAACAACTCATCACATCTGCTACAATAGAACAAATGTCCGTTTTTCTTATGTGGTAATGATACCACCACATCCGTCAGAAGTAAACATAACTTTTATGACATTTCTCTACATATTGGGTTTTTTCGATAAAATATATGCTATCACCTCAACTTTATAATTGCACTTAATTATATATATTTATATTATATTATGCATCTTGATTTGTTTAGTTCATATTATGTGATACAATGTTTTTATACCGATTATCAGAGGTACTTATGAGCATTCAGTATCTGTTGGAACTGGTCTTTATATCCCTGCTGACAGTGGCAATGGTGATTGCTACCGTTATCAAACGGAAAAAGTATCTCGAGAAGACCGCGTCAAGCGTATTCAATTATTTCCTTTCGATCATTATCCCTTTAGCCGGCAATTCACTTGCGTTTTTTACTGATGTGGAATTCCTCGCAAACCTCGGCTACACGATCATGCTCCTGGGAGACTGTTTCCTTATCTTTAATCTTATAGTGTTTGTCATGGACTACTGCGGTTTCAGGTTCAAACGCTCGGCAGTTCAGATAATCGTGGTCATCATGCTCGGAGCCATCTCGGTTTCAGTGCTTTTGAATCCGTTCTTCCACCATATGTTTACCACCAGACTGATCACTCTTGATGACGGCAGAATGTACTATGGCCTTGAAACCGGCTGGGGCAAGCTGCTCGGTTTCTGCCTTCTCGAATCATTGTTCGTATTGATGATCGCGATACTGATAGACAAGTGCATTCAGATCTCTTCTGCATACCATGAGCGCTATATTATCGTTATGATCGCCATCTTCACCTGCATGGGATTCATGTTTACCTCATTCTCAGACAGACCGGTCAATAAATCCCTTATCGGATACCTCATATGCGGTCTTTTGCTGTACATATTTACATTCATTTATAAGCCGATCTTTATCAGAAGAAGACTTGCCGACTCCGTTGCGGAGAATCATATTGACGGACTGATTTTCTACGATACTGACGTTAACGCGCTTTACGCCAACGACAGAGCTTACGAGATCCTGAAGATCGAATCCGGCAATCCCGATAAATGCACGGATAAGCTTATTGAAGTAATGGGCGGAGGAGATCTTGGCGCTGACTTCGACATATCCACAAGATTCAAGGATGAGAACAAAGAATACGTTTACCTCCGTATCACTCACCGTCTGATGAAAGATTCACGCAATAAGAGTGTCGGATCGTTCTTCTCGATCCACGACGATACGGATCAGGTTAAGATAAACGCGGAGAGAAAATACCTTTCAACCCACGATGTCCTGACAGGGCTGTCCAACAGATTCAGCTTTGAGGAACAGGTCAGGGAAATAATCAGCGCAAACCCTAACGAGACTTATTACATGCAGGTCTCCGACATCAATGATTTCAAGCTGATCAACGATATATTCGGAAGAGAGAAAGCCGATCAGATACTGTTGAAGATAGCCCGTGATCTTGAGGTTTTCGCGCATCCGGGATCTGCCATCTGCAGATGGAGAGGTGATATCTTCTGCGCGTTCCTGAAGAAATCTTCCGTTGACATTCAGGCTCTGGAAAAACAGATAAAGGAAACCTGGAGCCAGTCGGACATCATTAATTCCACCGTTATCATTCACGTAGGCATTTTCGAGACTTCGGACAGGGACAAAGATCTCTCAGTCAGTGCCATGGTCGACAGGGCTCAGCTTGCAATAGCCGGCATCAAGAACGATTTCAACCGCTGTGTTGCCGTATACGATGACACGCTCCGCAAGGACAAGCTTTGGGAACAGCAGATCACCAGTGAGCTTGAGACCGCCCTGGCCAACGGTCAGATAATCCCCTATCTCCAGCCTCAGTACCGCGCTGACGGTCATCTCGAAGGCGGAGAGGTTCTCGTAAGGTGGAAGCATCCGAAGGAAGGACTCATACCGCCGTTTAAGTTCATTCCGATCTTCGAGAAAAACGGAATGATAGCGACGATAGACCGTTACATCTGGGGCGAAGCCTGTAAGATACTCGCAGACTGGTCCAAGAGGAAAGACGGTCACGAGAAGCTTAACCTGTCGATCAACATCTCACCCAAAGACTTCTATTTCATGGATATCTATGAAGTGATCACTTCCCTGACGAAGGAGCATGGTGTTAACCCCGGGCGTCTGCACCTTGAGATAACCGAATCCTCAGTCATGAACAATGCAAACGAGCATATTAAGACGATCAACAGTCTGCGTGAATACGGTTTCACGGTTGAGATGGACGACTTCGGAAGCGGTTATTCATCACTCAACATGCTTAAGGACATGCCAGTCGATGTACTCAAGATCGATATGGTCTTCCTGGGAAAGACTGACGATTACAAGAAATCGAAGATCATACTGAGCAGCATCGTCAACATGGCCAATAACCTCGACATGCCCCAGATAACGGAAGGCGTTGAGACCCGGGAACAGTTCGATATGCTAAAAGAAATGGGATGCAAGCTCTTCCAGGGATACTTCTTCTCAAAGCCTGTTCCTCTCGAGGAATTCGAGAAGCTTCCTCTGATCTGGGAATAACGCAGCGATAATTGGCGCGTGTATATCAGTCAGTTAATCGGAAACATCGCCGTTATAATACAAAGTGTATATGGCATCCTGTTGTTCTTCTCCCATTATGGTAACGGTAACACTTTCTTCGCTCCAATCAACTTTCCAATTGGATTCACACATGGATTTTCCGTCATTGGATAATGAAAAATCGACACTGCTGATTTTTTTATTTTTGTTATCCTTTAATACGATCCTGCCGTCTTGAGAGCCAAACGGCCAATCCGGACTGCTCGTAGCCTGCAGTTCAACAACATACTGCCCGTTGGTCTGAGTATCTTTCGTACGGGGTATATGATCGACTATTTCTATGAGAACCGGAATAGCTGCTATATGAAGTATTATTGCTGTAAAGGTGATCAAACACGCTATAAGACATCCTCTGTATTTTGGTTTTGATCCATTAACGGTTGTATCTGTCTGATTGTCCATTCTTAACCTTTTCTGATTTTAAATATCGTGTCGCATTTACTCCGGAAACTACAGTCCCGCACTAAAGGAATAAACATTACTATTTCCGATTCTGTCTAATATGGATATTTGTGAGTTATCGTAGCCCAAGCCGGGAATCGTAAGGGTACCTTCCAATTCTTCATCTGAAACCACATATCCTTTTACTGCCTGAAAAATAACATCTGTGACTACCAATACCTTATCATCTTCAATCAGATATACGTGATAATGCTGAACATCATCGTATTTTTCAATTGCTTTATGTAAATAGCTGTCTTTATCAGCCAGTTCTTCTATTTCAGTCATACTGATATCATACGGAGTTTCGACATCATCGCTTGAGTAATTGTCATTTACAACTTCTGCTATTCCGGACATGACTTCAACCCGTTTGTCAGCCGGCATCATGTATCTGCAGGATGACAGCAATACGCTGACACACAGCGCAAATATCACGATATAAACTTTCTTTTTTACTTCTCTCATTTACATTCCCCACATATAATTGATTTCATTTTGATCCCGGCGGTCAACCGATAGTAAGACAACACCTGAAACAATAATCCTTTTCATTTATGCTCCTACCGCTACAAGTACTCCCGACAATATGCAGATCGCTATGTAAGATATCGAAGTAAATATAACGCCTGCTCTGAAGTGCGGCTTTCCACGGTGAACGGTCACAGCCGTCAGACCTGCAGCAAATCCAAGCACCAGCGTGGCCCACATCGCGAGGATCCTCTTGGGAGTATATCCGTAGATGCTGTAATAAAGGCCTAGTTTGCTCATTGCTATTACCGCAAAGATAATGCTCTCAGCCATGAGCAGGGTAACCAGTATCTTTGCCGGCAGCGGGAAACTGCCTTCTTTGTCCGTTTTCCCGAAAAGAATGATCGCAAGATACACGCACATATTTACTGCCATGATCCCGACAAGCTCAAAGAAGCCTTCCCTTGCATAATGGGATACCAGCATCCCGTCCGGAACGTCTCCCACGAACCCTCCGAGCATGTATGCAAGACGCTTGATGAAGAACAGGATGTATGCGGATACAAACACACCCGCAGCAATGTAAACAATGGTTGCCGAAGCAGTCTTGCCTTTACCCATGAACCTGGTAAGCCACGTTGCAAAACGCTTCTCTTTCCCGCAATCCGACTTCGCGCTTCTTGACATGAGTCCATACAGATAGAAACAGACAGGTATGGCGAATATCAGTCTCGGAATGATATCGTAGAGTTGAATCTCACCTATATAGTCTTCAATGCCGCTAAACAGATTATCAAAGAAATTGCCCAGGTCTTCATCGATCGAGGACATGAGACTTACCGAAATGATCAGAAGAACAACCATTATGATAATGAAGATCACGGCACCGATATGATTTTTCTTCTTAACGGCAGATTCATCCCCATCCGCGTTCTGCTTTCCGAAGCATTTCCAGTCGGTGATGTAATTTGGAAAACCCGCAAAGGATTTTACATAGAAGCCGTGAATAAGATCTGCAGGAATAAAGCCGGACGTCCTGCCGCCAAGAAGGATACCGTTTGAAATAAGCACGGAATAAACAGCGCACAGATGCATCGCGAAAACGGATAATTCCGGCTCAGGTCCTATGGTTGCGGTAAGTCCTGCAAGTAAAGTCATTACATACCAGAATACCGTTTCTTTCGTCGGGATGCTGACCGGATCCCGCCTTCCCCGTCTTACTATCTCGTTCACAAGAATGAATAATAATGCAAAGACCGGATATGACAGAGCTATCGTGAGTTTACCGTCCAGAAATGACGGACCCCATTCTGCGGTTTCAGTGAAATCGAATACAAGCCTTATATAAGCATACGCCAAAGGATAGGCCAGGATAATTCCCAGCCTTTGAAATACTATCTGTTTGTTCATCGGTGATCAGTCCTCTCTGAACTCGAGAATGTCTCCGGGCTGGCAGTCCAGCGCCTTACATATATCGTTTAATGTGGAAAACCTTACGGCTTTTGCCTTCTGGTTTTTAAGTATCGACAGATTCGCCTGTGTGATCCCGATCTTCGCAGCCAGTTCGCCGGAGGAGATCTTGCGCTTTGCCATCATTACATCAAGATTTACAACTATCATGGTTCTCCTCCTTTCCTCAGATCGTAAGATCCATCTCTTCCTTCATGGTGATCGCCTTGGCGAACACAACCCTTATGCTGAGAACCACAAGCGCCATGAACAGCGCAACTATCGTGAGTATCCAGCATCCGCTCCAGATAAAACCGCCTGCTACGCAGTCTATGGCAATTCCTATCAGTGCCGCGGTAATTATCATCATAAGCTTTGTGTTCTCTCTGTCAAACACTTTGTCCTTGCTCATGTTGCACAACATCTTAAACAACGGAATGAGCACCGTGTAGCCGCCGACCGTCCCGATATAGAAAACCACACCAAGTGCTATGACTCTCGGCTGGTCCGTAACCTCAGCCCAACAATATGCTATGTACTTTGTAATTATGACCCCGCAAACGTCCGCTACAACAGCCATGGCGGTAAACAGGATCGTCGCTATCTTCGCCCATCTAAGGACAACATCATCATATCGCATAGACGCTATTCCTCCAAAAAACAGATTAAGCATGCTTTATACTCAGCATACTAACACAGCGTTTTTTGTTTTTCAAGAGTTTTTTATCGTTTTTCGATATATTTTTCTTGTTTGGCATACGCAGGCTTACAGCAAAAGTAAAGAGGCTGTCCCCGTTATGCACTTTTGAAACAGCCCCTAAATAATCACAAAAATATAAAACTCAGCCCATACCGTAGCTTACGATATCCCAGCCGCCCTTCTCGTTCCTGCCAAGCCAGAATTCATAGTCCGTGTAGTCATAATCAGCCATCCAGATATCGCCGCCGTCTTCAGGCGAGTGGAAATCGATCACAAACTTCATCAGTTCCTTGTAATCGTATCCGTCACCGAGCGAATTGAGCCATTCAAGGTTTTCCTCGTTGCAGGCATCATCACCCGCATAACGTATCTCACGAAGCTCACAGCCTTCCCATGAAGCAAACAGGCACTTGATCTGGACAACGGCGTCCATCATCTCTTCCATCGAATAAAGCGAGGAGATTTCCATGATGAGCAGGACACGTCCCGGTTCGACAACGCCAAGATATTCTTCAAGCGTAAGATTGCCTGACATTATCACATTGGCAATCTCGGTACTGTCCACATAGCGGAGGTGCCAGGGTTCATAACCGTAACCCGTGATATGCTCGCTGCCTGAGATATAGCGGAGTATAAATCCGTAATCTGCAAGCTTTGAATGGATCTTGTTCCATATCTCCGGATACTGCACCATATCCTCATTGTAATAGACATCCGTAAAGCTTCCGTCATCTCCTTTGAGCCTGAAGTAAAGGTCTATGGCAAGTCCGGTGTGATGTTCGGAATAACCCGGCTGAGCTACTGTCTTAGCCGCGTAATCCGCACCGTATTTCTCTATGAAACGGTCCATAATATCCTGCTGTTCTGCAACCGTTCTGCGGCCGGAATCAAGCTCAAGATATATTCCGTCATTCTTCTCGAGATCATCCTTCAGAAGAAGATAAGCATCATAGGTCTTCTTCTCTACCTCTACCGTGTCTCCGACAGAATTCGTAACAGTTACAGTCTCAAGAGATTCTTCCCAACCGTCAGGCAGTTTGTTGAGCTTGTTTACCAGCACAAGGTAGTCTATGCCTTCCTGCTGAGTCTCCTGATCCTCCGTCTCCTGCGGCTGCGTTGCGGTCTCAGTAACAGCCTCCGTCTGTGTCGTCTGATCGGATGTTGTCTCCTGCTGCGGCTTAGCCTTTGAGCATGATGCCAGCGTTAAGAGCATACATCCTGTAAGTATCAGACTGAACGTTTTCTTCATTTCCTTGTTACTCCTTCACCGTAGATCGTTGTCCAGTCGTTCTTCATCGAGACAGCGATCCAGTTATTGTCTTTGCAGAGATCTCTCATCTTGTCTGCTTTTGATGTGTTGCCGTTCTCACGCTCGAGATCGTCACAGCAGAGCATGAACGCAAGGCTCTTATACTTGTTATTCATAATAGTAAAATTAGCCATCGCGGAATCGCCCGTGCTGTTACCGAAAGAGAGAACAGGCTGAATACCGATCTCAGTCATTATAGCCGTTACTTTGTTCATGTCGAGAGTCTTGATTATAAATTCTCCGCCGGTTACGAGCTTATCCTTATCGGTAAAGGTATATTCCATTCCGTCAACATCACCCTGATTCGAAGCTACGAGAAGCTCATCAGATCCGATAAGCTGATTTCTTGGAATGTTGACCGATCCCTTGATAAGTCCTCTTACGATCAGTCTGTCGGTACCGCTTACGATATAGACCTTAAAATCATTTGCCTGAAGATAATCGATAACCTGAAGCATCGGCTTATAGAAAGCTTCTCCCCTTGTCATTCCGTTATATCCCGGAGCAGGCTGATTCTTAAACATCTCAACGTAATCTTCAAATTCATCTATGGTCATGCCGGCGAAAGCCATGGCAACAGCCTGACCGTGTTCCATCATTGAGACCTCAACGTTCTTGTCTCCGTCGAATTTTGCCTGAAGACGTGTTGCAACGTCTTTCTCAAAAGCCGAAGCCTTGTCCTTATATGAAGGATCTTCAAGCACGCGGTAAACAAGGAGGCAGTGATCGAAATAATACGGGTCAGTCTCACAGAGGATCGTTCCGTCCATGTCGAAAACAGCTATCCTGTCCTCAACCGGAATATAATCCGCACTGGTCTCGTCCGTAATTGCTTCCATGTATGAGACCAAAGCTTTCTTGGCTTCGGCATCTGCTGTCCACAAAGAAAGATAATCTGTCTCTTCATCGACATTCTCTTCCGCGATCTCAGTCTCTTCCGAAGAAGCCGGAACCTCCTCGGTTTCTGTAATCTCTGTCACGGCAGCCTCGGTTGCCGCAGCTGAGCTTTCCGTAGCAGGCCTTGCCGAAGAATCACGCAATCCCTTAACGCCGATTATAAGCACCACTATTACCGAAGCGAGAGCAACTACAACTGATGTTGCAGCAATTGCCTTCCAGTTTCTTAACTGTTTATCCTGATTGTCCATCTTTTCCCTCCTGAAATAAGCTTATATGCTTATTCTATTGTTTTATTATTTTGTTTTTATTTGTTTTAAGCAAACAATTCGTGTCCAATATGTGTCCTTGATCTGCTCAACAACAAGATTTAATCATTAGGAAACGTCCCGGACAATTATCAAAACCTGGAGGAAATGTCGGTTAAGCAACAAAGCATGTCCTGACTGTTTATTATCCTGTGGTACGCATAAAACAGGACTGTACCCTAATCTGCCGGTCTGTGATACAGTCCTGCGGATCAACAACTGAAACACGTGTAAAGGTTCAGCCTCACACCTTTATTTCATCTTTACCAGTTCATACTCTCGTGAACCGATCCCGATCTTCTCGGCATGTTCAAGCGTCTCCGCCCAGGATACGTTTGGATTGTTATTGTGCCATACATCACCGTGATCATGGAAATGAGGACTAGCCATATTGTCACCTAACTGACTGTTTCTGATGGGTTCCGCCTTAGAGCAGAGATCAACGCACGCCTGATCCAATGCAACCGGATCAAATGAAGCGAGCATTCCGATGTCAGGAAGTATCGGCGCATCATTCTCGCCGTGGCAGTCACAGTTCGGTGATACATCCGTTATAAGACTTATATGGAAACACGGTCTTCCGCTGACGACGGCGGCCGTATATTCGGCCATCCTGCATCCGAGCATCTGAGGAGCATCCCAGTTGTCATTTTCTATCGCATCGAAAGCGCATGCTCCGATGCAGCGTCCGCAGCCTTTGCATTTATCAGGATCGATCCATGCTTTGTTTCCGTCGTAACTGATGGCATCCGAACCGCACTCTTTCGCGCAGCGGCGGCACCCTCTGCACTTATCCGTAATGACGTGCGGATGTCCGCTCTGATGCTGCTGCATCTTCCCTGCGCGGCTTCCGCATCCCATTCCTATGTTCTTGATCGTTCCGCCAAAACCTGCTGCCTCGTGGCCTTTGAAATGCGTCAGAGAAACAAATATATCAGCATCCATTACGGCACGGCCTATATAAGCTTCTTTGCAATACTCCCCGTTCGGGACCGGAACGATTATGTCATCTGTTCCGCGAAGACCGTCAGCGATTATGATCTGACACCCGGTCGTAACAGTGTTAAACCCGTTCATGTTGGCACAGTCCATATGTTCCAGAGCATGTTTACGGCTTCCGGGATATAAAGTATTGCAGTCCGTAAGAAAAGGCAGGCCGCCCTGTTCTTTGATGACATCGGCGACAGCTTTGGCATAATTAGGTCTCAGGTAAGCGAGGTTTCCAAGTTCCCCGAAATGCATCTTGATCGCGACAAACTTACCGTCCATATCGATCTTTCCTATCCCGGCAAGCCTTATCAGCTTTTGCAGTTTTGCGGTAAGCGGCACTCCCAGACCGGTCCTGAAATCGGTAAAATATACTTTCGGCTTATCCATATCCAAACCTCCTTATTTATGATCTCTTACAAACAGTTTTCTGTATTCTCCGGGCGCAAGTCCCTTCTCCTCGCGGAACACCCTGTTGAAACTCGGGATGCTCTGGAATCCGGACAGCATGGCAACCTCCGTCAGCGTCCTTCCGTCTTCTGCAAGCAGTTCGGCAGCCTTCTCGAGCCTTATCGTGTTCAGCCACTTGCTGTAATTCATTCCCGTTACATTCTTGAATATCCGTGAGAAGTATTCCCTGCTGATCCCCGCCATCTCAGCCATGGCACCCTGTGACAGATCGTCCGCAGTCAGATTGTTCTTAATGTAATCGGTGACAGTCATCATGCGCCTCATGACATCATCACTTAACCCGTACTGCACATCATCAGTAAGCTCCGGTGCGAGTTCCTTCCTGTATTCGAGCAGAGTCAGCATAAACTCCATAAGGAGCATGCAACACCTTATCTCCTTGTCAGTTCTCTCGGAGAAGAATATGTCCTTCATCTGATACGCGATCGTTTTAAGCCGTGCCGCAAGTTCCGGATGCGTCTGCACGCATATGATATGTAGATTGCGGTACATGTGCATGATGCGCCTGAGATCGAAAAGCGAATTTATGAAAGCATTCGAGAACTGGATAACAAGAGAATCTTCGCGGTTTGCGTCAACGATGGAATGCATCTCCATGGGCCACACGAGAACAAAATCATCAGGAACGAGTTTATAAGTATTCTTGCCGACGCAGTATATGTTAGTCCTGCCCGGACCAACCAGCAGGATCTCCCCGTAGGAATGCCAGTGAGCTTGATAGCTTCTCTCTTTGAAGCCTGTCGACATGTTGAAGGCGCTCACATGGTCAAAATCATATATCTCGTAATTACTGTAATCCATATATCCGATAACCTGCCTTTTATATATTTTAATATTCTGCATGCAATACTACTTTCAGATTATTGACTTTTAATGTTTCACTTTTTGTTTTCGGGTCTGACAAAAAATGATAAATGGCATGGCGATTTGTGAGAAGGATAATCCGGAGACTAATACTATAATGCCAACCGAAAAAGAATACAGATACCGGAGATAAAGTAAGAATGAAGAGTAATATCACGGATATGACACAGGGAAGTCCGACAAGACACATCCTTCTTTTCGCCCTGCCTACTCTTATAGGAAACATCTTTCAGCAGATATATAACCTTGCCGATTCGATCATCGTAGGCAATTACGTCGGTTCTGACGCATTTGCAGCCGTTGGTGCAACGTCATCCATCACGTTTCTTTTCTTCGCTCTCTGCAACGGCATAGGAAGCGGCGGAGGTGTTGTCGTTTCCCAGTATTACGGAGCCCGCGATGATAAGAACGTAAAGAAATGCATAGTCAACAGCGGCATCATTATGCTGATCGTCCCGGTGGTCTTCGGCATACTTGGATTTACGTTAAGTCCGCTGCTTCTGAAGCTTCTCAACACCCCGGACAACATTATGGCAGATGCGGTCCTCTATACCCGCTTTATGTGTGCCGGCCTTCTTTTTGTCTCACTGTACAACTTCCTGTCTTCGATGCTGAAAGCACTCGGGGATTCAAAGAGTCCTTTGTATTTTCTGATCATCTCGACCATTATCAATGTGGTAATGGACATTCTTCTTGTCGTAGTGATCCCCATGGGCATCATGGGAGCCGCTCTTGCGACAGTCATTGCACAGTTCATATCAGTGCTGCTCAGTGCCGTCTATGCATATAAAAAGAATCCTTATTTCCGCATCAGTCGGGAAGACATCACCGTTTCATTCAGGATGATCGGAAAGATCGTGCGTTTAGGTGTGCCGATGTCCCTTCAGTTCGCCCTGATCGCCATATCTTCAATGGCTCTCCAGCGTGTGGTCAACGGCTTCGGAACCACAGCCATCACGGCCTTTACGGCAACCAACAGGATCGAACAGTTTATCCATCAGCCTTATATGACACTCGCCGCTTCACTTGCTACATTCAGCGGTCAGAATTACGGTGCAAAAAGGAACGACCGTGTCCTTGCGGGTTACAGGAAAAGCCTCGTCATCATGATCATCCTTACCGCTTTCCTAATGCTTGCCATGCAGACGCTTGGGCAGACGCTCATCGGCTTCTTTATCTCCAAAGAAGAGGTAAACGCCAACGCGGTTATCGCCCTTGGCGCAAAGGGATTGAGAATAACGAGCATGTTCTATCTCTCGCTCGGCATGATCTATGTCGTCCGCGGTGTTCTCACAGGCATCGGAGACGCTTTCTTTGCGCTGTTCAATGGTGTTATCGAGGTTATCGGAAGATTCACCATACCGTTGTTCCTGACAGTTATCTCGGATACGGCGAAGCGGGGATCTGGATTTCCTCCGGGCTTGTATGGCTGCTCAGCGGTGTTACCGCATGGATAAGGTACAGGACATATTTCCGTTCAAAGGCCGGGGTGCCGGCACATTCCGTAAGTATTTTCCAGGGCAAAAGAAAAGCGCTGCTGGACAGGTCCTTTCATGCGCTTTCCCATAAATATCATTCCTGATAACAAGAGCCGGCACCGGTTATCTGTTGTCAACCTTCTCGGGATACATGTCATGGTGGAAGAGCCTGTCTTCCGCAACTTTTTCCCATTTTGTTCCGGGTTTTCCGTAATTGCAGTACGGATCGATCGATATTCCGCCGCGGGGCGTGAACTTGCCCCAGACTTCAATGTATTTGGGGTCCATGAGCTTTATCAGATCCTTCATGATTATATTCACGCAATCCTCATGGAAATCCCCGTGATTGCGGAAAGAGAACAGATATAGCTTCAGTGATTTGCTCTCCACCATTCTTTCCGACGGCACATAGGATATCGTGATCGTGGCAAAATCAGGCTGGCCCGTAATGGGACAGAGACTGGTGAATTCGGGGCAGTTGAACTTCACGAAATAATCATTATCCGGATGCTTGTTCACGAATGCCTCCAACACACCGGGATCGTAATCCTGACTGTAGACCGTTCCGTTGCTTCCGAGCTTTGTAAGACCTTCTTTTTCGCGCATTTGATCACCCCTTGATAAGACTGTATCTGATTCCTTCATCATAAGTATCTATACCTTCAGTCTTCTTGATCAGTTTAACGACTGCGTAAGTTACAGGCGTAAAGAGGACTTCATATCCCACCTTGAACAGATACTGGAAAAGGATCATCTTCAGGACAACCGAATTCTCCATCGTTCCCCAGAACGAGATCATGATGAATATCACGGAATCCAGACCCTCGCCGATTATCGTGGAGAAGATCGTGCGCATCCAGAGTTTTTTCCCCTTCGTGACGACCTTCAGTCTGGACAGAACGATCGAGTTGGAGAACTCTCCGAAAAGATATCCCGTGAACGATGCTACAGCAACTCTCGGTGTCGTTCCCATGACAACTGCATACGCATCCTGGTTCTCCCAATATCCGGGATGAGGTAAGGCTATCGTGACCAGATATACGATAACGGCAAAGAAGCTGCATGCAAATCCCAGCCATATGATCGTCCTTGCCTTCCTGAATCCGTAAACTTCAGTAAAGACATCTCCTATGATATATGTCACCGGGAAAAGTATGACGGCGGCAGGAAGAGTGATGTCCTCCGTTACGGCCCACATCTTGCCCGCAACAAGGTTTGAAAGCAGGAGACATGTCACAAAGACAATGCCGATGCACATAAACAGTCTTGATACGTTTTTCGATTCGTTCATATTATTCTCTCCAAAATAAAAGGCTCCCAAAAACAGGAGCCACATTTAATCAAATCAGCAACTTGAGATAACGATCCAAATGATTGTCCTGGTTTTGTTTAACGACAGGATGGCACTAACGAACTGTCGGTGCGTTTTTCGCGCACGGGAAATATATCATCTAAATGCAGCCAAGTCAAGAAAAAGCCTGCACCGTAAGGGCGCAGGCTGTAAATTGCAAGTTCTTTTGATAACAGTTGCGGACAATCAGAGTATCGGCGTATCGTTGTGCTGTGTTCTCTCGCTCTTATTGACATGGATGAACATGTTGTGCAGGAGGTTAACACTCGTAAGGATGACTTCACCCTGATTGAGCTTTCTGACGTGCTTGATCGCATAATCGTCAAGGTGGCTCTCTACCGCATGGATCTCATCATTGAGCATGAGTCTGTGGATGAGCATTGTACCTACCTGACCGAAGAGGATCGGAGATACGTCCTTGGGGTTCTGTGTTGTGAGGTAAAGGAAAATACCCTTCTTACGTCCTTCTCTTGCGAGGAGTGTGAGACCACCGTGATATTCCTTGTCGGAATATCTGGACTTGGCATATCTGTGAACCTCATCGATAAAGAATACAAACGGATTTACATCATCAAGCTCCATGACGAAAGTACTTACGAGGTCGATTACCATGCCTCCGATACCTTCCGAAGCACCGAGTTGCGACGTGTCGATGTAAAGGCTGACATCGGGAAGATGAACAAATTCGGCAATGACGTCGAGCAGGTTGAACATGCCCGGATCATTCGAGAAGAATGACAGGAATCTCGTGTTGGTCATCTGATACTGGATCTTCTGGACAAGAGAAGCATTGAGATTGGCCTTGAGGGTATCATAACGGTATTTGAAGTTATAGTTGTTGTCCCTGTCCGGCTCACATACGGATTCTGCCTGTATCTGCTCAGGGAGAAGATCGATATTGAAATCCGTATCATCCTTGGTGACCGAAGCGAGATTCTCCTGGATCTCCTCGATGTCCTCACCGACTTTCTGATAATATGTCTCCTCACCGATCTTCTTCATATAACGGAGCGAAGTGATGGCCTCGGAAAGGACTGCGCCCTGACTGCTGTTCTCGGTCTCAAAGAGCTTCTCCCACTGTTCCATTGAGATCTTACCGGGAGAAACCGTCGTGTCGATTCCAAGAGTAAGCTTTGTGATCTCATCATCTGTAAATGCATTCCTGTACTCACCCGTAGGATCGATGATAAGAGCTTTACGCCTTGTGGAAACGACCTTGTCAAGGATGGCAAGCGCCGTAGTGGACTTACCGCTGTTAGTGGCACCTATGCACATAAGGTGACGGTTGAAGAGCGTACTCGGTCTGAGTGATACGTCAGCCTGTGACCTGTTAAGGAAAGTGGCAAAAGAAGGAAGAGGTTCCTCATCCCCTCCCGCAAACTCAAGCGACTGCAGGAACAGCTTATATACCTTGTCTGTTGCGAGATAGACTTTATCCGTAATGCCGAGCGTCTTGAAGCCTGCAAGTTCGAACTTATCGGCATCAGGCGACATCAGAGCGATGGTATCAATGCAGATCTCCTGATAATCATTGGGTTTCTCGTCTGACGAGCCAACCTCGAAAATACTCTTTCTTGAAGCCTTATTCTCAAATACTTCTCCCAGGAACACGCCTACTACGGAATCGATCAAAACAAAGTAATTGATGGTGTTCGGAAGGAACGAAGCCGTGAATTTACTTCTGTCGGACATCAGCGAGAGGTTGTCTATCTGCGCTGTACAGTTACTTCTGTAAACCTGCGTAACTTTTCCGATGTAGTAATCCTGGATGTTCACGCCTTCGTATAGTGATTCGAGTGTCATAAAAAACCTCCCAGATAGAAATGTAAGCACACAAAAACTCTTAAAAGAGCCGGTACCTGTTAATGCGAAAATGACAAATAATCAGGCAACTTTTGTGTAAAAAGCATAAAATCCCTTAAGAATGAAGCACGGAATTAAGAGAAATTGACTTTTTAGGATTATATCACCGATAAGGCCAAGTTGGAATAAATCAAACTCAACTGATTTTATTTTTTATCCGGACAAAGATGAACATCGAGACAACCGCATTGATCACATCCGCCACCACCTGGGACCACACAAGTCCCGTAAGTCCCCACAGGCCGTTCATTATGAGCATTACCGGAATGAGTATTATCACGTGGCGCAGTATGGCCAGGAGGAACGACACTTTACCCTTATTTACGGCATTCATGTAATTGACTATATGGTAACTGATCATCATGAACGGAAGAGCCAGACAACGTCCCTTAAGGAACATAGCCGCATAACTGACAGTCTCAGCATCTTTTATGAACGCGGCGGCCAGCGGCTCCGCGAAGAAGAAGAACGCAGTCATGCAGATCATCGAGAAGATGATAATGCTCCGTCTTGCAAGAACCGAGAAACGGTTCATTCTCTCATGATCACTGGAACCGAAATTATATGCTATAAGCGGCACCATTCCGAGACATATGCCGAGTCCCGTGTTTATCGGTATCCTCTCGAGCTTCAGGACGATGCCCATGGCGGCCAGCGGCTTTATGTGATCGCCGTAGCCGACCGTCAGTTTGTTGATCACGATCGTTACAAGATCAAAGAGGAAGATGCTGACAGCCGCCGGAACGCCGACCATATAAAGAGATTTCAGATGTTCTCCGGCAATCTTCCCGTGTTTAAAGGATATCTTGAGCACACTTTCATTTCTGACCTTACGGTAGATGATGACAAAGTAAAGGAATGAGCAGACATTCGAGAGCATTGTGGCTGTTCCAGCACCAAGCACTTCATTTCCCTTTGGCAAGATGACAAACATAAAAAGCGGATCCAGACCGACATTCAGTATGCTTCCCAGTGCCACTCCTAATCCGGCTTCCTTCGAATAGCCCGCGTTCCTGAGCAGCTGGGGCATGCTCATGGACAGAATGGTCGGGAAACCTCCCAGAACCACTGTCGTAAACAGATACTGCTTCCCGTAGGGCATCGTCATATCATCCGCGCCGAGCAGCGTCAGAAGAGGCGTCATGAATATCAGGGTAATCAAAGAAAAGCCAATCGCCGTAATACCCGATGCAATGATGCTGTAGGAAGCGACCTTCTGTGCCTCAACGGGATCCTTCTCGCCGGTAAGCCTTACCATAAGGCTCCCCCCGCCGACACCAAAGATATTTGCAAGGGAAACAGTTATCAGATAAACGGTCAGTGCCAGATTGGAAGCTCCGATCATGGCAGGATCATTTGTTCTCCCGATAAACCAGGTATCCGCAATGTTATAGATCAGAAGAATAAGCTGGCTTGCGACCGTCGGAAGAGCCATTACGGCCAGTGCCTTTACCGGGTTTACGGATTCAAACAGTTCCTTTTTGTCATTCATCATGACCAAAGCCCTGCTTTTTCATGGTGACCAGAACATCCGCATCATGATCAGGCATAACGAAAGTGATTCTGGCCGTGTAACTGTCCACATATTTAACTTTATATCCTTCAGCATTCGCAAAGAAAAAACAGCTTGTGTCTCCCGGAATGCCTCTGTAGACCACTTCAACATCATCTTCCGGAGCATAGTACTTCCTATCGGAAGAGAATCCAAAGTGAACATCTGAAGGCTCATAATTCACTCTGAATGTTCCGGGTTCCCTGTCTTCATCTTCACCGGGAATGATCCCGTATGGTCTGCCTATGGTCTTTCCGGCAATTGTCTCAATCTCCCACATTTTCCTGAGCTTCACTTCTGACTCAGGAATCACGGAGAAAAGCCTGATCTCCACTTTGGCCGTTATTCCCATCTTTGACAGTTCGACGGCAAACTGATCAGCCACGGCGCTCTTATCGCTTCTTACAATGGATCTGCCTGCAGGCATGGCATCAAGGCTCTTCTGCATAAGATCAGTAGCATTGCTCCTGACCGCCGCAGCTGCTTCACCGTCATCCTTATACCGTTCTTTATCGTAATCCAATACTGATACGGTTCCGGCGATCTTCGCTTCGACGGTCAGGTCCGTATACTTGTAACTTTCATCGAATTCCCTGAATGCAACCGGTCTTACGGTTCCAAATCTGACTTCCAACGCCATTATGAATATCCAGTCCTTTGCCTCTCATTAAAGTATTATTATACATAAGAAATCCGGTATTTTGGTGACGTAGGTTATATTGAATGCCTTAATTTCGGCGCGGAGCCAATGCCTTATGACACCTATTCCGTCGGGAACAGCGATATATCCTTATCTGATGTATGTCCCACATATAAGTTCAATACAAACTTCATTAACGGAGATGACAAGATAAACATCAAGTTTTTCATTCCAATGTCCCAGGTAAACGACGAGGTTGTCTTTTTGGATTACTTCGGTTCCGTTCAGGTAAAAAACATGGATTTCATTTACGGCAGATCATCAAAAGATACTCATCTGGGCACATACAGCATCTACGGTGAATATGCCGTATTCAGGATCAATAATGTCAACAGTGACATATATTTCTCAGTGAAAAGCCACAAGGCGTAGTTGTATTCGAAAAGCATTTCAGAATAAATATGGCCATTTCGAAAAAACAAGGGGTCGGAACAACTCCAACCCCTTGTAAATACTGGTGATCGTGAGCGGATTCGAACCGCTGGCCTACCGCTTAGGAGGCGGTCGCTCTATCCAGCTGAGCTACACAATCAGGCTTTTTTCGAAGACTGTACGAGATTATATCACAAACCCGGGAGACTATAAAGACAGGTTTCTGCCAGCATGACTACCAAAGCTATCAATATAAGATAAAACGGAAGTCCGTCAATGTATTTAGACTTTGATACGAATATCAGTCTTCTCCTGATAACTGACAAAAGACCTGTCATTACTATATCGGCAGCACATATAAATACAAGGGCGATCAGCAAATGCAGGACCTCCGGGATGCCCGGATTCACCATGAACAGCAGGGATATGAATGCCGCCGACATTGATACCTCACTGATGAAATATCTCAGTCCGAAGATCGATCTCCTGAAATTATGCTTGGCCGCATATACGGCGACAGAACCGAGTACCAAAGCTATAGATACGCTCACCGGGATTGCCGTGATCCTGAACCAGTTGTCATCAGTGAGGAACTTCAGAATGTAAAGCGCAACGGTGCAGGCCGCGCTTATGGCCGCGAACGCTCCCCTGGCACCCAGGAATCTCCTGAGTTCCGATATGTCGGCTACGGGAATGTCCCAGAATTCGGTCAGTTGCTTTGAAGTCGCGCACCTGGGGGTTCCTGTGATACGGGATATTATCCAGCTCATTAGGATCAGGAACATCACCGCTGACAGAAGAGATACGAACAGATATCTTTTCTCGAAAACATAGGTTGTCAGGGTTCCGAAGAGCGAACACGCCACCGCTATGGCATAAGGAAGCATGACTTCCCCGCCGAATCTAGGTATGGTAAACCGGTCAGTATCATCGTCCTTGAATCTCGCAAGAGACATTATTCCTATTGCCATGGGAACAAATCCCACAGAAGCATACGGGGTGCACAGACCCAGTCTGTAAGACACTTCACCTGCCGCAATGAAAAGTGCCATTACGAACGCAAATGATATAACGGACAGGTTACGCGGCATGAAGAATCTCAATGTCAGTGACCAGATTAGGATGCAAAGTAAAGAGCATGCGACAGGCCACCAGATTGCATTCCCCGAGATCATGAATTCCAGGCACAGTGAAACGACCGAATAGCCTAAGAGCAAAGAGCTTCTGGTCGTCAGATATCTTGCAGGCTTGATATGGACAGCCGATATCCTGTCGTCTATCTTCCTTCTCGTCTGCTCATTATCGAACGGTGAATCGTATTTCTCGGTAAACAGGCCCATGCGTTACACCTTCCAGTTCAGGTATTCCTTAAGGAATTTATAACAGGTGTTACAAGCCTTAATAACCGTTCTAGTCTGTTCATAAGCTTCCGGATCAGGAACCACAAAGGACTGCATCTCTGACATCGGCAGATCATCGAGACTGTCTGTAAAGATCTGATCGTCCGGATCTCCGCCAGAGGTAAGCCCGTCTTCACTTGAATCATAGACTATCGCATTGCTGTTCTGAATGTCATCATCATCACTTACGTCTTCATAGTTATCGGGAAGGCTTATGCCCATGATCGATGCAACGACCTGTCTTACTCCCATGTATCCGACAGAGACTTCCTGATCGTTATAGATGGTATATATCTCCGGTGTTTCCTCAAACGAGAAGACTATATGGCCGTCATCTCTGACATATTCAAGCTGTTCGGCATCACCTTCGTACAGATATGCAAGGATGATATTCAGTCCTCTTGTATATTCATCCTTGTTATAACCAGTCCTGGAGTAACTGATACATTCTTTCGAGAGTTCTATAAAAGGTCTGATATCGCATGTTACGCCTTCAACTATGTCTGTCGTTCCGTCCGATTTCATTCCGAGACGATTCGGGTCCTGGCATTTGAGGAGGGCGTGACAAAGATTATAAGACTGCGTAGCCCAGTCAAGACCGGAAATCACATACGCACCCTTCAGGGAAGCTTCGCTTCTGTCCTGATTCGTCTTATCCGTACTGAAAGCATCCCACTTGATCTTGGTAATGATGCCGTTCTCGACCTCCATCTCGACATAGTCGATATAGCGGTTCCTGTCATCAAACAGGCGCTGGGCATAATAAACGCCGTCCTTCAGTCCGGTAAGGACCGGCTTGTCGGAACTGTCATCATCATCGTTCTCCTCTTCCGAGACAATGGCAACAGGGATCTGCCTTCCTATCAGCTTTTCCTTTATCTGTTCCATTTCGCTGTCGCTGACAGCAAGCGCGTTATCATTGTCATTAGGATTCAAAGCAAGTCCGACAATCCTCGTACTCTCGTAATCAAGCGCGACGAGCATGCTTAAGTCCTTCGAACTTGAAGATCTTACCGTCAGATCGATAACATAACCTTCCGGAGCACCGGATGCGTTGAGGCCTATGTATACGCCGTCTATCTCAGGGAAATCATTAAGCGCCTTGCTCTTTACCTTCTCATATGAATAAGAATCAAGGACCACATCGAACCTTGAATGATATTCGTTCTGCATGCGCTTATTGGCATTGTCCTGGGATATAAAATATCCTCCGATAACAAAGGCGGCACCAATGATCAACAGGAAAACAGCTTCTGCGATGAACTGCTTAAGCTGTGCATGAGTCATCATGATATATCCACCTCCCTTGAACGGATCTGACGTCTTGAGACGGTCTTCGAGAAGAAATCCAAAACAAACGAGAGGAAGTTAACTGCAAGGACAGGCGCCAGGAGAGACACCATCGGACTCAGGAACGGTTTGGTTACCAGCGTCAGGATACCGCAGACCACTCCCGCGAAAACTCCCGACGCGAACCTTGAAGGCATCGTGGTCAGATCACCGAGGATGAATACTGCTACGAAGACCGAACCGGATGACAGAAGGTAGATGAGCAATCCGTCAAAGGTAAATTTCCCGGTTCCTGCAAGCATTGACAAAGGATACAGGACCATGATCGTAAAGATATAAGAAACAGGCGAATAAAGCCTGATCGTACCTTTCAGGGTGAGGAACAGACCTCCTATGATGATGCAGATAAAACATGTTGTTCCTATCAGGCCGGGATAGTTTCCGCTCAAAAGCTCCGTAAGTGACAGATGCGTGTAAGACGGTAATGATCCGGGCTCTTTCTGGACAAACAGCGTCATAAATGACAGCTTGAGATTGTCTTCTCCGTTTGAGTAACCCTTTAGAGCGGACGGCCATACAAGTTCAATGAAAAGGCGTCCGGCACATGCGGGATTGATCAGATTGCTCCCTGCTCCTCCGAAAACTTGTTTTGTAATCACCGAAGCGAAAAGCACGGCGGTGATTGCCGTAACAAGTGTAGTATCAGGCGGAAGCATGAGCGCGATCAGAAGTCCTTCGACCAGCGAGCTGAAATCGAAGTAATCCCCTCCGGTCCTTCTGTGGGTAAGTCTCATGCAGAGATAGTCGGAAAGAACGAACGCCGCCATGCAGGAAAGGATCAGCACTACGGCTCTGAGGCCGTAATAAAAGAATCCGTAAACGACACAGGGGACCAAAGCCGCAAGGAACGTCATGTAGATATACGGCGCGTTTTTCTCCGTGTGGATAAAGGGGGCCAGCTGTCTTTTGTCAACGCTCATACTTCTTTATCCTTTTCAAAAGGAAGCGTGATCGAATCGGGTGATCTCACACTTCTGTCCTCATCACTGTCCGCATAATCCTCGAGAAGGGACGCATCGCCGACATAAGATGCAGCCGGTTCATCGGCTGTTCTTTCTTCCGCATTGCTGTTATCGAGGAGTGAATTGATCTCAATGATCCTTCCTTCTCCGGCAAAGCTTGCTATTGCCGTAGTAAGGTTAATGCCCGCGGGACAGACATACGAACAGGAACCGCAGGCAATGCAGTCTCTTGCACCTTCTTCCGCAGCTTTCTGTCCCAGGCCCTGATTGAGCATCTCGAATATCGTATTCGGAGAAAGATTCATCGGGCAGCATTCGGAACACAGACCGCAGTGTATACATGGCGTTCTCGGAACCTCGGTACGCCTTACGACTGAGATCACCGAGGTTGTCTTGACTACCGGAGTATTCTCCGGATCCGTGATCTCTATCCCCGTAAGGCAATTGCCCCAGACGATTATGTCGCTTCCGTTCTTTATGTCCTGCGCGCTCGAAAGAAGTTCCGACACCGGTGTTCCGATAGGAACAAGCATATTGTGTCCGCCGGAAGCGTCACCGGTCACGGAGACGATCCTGCTCATCATGGGAATATTGTCTGATAAAGCTTCCCAGCAGGCGAGCATGGTTGAACAGTTGAACAGCACTGCACTGCAAGATTTTTCGAGAGTCTCGCCCAAAGCGAGATTCCTGCCGTACAGGGCTCTGGCAACAAGCCTGTAATAGCCCTGAGGGAACCGTTCCCTGAAGAGCTTTATCTCAAATTCAAGATCCTTGAAATCAGCTCTTACCTTCTCTATCGAAGCGGAAAGAGCCTTTCTCTGTTCCTTTCTGTTCTCGGATATAAGGAAAACACATCTTGAAGCGCCGACGACTCGTGCGCAGGCACATGAACCCAATACCACATAATCCGGATATTCCGTTATCGCCACGATGTCCGAGGTCGAGTATGGTTCGCTCTGGAGACAGTTGACCAGAAAATCCCTCACGGCTTCGTTTCTCGCTCTTTTAAGCTTCGCTGCCGTAGGTATTCCCTCTCCGCCCATTCCGCAGATCCCGGCGTCTCTGATGATGCCTATCGATTCGCTTGCTGAGAGTCTGAACCCGGATCTCGGCCTGACGGAATCAAGGCGCGTTCTTTTCATGTCATTTCTGATGGTAACGGCAGGTGTAAGAATACCGTTGGGGAGTCTTATCTCGGAAATGTCGGTTACTCTCCCCGATATTCCGCTGTGAACGGGAACGGAGAATGTTCCCTTCTCAGGAACTCCGACACACTGACCGACCCTGACATAATCGTCGACTTTAACTGCAGGGACCGCGGGAACACCGGAATGCATCTTCATCGGAAGGATGATCTTCGAAGGATATATCCTCTCGAACATTATCTCCTTGACAAAAGGGGAACGCTTCGAAAAATTCAAAACGTCCCCTGTAAACAATCCTCTGTAGAATGAATATAGCTTGCGGTCTGCCACTTTATCTGATCCCGGATAGGAAGGTTCTTAAAGAACCGGAATTATCAATCGGAGTAACCTTCGAGCTTCTTCGACTTAGGCGATCTGTTAAGCTTTCTGATAGCCTTTGCCTCGATCTGTCTGATACGCTCACGCGTAACGCCGAGCTTTCTGCCGACCTGTTCCAACGTCATCGGAACACCGTCCTTCAGGCCGAATCTCAACTCGATAACTCTTCTTTCCCTGTCCGTTAATCCGTTGAGAGCCTGGATGAGGTCTTCCTTGAGAAGGATCCTTGCAACTTCTTCCTCAGGAGCTGCAAGCTCATCGTTGGAGATAAAATCAACAAGATGGCTGTCCTCTTCCTCACCGACCGGTTTGTCGATCGAGATGGGATCCTGCGAGATCTTCTGGATCTCCCTTATCTTGGATACTTCCATTCCCATGGCTTCGGCAAGTTCCTCAGTCGTGGGTTCTCTTCCGAGATCCTGAACGAGCTGACGCTGAACTCTTGTAAGCTTGTTTATGGTCTCAACCATGTGAACGGGGATCCTTATCGTTCTGGCCTGATCTGCGATGGCTCTGGTAATTGCCTGACGGATCCACCATGTTGCGTATGTTGAGAATTTGAATCCCTTGGTGTAATCGAATTTATCAACAGCCTTGATAAGACCGATATTTCCCTCCTGGATGAGGTCGAGGAGAGAAAGACCGCGGTTCATATACTTCTTTGCAATAGATACAACGAGTCTCAGGTTGGAGTTAATGAGAAGCTCCTTGGCTTCCTCATCACCCTTTGCCATTCTCTGAGCAATCTCTTTTTCCTGCTCGGCATCAAGGAGCTCGATCTTACCGATCTCCTTGAGATACATCTTGACCGAGTCATCTACCACATTCGCGTCTTCACCGTCGGTATCGACACCGTCATCGTCAACTCCGAGGTCCGGATCGCTGATCATGACGCCGCCGTTCTCGAGCTCTGCCCTGAGATTGATCATCTCATCGGGTTCGATCTTATATGAATCAGTTAACGTCTCGAATTCTGCCTCTGTTATCTGATTCTCATTCTTCTCTGCGAATTTCTTTGCCTGCGCCAGCGCTTTCTCAAATTCTGTCATCTGAAAGATCACCTCATAGTTTTTCTAATACTGATTTTCCGCTAATCCGTTATTACGCCCTGAAAGGCCGGTAATGAGATTACTTGCTTGTCTCTGTCGGTTCCGCGATGGCAACGGGTGTCTGAACATCAGTTGTCACACCGTCTTTGTTCACGAAAAAGATCGTATCCGGAGTATAGATGTACATCTCGACTTCACCGGAATCCTCGCCGCGCTTCTCGGAACGGAGCTTCGCATAATTCGTATAAAGCGACTTTGCCTGTGAATCGGTAATCTCATCGGAAAGTCCGAGCTTTATATACTGACAGGAAAGTCCATAGACATTAAACTGCTTGTAATCAAAATCCGTGTAAGCTACCGGATCGGACTCCGAGGAAACGAAGATCGAACCGATATCTGCCGTAATGGCCTCCTTCAAAGCCTTGCGGCTGAAATAGAGCGGAAGTGAAATGGCAAGGATAATCGCAACTATTACTGCAGCGCCTACTGCCATTCCGATAATAAGCTTCTTTGGAGCCTTTACATCATTAGGTGAGATCTCAAATTCACTTGCCTTGAGCTTCAGTGAGTCAGGCTGAGTCTTAGAGACCTTCTCTCTCTGAACCGCCTTCTCGACTATGTCAGGCATTACGGGATTTGAATAATAATGCTTGCTGCCTTCCTGCTTATCAAATTTCTCATTCTTAAACTCGTGTCCGTCCGGATTTGCAAGAAGTTCTTCCGCTTCTTTAGCAGGGAAAACACAATTACAGAAAATGCACTCGCAAAGCTCGTCCCTGTCATCGAACATAACCAGCGAACCGCAGTTTCTGCACATACCTTGTTTTGTTGCCATCAAACAATCATCCTTTATCTTGAAGTATGCGCTTTAAGCAAACCCGGCGCCCGATATGATACAGGGATAATGTTGATGTTCCGGCCGTAAATACGGCATTCCCTTCGCGCAGGCATAGTTCTGCTTATAGCAAGCAATAATTATAATATGCTAATAAACAGCCGTCAAGCATTAATTTTCTTTTCCGCAAACATGAAGAAACAGCCCGTCAAAAACAAAGGGACCCCGCTTCTGACGGAGTCCCCGAAAATGATCCTAAATATGCCGTCCGGTTATTTCAGCTTCAAAACCTGACCGGGATAGATGTAATTCTCAAAATGATCTTTCACGCCGTGCTTCTTGGCATCTGCAATGATCATCTCCTTATTCAGGTCATAGAGTTTCTGCCAGGTCATATGGTAAAGCTGTGCGATCGTTGACAGACATTCGCCGGCCTTTACCGTGTGGGTATCCGGAATATTGTTATTGGCTCCGCCGGTAACATTATTCAGTTCATTCTCGTTGATCTCAGTCATGTTATTTACCTCTTTCTTCCGATTTCAAGGCTGATATGCTGCCTTTTGATGACCTCATTATATCGCTATGTGTATTCGAAAATTGCGTATAAACTATTATGCTTTTTAAAACTATTTGTTTCACGCCTGCTTGACACTTGAGCCTTGCCGTCTGTATCATCAGTCCAAAATACTGACCAACAAAAGGGGTATCTTCGTGCTGCGTTCCGTATCAAAGCTGTTTCCTGATCTCAGGCCTTCCGATGACAAAGAAAGGTTTATGCTCGCGGCTATACGTGAAGCCGAGAAGGCTGCCGCTATTGGCGAGTGTCCCATAGGCTGCGTCCTTGTCAAAGACGGAAAGATCTATGTCAGAGCCCACAATCTGCGCCTTACCCGTGGCAATGCCATTGCGCATGCCGAAGTAATGGCCATAGATAAAGCCTGCCGCAAACTCGGTGACTGGAGACTGGAAGACTTCGACATGTATGTGACACTTGAACCCTGTACGATGTGCTCTGGAGCGATAATACAATCCAGGATCCGCAAAGTCTATTTCGGAGCATATGAGCCTAAGAGCGGAGCGGTTGTATCATGCAATGACATTTTCGACGTTTCACATGGTCACAATCACAAGGTCGAATTTGAAGGCGGCATACTTGAGAAGGAATGCTCCCAAATGATGCTCGATTTCTTCCGTGCAATAAGAAAGCGTGACGCAGGCAAGAAGAAAAACCGTAATGCAGACCAATAAATGCTCTTGCACTGCATCCCGTGATCTCACTCCGTCTTATACTTCGACAAACTCGCCATAACGGACAAGATACAAAAGCTTATGGGCGATCTTCATACCATCGGCTTCGCATGCCGCGGCATAGCTGTTGAGCTGGAAAGAATGCCGCTTCAACGCTTCTCCTGCACGTTCCTCAGAGCTTCCGCCATCCAGACGGTCCGTCTTATAGTCCAGTATCGTATAACCTTCTCCGGTTTTGTAGATCAGATCGATGATACCCTGAACAAGAACGGAATCTCCTTCATTTCCGTTGATGTAAACGGAGAACACCACAGGTTTCTCGGAACGCGCAGTTCCTTCGTCAAAACTTCTGATAATGTCTCCGCACCTTGCATTTTTGCAGAATGCCTCTATTCCTTCCCTAAACTCACCTGCGACAGATTCGGCATCGTCAGGCGAACAGATATTGAGATAGCCTCCGTCTATGAGATCCCGGATCTCATCCTCAAACGGAACAGAACCGTTCCTTATGCCTTCAAGGTCAATGAACCTCATTATCCTGTGAAGCACAGTGCCTTTGGCGGCAGAAGTCAGCATTGAGATATTCGGATTGTCAAAGTCATCAATACTCCTGATCTGAAGATCGACATGTACCGTATCGGAAGGCTTCCCGTCACCTGCGATTCCGGTTACCGACAGTTTGAACGGTATGTCAACACTGTCCTGATACCTGTATTCCGGTATGACGAGTTTTCCTTCAGCATCAAATTGAGGCTTTTCTTTCCGTGTCTCTTCCTTCTCTTCGCCAGATGCATCCGATGCCGTGTCTTTATGCTGTTCATATATTCCGGCGATCGCATCAGCCCGTAGCTCAACAACTTCAAAACCTTCTGTCTCATTACCGTCCAGATCCATGAACGGAACCGTGTTACTCTGCTTAAGGTCGCCGGTTTCGGCTATCTCCCTTAACTTCCATCCGTCCTTACTGCGTGCAAGTGCGCTCATCAGACAATAGGGAAGCTTCATGTCTCCTGCCAGCCAGTGTCTCTTATCGAACTTGGGTCCTTCGTATCCTATGGCCTGGGTAAAGGCCTTTCTCATCGGATCGGTCTTTGACTTGTCATCGATGTCACTGACCGTAATGACGGAGAGTTCCTCTTCCGCACGCGTCAGGGCAACATACAGCAGTCTGCAGGTCTCCGCATTTGACTGAAGCCTCATCTTCATCTTGTAGATATACTGCTCAAAGGAGTGGCTCCTCGTAACGGCATCCTCATCATAGTCTTCTGTCAGGAAACCGTCGTCCCTGTCAAACATTATGCCGGCAAGAGTATCTTTCCTCTCATCCTGTCCTCCGGTGGCGACCAGAATGACAAACGGAAACTCAAGACCCTTGCTCTTATGAACAGTCATTGTGGTGATCTTATTCTTGTTGGCGTCAGTAACCTCTATATCAGCCTTTTTGATCTGTATCTTCATCTGCTCGAGTTCTTCTGCAATTCCGGACAGATCTGAACCTCTCATCTTGAAATTCCCTGACAGCCAGTCTTTAAACACATCAAGTTTGTTGCTGTCACCTTCCCTGTCTTCCAGCGTTGCCTTGATGCCTGTCTCTCTGTATATGAGCTCTATGATGTCATCTATATCCGATACCATTGAACTCATCCTTATCCTGTCAAAAACATCAACAAAATGCCTGACTCGTTCAGCAAGTTCACCGCTGCTCTTTTCCACGAAGACCCTCAGTCTTACCATCAGCGGTTCCTTCTCGATCGAAGGTCCCTGAAGCTCATGGATGAACGCCTGTATCTGCGCGGCCTCACCGACCGTGAAATTGGAGAATCTGTAATTTGAGAACATGACTCCTGCCAGATATTCATCCCTGTATTCATTGCCCAGGCATATAAGGAAATTGATCAGGCGGTGGATATCAAGATCCTCGAACACATCTGTCGTAAACCTTCCGGATGCCTCGATCTTCCTGCCGTCTTTAAGAGTACAACCGTTGAGATATCTCGCGACAGTCTCTGCCTGATTGTTCGAAGCGGTAAGAACGCAGATATCCTTGAAATCCGTCCTGGAACCGTCAACTCTCGTACAGTCTTCCAGATATCTTCTGACCTCGCTCTCGACTGCGGCCAGAACGGATCTGACTTCAGGCTTTGTCCTGTCACCTTCACTGCTCTCCGGAACCGCCTTATCCGCAACGATTATCCTCGGCACGGGACCGTGTCTTGATTCATCAGCCCTGCTCAGTCTCTGATCGTTCCCATACTCTATCTCGGATGCATCAGCGCTCATTATCTGCCCGAAAACATAATTGGCAAAAGCCAGGATCTCGCATGTGCTCCTGTGATTTTCCTTAAGATAATGCACCTGACCTTTCTGTTCTCCAGATGCGATACTCTTCATTCTCGTATCGAAGATTTTCGGGTCGGCAAACCTGAATTTGTATATGCTCTGCTTGATGTCACCCACACGGAACACATTGCCTTCCGGCCGTTCAAAACAGGCTATCACCGCATCCTGAAGCCTGGTATTGTCCTGATACTCGTCAACGAATATCTCAATGAACTTATCACGGTAAAAAGAAGCAGCTTCAGGCTTCTGCAGTATCGCGAAAGCCGTATGCTCAAGATCGGAGTAATCCATGCCGTGCATGGAGTTCTTGACATTCGCATAATGCTCATCGGTTTTCTTGAGAAGCTCAACAAAAGCACGGCATGCCTTTGTGCCCTCTCTCTGGTTAGCGAGGATCTGCTCCTCCGTAAAACCGATCAGGTTACTGTACTCCTCCGGAAGATCCAGATCATTATCGTATTTGAAATCCGCCCAGCTTGACGGAGAGATAAAATGCCGTAACGATACCATGGCCAGGAACGGCTTGTCATCGCCTCTGAAATCCGGATTTTTGAATATGGGCTTGTATTTGAGGTCACCGAGTTCTTTAAGAGGCTCAAGACCCGCGAAGAAGTCTGCGCCTTTATGCTCCTCATAATACTTCAGAACATCCCCTATCCTGCCGAGCACCATGCTCCTGAATTCCTCATTCGGATACTCATCAACGATCTGATAATTCCCGTGTGAAGCAAGGACCGAGTCGAAATCGCTGCTGCCGATAACAGAACCTATCCGTGACAGATATCCCGCTATCGTTCCCGGTATCTCATTGTCCTCTTCAAAATACATTATCAGGCCTTTGCGGTCACGTTCCTCACGTTCGCGTATCAGCTTCTCACATGTATCAAGATAATTCGGCAGGCTTCTCAAGGTCTTGTATGTGCCTGTTACTATGCCGGCAAGTGAAGCATCACTTCTGCCGTCACCGAATCTCCTCGTTAATCTTACAAAGTCATCGTCCTCCGAACTGCAGCTCTCATACATTGACCTTATCGCATGTTCCACGGCAGTCTGAAGCAAGACTCCCTGCTCACTCTCACTGAGGATCCTGCACGACGGATCGGTAAATTCAGCCATGGGACCGTCTTCCAGCAGATACCCTTTCTCCTTGATGACACGCGAACAGAATCCGTGCATTGTCTGGATATAGGCGTTGGGAAGAAGATCGATCTGCGTTGACAGGCGCGCTGCCGCAGTATCACCTGACCTGACCGCGTCATTTCTCAGGCTCCTGAGTTTATCCTCGATCTTGTCGGCCATGTGGGAAGCGGCATCCTCCGTAAAAGTAACCACCAGCATACCGTCAACGGAAAGCTTTCCGTTCATGACTTCATCACCGATCCTGGCTGTCAGAACGGTCGTCTTGCCTGATCCGGCAGAAGCGGAAACGAGATTGTTATCAAGTCCTGCATATATAATCTTTTCCTGTTCGGATGAGAATTTCACAGATCATTCCTCCTTTCCTTTTCCGTCTTTGCCCTCAAGGATATCTTTCATGGCAAGTATTGCCGACCTGTCGGCTTTGCTCATTGTCTTATCGGCACCGATCTTCTTTGTAACGTCGTCGTAGCCGGGATCCTTTCTGGCTTTGCCCGTCTTAGTCGGCTTTGCGTAGTTCTCGCAATCCGAGACCATTGTGCCGTATTTGCCCTTGCTGCTGATGTCGGTCTGTTCCCTTGATCTCGGATCGGACGGATCATTTCCGCAGAAACCTCTATAACTGCAGTAACGGCAAAGAGACTGTCCGGGCGTTGCGGCAATGGCATCCGACTTGCCTTCTGATATCTGATCGACACTCTCTTTTATTATGTGTTTGGAATAATCTATCGCTATCTTCATTGCTTCGTCATCATAACCGGAAAGGACCGGAACACATGTCAGCGGTTCACCCTTGTCATTTGTTCTGAGACCGACCTGAACATAACCGTAATCATCGATGACAGCCTCATTGCCATCCTTTGAATGCTTATCGAGGATGGCACCGGAATATGCGGGAAGCTGGATCTGGGTACCGTTCAGGAGCGATGCTGAATCAACGTTCTTCTCAAAACTCTTATAGTCGATCGTCCTTAGATGTATCCTGCCGGACTCATCGGTTCTCATGTCGTATCTGTCGATAAAACCGCTGAACTTAAGTTCTATGCCTTCATACGGAATGTCAAGACTGAGTTCACCGCTCCCGATCTTCTCTTCTATGCCCTCAGGAACAAAACCGGTATCTACGGAATCACCCAGGACTCCCCTGAACATCTTTGTGAACATCCTTCTCAGCTTGGCATAAGTATCCATCTGAAAAGCCCTGTCAACAGGATTGCCGGTCTCATCTACCGTTCCGAACAAAGCCCTTGAAGACACTGCACTCTTAAGGCATTTGTCGGCAAACTCATCATATTTGTCCGTATCATCAAGAAGTTCACGAGCCAATGTCCTGAATCTCTCAGGGTCTCTGCCGCTCTCATCGCGAAGTGTCAGGTATGCGCTCTCAAACATGCCGTGGATAAGGCTTCCGAAGGAGTTGGCCTGTATCCTGGTATTGTCTTCTCTCGGCACTGCCCTGATGTGTCTGGCGATCATGTATTGGAATGCGCACGACCTGAAGCTCTCGATTGAAGACACGCTCGTGTAGATGACCTTGCCGGTGCTGCCGTCCTCCTTCTTTCTCGTAAGAAGTCTTGCCATGACATCTTCGGGGATCCTCGCATCATCACAGTGATGCCTGAACCTGACCGCCTCTCCCGCAACGGGATTCCTGAACGTGTTTACCATATGGTATTCCGGAGTAACATACTGTTCCAGATATTCGAAAACCCGGCTCTTCGGCTTGCCGTACTCATGCACCATGAAGATCATATCCTCCGCGGAACCGAGGAGCAGACATGCAGTAACAAACTCTTCCCTCATCTTGTTCTGAGCCTTGTCCGGAAGTTCGATCTCATCAGTCGCGGCAGACAGGTTCCTCAGTTCGATCCCGCTCAAAAGACCTTCCCTCATTCTCACATACGGAAAATTGTCCTTCTGCGCACCGATAATGAACAGCACCTTGCACGTTGTGACAAAAGCATGATCCGGTGTGGTTATCTCGATCGAATCCACCTTAAGAGGGATGGTGCCCTCAGTGCGGTTCCTCATGTCAGTCCGTATCATCGATATGAAGTCCTTCTGGCTTATCTCACAGTCATTCATCTCATGTGTGGAACACATAAGGAGACTGATGAGTTCGTCATAACCCCTTACCAGCGCGACGGCGGAAGGATCATCACCTCTTGCAATAAATTCATCTCTCAGCGGCTCGATAAATCCCCGCATTCCATTGAAGAACTCAAGACTCCTTCTTGCCTTGCCGGACAATGTCTTCTCACTGAGTATGGAATCACATGCCTTGCGCAGCGGAACCAGTGTGCGTTCCACCACATATTCATAAAAGAATTTGCCGCTGTCAACAAATCCTTCCTTAAATCCCGGGACGGTACCGTCAAATATCCAGAGCCTGTACCTGCTTCCCTGTTCATCTCCCTTATGATCGTCATAAGCTTTCCCGTCAAAGAGACGCACGGCATCAGTGATATTCTTCGCATAACAGTAATTCTCGAACGCATCAGCAATGTAAGGGGGTATCCTGAGCATTCCGGAACGCATGGCCTTCATGACAAGTTCCAGAGAGTATCCCGATCTCGGAAGCTCCAGCAGGATCTGCATCATGTAAGGAACCACCGTACCGCCCAAAGCTATCTTGCGGTCGATGAATATGTCCAGACCATATATCTCTGCCGTACTTCTCATCCTGTTCATGATGTCATCATTACAGCATACGATCCTTATGTCACGGTATCTGTATCCGTGATTTCTCGTCAGATCAATGATCTCATTAAAAATATATCCTACTCTGTCATCGATACTTGAAAGCTCCGCAAGTCTGACCCTGCCTCCGGCGTCCTGAATGTCAGGCAAGATATCGGACGCAAACCCTTTAACCAGCGTGCTCAGGATATCGTTCTTGTCATCAGCGGCAAGAACTGATCCTGCCGCGCCAAGCGCTTCGAGCATTGCACGGAAATCCTCACCGTTCTTATAAACAGACGAGAATGATGAACCGGACTTGCCGTTAATAACGTTGAATTCAATGTCACAGCCGAGTTCCGACAGGACAGAGACAAGCCTTATCTCTTTGGGAGTAAGCATACGCGTTGATCCGAAGCCTATGAATACAAGTCTGGACTTCAGTATCGCCGACAGGCCTCCCGCACGCCTGGGGAGCTTTCCTTCAGAAGCAACGGAAGACAGTCTGTCACACGCAAGAGCTATGGGTTCCCTCAGAAGATTAAGACCGAACCTGACGTTCAGTTCCTCAAGCTCACTCATTATGAGATGAAGATCCTTGAGCTTGTTGACAAAGGACACGGAAGCTTCAGGCTTATCAAGAACCCTGACCGCATTGTCAATGTCATCGACCGAGACACCATATCTGGAGAAGTCTCCAAGAAGATCTATCATCATGTTGATATAGTCTATACGCGATGACAGTGTCCCGAGAACCTTGAGTTTGTCTCTGTTATTGACGAGGATGTTGTAAATGGCATTGCGGAGCATTATCTCTCCGCCCTCGGCAACGTAATTCGTACCGAGATCGTCAAGGATATTGCCGGCAAGCTTCCTGAAGCTCAGAACATCACCGGACACCAGCGAAGAAGCCAGTGTAAGAACACCGCCGTCCGTACTGATAGTTCCGCTGCCGCGGGAAATACGTTCCTTGAGAGCAAGAACCTCACGCTCGATCTGGGCCTTTGCGAATTCCGGAGCAACAAAGATTATCTCCCTGCCACCGGAATTACTGACAGCATCTTCAATAGCCTCACGCGAGACAGGCCTGATAACGCTGTACGTCTTAAATCTGATCATACTGATACCTCGAAAACCTTTATGATCACATTATAAGACATTTGCCGTTCCGTTATGCGGACATTAATAGTACCGAAACGGTGTCACCCCGGGTTGCCCCGGATGCGCCAGCGCATCCGGTCAGGTCAGTATCTCGATGTTTTCGACACTCTTGTGCGACCAGTCATTTGAAAGGTCCATATTCTGCCAGTCAGACCTGTGACAGCTGAAGCTTACCGTAAGTGTATCACCAGTTGCCAAAGAACCCGCTCCTATTGTTACCGCAAGGCATGTATCCCTGTCTTCGCCCGAGCACGTCTCGAACGAACCTTTGACGTCATCCGTAAGTGCAGTATACTGTCCCGACGAGGAGTTGACCGCCGCGTGATAGCAGTCAAACGCCATGGAACCGCCGTCTTTGGTGAAGTAGTAATTGATCTGAATATCCGTCAGGTCTATCGTACCGTCACCGTTATTGGTTATCTCAAGTGTTCCGGCAATGGCATTTGCGTTTGTCGAATTATCATTGTATGTCATGCGGACGCTCAGATCACCCGTGGAAACCTGTCCGCCTGAGGAAGACGTGTTTGACTGGGAAGAGGGTTTTGTATCCTGCGTCGGAACGGTTCCACCTGCAGCGCCTCCCGAACCGGAACCTTCCTCATCCGGAAGCACTCCGAAGACCACCTTGCCGTCATCCAGCAGAACCACTCCGGAAGCGTTGTTATATGAATAGTCGTTACCGTTGTCCCAGACTCCGTTGGGACTGATCATCCTTACCTGGATCTCTGATTTATACTGGGACTGACCGCCGGGTCTTAAGCTCCCGTCATCGAAAACAACCGAAAGATAATAGATATGGTTTTCCTCATTCCATACCTTCAGACCGTCAACTCTGCCGGACTGCATGTAATTCGTCGTTATGCCGACACCGGATGCATCTCCGCCGTTCTCATAGATCTCGGACAGATCAACAAAGTATCTGAATTCAAGATTCTCGGCACATCTTGCGGGCCATGCGGTCTTATTGTAGATGTAAGCTTTGATCTCGGCAAAATCCTGTCCCTGGACATTGAGACTGCACTCAGCGGAGTATTCATCACCCGGCACTTCCTCAACTGCACCGAAGTCTATCAGTGTCTTCCCGTGATACTTTGAATACATGGCTGCCATAAGGCCTGTAAATCCGGCATTATAATCGCATGCGACTTCGTTTTTGTTGTAATCGCTTACGGTATCGGAATAACCGTCAGATGCGTCAGGCCCGCCTACAAGAGCCCCGTACAGTGTATGTCTTGCCTCACCGGGTTCATTCATGTTATCGCAGTACGAACCCTGGCTCGTTCTGTGATGCGGATGTTCCGGAGGATTCTCACCGAATCCGACAACGTAGGATCTTCCTGAAGAACCCAGTGCATAATCTGCCTGCGATACGGCAAAATCCCAATATACCGAAGCCTTGTCGGAAGGACATCCGTCCCATCTTCCGTAAACGGATGCGACAAAGGCCGTAGTGGTCGCATACCTTAACGATCCCCACGAATCGAGCCATGCAAGACCCTGGGGAGAATATGTGATTCGCTGGCCGTCAGACGTTCCGCAGGACCAGTAATCAAGATGCTTCTGCACCTCGTCCTTGTATGACTTCTCACCGGTTATCTTTGCGAGCAGTACAGCGGCACCTATATGGACATCATCCCAGCATAAAGCCCAGTCGTGATCGTGACCTGCCTTGGTAAAACACGTTTTCGCGTTCTCAAGATATTTGGCGTCATCTGTCGCAAGATACAGCCAGCTTCCGGCCCAGGCAAGTTCGTCATAGAATCCGCTCCACGAATTGTAGAACCCGTTCGCTGCCGTGTATCCGTCATCACTCCTTGTCGAATCGGCAAAAGCATACAGGCTCTTTGCATGTTCAAGACAAAGAGATGAATATTCCTTGTCGGTATCCTTATATACGACGGATGTAACAGCAAGTGCCGCTGCAGCTTCCCCTGCCACAGCCGAACCCGGATTGTCCTTGGTTACGCAATAGGAAGGTCTGTTCATGGACATGACCTCGCAGGGACCCCACCACGAATGATCCGCATTTCCGTCTCCCACCTGATAGTAGTAGACCTCATCTTCGGGATGACACTTGATCAGATAATCACTGACCCACTTTATGTCACCGAGGATATAATCGAGCTGGCCGCTCTGTTCATAAGCTTCATGGTCTTCATATACGGACCATCCGAGCATCGCGGCCGAATAAGCCATGGGGAGATTGAACTTAACGTTATCTCCGGCATCATACCATCCGCCGGTGAGATCCAATCCGTTGTCTGCTCCGTCGGTAAGACCGGAATCCCCGCGCCAGTTGCACCTTGTCTGTTCAGGCAGAGCCCCGCTTCTCTGAAGCTCATAGAAAAGAACGGATTTCTGAAGAGCCTCACCGTAGTTATAATCTCCGGTTCCTTCGATTCCTTCGTAACCCCTGCCGTATTCAGTTAATCCCGAAGTTGAGTGCGGACCTCCCGATGCGCCGTCAAAAGAACCGTTCCGGGAAGCGGCAGTGCTCTCAGGAGATGAATTCAAAGAGGATTCCGTCTGAATATCCTCCGAACCGGTTGTTTCCGTTTTATTGCAGGCCGTTAATGCCAAAGCACCAATAAGCACAAGTGATATTGCACTCTTCAGTTTCTTCATATGTTCCTCCGAAAATCATATTGTCCATCCGTATTCCCTGGCGGTTGCAATCCTTGCGTTTACTTCCAGCCGGGCTTCATCAATGAAAGCCCCGGGATCACAGCCCTCATAAGCCAGCATGTATTCATCCCATGCGGAATCGAAATCATCGCTCAAAACAAGTTTTGGAAGCCACTCGTGTTTACACTCTCCTATCCTTTGCCATGTCTGGCCGCCGGGTGTGTAGGACGTAAGATTGTTCGACCAGGTGTATAAAGGATACCAGGGCATCCTGTCGCAGTAAACCGAGCCCAGAAAGTCAACATAGTTGTCTGCACCGTAGGCATCAAAGCAATCCCTTAAAGGCTTGGACAGATTCGATTTGAACTCTTCCGGCTGCTCACCGGGCATCATGCGGTTTATTCCGTCACGGCTCATGCCTTTCAACTGCGGCATGTAAGAATACTCGCAGGTGTGTGAATACATATACCCGTTGCTTCTCCAGTTCTCACGCATCTCCTCGGTTCTGTAGTAAAGTCCCTGATCATCTGTCAGATAGTCGAAACCTTCAATACCCCAGAAACGGAGATCATGGATCTCCTGACCGAGAAGATCGTTCATGAACCTGAATGCCGTATCAGGATCCAGACAGCTTGTCGTGACCGCAATCCCGGACGAGAAAGCAACATCGGCACCGTAAGTGTGATATTGCTGCTGCATCCCCTCCTCAGCCGTAAGTCCCAATGGAACATAATCGCATCCGATATCTTTCAGGCGGTAAGACGTTCCGTCTGAAGCTGTTCTGTACGTTGAAAAAGCATCCTCTACGTTATACCCGAAATCCCAGTACTGATCACTCATTCCGAGGACCGCACCGGTTGTGATCTTTGAGATATATTGATCATAAGTCTGCACCGCAAAATCATGATCAATATAACCCTTCTGATACTCTTCATTGAGTTTCCTGAAATACTCCTTTGCCGTATCCGTAGTGTTGTAGTCAATGATCTCAGGATTATCCGCACCTGCATCAACATTCACGATGACACATCCATCATTCGGATATCCGTCAAGATACATCGGCGCGCTCTCAAGACTGTAATATCTCCAGTCTTCGCTAATACATGTGTAAGGGATAACAGGTGTTCCGTCAGGAAGTTCCGGATTTGCGTCGGCATATCTTTCGATAAGATCGAAATACTGATCCAGTGTCTGTATCTCCGGATACCCGGCCCATTCAAGGACACGGACCTGTATCCAGAAAGCCTGTCCTATATGCTTGGTATTTGTATCCCTTTCATTGAAACTCCCGAAAACATCCGCCCAGTAAATGTGACCGTCATCCATGCGGAAACGTTCCCATTGCTCATCGGTATATAATTCCTTCAGGTTAGGAAACAAGTCAAGATACTCATCCCAGGCTACCAGATAACCGTTTTGATACAGTTCTGTCAGATCACTTCCCGCATAGATATAATCGGGAAGTTCGCCCGAAGCCATCAGAATACCGACAGCCTCATCCGGAGTAATGCCATAAAGCCATGACTCTTCAACACGGACACCGGTCTTCTCTGCTATGATCCCTTTTATGTCGTTATCGTATGCTTTCTCATTTCCCGGCAACGTGATAAACATCGTCATGTCAACAGTGCCGTCATCTTGTCCGGGAGGAGGCGTCAGGGTTACACCGGGATCCGTCGGGGACGTGGGTACCGTCTGTTCGCTGCCTCTTAACTCCGGTTTGGATTCATCCCTGCTGTAGGAACGGCCTGAACCGGATGATCCTTTCGAGCAGGCACATAGCGAAAAAAACGTCGCCAATACCAAACCACCGGCAATAATCTTTCTGATTCTGTTCATACCCGTCCTCCGGCCTGTAATTCATTATCCTAGATAGGATATCAGATAATACACCCTTCCGTTACCGGAAGAACATATTTCTCGATAAAATCCACCCTGTCAAAGATCGCCGGCTTAAACGTACCGGTCACGCCGGCTGATATGTTCCTTTCTTTGCTGACATAGATCACGTTGCCGCCGTCTCCTATCGCCGCATAGACTTCCCTGTCATCATAAGGCTTATACCAGAGATATCCGTAACCCATATATCCGAACATCTTTCCGAGCTTAATGTGCGGTGTGATCATATCCGACAGATATTGCCCGGAAATTATGATTTTATCCCCGTATTTCCCGTTATCCAGAATAAGCTGCCCCAGCTTCGCCATATCACCCGCGGAGAGACATAATCCCCACCCGGCAGTAACAGTAGCCTTCGGATCCGAATACCATTCATTGTCCCTGGGCTTTTTGCTCATAAGATAATCAAACTGATCTTCCTTGGAACTGTCACCATGGATCCTGTGTTCCGGAATGCCAAGCGGAGCAAACAGAAATTCATTGGCAAAATCAATACAACTCATACCGGAAGCGCTCTCTATGATCCCTGACAGGATCTGAATGCCGAGAGTCGCATATTTGAATTCACCCGTTATTCCCGCACGTCCTCCCAAAAGATCGAGAGCAGCCTTTGTCCAGTCATCCGAAGTGCATACCTTTTTCCATGGCTCGGAACGGTACTTATATGGTGCCGTCATTGTAAGGAGATGCCTGAGCGTAACATCGTATATGGTCTTCTCTCCGCGTTTCACCTGATAACCCGGGAAGAAATCAATTACCTTCTGATCAACATCTTTGATATAGCCCTTATCGATCGATATTCCTGTCAGCAAAGACATTACGCCTTTTGTCACAGACATAACATTAGCAGCGTCGTGAGTCTTAAAACCCCTCCAGCAGTCCTCATACACTGTCCTGCCGTCCTTCATGACGCAGATCTGGCATATATTGCTCTCATTTCCCGTACTGTTTAACACATGGCTGTGAAGTTCATTTTTGTTCATGATCATACCTCTTCTCAATCATATTCAGGACGTCCGATTAGAAGGCTAATATGATTAAAAATTGTTTTCAAGTACTTTTTCCGGGAAACAAAAAGATGATTATTTTGCGGCGCAGACAATGAAGTGCGGACTTATACCCATCATGGTCTCTTCATGCTCAGTCAGTCTTATTATCTCGAGAAGTCTATTGCGTCTGTTCTCATCCTTCCACTTCTCCGCGATATCAGGCGTGATCCATGAACAGCCTTCAACGGCAGCGCTCTCTTTTACGGTAAGACCCGCTTCGGTGATCTCATCTCTCAGACCGTCTATCGTATGAAAATACGCATTGGAGATGACATAAGGATATTCCTTGGGCCTTACGTGCTCGCCTTTTACGATCTCACGTCTGAGCATATCCATATAGATATCATCATCGATGAAATCGACACCGTTTCCATATACGGAAAGCGCCCATGTCGCTGAACTGAATTTGGATATTCCTGCAGCTATCAGGATGCCGCCTTCCTTAAGAACGCGCTTTGCTTCAGAAAGCACGAGCATCCTGTCCTCTTTGTTCTGCAGATGATACAAAGGTCCCATGAGCAATACGATATCCGCACTGTTATCCGGCTTTTCGATCTTGCGGGCATCGCCTGCAAAAGCTTCATAAGGAATGGTCATGTGTTCTTTTGCATATTCGACGGCTGACGGCGCCAGTTCGATCAGGGTAACTTCGTGACCCATGGAAACGAGCCACTCGGCATATCTTCCTATTCCGCCTCCGATGTCGTAGATGATCTGTCTGCCTTCAAGATATCTGCTGATTATCTCTTTCGATCTGTCGAACTCCACGACACCCAGTCCGCGCTCAAGACGGCCTATCTCAGCCCCGTTATTATAAAACTCATATACTTCATCGATCTTTTCCATACCATCAACCCCGCAAACAGATATTAACTGTTTTCCGCATCCTTATATACTCTTGAGCCCGTGGCACCTGTCTGCCCCTGGTACTTTCCGTTGTAGGGATTAAGGGCATGATCATCCATTTCGGCAAATACCAGCTGTCCGACTCTTCTTCCCGCCTTTAATTCAATGGCACATCTGTTTGCATTATACAGTTCAAGCGTTATCTCGCCTTTGAAACCGGGATCCACCCATCCCGCATTCTGAATAAACAGACCCATCCTTCCCAAAGAGCTTCTTCCCTCCACGAAAGCAGTCAGATTATCAGGAAGCTCGAAATACTCCATCGTAGTCGCAAGAACAAACTGTCCCGGCATTATCAGATAAGTATCTGAAGTGATGGTCCTGTACTTTATCTCATTTTCCAGAGTTATTATGCCTGAAGGAGTATCATCGACCACACTGAATGTGCGTCCGAGCCTGATATCCACACTCGCAGGCTGGATCTGTTCATTCGTCACAGGCTCGATCTTAAGTGTTTTCTCTTCGATCATTCTCATTATGGTCTTATCTGACAGTATCATTTTTCCGTCCCCCGCAATTCTTTTTCTAATCTACAGATTGTACTGCATAAAATTTCCGTTAAACACGAATCCATAAGCGGAATAGAGTTTTGTGCCCATGTCGGAAGCGGTGATCTGAACCGCGCCACATCCGTAATCCCTTGCTTCTTTAATTACTCTTCCGAGAAGTTCAATGGCTATTCCCTTTCGCCTGTAATCAGGATCGGTAAACATGCTTGATAAGAGCCCCAGCTTTCCGCTCGGGCAGCCGAAATAGGGCGGCTTCTCAACAAAAGACATTCCGCTGGTACCGATGATCTTATCCCCGTCCAGAGCAAGCCAGGATACAAACGTGCCGTCAGACAGATGACGGTGATAATAGTCCCTGAGTGCAGGCACAAGATCGATGTCTTCCGTTGCGCCCTCTTCTCTTAACTGGACGATCCTCATACTGATAAAAGCATCAAGATCTTCTTCTGTAAGCTTTCTGTATGTAATAGCCAAAATGATCTCCATGACTTTCCGCATTAATGCAGATTATCTGAAGATGATAACACAAAAAAACAATATGCAATGTGTGCCGGCTTAACGATAACCGAAGATATCTTTCACACGATGTTCCTGATCCCTTCGCAGATCCTTCTTGCCACCAGGGGATTATTCATAGTGTATAGATGTATGCCTTTTATGTCACTTACGAGCAGATCGATTATCTGGCTTAAGCAGTAAGACATTCCGGCATCGAACAGTGCCTCTTTGTTATCTTCGTAACGGGAGATGATGCGCTGGAATCTCTTAGGAAAAGACGCGTTGCAGAGTGATACCATTCTCGTGATCTGTGCCGCATTAATTACAGGCATAACTCCGGGGATAACCGGGGCTTCTATTCCCGCTATCTCACACTCTTCGTGAAAGCGGTAGAAGATATCATTGTCGAAAAAGAGCTGTGACAACAGGACCTCAGCACCGGCATCGACCTTCTTCTTGAGGCTTCTTATCTCGGATATCATGCCCGATGATTCCGGATGACATTCAGGATAACATGCTCCGAGAAAGCAGAAATCATTACCGCCCTTAAGATAAGAGATAAGATCGGACGAATGCCTGAAGTCATCCTTTGCCTGCACGTTTGGATTCGGATCACCGCGAAGGGCAAGTATATTCTCGATGCCTTCGTCTTTCAGCACCCTGGCAAATCCGTCGATCTCATTCTTATCGTAATGAAGACATGTGAGGTGAACCACAGGTTCTATCTTGTATTCATACTTAATCTTTTTTGCAAGCTCGATCGTCCTGTTGCAGTTGGACGATCCTCCGGCACCGAAGGTTACGCTGATAAAGTCCGGCTTGAGTTCGGCCAACACCCCTAAAGTCTCATCGATATTATCGAGCTCAGTATCTTTTTTAGGGGGAAAGATCTCAAAAGAAAGGCTTCTTTTGGTTTTGTAAACCTGTGATACTTTCATGTCTCACCCTCTTATCTGCTTAGCTGCGGCAACAAGATTCTTAAGGCTCTTTACAGTCTCCTCATTGCCTCTTGTCTTGAGTCCGCAGTCAGGATTGACCCAGAGTTTTGAATCCTCGATCTTTGCTCTCATCTTTGTAAGTGCGTTAACGATCTCCTCTACTGAAGGAACACGTGGACTGTGGATGTCATACACACCGGGGCCGACCTCGGTCTTGAAGTTATTCTCCTTAAGGGAATCCAGTATCTGGAGATCAGAACGTGAAGCCTCGAACGTGATGACATCAGCATCCATTGCATCAATTGCGGGAATGATGTCGGTGAATTCGCTGTAGCACATATGCGTATGTATCTGGGTCTCCGGCTTAACTTTGCTGTGCACGAGCCTGAATGCGGGGATTGCAAAGTCAAGGTACTCACTGTACCAGTCTGACTTGCGGAGAGGAAGTTTCTCACGCAGAGCTGCTTCATCGATCTGTATGATACCTATTCCGTTTGCTTCAAGGTCCAGGACCTCATCTCTTATTGCGAGGGCGATCTGAAGGATGCTCTCTTTGATCGATATGTCCTCTCTCGGGAATGACCAGTTAAGGATAGTAACAGGACCCGTAAGCATTCCCTTGACAGGCTTGTTGGTGCAGGATCTTGCAAACTTTGACCACTCAACCGTAATAGGTTCTTTTCTCGATACGTCACCCCAGATGATCGGCGGCTTGACATTCCTTGTGCCGTAAGACTGTACCCATGCTTTCTCCGTGAACAGATATCCGTTCAGATGCTCGCCGAAATACTCAACCATGTCATTACGTTCAAATTCTCCGTGAACGAGAACATCAAGTCCGATCTCTTCCTGTAGCTTTATGCACTTAGCGATCTTTTTCTTATTGAATTCAATATACTCCTCTTTGGTAATGAGACCCTTTCTGAATTCCTGTCTGTTCTTTCTTACGTCCTGTGTCTGAGGGAAAGATCCTATCGTCGTTGTCGGGAACAAAGGAAGATCAAGAATCTCTTTCTGGATCTTTTCGCGCTCTTCGAAAACAGGGAGCCTGACATAATCGCTGTCGGTTATTGCAGCAACTTCTGCCTGAACAGCTTTATCCTCGCTGTTGATCCTGCCTTCGAAAAGAGCCCGGTTCTTCTTATACTGATCAGCATTCTCATAATCAGTACCATAAAGATCCGCAAGTTCCTTAAGCTCCGACAGCTTTTCTTCCGCGAAGGCGAAATGCTTCTTGTAATCATCGGAAAGCTTCGTCTCATTCTCGAGCGTGTAAGGCACGTGAAGGAGTGAGCATGATGTTCCGATAACGATATTGCCGACTCCGAGATCATTTAATACTGACAAAGACTTCTTATAATCGTTTCTCCAGATGTTCTTTCCGTTTACCACACCGGCAACAAGGATCTTGTCAGAGGGGAAACCGTTTGTCTTAATGAGTTCCGCTGTCTTTCTTCCTTCCACAAGATCAAGACCGATGAGATCAAAATCAAGCTTTATTACATCGGCATAGATATCTCTTATATCTCCAAAATATGTCTGGAGCAGGATCTTTACGCCGTTCTTATTTGCAAGGATTTCAGAATAGATGCTCTTGAACAGTCCGATATCGGAATCATCAAGATCTCTGACAAGATACGGTTCATCGAATTCGATAAGTCCAGCGCCTTCCGAGGCAAGAGCCGATACCAGCTTCACATATTCTGCCGTAAGCACCTGATATACGTCGGAGATCTTCTTTGAACCCGTAAACTTTGCAAGCTTCAGGAACGTAAAAGGTCCTATAAGAGCAGGTTTGGTGTCAACACCGAGTTCCTTTGCTTCAATGAACTCATCAACCGGCTTCGTACCTGTGAGGCTGATAACGGTATCGTCATCTATCTCAGGAACAAGATAGTGGTAGTTCGTGTTGAACCACTTCTTCATTGCCAGTGCCTTAACATTTCCTCTCTCACCCTGATAACCTCTTGCAAGCGCAAAATAAGTTTCCAGATCCGAAAGGCCCAGATCCTTATATCTTTGCGGAATGATATTAAAGAGAAATGCCGTATCGAGCACATTGTCATAGAAAGAAAAATCATTGGAAGAGATATACGTGATGCCTGCTTCTTTCTGCTTAAGCAGGTCTTCCTTTCTGATATTCTTTGCAGTCTCCAGAAGTTCATTCTCGCTTATCGCGCCTGCGAAAAACTTCTCTGAAGCAAACTTGAGCTCCCTGTCTTTACCTATTCTCGGGTAACCTATTACTGATGTATTCATATTGTCCTCCAACAACGTATGATTTTTTATTGATTGGGAGTATATTCCTACTCAGGCAATAGGTAAAATACGAAAAATGTGGTTTTGTCATAGATAATATCTATGGTAAGTGTTATCATTTAGATAATAACTATCGAAAGGACACAGCTTATGACTCTAAAACAACTCCAGTACATAGTAACTGTTGCGGAAGAAGGAAACATAACAAATGCCGCAAAGAAACTGTTCATCGCCCAGCCGAGCCTGACTACTGCCATAAGGGAACTGGAAGCCGAGTACGGCATAACGGTCTTCATGAGATCGAACAAAGGCATCAAGCTGACATCCGAAGGCGAGGAATTCCTGGGGTATGCCAGACAGGTCCTCGATCAGACCAAGCTGATCGAAGAACGTTATACCGGGAAAGGAACAGGAAAGCTGAAGTTCTTTGTCTCCGCACAGCATTACTCTTTTGCAGTCGAGGCTTTTGTGGAACTCCTGAAGCAGAGCGGAGCCGATAAATACGAGTTCCATATGCGTGAGACGCAGACGTTCAACATCATTGACGATGTGGCCCATCTGAGAAGTGAGATCGGTATCTTATATCTGAATAAGTTCAATGAAGAAGTAATAAGAAAAACTTTGAGAGACAACAACTTGTCGTTCACTCCCCTCTTCACAGCCAAACCACATGTCTTTATCGGTAAGAATTCGCCGCTGGCAAAGAAAAGATCCCTGACTTTGGAAGATTTAAAGCCATATCCGAGACTTTCCTATGAACAGGGCAGCCACAACTCATTCTATTTCGCCGAGGAAATATTGAGCACGGTAGACTGTGACAAGGAACTTATCGTTCTTGACCGCGCCACCCTTTTCAACATGCTCATCGGTCTTAACGGATATACGATCTGCAGCGGTGTAATAAACGAAGAACTTAACGGTCCCAACATCATCGCAAAGAAACTGAATGTGGATGATTACATGGAGATCGGTTATATCCTTCCGGGATCGATCCATCCGTCTCCTCTGACATCGGAATTCATCGGCATACTGGAAAGACTTACCGGGAGATCAAAGCAGCATCACTGATCCTGACGTTCTTTGTCAGAAATCCTCAACAGATGCTCCGGATATCTGTGTTCTCTTCCCTCGTAAGGATTCTCGCCGAATTCGGAAAAAAGGAAAGTCTTCTCATGAGATGAAACATTATCGACCTCACGGCGGTATCTTATGCCTCCGGTCGAATACTCATCAATTTTGGGAGCAAAGTCTCCGAAGTTGTTATTCTTATTAAGTATCAGATAAGTAATGAACAAAGCCAAAGACAATGCAGAGTAAACCCACATTCCAAAAAACATTGCATATATCAGAAAAAGATTGTTTGTCATGATCATTCCTGCCTTTTCCTTACAAATTTGAATATAGCTTCAGACTGGGTCAGCTTCAGATTCTTCAGTATCCTCCGGATACCGGTGAAGCCTTTGGCGAAGAAAATGGAAGACATAGTGAACAATGCGGCAAAACCCTGTGCATAGAAAGAAGACATTCCAAGCAGCTTGTTTATCGATGCCCAGGATAAAAAGGCGCACAGGGCAAGCGTGAGAACGAATACCGATATGGCGATCGAATAGATCTTTTTCTTCTGCCACGGCATCGTTCCGACAACTTTGCCGGTCTGTCCGTTTACGAGAACCGTGTAAGGCTTGTTATCATATTTAAATGTAAAAAACCAAACCGGCATCATCATGTAGATCGGATCGTCCTGAACATCAACATGATAGATCGAGTCCATTATCTTTATGTTTCTGGCTTTGACGGTCTTTACGACTTCATCCTCAAATAACTTATGACATCTGTATGCCGTTGAAGCCCGCAGGTCAAAATAATTAAGATCTGAGGTATTGGAATAAAAACCGTTCAGATAATCCTCATCAAAATCTTTTGCATCCTCAAGATAAAAAGGTTCCAGTTTGCGGCTTATATCATCGTTCAGAATATTAGATCCGTCGATGGGGACATTCTTGAACTTCACCTCTCCCGCTCTTGAATAATACCTTGTCTCGGTTCTCTTGCCGCGTTTTACTTCACCTTTTATGTAATCCGCTTCGGTAAAGTCAGCATTGACGATCCAGTATGGTACATATATTCCCCTGAGATTCTCCGGAACACACTTGCTCTTGATCTCTTTCGGAATGATGGGATTTCTCAGGAACCTGAGCTTGATGTATCTTACCGCTTCCTCTTTGGTTACCTGAAAAGGCACAAGTCCGTCCGGTCTGTACTCTTTGGCAATCCTGTTGAATACAATGGCGGGATTTCCGCAATAGACACAGAAGGTTGATGACTCCGTGTCGCTTGTAATGACCTCCGCACCGCAATGGCTGCAGACATAAACTCTCGTGTCGTAGTATTTTGACTGCAGATCGGCGTTCTTGTCCTCTACATCCTCAGGCCTGAAGGAACTGCCGCATGTGGCACACTCCAATCTCTGGGTAGCCGGGTTAAATATCAGTTTCCCGGCACAATTACTGCATACAACTGCCATTTATAGATTTCCTTTCCCTTTTCCATTAACAAAATTATATAACATAATATGCAACTCAAAAATATATTTCAGCAGTTTCCCGTATAAACATAATCCAGTGTTTCTCCTGCAACTTCCGCCAGTTTATAAACCGTACTGACAGGTGTGGCAGAGCGGTCCGTCATATGAAAACAAGGAAAGAAACGGGAAACATGAAGAGGTATGTTTTTCCCGTCTTTAAGAGATACGATCCATGCCGTCATCTCACGCATCATTTTCTCCGAATCGTTAACACCCGGAACGATCAGACAGGTCAGTTCCACGTGAGATGTCTTTACGGCTTCCTTAATGAATTCCAATGTCATCATCATGTTGCCGCCAAGCACCCTGGAATAGATGCCGGGATCAAAACATTTAAGATCGATGTTCATAGCGTCGATATAAGGACTGATCTCATCAAGAACGGACAATTCCGCCGTTCCGTTACTTACGATCACGTTCTTCAGCCCGCGCGAATGTGCCAGTTTTGCAGTATCGCGCACAAACTCATAACCGATAAGCGGTTCATTATAAGTAAAGGCAACACCTATGTTTCCCTTATCCTTCTGCTGTTCTGCAATAGCCACGATCTGATCAGGCATTACGATATCAGATGATACAGAATATTCTTTTGCCTCTTCGCCCCATGATATCTCATTATTCTGACAGAACGGGCATCTGAGATTGCAGCCGTAGCTTCCGACAGACAATATCCTCGATCCCGGATGGAAGCGGTGAAGCGGTTTTTTCTCGATCGGATCCAAAGCGATCGAGGTAACATGCCCGTAATTTGCCGGAGCTACTCTGTCAGAAAGACCAATCCTGGCACCGCAGAAACCGGTGTCTCCTTCCTTAAGATCGCAATGCCTGAAACACACATGACACTTTGTCATTCCATCCTCCGGATCATTAGACGTGACGGACTACTTCAAAACGCTGAAGATAATATTTCTCATCAGGTCTGATACCGCCTTTTTGCATGGCGATGGCCACCTGATATTCCACTGTATCAACACCTTCAAGATCAGGCAACAGAAGGCCACGTCTTCCGTCAGGCGAGGATACGATCACGCCGTATCTTTTCACGTCCAGCTGTTCTTTTGAATCTATGTCTTCAGGTTCGCCCAGGACATCCACATTGATCTCAAGCATGGAGAGCTCGTCTTCGGTCACAGGATCGAATCTCGGGTCTCTCGTGGAAGCACTGATGGCATTATTCGCAATCTCCTGCGCAAGACTCGGCGCTGTCGGTCCTATGGTACCTATACATCCGCGGAGTTTTCCGAATTTGTGTATCGAGACAAATGCTCCCGCACGCCTGTTTATCAGTTCATCCGGTATCTCCTCATCACGGGCGATAAGACTGATATCCTCAGGTATACGGATCCTTTTGCGGTTCCTTATATAGCTTTCCAAAGAGAGCCTGGCAAGACGCACATATATATCAGACGCTGACGTCTTCTCCAAAAGCTTTTTCTCTTCTTCGTGAAGATACTTTTCCAGAAATGCGCGTTCCGGATCATCACCGGTTTCAGGATAAAATGAGCATATTCCGTATCCCACACCGGTAATATCCTCGTGCGAGAAAACCCTGGCACTGACCTTCCTGCTGTCCCAGCAGCCTGCCATGATGACAAACGAACGGTGTCCGCACTCAGATGCCCTGTCACAGAGATCTTCGCTGAAATCAAAAAGCTCTCCGAAAGCCGCACGGCCCATTACATCCATGATACGCGAATCGTATTGAGGACCTTCTTCCGCAAATCCGTACGGACCGTAATCCTGCAATTTATGTGAGAGGTCGCCGCTTGCCACAAATACTGCTCTTCGGCCGAGGGACTCCACTGCTTCATTGATGATCAGACCGAGCCTGTAATGTTCGGTCAGCGGAAGTCCCGACAGCCCGATCCTTACGATCCTTCCGCCCTTGTATTTTTGACGGATAAACCACAGAGGAACCATTGTTCCGTGATCCAGTGCCGCGTCTTTCTCACCCAAAGTACCACAAGGAAAGCCTTCATCATCAGCTATCCCGCAGATCTTATCAACAAGATCCTCATCGTATTCCTCGGAAAACCTTACACCCGGCGCGCCAAACCTTGAGAAAGAACCCTTCGCGTGCTTTCCGGGAGAAATGTGAAAATAGTCACCGTACATCACTGAATGAGGACTTGTGATCACTATTGTGTCAGGACGCAGCGCAGCTATCTCATCTGCAACTTTCTCATACGAAGAAATAGTCTTTGCGACCTGCTTTTCGCTTCCCCGTCCGACATCAGGAACGATAAGCGGCGGATGCGGTACCATAAACGAAGCTAATACAGACATAATCTTACCTCATGTAATTAAGGTGAAACGCTTACAGCAAGATTATATCAGATGAACACCTGAGTTATTTGATTCTCCTCATACATCTCATCGCATTAAGTATAGCGATGATAAGCACGCCTACATCACCGAATACGGCAAGCCACATATTTGCAATGCCCAAAGCACCAAGAATGAGAATAACTGCTTTTACGCCAAGCGCGAAAATGATATTCTCCCAAACGATCCTCATAGTCTTCCTTGCGATCCTGATCGCATCGGCGATCTTCGACGGTCTGTCATCCATCAGGACCACGTCAGCCGATTCAATGGCAGCATCGGAACCCATGGCGCCCATTGCGATACCGCAGTCAGCACGCATCAATACGGGCGCATCATTTATACCGTCACCGACAAAGGCAAGTCTTCCCTTTTCCGACTTCAGCAGTTCTTCAACTTTTGATACCTTGTCTGCAGGAAGAAGTTCCGCAAAGAATCCGGTTAGGCCAAGTTTATTGGCTACATTCTCAGCAACACTTTTCTTATCGCCGGTAAGCATTATCAGACGCTTAACACCGGCATTCTTAAGCTCTTTTATTGCAGTTCCGGAATCCTCTTTTATCTGGTCGTTGATGATAATGTGACCAAGATAATCGACAACACCGTCATGCTCTCTTGCAACGTGTATTATAGTTCCCGTCAGGTGGCAGTCATGCCATTCCGCACCGCACATATCCATGAGCTGACCGTTACCGCAAAAATATGTCATGCCGTCAACAACAGCTTTTATTCCTTTACCGGCTATCTCACTGACATCACCGATGAGAGACTTGTCTATGTGACCTTCATGAGCCCTTACGATCGACTGGGCAACGGGATGGCTTGAGAAACTCTCGCAGTATGCCGCAATGTCCTTAAGTTCCGCAACGCTGACAATGTTCGGATGAACGTCATCGACTTCAAAAACACCCTTTGTGAGAGTTCCCGTTTTGTCGAAGACAACCGTATCGATCTTTGACAGAACTTCCATGTATCCGGCACCTTTTATGAGGATACCGTCCTTTGATGCACCGCCTATTCCGCCGAAGAAAGACAGAGGAACAGAAACCACGAGTGCGCAAGGGCAGGATACGACTAGGAATACGCAGGCTCTCGTAAGCCAGATCTTCCATACTTCCCAATTTCCGATCCCGAGAAACAGCGGAGGGACGATACCGAGTATCAGCGCTGCGATTACTACAGCGGGAGTATAATACCTTGCAAATTTGGTAATGAAATTCTCGACCTTTGCCTTCTTATCCGAAGCATTTTCGACGAGTTCCAGGATTTTTGAAACTGTACTCTGCCCGAATGTCGAAGTCGTTTTAACTTTTATGACACCGGTGAGATTCAAAGTTCCGGAAATGACATTGTCACTAAGGGCTCTGTCAACAGGAGCAGATTCACCGGTGAGAGCAGCCTGATTTACGGATGTGGCACCCTCGATGATCACACCGTCAAGAGGTATCTTCTCACCCGGCTTTACGATGATAGTCTCCCCGACTTCCACTTCATCAGGAGATACTTCCGTTTCCTGACCTTCCCTTATTACGGTTGCACTGTCAGGTCTGATGTCCATGAGCTTTGCGATAGATTTACGCGATCTTCCGACCGCTATGCTCTGGAAAAGCTCACCGACCTGATAAAAGATCATTACCGCGGAAGCTTCAGGATATTCTCCTGTTCCGAATGCGCCTACCGTTGCCACCATCATCAGGAATTTCTCGTCGAAAACCTGACCATGGATAAGGTTGATGAATGCTGTTTTCAATACGTCATAACCGGCTGTCACATACGGAATGGCATAAAGGATAAGTCTTGCCCACCACGGCAGTTCGACAAAATGCAGTACGACGGCTGTTACCGCCAATAATGCGACAGCAACTATGAGCCTTATGAGCATCTTTTTCTGTTTGCGGGTAAACTTATACTTCATGATATCGTCTCCATAAAAATGCCGCAGGTGATATCTGCGGCATCACTTGTTAAAGGATCACTGTGCAGTCGGGTTCAACCTTTGCAATCGTCTTAACGGCAAGCTTGACTATCTTGTCAAATTCCGCATCATCAGCTTCAAGAGTCATCTTTTGTTTGATGAAGCTGACGTCGCAGCTCTTAACTCCGGGAATCTTCAGGATAGCCTCCTGCATCTTCATGGCGCAGTTTGCGCAATCAAGGTCTTCCAGTTCAAAAGTCTTCTTCATGATAATATGTCTCCTTATAATTTATTTCTCAGTAATATGCTCATATCCCTGAGCGATTATCGATTTGACGTGCTCATCAGCCAGACGGTAATAAATGGTCTTTCCGTCCCTTCTGCTTTCAACGAGATTCGCAGCCTTAAGCACTTTCAGCTGATGCGAAATGGCAGACTGTGTCATGTTGAGCAGATCGGCGATCGCGCACACACACATCTCATTCTCATAAAGCGCATACATGATCTTGATCCTGGTCGTGTCTCCGAAGATCTTGAAAAGATCACCCAGGTCCTGCAACAGTTCATCCGTAGGCATATCAGCCTTTATATGCTTAAGTAAAGCAGCGTGATCGTGAGGCATTTTCGCATCTCCTTATGTTTGTCATATGATTAATTGTTCATATGTTCATTTGTGCATATGTTATCACACGTTTTTTCCGGTGTCAACAAGGGGTACCGTCGCCACAAAATCCCTAAATCTAAGGCTTTTTTGCAAAAAAATCTCTCAAAAAGCCTCAAATTCCCTTGTTTTTAATGTCAAAGAACTTTATAATATCGGCATTGTCGGCGGCAGAAGCCTTGACCGGCAAAGTATTTAACCCATATTCAGGGAGGATTTAATAATGAACAGAACAGAATTAGTTGATGCAATCGCTGTTAAGGCTGACATCTCCAAGAAAGATGCTGACGCTGCAGTTAAGGCTTTTATCGAAGTAGTTTCTGATGAGCTTCAGAACAAGGGTAAGGTTCAGCTCGTTGGTTTCGGTACATTCGAGACTTCCGAGAGAGCTGCAAGAACAGGCCGCAATCCTCAGACTGGTGCAGCTACAAAGATCAAGGCTTGCACAGCTCCTAAGTTCAAGGCTGGTAAGGCACTCAAGGATAAGGTCAACACAAAGCCTTCAAAGAAGTGCAAGAAGTAATCTAAATTATCAACTGATTATGCAAATAACGGGGTATCTCACACAATGAGATGCCCCGTTTACTTTGTGGGTGTTTGATTGAAGCCGGGCAAAAAGTTTCCTTTCCGGTTGCTTTTTGTCGAAAGGAAACTGATCTGTCAACCAAAACGGCCGGTACAGTTGCTTTATCGGAAACCGGCTTTTTTCAAGGTGGTCTGCGCGAAGGATTTTTGTCCATTCCCGAAAAATGACATGTGCTCCCGTTCCGGAATGAATCTCTGTATGTACCAAACAGAAAAAATGAATTATAGCAAGTGCTGTTTCCGGTGATAAAGCAATAATGATCCGCTTATCCAAGCAGATTGATTACCGCTGCAATGTTATCAGGCAGATATGCATACACAAACAGCAGCAACGCGAACGAGAAGAATATCCACATCTCTACACTGTGCGTCATCCTGTGAAGTATAGCTTTTCTTCCGGGTTCACCTTCACGTGCTACCAGTTTGAAATTCTTACGCTTTACGATCAGCAGAACAAATCCCGCGATCTGGAATCCGATAAGAATTAGCAACCACAGCAGAATCAGCAAAAATACAGGCAATACGGAACTTATCAGCTCGTTATAATCCGTAATCTCATTAACCGCCCCTGCCCCGATATCAAATCCGCTACGCTTAAGGAATTCAGACAGCAGTTCAACGGTAACCAGAGAAGTTACGAGATTCATGCTTGCGTGAAGTATCATCGTGTAGATGATATTGCCTGTCCTGATATAAACAAACGCGAAAAGGACACCGACAAAGAAAGCAAAGAAAAACTGCTGGAAATTGCCGTGCCACAGACCGAACATGATCCCCGACATGGCGCAACTGATAAACTCCCCGTGCCTGATGGTACGGTCTATCAGGAATTTCCTGAATAAGAGTTCTTCAAAAACAGCCGGCAGTATTCCTACCGAAATAGTCCTTACCAATGTGCCTGAAGACAGGATCACATTATTCTGAAGTTCCTTCATGACATCTTCAGAGCCGGTATTGAACATACTTGGCAGCGATAACACGGTATCGAGCGGTACACCCATCATCGATCCGACCTGGGTAAGTCCGTACATCATCATTATGATAAGGAACAGCTGTCCGAACCTCATCTTTTTCTTCTCGATCTTTACTGAAGGAAGTTTGCGGAGCGCAATGGCAAGGACCAGCGTTCCGACAACGCAGACGTTGAATGAATTCATCAGGAGATAGACCGTTGCGAAATTGCTCGAATAGAAGTCGTAGCAGAACATCTTCAGCATCGCTGCGGCGAATTTAATCAGAAAGACAAAGAACCATCCGAAGATGGAATATCTTACGGCTATGGCCGCGATCATTTCTTCCATTGTATCGGTGCCGGTATAAAACCTCGTAAGGATAATGAGAACCGTAAGCAAAGGTACGGCAAATGCGGCTACGAAAGGTATTCCGAAAAACGATGCCTCATAACCGTATAAAATCCCGTTCACATTGCTCAGGCTCAAAGCCAATGCAGATAATGCTATCAGTATTATTGCCGTAACAGATAAGCCTTTACGGAAAGCCTGATCTTCCATATTTTCCTCCCCTTAGATCCGTATCCCGATAAAAACACCGGATCTTATTCCAACGCTTATTATATCTGATATGACCATAATTAAAATATTTATTTTAAGCAAAAAGCGTGTATACTGTCGTAGTATTAAAACATTAAGAGGCAAAAATATGACAGATTCAAAGACATACCGCATCTTTGTGGTAAACCCCGGAAGCACTTCAACCAAAGTTGAATTTTTCGAGAACGAGAAAAGCGTACTCGAAGGCAATGTATTCCACGATTCAGCTATCCTAAAGAACTTTCCTACCATTAACGATCAGCTGGATTACCGCATGGAATACGTTATGAAGTGGCTGACAGATAACGGCATTGATCTGACAGGCGTTGATGCGATCGTCGGAAGAGGCGGCGCATGCTATCCTATCGAAGGCGGCACATACGAAGTCGACGACAGGCTCGTAAACGATATCAGAGAAGCTAAGGGCGGCGTTTATCACTCCAGCATGCTCGGTGTTCAGATGGCAAAAAAACTTCACGACGAGTTCGGCGGAAGACTTCTCATGGTCGACCCCATCGTTGTTGACGAATATCAGGATGTTGCAAGAATAACTGGCGTTAAGGGCATATACAGAACTTCAGCCACACACGCTCTCAATCTGCGTGCAACAGCTCACAAATATGCTAAGAGCGCCGGCAAGAAATATAACGAGATGAATCTTATCGTATGCCACATCGACGGCGGCATCACGATCACCGCTCATCAGCACGGCAGAATGATCGATGCCAATGACGGAAGCGGCGGAGACGGCCCTATGACACCTACAAGAATGGGTACTATGGCTATCACTGATGTCCTCACCAAGTTATATGACAGACCTAAGGAAGAACTCAGGAGCCTTTGCATGGCTACAGGCGGTCTTTCCTCATGGTTCGGCACATCAAATTCAGATACAATTCACGAGATGATTGAAGCAGGCGATCCTAAGGCACAGCTCATCTGGAATGCGATGATCTATCAGATTACAAAATGGATCGGTTCTATGGCATGTGTGCTTCACGGTGAAGTTGACGGAATCGTACTGACAGGCGGACTTATGCGTTTCCAGGATGTATTGGACGGCATCACTGAAGCATGCGGATGGATCGCTCCTATCGCATCTTATCCGGGCGAACTTGAGCACGAAGCCATGAGAGCTGCAGCGCTCAGAGTCTTAAGAGGTGAAGAGCAGGCCAAAATTTATCCCGGCAAACCGAGATTTGAAGGATTCGATTTTCTTTAAGGAGAGTTACATATGAGTTTTATCGAGACAATCAAAGCAAGAGCAAGAAGTGACGTTAAGACTATCGTACTTCCCGAATCGGAAGATGACAGAACGATACTTGCAGCCGCAAAAGTACTCGCTGAAGGAACGGCTGCCCCCATCATCATTGGAACCGAGGAAGAGGTCATGGGTTCCGCTTCAAGACTTGGTGCAGATCTTACCGGAGTTCAGATCCTTGATCACACAAAATCAACTGAGATCGATAAGTATGCAACACTTCTCGCAGAGATCAGAGCAAAGAAAGGCATGACTTTCGAGAAGGCAAAAGAACTCATATCAGGTGACAAGCTCACATTCGGAATCATGATGGTAAAATCCGGAGACGCCGACGGTCTTGTATCCGGCGCATGCCACACATCCGCAGATATGCTCCGCCCTGCCCTTCAGATAATCAAGACAGCTCCTGAAAGAAAGATCGCATCGATCGCATTCATGTTCGATATTCCCGACTGTGAATTCGGCGAAGACGGCATCATCCTCTGCGCTGACTGCGCACTGATGCAGGATCCAAATCCGGAGGAACTCGCAGAGATCGGAGCCGAATCCGCAGCTTCATTTGAAGCTCTCATCGGCAAGAAAGCAAAGGTTGCTTTCCTCTGCCATTCCACCAAGGGTTCAGCTAACCACCCCTTCGTCGACAAGGTCGTTGAGGCGGTTAAGATCGCCAAGGAAAAATATCCCGATATCCTTCTCGACGGCGAACTTCAGCTTGATGCCGCCATCATTCCGGAGATCGGTTCTTCAAAGGCTCCGGGCTCCCCTGTTGCAGGTCAGGCAAACGTTCTCATCTTCCCTAACCTTGAAGCAGGCAACATCGGTTACAAGCTCATCCAGAGGATCGGAAAAGCCGAAGCTTACAGCTTCCTCCAGGGACTTGCGGCACCGGTCAATGACCTTTCGAGAGGCTGCAGCGTAGATGAACTCGCAGGCGTAATCTGCATCACTGCTGTTCAGGCACAGCAACAGGCAGCTTCAAAATAATCCAATTCAAAAATCTAATGTAAAATATAAGGAGCGTTGAAGGTTCAGCGCTTCTTATTTTTTGCATAAAGGTAGATCTTTCATTATGTGGAACGGACTTAAGATATCTGAAGTGTTTTTCGAAGAGTACGGTCTTCCGATGCTCGAAAAAGAATTTCCAGAATACAAAGATGAGATCGCTGCAGGATTGGTTGGACAGACCTCTGAGTGTTTCGGATATGATGATTTTATTTCAAGGGATCATGATTATGCGCCCGGGTTCTGTCTCTGGCTTCCCGAGGAACTGAGAAAGAAGATCGGAGATGATCTTCAGAATGCATATAACGCACTTCCGGTGGAGGAATTCATAGTAAATCACAGATCGGATGTCGGAATGGCGGAACCCAGCAACATCATGACCGGTGCAAGAAGCCACAGAGTAGGCGTTCACAGTATTGAAGAGTTCTATTATGAACACACGGGGATGACATCGGCACCCGTGACGACAGCGGATTGGCTTGCCACACCGCAGATGCATTTGGCCGAAGCAGTCAACGGTAAAGTATTCCGTGACCCTTCGGGTGTTTTCAGTTCTATTCGTAATGTTTGGGAAGGATTCTATCCTGAAGATGTAAAAAAGAAGAAAGTCGCTGCAGACCTTGCCATGGCGGGTAAAACCGGGCAATTTAATTATGTTCGCTCTATTAAACGTGGTGATGTCGGGGCCGCTTATTGCTGCGTTACAGAATTCATATATAAGATCACTGCGGCATTGTTCCTTCTTAACGGCCGGTATATGCCATATTACAAATGGCGGTTTAGAGCGATGAAGGAGTTTACCACCTTGAGCTGCGTTATTGAGCCGCTTATGAGGCTTTCTCAAATGAGCGAAGAAGAAAGTAAGGGTAAGGTATATCTTATAGAAGAAATAAGCGGCGAGATTGTCAAGGAACTGGTTAAACGCGGTTGGTCTTCGGGCTACAGCGACTATCTTCTCGACAATGCAAAACTCGTTATGAAGACCATTAGTGATACAGAGATTGCATCTTGGAATATATTCGTCGGTGAAGATTGATAAGAATTGTTAACTGCTCTTATCAGGCAGTACGAGCGAGACGTGGCCTGAATCTTCGACTGATGTCTCGATCTTCGGTTTATCGGTATCTATGCAATAAGCAGAAGATCCATTCGTGACTCCGGTCCAGCGTGCAAACACGATAACAAACACCATCGTGATTGCGAGCAGAAAGCCCGCAATCACGACAAATCCGCTCCCCATATTCGCGGCATAACTTTTAACTCTGACAGCCAAATCCGGAAACATGCATTTCACTCCTTTGCTTAACTTCTGAGCTTATTATTGCAAAGGAAAAAATCAAAAAAGTACTAAATCGGCATCAAAACGGCATCAATTGTAAACAATCAATAAGGTTCGATCCAGCCGTACGGGATCGAGATAGTTACCGTGCATTCGAACGTATAGTTCTTATCATCCTTGAATACAAACAGGTATGCGACCGCCTCATCATTAAATGTATCACCTATCATATGGAAGGTAACGATCTTAGCGTCGATACGTGACGCGTAATGGTTATAGATCGCAGTACGGAACCTGTCGCTGATATAGCTGTAAGGATCATTGGCATCATTATAACCGAGGACCAGGTTCTCCCAGTAATCGGGATCAACATGGAAGGAGCAGCGGAGTATCGCGCCGGTCCTGTCATCAATAAAGAGTTGGCATTCCCAATACTCATCCAGCAAGATCTGCACGTTCCAGACAACAATGGTTCCTCTGTTATTTGACAGGTTCACAAGCATGGGCACCGCATACCAGTCCTTCGAGACATCCAGCCTGTACCCTGTGAAATCGGCTAGGAAATCCTCAACGATCAGCTCCAATCCTTCCTTCTGAACGTAAATACCTCTGTCGAGCTCGACCGCGCCGGCAAAATCATTATCATAATTGGCGATATTGATCTTCTGCTGCATGGTAAGGTCATCTCTGTACGACAGGTTGATCTGCTGTATCTCCAGATCCATCTGTTTGCCGTCATTGATCTGATCATAGATGTTGAAATCCGCAATCGGAAGACACCATCCGAGTATGGCTGCCATTATCATGAAGACTGCGGTAATGAGTGTACTCAGCTTTTTCATCCCGCGATCTCCTTTACGGTAACGGTAACGCAGGTTCCGTTGCCTTCCCTCGAAGCGAAAGCTATCGTTCCGTTATGAAGCTCGATTATCTCTTTGCAGAGATTCAACCCCAATCCTACGCCGCCCTGCGCCCTTGAACGTGATTTATCGACACGGTAAAAAGCTTCAGTTATATGCTTCATAGCTTCTTCCGGCATTCCTCTTCCGTTGTCTATTACCCGGATCCTGTAGCTTCCGTTCGTGCTCTCACCGAGTATCATGATATTTCCGCCGTTATCCAGAGCTTTTCTTGCGTTATCAAGAAGATTCGTTATGAGAGAACTGAAGAGATCGGGTTCAACCATGCAAATGCCCGGTTCCATACGGCACTGAAGATCGATCCTTCTCTTCCTGTACACAGGCTGAAGATGACTCGTGAGATTCTCGATCATGCTCTTCATGTCTGTCGGAACAAACTTTATGTCCTGCTTCTTCATCATAAGAAGATCAAGCAGTTTAAGCGACAGTGATTCGAGTCTTTTTCCTTCGGAGAAAATGTAATTTGCCGCTTCCTGGGTCTCATCCCCGTTCAGCGCCTGGCTTCTCAGAAGATCCGCATAACCAATTATGGAAGTCATAGGTGTCTTCAGTTCATGAGCAAAGCTTCCCATAAACCTGTCCTGCTGTTCCATCGCCAGCTTCAGTTCATTGATGTTCTCTTCCAGCCTGTCTGCCATGTGGTCAAAGTCTGAACCGAGCTGTCCGATCTCATCGTGTGTCTTTGAATTAACTCTTGATTCAAGATGTCCGGATGCCAAAGCCCTGGCTGTCCTTGAGACCTTATACAACGGCATGGTCATGTAATATGAGGTTATCCATGCAGCAAAAGCTCCGGCAAGGATCAGGACGATCAGTACCTGGTGATAAACTTTAACCTGTTCATCTCTTGCCTCATACACTGAAGTGATGTCATACATGACCACAAGTTCCAGCGGTTTGTCGTTGGTCTTTATGACACCGTTTATCTGATAGATATGCCTTGTATTCCTGGCATACAGAAAAGATTCAAATTCCGATTCGGTGTCATAACCTGATTTCTCTTCACCGATCTCATACAATACCTTATCTCCTCTGGTAAGACTGATGCCTACCAGACTGTTTGTCGCGTTCATTCGCTCAAGAACTGTACTGATGTTCGAGAAATCCTGCTGGATATCAACGAAATTAACAAGCTGGACCGTCTGAAGAAGCATCTGATATGATTCGGCGGAATTCCTCTGGATCTGATCAAGACTGTTCTGGAAATTCTGTCTTATCAGAAGAAGACCTCCCACACCGTAACTCAATGTGAGAAGCCATACCATTACGAGCAGCATCTTCTGCCGGAAACGCATTTATCAGGCCTCCAACCTGTAACCGACCTTTGGCACAGCGTGTATTACCTCTTCCCAGCCGAGCTTTTTGCGGAGTCTCTGCACGTGCAGATCAACAGTCTTGCTCCCGTACGGAAAAGGTTCATTCCATACACGCTCGTAGATCGTCTCACGGTACATCGCGATTCCGGGGTTCCTCGCGAAAAGAAGAAGCAGTTCATACTCCTTCGGTGTCAAAGGGATGGGATATCCGTTCTTATAAACGATCATGGCCTTGGTATCGATCACAAGATCCGCTATGTTGATCTCCGTATCCGTCTTGTTATAACGGCGCAGTACGACACTGACTCTGGCCAGCAGTTCTATGATCTCGAACGGCTTGGCAAGATAATCCTCAGCACCAAGTTCCAGACCTCTTACCCTGTCCTCAACCATGTTTTTGGCCGTCAGGAAAATTACCGGGATCTTCATCGGACGGATATACTGCATCAAAGAAAACCCGTCGATCTTAGGTATCATGACGTCAAGAAGGATAAGATCATAGACATTGTTCCTGATAAGGTCCAATGCCTCTTCACCGTCAAATGCGCACGTGCATGAGTACCCTGCCTTCGTAAGGCTCATCCTTATAAGATTTGATATCGGTCTCTCGTCTTCAACAATAAGAATATGTATCATTTTCCCACCACCTCATACGAACACATTATACAATATGAGCGTGGAGAATAATGAAAATTATTTTTTGAGGGTCATGATATTCCCGTTACCTTGAAGTCTTTGTCTTCAACTGCCTTGGCAAGAATATCATTCTCAACGTCCTTTCCGAGTGTTACCACGGCCGTTCCTTTATCGTGTGAGACATCAGCGGATATAACGCCTTCCAAGGCTTCCAGGGCCTTCTTTACCGTTGCTTCGCAGTGTCCGCACATCATGCCTTCGATAGTGATGGTCTTTTCCATTGTCTTATTCTCCTTTATGTTTTCTTTTTCAAATTCCTTCTCGATGATGACAGCCTTGTTCCTGATATCACTTCTGATTCTGTCATGTTTCTTATCATATGGTCTTACCGTATTCAGTCTCAACGCATTCATGCACACTGTAAAACTCGATATGCTCATTGCTGCAGCACCCAGCATCGGTGACATGGTTATCCCGAATACCGCATATGCCCCCGCCGCAACAGGGATGAGCGCGATATTGTAGATAAACGCCCAGAACAGATTCTCATGGATATTAGTGATCGTTCTTCTCGATATCCTTATTGCCGCTGCCGCGTCTTTCAGGTTCGACTTCATGAGCACACAATCGGCTGCATCTATGGCAATATCCGTTCCGGCTCCTATTGCGATCCCTATATCGGCACTTGTCAGCGCAGGAGCATCATTGATCCCGTCCCCCACCATGATCACTCTGCCGTATTCCTTAAGTCTCTTTACAATACGCTCCTTATCACCCGGAAGGACGTCAGATACCGTCAGATCGACTCCTGCAGTCTTTCCTATGCTTTCGGCAGTTCTCCTGTTATCGCCCGTAAGCATTACGGTATAGAGGCCCATCCGCTTGAATTCACCGATTGCCTCAGCGGAATCCTGCCGTATTGTGTCAGCTACCGCTATCATCCCTGACAGTTCACCGTCAGAGGCAAAGAAAAGCGGTGTTTTCCCCTGCCCGGCAAGTTCATTTGATCTTGCGGTCATTTCCTTACCGACATTGCAGCTTCGGGAGATAAAGTTAAGATTCCCTCCCAGCAATTCCCTTCCGTCCGAAGTGCCTTTCAACCCGTTGCCGGAAAACACTTTGAAGTCTTCTATTTTTCCCTTAACGACTCCATGTGCATTGCAATAATCCGTCACGGCTTTGCCAAGCGGATGCTCGCTTCCCTGTTCCAATGTGAAAGCATCTGCCAGCAGGTCTTTCTCGCTCTTACCGGGCGCTGGAATAATATCGGTAACAACAGGAACTCCGTTTGTGATCGTTCCTGTCTTATCCAGAACGATCACATCAGCTTTGCCCGTCTGTTCCAGTGAAGCTGATGTCTTGAACAGGATCCCGTTCTTTGCGGCAACTCCGTTACCGACCATTATCGCGACAGGTGTGGCAAGCCCAAGTGCGCAGGGGCAGCTGACGACCAGTACCGCAATGGCTCTCGTAAGGGAAACACCTGCGGGAGCTCCGGAAATCATCCAGACCGCGAAAACAACTGCCGCAATGATCAGAACGGCAGGAACAAACACACCTGATACCTTATCGGCTATCCGCGCGATCGGAGCTTTGGAACCGGATGATTCACTGACCATCCTGATGATCTGGGCAAGTGTCGTATCTTCACCGACTTTCTCGGCACGGCATCTGATAAATCCGGAACGGTTTATGGTGGCTGCCGAGACTCTGTCTCCCACGCTCTTGTCTGCCGGCACGGATTCCCCCGTAAGAGCCGATTCATCGACCGAGCATTCACCCTCAACGATAATGCCGTCTACCGGTATCGCTCCGCCCGGTCTTACGACAAACACGTCGCTTACCTTAACTTCTTCTATGGGAACTGTAACCTCCCTGCCGTCTCTGATAAGAACAGCTGTTTTCGGCTGCAGGCTGAGGAGTCCCTTAAGAGCATTTGTGGTCCTTCCTTTCGAGATGGCTTCCAAAAGTTTTCCTATAGTTATAAGAGTTACGATCATTGCTGCCGACTCGAAATAAAGATCGTTCATATATGCCATCTGAGCCTCATGAGAATGCCCGGAACTCATCTGTAACAATGTTACAAAGCTGTAAATAAAGGATATTCCGGACCCCATGGCAACCAGAGTATCCATATTGGTGCTTTTATGCAGAAGAGCCCTGAAGCCGTTAACGAAGAACTTTTTGTTTATCATCATGACTATTCCGGCCAGCAACATCTCGGTTATTGCAGTGCCGGTCATATTGTCATTCAGAAGCGGCGGAGCGGGCCAACCCCACATCGATACACCCATCGAGAGATACATAAGGGCAAGTAAAAAGACCAGCGAACTTATCAGCCTTTTCTTAAGTACGGGGATCTCGTTATTCACTAACTGATCTGCCATACTCCTGAGACCGGCTTCCCGGGTACCTGTGCCTGCCGGGGATGCTCCGTATCCGGCATCTTCAACGGCTTTGATGACAGCCTCAGGATCGGCACTCCCTGTTACGTTCATTGAATTCGTAAGCAGAGAAACGCTGCAGGACTCAACGCCCTGCACCGAAGATACGGCTTTCTCGACGTGGGCCTGACAAGCGGCGCAGCTCATCCCGGTCACGATATACTTTTCCGGCTTTGTATTGCTTTTATCCATGACAGATACTCATTCTAAGGTTGAAGTATTATTTCATCAGTTTCTGAAGCAGCTCAACCAGCTCTTCAGTCTTCTCGTCAGACCCGTTTCTTATGTCATCGGCAACACACGTCTTGATATGATTTCCGAGGATCACCTTCGAGAAGCTGTTCAGAGAACACTTGGCCGCACTTACCTGTGTGATGATATCGACACAGTAGGCATCCTCCTCCACCATCTTGCGGATGCCTCTGATCTGACCCTCTATACGGTTCAATCGGGTAATAAGGTCCTTTATCTCTTCATCAGATCTGTCTTTTGTCCTGCAATGCGGGCATTTCTTATCGGACATAAGTCACCTCCACATACCCCATGGGGGTATTTTATCCAATCACAATAATATACCCCCTAGGGGTATCTGTCAAATCCGTATTATCAGTGTCCAACATTGGGAAAATATGCATATCGTGATATAATCGCAACGTAAAAAACAACCGACTTACAAAGGATTCAATAAATCCACACTATATCCGTCAACTGAGGCAAATACCATTTCTATGAATAAGCTGAAAAGAAAAGAACTGCTGGGCTTAGCCGGAAAATACTCCCTGAGCTTTTTTATCTTCGCTCTTTTCTGCGTATTGATATTCTTCTGGTCCGGAAACAGATCCATGATGGATTCCGTCGACGGACTTCAGCAGCGTTATATCGGATTTGTAAGCTGCGGTAATATGACACGTTCTGTTCTGAAGAGCATATTTGTAGATCATAAGTTTGAATTCCCGATGTGGGATATGACGAGCGGAATGGGAAGCGATGCGCGCATTACCTTCACGCCTCTCGCAACACCGATTCTTTGTCTGTTTTCCGCTCTCGTTCCCGTCAGATACAGCGAGTATGCATTCGATCTGGTCGTTGTCTTCAGACTGTATCTGTCCGGTCTTGCCTTCATTCTGTTTGTTTACGAAAAGGGTTATAAAACCTTAAATGCAGTCGCAGGCGCAATGGTCTATGTTTTCTCATCGACCACCTTCATAATCATTAAGCAGCTCGGTTTCTCTTCCTCTTACATTCTGTTTCCTCTTCTCCTGCTCGCAGCAGACAGGGTATGGAAGAACAAAAAGAGCATCCTGTATGTCCTGATCTTATCTTACAGCATTTCCCTGTCCTTCTATTTCTCCTATATGATGCTCATTCTTCTGGTTGCATACTGCCTGATCAGATTTCTCTGCGAGGACGGGCGCTCTGTTAAGAAGTTTTTCTCTTTAGTCGGAAGATTTGTTGTTCATACGGTGATATCGATCGGCATCGGAGCAGGTCTCATATTGCCTAATCTCATCAAGATATCCGGCCTTAGCAGACTTAAAACACATTACGATGTTAAAGCAATAGATTTTGAAGTGATTAAACGGTTCTTCTCCTATGGGTTCACATACATTCAGGCAGACGGAGATGCATTTATCGGCGTATCTTCATTCGTGGCCGTGGCGGTCATATGTCTTATCGTTTCCCGTAAGAAAGAGCCGGTCATAAAATGGTGTCTGTCATTATGTCTGGTGTCATTTGCATTTCCGGTAATAGGTTCGGTATTCAACGGATTCAATTATTCGTCTTACAGATACATCTTCTCGCTCATTCTCTGTTTCTCATATCTTGTAACCGTTTCTTTCGATTCGGTCAAAGAATTCAAAGGAAAGATATGGTATATAGCCTTAGGGATTTCCGCTTTGTATCTCGCAGTCTGTCTTTTGTTTATCGACGGCTATGCGGTCATCTCAGCGCTTTCATTATTGATAACGGTCTTACTGACCGGAATAATAAACCTGTTGAGCCGTTTTACGGAGAAAACACGCAGGATAATGTATCTGGCGGTTATTTTCATCTCATGCGTATTTATCGGCTATACATGCATTAATGTCTTTATCGGTCCGACTATGCTGGACAGCGGCTCCGTTTATGGAAAAGTATTCGAAAACGGCGGAATCGAACTGAGGGCTTCCGTTGACGATCACCGGTACAGGACTGATACCGTAACTGCGGATTATACGCATATCGTCAAGAATTCATCCGTTGCAGCCGGAATAAGCGGATTTGATTTTTATCACAGTACCCAAAATCAGCTTATAGAAGATTACTACTCCGTATTTGATGTGCTCGGTGATCCGATCGGGTTCTCCCACACGGGATTCAGATGCAGGTGCTACCTTGAACTGCTGAATGCGTGTAACTACATCGCCAGGTCAGACGCGGATCCAACCTGCATAAGAGCTCCATATTCATATGATTACGTAAATTCAGACGGAGATTACAGTCTGTATAAGGCAGACCGTGGTGTCTCTTTAGTATATTTCTATGATGATGTCATCTCCGTTGATTCATTCATGAAGTCGGATGCTCTTACGCGCGAGACCACTCTCATGTATTCCATGGTTACGGATAACCCGGAGAAGCCTGAGGCTGATGCCGTATCAGATGCCGTTCCCGTATCTTATGAGATAGATGAGTATCAGAAACTGTCTATAGAAGGAAATCTTATCAACGTAGCGGAGGAAGGCGGTTATATCAGGATCAGACCGGATAAAACAGAAGCCGGCCAGATCAGTGTATTACTGAAAGGACTTAAAAGTTCCGATTCCCCGAATTACTACTTCCGCAATGCCGTTGCGCTCGTGGATGCTGATAACAAGCCGATCGCCATCGACTATTCGACAATGTATCTGACAACATTCTATTATTACACCGGCAATGACGATATTATCTTTTCTTTTGAGAACATTGACGAGGAAGTTGATTCCATCTGTGTGATATTCAACAACCACGGGAAATATAATCTTGACGGCATTAAGGTTTTTTCGAGACCCGAAAAACAGATGGAACAGACATTGGATGCATTCTACAATCACGCGGGCATGGAAGACATAACTTACGACTATTCCGGAAACCATATGAACATTTCCGCCAAAACAGATACAGACAGATATCTGTATATTGCAGTTCCGTATTCCAAAGGATGGAAAGCGGAGATCGACGGAGAACCGGTTCAGATAATAAGAGCGAATCTCGCTTTCATGGCAGTTCCCGTATCAGCAGGAACCCATGATATCTCCCTGACATACAGAACACCTTATCTGTTTGAGGGGTTGGCGGTATCAGCTGCAGGCATCGTTTTATATGCCGGATATCTGGTCTTCGAAAAGAAAAAACTCCTGAAGGGTTCCTGATGCGCAAAACAAAACTGTCCGGAATAATCTGTCTGCTTATCACCGCTGTCATCTGGGGCTCCTCTTTTGTAGCCCAGTCCATCGGCATGCAGAGCATCGATGCATTTACCTTTACGGGAATACGGACTTTTCTCGGCGTGTTTTTTCTGCTGCCGTTCACCCTCATAATAAACAAAGGATTCGACTTCAGAAAGAAAACATTGCGGGCCGGTCTTATCCTTGGCATCGTTTTCTCTTTTGCGCAGAACTTCCAGCAATTCGCATTCTATTATTCAACATCAGGAAAGATCGCGTTCATCACGGCATTTTACATGTTTTTCGTGCCGCTCTTCTCCGTTATCTTCCTGAAGAAAAAGATAGCCGTCCTTACCTGGCTTTCCATACTTCTCGGACTTATAGGCTTATTCTTCCTCTGTATCAATCCGTCTGAACTTACTTCCATCAATCTCGGTGATATCCTGGCGCTTATCTGCGCAGTCTTCTATGCGGTTCAGATAATGCTGGTAGACAGGTTCCTTGATGACGGCGTAAATGGCATACAGCTGTCGTTCATGCAGTTTGCCGTCGCCGGAACGATCTCGGTCATCGCAATGTTCATCTTCGAGCATCCGGATCTTGGCAACATAAAAACCGCAGCCCCTTCCCTTCTTTATTCGGGAATAATGAGCTGCGGCATTGCGTATACTCTTCAGATTGTGGGACAGAAAAATGCAAGTCCCGTTGTCGCTTCCCTTCTCATGTGCCTCGAGTCAGTCTTCGCGGTAATTACCGCTTCGATTATCCTTCACGAGAACATGAAACCGGTGGAAATGGCCGGCTGTCTCATAATGTTCGCCGCGATCATTCTTTCGCAGGTTTCTGAGACTTTTTCTGCAAAGCTTCAGAATCGGGAACCGGTAAAGCCTTCTTGAGAAGGAATACCATGCCTACCATCATACCGATACCGACAACGAGTGATATCACTGCATTCTTGGCAAAACCTGCAACGAGGAAAGTCAGGAATGACACGGCAGCTGCCGTCAGCGCGTACGGAAGCTGAGTTGATACGTGAGCGATATGGTTGCACTGTGCACCTGCGGAACTCATTATCGTTGTATCAGAGATCGGTGAGCAGTGGTCTCCGCAAACGGCACCGGCCATGCATGCGGAAACGCAGATGATCGCCAGAGGATTTGAACCGTCGAGCGGGAAAGCCTTCAGCGTGATCGGGATGAGGATACCGAATGTTCCCCATGACGTACCTGTTGCAAAAGAAAGTCCGCAGGCAATAAGGAAGATGACCGCGGGCAATATACCGATGAACGATCCCTTTGTCCTGTCAACGATCTCAGCGACATAATCAGCTGCGCCAAGGGAATCGGTCATTGCCTTCAAAGACCAGGCAAGTGTAAGGATAAGGATCGGAGGGATCATGGCCTTGAAGCCTTCTTCGATGCTGGACATACAATCCTTGAACTTAAGGACTTTTCTGCAAAGATAGAAAACAACCGTGAATACGATACCTCCGAATGAACCGTATGCAAGACCTACGGAAGCGTCACTGTTTGCAAACGCATCAACGAACTTCTGGAAGAAACCACCCTCAAGTTCATCACCGAAGAATCCGCCTGTATAGAGCATTCCGAGAACACAGCATAAAATGAGTATGACTACCGGAAGCACAAGATCCTTGACCTGACCCTTCTTCTCGGTCTTCACCTCTTCCTTGACTTCAGATTCAGTGGGCTTAACCGTAAAGATGTCACCATTCTTTGCATTTAATTCATGACGGGCCATGGGACCGTATTCTGTCTTGAGCAATACCATCATGACCATCATGACAATGGTGAGGATCGCGTAGTAGTTGTAAGGAATGGCGCGAATGAACAGCATGAGTCCGTTTGTGCCTTCTGGTGCAAATCCCGAGACTGCCGCAGCCCATGATGAGATAGGTGCGATTATGCAGACAGGAGCGGCAGTGGCATCGATAAGATAAGCCAGCTTGGCTCTGGATATATTCTGTCTGTCAGTAACAGGTCTCATGACTGAACCGACTGTTAAGCAGTTGAAATAGTCGTCGATGAAGATCAGCACGCCCAGGCCTATCGTGGCAAGCTGCGAGCCGACTCTTGAATGAACGTGTTCCGAAGCCCAGTTGCCGAATGCCGCCGAACCTCCCGCCTTGTTCATCAGCGCGACGATTATTCCGAGGAACACAAGGAAAACAAGTATTCCGACATTATAAGCATCAGAAAGAGATGCGATGATGCCGTCATTGAAAACATGTTCCAATGCAAGCACCGGGTTTCCTCCTGCGAAGATCAATCCTCCGACAGCAATACCAACGAACAGTGAGCTGTAAACCTCTTTGGTGATAAGAGCCAGCACGATTGCAACTATCGCCGGCAAGAGCGCCTTGACAGCAAGTAACAGTAGTTCAGAAAAACTGATATCCATATACGGCCTCCCTGTAAGAATATGGTTTTATATTAGCACTATGGCAATACCGTCTCAAACCTCAGTATCCGGAACATATATCTTCCAGATCTTATATCCGTCAACCTCACCTACCTGTTTTATCTCGGCGTCAGGACAAAAATACTTTCTGATATACATTGTCTTATACTCATAACCCCAGTTATCA
>JAFWLP010000072.1 GCA_017511005.1 Clostridiales bacterium
GACGGTAAAAGTTCTCCGCCTCAATCACCTGGGCTTCGTCCGAATAAAGATAGTTCAAGTACTCCGTCGCCGCATCAGCCGTGTCGTGCTTCCGCGTAACCTCGTCTACCACAGCCACCGTCGGCTGGCAGAGGATAGATACGCTGGGTACCACGATCTCATACTCGCCGGGGTGCTCCTTCAGCGAAAGGAACGCCTCGTTCTCCCATGCCAGCAAAACATCTCCCTGGCCGTTTTCCACAAAGGAGGTAGTGGATCCGCGTGCGCCGGAATCGAGAACCACCACGTTGCCGTATAGCTTGCGGATGGAATCTAATATTTCTTCGTCCGACTGACCCTGCTGCTCGAAAAAGTACCAGGCTGCCAGATAGTTCCACATTGCACCGCCGGAGGTCTTGGGATTCGGGGTAATAACACCCACATCATCGCGTATCAAGTCGTCCCAGTCGTATATACCCTTGGGGTTCCCGGAACGAACAAGGAATACTATAGTCGAGGTGTACGGCGAGCTGTCCAGAGGAAATTCAGACACGAAGCCATCATCAATGAGACCTGCATCCGCCACCACCTGCACGTCACCTTCCAGCGCCAGGGTCACCACATCTGCTTCGAGGCCGTTCGATACCTCAAGTGCCTGCTTTCCGGAACCACCATGAGACTGTGTAACCTCGATCTTCTTTCCTGTGCTCTCCTCATAATGTTGCTCAAATATCTCGTTGTAAGCCGCGTACAGTTCGCGGGTAGGATCATACGACACGTTCGTCAGTTCGATGGTGCCGCCTTGGGAGCTCGAATCGGTTCCAGAGCCAGAGCCGCAGGCGGTCAGCGTATCCAGTGCCAACAAGGCAACCAAAACAACAGCAATTTTTCTAATGTTCATATTTAACATAGTATTTCCTTTCTTCCATCCTGGATTCTTCTTTTCTGTTTTCGTGCAATGGTCCCCTTTGTGCGCATATCTCACGACTGAGGTCACGAGTATTGCTCGATGAAGAATAAAAAACGGGGGCCTGTAGATAAGCTCCCGGACAAAATGGCGTTACCAAATCAATCTTCTAAGATTGTTTCATGTACATTGCGCAAGCGGACAACATCCGAGCGCACCTGCCATATCATATGCCCGGGAATGCAGCATTCGGCAACACATCATAATATTCACTTTGCGCGTCGCATTATAAAGCATGTTCTTTTCCTCCTCGATTTAGTCGTCTTCGACTATAACCTGAGCGTGAAGATTTGTAAATTCGGGCTTATTTATTATCAGTGATAAAGCCTGCTTATCACAGATAAGCAGGCTTTATGTCTTCCTTATTGATTATTTGGTTTTGATGGTTTCAGAGATCTTTATATTTTAATAGTTCTTCGATATATAAATGACCATAGGTCGATAGATTACTTCCTTTTCTTATAATATATCCAATTACCAACGGATCTTCTTCTATCAGTTTGACTGCCTTCAGCCCTTTGAGTATCGCATTTTCCTGAGAAAGCATTCCTGATCCAATAGAATATCCGCCAAGTTCATGAATGAGCTCCATACTTGTTGCCCTATCGTCGGACTTTATCATTTTATCAAACGAATAATCTGCCATCGCTTCTTCTGTCAAATAAAAGGTTCCGTCTTCTTCCTGGTCAAATGAAATGCATGGATATCCCTTCATTTCAGCTATGGATACTTCTTCCCGATCTGCAAGCTTATGGTTTTCCCAGACGTAAATATAAGCTTCTTTTCTCATCAAAGGAGTAAATTCCAGTTGATGTTCCCGGAACAATTTTGTAATCACTGCTTCTGTGGTTCCGGAAAAAGACACGATCCCGACTTCACTCTTCAGGTTGCGAACATCCTCAAGCACTTCTCTTGTTTTTGTCTCATGGATTGAAAAGACGTA
>JAFWLP010000007.1 GCA_017511005.1 Clostridiales bacterium
CTGGATTTCGACACATGCATGAGCGGGCACATGGAAAAGCTCGATCGTGAAAAGGAGAATCTGAATCACATGGCAACGCTTTGCCGTATGCTGTCGGACGAAGTAGACGACGTATCGGATATCGATGCTTCCGCTTATCTTGACCGGATGAAGGAGCTGGAGAAAGGAGGCGTCAGGTTTGTGAATGTAAAGATGTCTGATGTTAAAAAGCGCAGGACCGGTGCGATCCTGTCCGCCATCGCAGTCATAATGATCGCGGCACTTATGTTGGTCGCCATAATGCTGGCGAACAGCGAGGATCCGGCACCGTGGGGAGTGATCGCGGTATTCGTGATCATATTCGGCGGAATCATTGTTGGAGTAATCGTAGCTCTGGTGCAGAGACTCGGCGAAGTAAAGAGAGGAGAGATCGATGAAGCTTCTAAGTATTGATTATATCCCTGGCGCAGACATAGAGGTGCTGGGAGTCGTTAAGGGCACAGTAGTGCAGAGCAAAAACATTGGCAGGGATTTCATGGCGGGCATGAAGACGCTTGTCGGCGGTGAAATAGTCGGCTACACAGAGATGCTAGTCGAGGCCAGACAGATTGCCACGAAGCGCATGGTCGATGAGGCAGAGGAGCTTGGAGCCGACGCAGTCATAGGCCTCAGATACGGATCGTCTCAGGTGATGGATACTGCGGCTGAGGTGCTGGCATATGGAACTGCGGTAAAGGTCATAGGGAAGAAATAATCGCTAAGGTAATAAAGATATTGGCGGCCGGTGCGAAAGTACCGGTCTTTTATTATGCGCAGGGAAGGAGGAAGCACATGACGAACAACAGAGTAAAGAATGTGGACGGCATGGTCGGCGAAGGCGTTAAGTTCGAGCGGATCAGAAGGGTCACCGGCTATCTTTCTGGCGATTTGTCCAGATTCAATAATGCCAAGAGGGCTGAAGTGGCAGACAGGCTTGAGCACGGGCTGGGACGACGCCCGGCAAAAACTGACCGTGACAGAGAGGAAAGGTGAGACTAATGGTAAATAAACGAATCAGGAGAGGAGGTGACAGGGCTTGGACAGCGACAACTGGGTAGTGCAGAATCTTGAAAATGCGCTGAATACTTGGAATGCGAAGATGGCGGAAGTGTGGTCGCTTCTGACCACATCACCTCAGAGCTTCAAGGGCGGAGGCATATGGCACGTCATCGTACAGATCAACGGAGCAGTAAAGGGTATAGGCCTGGCACTGCTCGTTTTGTTTTTCCTGATGGGAGTGGTCAAGACCTGCGGAAGCCTTACCGATGTGAAAAGACCGGAGCATGCTCTGAAGCTGTTCATCAGGTTTGCGATTGCAAAGGGTGTAGTCACTTACGGACTCGATCTGATGCTGGCGCTCTTTGACATAGCGCAGGGTGCGATGAGAACGATCATGAATGCGTCCGGCATAGGCTCGGCTACTAAGACGACCCTGCCGAGCGAAATGGTGTCTGCGATTGAGGACTGCGGATTCTTTGAGAGCATCCCGCTCTGGGCTGTGACGCTGATTGGGAGCCTGTTCATCACTGTGATGTCGTTCATAATCATACTCACGGTATACGGCAGGTTCTTCCGCCTGTATATGTACACGGCAATCGCGCCAATACCGCTATCAACATTTGCCGGTCAGCCTACCCAAAGCGTAGGAGTCAGTTTTCTGAAGAGCTATGCGGGAGTATGTCTGGAAGGCGCGATCATAGTGCTTGCCTGCATCATATTCAGCAAGTTTGCTGCCAGTCCGCCTGTCGTGGACAAGGATGCAGCCGCCGCGACTATGGTGTGGAAGTATGTCGGAGAGCTGGCGTTCAATATGCTTGTACTCGTGGGGATGGTCAAGATGAGCGACCACCTCGTAAAGGAAATAATGGGTGTCTAAGAAAGGAGGCAGTTTTGGAAGTTATCACTAAAGACATTGCCATGATCCCGGCAGACTCTGTGGATAACGCAAGAGCAAAGAGGATCGATCAGTACCGTTACAAACTGTGGAAAATGAAATGGAGGAATGCAAGAAATGCTGGAAGTAAGAGATTTCATTGAGAAGATGAAGGAAGAGATCAGGGACTACCTGCCGGATGATGTGTACAAGGAGGTCATCATTGATGATGTTGAAGTCGTAAAAATGAACGACCAGAAGCTTCATGGGCTCACGTTTAAAATGCCCGGCGATGATGCAGCGCCGACACTGTATGTGAACGAGATGTATGAAGCATACAAGGACGGAGCAGACATAGGGTATCTCGCAACTGAGATGGCGAATATGTACTCGGCATCGAGAAATGCGGTTAAGCCACCTGAGATTGACCTCAGTTACGACAAAGTAAAGGAAAACCTGACTGTCAGGCTCCTTGAGAAGAAGCGTAACCGCGAGTTCCTGATGAACACGCCTTATGTGAGTGTGGGTCACGGCCTTGCTGTTATCGCAGATATCAACATGGGCGAGGGCAGAGGCGGCGACTGGAGGATCGCAATTAACAACAACGTGCTTGAGTCGCTCGGCGTAGACAAGGAGACGCTCTTTGCACAGGCAATGAAGAACTCCGCAATCGTGGAACCAGCCATGCTCATAGACATGAGCAGCGCACTCTTCAGCCCGGAGAGGGTGAACCTGCTTGACAGGGACGAGCCTATCGCACCTGAAGACATTGGCGGTATGTATGTGCTCACCAACGCTAGCGGTTCGCTCGGAGCGGCAGCGCTTTTCTACCCGGATGTGAAGGAAAAGGCGGCTGAGCTTCTCGGCTCGGACTACTATATCCTCCCGAGCAGTGTGCATGAGGTCATCCTTGTGCCGGATGCTCCGGGCATCACTGAAAAGGAACTCTGCGACATGGTGAAGCAGGCCAACAGGACTGTTGTGGACGAGAAGGACATCCTCTCGGACAACGTCTATCACTACAGCAGAGGTGACCGCGGACTGGATAAGGTGAACCCTGACCGTGAGCGCGGTGACATGGTCGCCGAAGGGAGGTAGACCCTATGGAGGTTCGCATCAACAGAGAAATAAGAGACTACACAGAGTCAATGTTCTTCGGACTGTCGCTGAGGCAGTTCTTTTTTTCTGTCCTTGCATGCGGCGTGGCAGTCGGTATCTACCTTGGTCTCAATCCCATTCTCGGGACTGAGACCACCAGCTGGCTGTGCATAGTGGCGGCATTCCCGTTCGCAGTTATGGGGTTCCTGAAGTACAACGGTATGACTGCAGAGAAATTCATTGCTGCATGGATCAAATCGACATTCATGATCCCTAAGGTGCTGCTGTTCGGAAATACCAATTACTACTATGAAGTGATGGCGGGCGACAGTGAAGAGCATGGGAAAAAGAAGACGTTTCACAGACGTGGTTCGAGGCACAAAAGGTATTCCAACCGCAAACAGGGTGTGAAGAGCAATAAACAGAAGAAACGAAGGAAAGGAGCTGATGGCAATTGATCAAAACACTTACTAACGTCCTCAAGCAGGACAAGGAGAAGTTTGCTGTGCCGAAGAAGGTGCAGGACATCATCCCCGTCAGATCCATCTGGACTGACGGCGTTTTCATGACAGGGAAGAACAAGTTCAGCAAGATGTGGCGGTTCACAGACATCAACTATGCTGTTGCGTCGAGGGACGACAAGGCCGGGATGTTCCTCGGCTACTCTGAACTCCTGAACTCGCTGGATTCCGGCTGCACGGCCAAGATTACCATCAACAACCGCAGGCTCAACATGCTCGATTTCGAGGATCGGATACTTCTGAAGATGGTGGGCGACCCGCTTGATGTCTACCGCAGGGAGTATAACGACATGCTGACCGATAAGGCGACCGGCAGCAATGCGATCATTCAGGACAAGTATATTACCATCTCGGTAAACCGTAAGAGCATCGAGGATGCCAGACTGTACTTCGCCAGGATAGGAGCGGATCTTACCGCGCACTTCTCAAGGCTCGGCTCAAAGTGCATCGAGATGACGGCAAATGACAGGCTGCGCATCATCCACGACTTCATGAGGACGGGCGAGGAAACCTCATATCACTTCGACCTGAAGGATCACATGAGAAAGGGTCATGACTTCCGTGACTATATCTGCCCGGATGTATATGAGAATAACGCTGACTATTTCAAAGTCGGAAATCGGTTTGGTCGTGTTTTGCTTCTCAGGGACTATGCGTCGTATATATCCGATGATATGGTGGCGGAGATCACAGACCTCAGCAGGAACCTGATGCTATCGATCGATATAGTGCCGATCCCGACCGACGAGGCGGTAAAGGAGGTCGAGCAGAGGCTGCTCGGCGTTGAGACCAACATCACCAACTGGCAGCGCAAGCAGAACATGAACAATAACTTCTCCGCTGTGATCCCGTACGACATGGAGCAGCAGAGAAAGGAGACGAAGGAGTTCCTGGACGACCTGACTACAAGAGACCAGAGGATGATGTTTGCGGTTCTGACGCTGGTTCATACGGCTGACTCAAAGAAGCAGCTCGACAATGACACGGAGGAGATCCTCACTATCGTCAGGAAAAGGCTCTGCCAGATGTCAGTGTTGAAGTATCAGCAGCTGGACGGGCTGAAGACTGCTCTGCCGTTCGGTGTGCGCAGGATCGATGCCTTCAGGACACTGACGACTGAATCACTTGCGGTGTTCATGCCGTTCAGGGTGCAGGAGGTCTATGACAGCCACGGCATCTACTATGGCAACAATGTTATATCCAAGAACATGATCATCGCAGACCGCAGGAGGCTGATGAACGGCAACTCGTTCATCCTCGGCGTGCCTGGCGGAGGCAAGTCCTTCACGGCGAAGAACGAGATAGTGAATCTGATGCTCTCTGGTGATGCGGACATCATTATCATCGACCCTGAGTCGGAGTACGGACCGCTCGTCAGAGCGCTCGGCGGAAGCGTGATCAACATATCCGCCAACTCGCCTAACCACATCAACGCGATGGATATGTCGAGAGACTATGGCGAGACTGATCCGATCATCGAGAAGAGCCAGTTCCTGCAGTCGCTCTGCGAGCAGATAGTGGCGGGGCACAAGTTCCAGAAGGGCCAGCAGTCTATCATAGACCGCTGCACAGAGAACGTGTACCGCTACTACAAGCAGGGCAACTATATGGGCACGCCGCCTACACTGGCAGACTTCAGAGAGGAGCTTCTGAAACAGCCTGAGCCTGAGGCGCATTCACTGGCGCTTGAGCTTGAGCTTTTCACCAGAGGCTCGCTCAACACCTTCGCGAAGCAGACGAATGTGGACACCAGCAATCGACTGATCTGCTACGACATACTCGAACTCGGCGAGCAGCTTAGAGCCATCGGCATGCTGGTCATACTGGACTCCATCCTCAACAGGATCACTCAGAACAGGCAGGCCGGAAAGCGCACGTATATCTTTATCGATGAGATTTATTTGCTGTTTATGCACGAGTATTCGGCGCAGTTCCTGTATAAGCTGTGGAAGAGGGTGCGTAAGTACGGAGCCTTCTGTACAGGAATCACCCAGAACGTGGCTGACCTGCTGCAGTCGTACACGGCGAGGACGATGCTCTCCAACTCCGAGTTTATCGTGATGCTGAATCAGGCAGCGACAGACCGTATTGAGCTGGCGAAGCTTCTGAACATTTCCAATGAGCAGCTGTCGTATATAACAAATGTGGATGCGGGTCACGGACTGCTGAAGGTCGGATCGAGCCTTGTCCCGTTCGAGAATAAGTTCCCGAAGGATACAAAACTCTACGCCTTGATGACAAGCAAATTCGGAGAGGGTTATTTTGCAGGCAATGCCAATATGCCCGGCGATCCATCGAATATGCCGCGCGTCAATTCTGACGAGCAGGAGATCCTGAGGAAGATCCGTGAGGTGGCTGCAAGCAACGCAGACTTCGATGAGATGGTCAGGAAGTATCTGAATCCTGAAGAAACCGCCATTTCGTGAGAAAACAGCTCTGAAGAAACTGCCATTTCGTGAGGCAGACCCCCGGAGAACTGAAAAAGGAGCGGCAAATCCGCTCCGGATACATGAGCGACTCATATATCGGGAGTCTTATTTTTTTGACCGATTTAGGGAAGGAGGGATAACAAGTGGCGGATATAAAGACAAGAGATGTTACCAGAGGCACGATTAAGACTCTGGACAGAGCAGCAAGCTCCATGCATCACCTGAAGGAAGAAACGATCAGGAGCAAGGCTGCAGATATTGGAAGAAGAAATGACAGTGAGTCTGCGGGCACATATGCGCAGGATACTGCAGAGCACTGCGCAGGTGACGGGGCAGCTTTTGCTGCAAGAGCAGGCGTAGAGATGATGCTTCAGTCAAGGGAGAAATCGGCATATGGCGCAGAGCTGTTTCCGGATGCCGGTGAGCCGGGGCTGCATGACAGCATAAGGCCAGCAAAAGCAAATGGAATTGCATCAGATAACGAGACCCGGATACAGCAGGCCTTCAGAGAACAGGGCATCAGGACTATCCGAAACAGGCAGGAAAGAGCAAAGCTTGCTGATATGGAGGTTGTCCAAAATGCCGAAGAGGACAGGCTGACGGGACGCATCAGAAGAGCTTCGGTAAACAGAAACAAAAAACTATCACGTTACAGTACGGGCAGAACTGCCAGGAATCGCCGGAAGACTGTAAAAACTGAAGACATCAGTCTGAGACGCAGAAGAGAACATGCAATAAAGCGTATTACAGAGAGAAATGCAGGAAGAGGCTTTTGGGGACAGATCACAGTATTCGGAACTAAAGATTCAGGGGAAGCTACTCGCGGAACAGGAAGACTGCTGAAAGGCATTGCAGAGGGGTCAAAAGCACTTCTCAGCACAATGTCTGCCGGCGGCGCCGCAGCAGTCGTCATTCTGGTGATTATGATACTCTTCGGCGCTGCATTCGCATTCAACGAGGACGGAAGCTATGTTGAAGGAAGCGGGGATGCCACCATAGTAGAAGTCGCCAGAGGTGAACTCGGTAATGTCGGCGGTGATAAGTTCTGGAAGTGGTACGGCTTCAACAGTCATGTTCACTGGTGTGCCTGCTTTGTCAGCTGGTGTGCGGATCAGTGCGGATATATAGAAATGGGGATAATCCCTAAGTTCGCGGTTGTAGGTGATGGAGCAAACTGGTTCAAAGCTCGTCACCGGTGGGCAGGACGAGGCTATAAGCCTAAACCCGGCGACATCATATTCTTCGATTTTGAACAGGACGGGCTGCTCGATCATGTTGGGATAGTTGAGACCTGTGATGGGAAAACAATCACGACCATAGAGGGCAACAGCGGGAATGCCTGCAAAAGACTGACCTACAGCGTTGGCAGCTCACAGATAGCAGGCTATGGACTGACCATGATACCGGGCGGGGGAAGCAACGCACAGAAGATAGCCAGAAAGGCGACACAACTGGCATATCCCGGTTCACCGGATGAAGCGAAATACCACGGAGGAAAGCCTACTCCTGCATATGCGGCGGCTCTTGAACGTGCTTATCCTCACAGAGGCAGATGGGGTAAGCCGTCGAGAGATGGAGCAAGCTGTGATGTGTTCGTTGGTGTATGTCTTGTTGACAGCGGTGTGGATAAAGACTTTCCAAGAGGATACAGAGATCAGAAGACCAGACTGGCAAGCAGAACTGATCTTTACGAATGCGTGGCCAGCATCACCTCGGGCAGTATCCCCGAAAACATCCTCAAAGATGGAGATATCGTCCTGTATGACAAGAGCAATGGTGGCTGTCACATATTCATTGTAGTAGGAGGCAAGGCTAAACAGGCCGGTCATGACAATTTCTATCCAAGAACCAATTCGCTTGGCAATAAGCTGAAGATATCAGGAAAGACGCTGATAAGAGTCTACAGAGCTAAAGGCTGATGATTATCCAATATGATCATTGGAGTGTAGCATTTTACTCTGAAATATCGTATACTCTGCAAGGCTGCTGCGGGAAGTTCCCCGGTTGCCTTGCAGAAACGGCATTTACTAAAACTGAAGATACAAAGGAGACAATTGCAATGACAAAAGCAGAATTCGTAGAAAAGTATGCAGAGAAGACAGGAATGAGCAAGAAGGATGCTGCGGAAGCAATAAAGGCTTTCTTCGAAGTAACAGCTGACGCACTGAAGGCAGGCGACAAAGTAGTATTCCCTGGCACATTCAAAGCTGAGGTTACTGAGAGAGCAGAGAGAACCGGCCGTAATCCTATAACAGGCGCCGAGATGGTTATCCCTGCAAAGAAAGTTATCAAGGTTAAGTTCTCAGACAAACTGCTCGGCTGATATTAAAATAGGAAGGCGAGGAAAGAGACCTCAAGAGATGTTCAGTTTCTATAGAGGTCTCTTTTTGTTTGCCTGAATGGTGCTCTCAATCAGCAGGGCGAGAAGCAGACTCTTATAAAACAGTTGCGACTGTTCCTTGCGAGGAATAAAATATAATTGATTTTTTACATAGCAGTTTTTGGAGGATAAGATGGAATACCTTACTACTTCTCAGATTGCAGAAAAGTGGAACCTATCACGAAGAAGAGTGTCTAAACTATGTGCTGAGGGACGCATAGAAGGTGCTATTATGATGGGCAATATATGGTTTGTTCCAGAGAATGCCAGAAAACCGGAAGATAAAAGAAAAAGAGAAAAATAGTTGAGCATGGAATCGCAAGCTAACATCGTCCTTGATATTAATGAAGACGATATAAATAAAATTGAAAAAGATCTTCTGTCGATTCTCCTGATGGACCGAACGACTAAGAATAACATTCTTTGGGGCACTGATGACTATACAGAGCTTGGGGATGATTATTCAGCCGAGAAGGAAATCAAACAAGAACAGATAACTGGAAGCAGATCGAAAGTGATCCAGCCAAGAATTGCAAAGGAATTGACTCGAAAGAGAGACCGCACACGCCAGCGTGCAGAGGTATTTACCCCATCATGGGTTTGTAATGCACAAAACAATCTGATCGATGAACAGTGGTTTGGCCGTGCTCATGTTTTTAATAAGGCAAAACATGGAGGATGGGAGACAATAAAGGGTCGCATTCCATTTGAGAGTAAAGGGAAAAAGACTTGGAAAAAGTATGTTGATGCCAGACGCCTCGAAATAACATGTGGGGAGGCACCATACCTTGCAAGCAGATATGATACCGTTACGGGCAAAATAATACCGATAGACGAAAGAGTAGGGTTACTTGATAGAAAGCTGCGTGTAGTAGGAGAGAACACTGAATCGCGTCAGGAATGGATGACTTGGGCAAGACGAGCCATTGAAAGCATATATGGCTATGAATTTCAGGGAGACAATCTTCTCTTGGCTCGTGAGAATATTTTTTATACTTACATAGAATACTACAAAGATCGCTTTGGAGAAGAACCGGATACAAGGGATTTACATGGTATTGCGCATGTGATCTCATGGAACTTATGGCAAATGGATGGATTTAACTATGCTATTCCTTTCTGTAAAGTTGACTGGGGACCACGACAACTATCACTATTTGATTATATAGATAGTGATGAGTATATCGACTATAGCTACCTGACAGACACGAAGGGTCAGCAATTGTGTAAAATAAGAGATTGGAGATCAAAAGAGACGCTCTTGTTTAAAAACGTGGTAGAGGAGGTGCAGAGATGAATGAACAGATATATGCGGGGACTGCCCAGTATAATCTGATTTATATTTTTTCGATTCCGGATGATGCGCACCGAGGCTATCTCAAAATTGGAGAGCACAGCTTTTCCAGCCCTTCAAGTTATAAACAATTAACAGATAATTGCGATGAACTGAACCAGAACGCTCATGCAAGAATCCGCCAGTATACAAAGACTGCACTTGTACAATATGAGTTGCTGCATACTGAACTTGCGCGTATACAGATCCGTCTGGCAGATGGGACGATAGAGAGCGCATCTTTTAGCGACCATAACGTTCATGAGGTTCTGGATCGGTCAGGTTATGATGTCCATAAGTTTTATGATACTGATAGGGACAGTGAATGGTACAAGGTTTCATTAGCACCAGCAATTGCTGCAATAAAGGCAGTAAAGATGGGGAGAAATGTTCTTACTGCAGAAGAGAAGGCAGGTGGCGCGATTGCTAACAGTGTTGCTGAAACATCTAATCTACCTGGGTGTTTCGGAAAACCCAAAATTATCCTTCGAGATGAACAGAAGGACTGCATAGAAAAGACAAGGAAAGTTTTTTCAAGCGGAGATCGAATGCTTTGGGACTGCAAAATGCGGTTCGGGAAAACAATTACAGCATACTCTCTCGTCAAAAAAATAGGATATCAGAAAGTGCTGGTCGTGACACATCGCCCGGCGGTTGTTGATGGATGGAAATCGGATTTTGACTTGATCTTTTCTGATAATCGAGTCTTTCTCACGAAGGCGAATATAAAAGAGTCGGATCGCTTTACTGCAGAGGATGCTAGCATTGATGCGGAGAATGATCGCAGACTGGCCAATTTAGTCAAGGACGGAATCCCATTTGTATATTTTGCTTCTATGCAGGATCTTCGGGGATCGAGAATCGCAGGCGGTAAGTATGAGAAAAACCGATCTGTATTCGAAATGGATTGGGATCTCATTATTTATGACGAGGCACATGAAGGCACACAAACAGATATAGGATTAAATGTGCAGAAGCTGCTTGAGGAGCCGAAAGCTGGAAAGCGACCAAAAAAGGTGTTGCAGCTATCCGGCACTCCTTATAATCTGCTGAGTCAATATGAAGATGACAATGTATATTCATGGGATTATGTAATGGAGCAAAAAGCCAAAAGGAGCTGGGACAGTAAGCATCCCGGTGATCATAATCCTTATGCAGATCTTCCAGAACTCAGAATCTGCACATTTGACTTACGAAACAAAATTAAGACTTCTTACAGGTATGAGGACGAGAATATAGCGTTTAATTTTCGAGAGTTCTTCCGCACATGGACTGGAGATAAAGAGAAAGATTTCCGGCCAATACCTGAAGGTGTACGAAAGGGCGAATTCGTACATGCAGACGATGTATGGGAATTCCTTAATTTGATTTCTACGGATAGTGATGATACTAACTACCCGTTTGCCAATCAGGAATACCGTGACATGTTTAAGCACACTTTCTGGATTCTTCCTGGAGTTAAAGAGGCGCGTGCATTTAGTGTCATGCTGAAAAAGCATCCGGTATTTAGAAACTATGAGATTGTAAATGTTGCTGGTGAAGGTGATGTTGAGCAGCCTTACGATGATGCGCTAAGAGCGGTTAGGAAGGCAATCAAGAAGAGTAGTCACACTATTACACTTTCTTGCGGCAAGCTGACCACAGGGGTGACGGTTAAAGAGTGGACAGGAGTTATGCTCCTGTCAGGATCCTCCAGTACAGGAGCGGCAGGGTATATGCAAACAATTTTCCGCGTGCAGTCTGCAGGAACGATTGATGGCATGCAGAAAAAGGTTTGTTATGCTTTTGACTTCGCTCCGGATCGCACTCTTAAGGTACTTTCAGATGTACACAGCCTAAAAAGAACATCTGTAGGCACAGATGATGAGGGCCGTGTTCGTCTTGGTGAATTCCTGAATTTCTGTCCGGTACTTGCAGAGGGCGATTCCGGTATGGAATTCTATGATGTTCCAAAGATGATGCGGCAACTGAAGCGCTTGACGGTTGATGCTGCGGTGAAAAGTGGATTTGATGATGACAGTATCTACAAAGCGGATGCTGGCATTGTTATGGATATAGAAAAACTCAAATTGGTTGAGACACTAAAAAATAAGCTGTCACCACAGAAAAAAAGCAAAAAGCAATCATCGATAAAAGTTAATGATCAAGGGCTTACTGATGAGCAGTATAAAAAGGCACAAGAAGCTAAGCGTAAACGAAAGACGGAGCGCACACCAGAAGAGGAGGAAGCGCTAGCCAAGGAGCGCGAAATGAAGAGAAAGCAGCGAGCACTCTTCGATCTCCTAAGGAATATTTCTATAAGGCTACCAATGCTTATATTTGGTTCAGCTGAGGAATTTGATGAATCCATTAAACTTGTAGACTTTATCGATATAGTTGATGATGTTTCATGGAAAGAGTTTATGCCAAAGGAGGTAGATAAGGCTCTTTTCCGTAAACTTCTGATTTTCTATGATGAAGATGTAATAGAAGGTGCTGGCATGCGCATCCGGCGCATGGCAAAGGCAGCAGATGAATTGATGCCTACGCAACGCATTCTTCGTATTGCAGAGATCTTTAGCTGCTTCAGAAATCCGGCCAAGGAGACAGTGCTTACACCATGGCGAGTCGTAAATATGCATATGGGAGACACAATAGGCGGGTACAATTTCTATGCAGAAGGATATCCGGAACGTGATGGGGCATTGGAGCATCCAAGGCTAATAGAACAAGGTAATGTTACTTCGGATATTTTCCTGAATGAAAAAGTTAAAGTGCTGGAAATGAATTCAAAATCCGGCTTATACCCTCTATATGTTGCTTACAGTATTTACCGCATGATGCTCCCATCAAATGAACAAGAAATGAGTCTTGAGGATGCACAAGAATACTGGAGGCAGGCGTTGAAAGAGCATCTATTTGTCCTTTGCCAAACAAGAATGGCTGTTTCTATTACGAAAAGAACGCTTGCTGGGTATACTGGAGCACCAGTAAATGCAATATACCTGACAAAGTTAACTGAGCGAATGAATAACCAAAAGCGACTGGCCAATAAGCTGAGAAATCCTGCTACGTGGTGTTTGGAAGGAGATGAGAAAATGAAGTTCAATGCCGTTGTCGGCAATCCGCCTTATCAATCTGAAACGGGTGGAGGATCGCAGAGCACAGCAGCGACTCAAGCAAAGCCTATTTTCCAACTGTTTGTTGAACAAGCTAAATCAACGGAACCGGACTATATATCAATGATCATTCCTGCACGTTGGTATAATGGTGGAATTGGTCTTGGCGATTTCCGAAAGGAAATGCTTAATGATAGAAGAATTATGAAACTTATGGATTACAGTAATTCTAAGGAACTGTTCCCAACCGTTGATATCGCAGGGGGAATCTGCTATTTTCTGTGGAATTCTATGCATAACGATGATTGCCTTGTTATCAATTCTCTTTCAGGTGAGACAGTAGAATTACGAAGAGATCTGGATGAATTCGGCGATTTCTTTATCCGGTCGAACAAGGCGATTTCCATAATAAATAAGGTGCTTGATAAATCAGAACAATTCGTTTCTGATATGGCATCTGCTATTGACACTTTTGGTATTCCATCAAAGGAAAAAGGACATGAGGAATATCATGAAGGAGATGTGCTGTTACTGCATAGCGTTGGAGCTAACGGACAAGGCACAGATTATTTAGCACGCGATAAAGTAACCAAGAATACTGATTTGATCGATAAGTTCAAAATAAAAATTTCTATACTCGTTCCTCAAAATGGCGAGGTGGGAGTAGACCCAGCAAAAGGATATAGATCGATATCAAGTCCACAAGTCCTGTATCCGGGAACGGTAGATACTTTTTCGTATTTGAACATAGGATTCTTTGATACAGAGATTGAAGCAATTAATTTCAGGAACTTTATCACATGCAAGCTTCCTCGCTTTATGATGAGAATTACATACTCATCAGTGCATATCTCAAAGCAAAACTTCATTTTCGTACCAATGATGGACTTTAAGCAGCAGTGGACAGATCAGAAGTTGTATGAATTCTTCGAATTAAATGATGACGAAATCAATACTATAGAAAAGACTATGCGTCCATTAATCCTTGAGAAGGATGATATTGGAAAAGTTTTTTACGAGAATTATGTATGTAAAAACGGAGAGACTGTCTGAAATCGGTTTTCAGTAGCGTAGAATTGGATAATATTAACTGTTGACGAGTATACATTGAAGAAATCAGCTTGATTTGCAAACGCATTTTCCGCCTTCTAATAGACAAAGAGTTTTTGATAGAGTATATTACTTGACAAAAACTCTTTTTTGTGTAAAATAACTATATAAATTAGGATTACTGCACAACAGGAGCAACACAGTCATGAAGACACTCAGAATAAACCTTGAAAAAATCGAGCCGATGCTCTCAACAATAGTCTGGTCGTTAGATAAAGCTGTCGGTCAGGACATCAGAGAATACTATGATATTGTTGATACCGTAACACATAATGCGTTACCACAGTACCGTAATGACAGAATTAACACAAATATAAAAAGATTCGTTGAATCTGCCGGTGTTGAAGCAAAAGTATTTAATCGCGCTGCCTGGGAAGGAGTCATTGTAATTGACAGACAGAGCAAGATTACATTGACAGTATGCAGCAAGATTACTCTTGACCGGATTCCCCGAAAGAAAAACCGCAAGTGGCCGCATTACCTTCAGACAATTCTCCATATCCTGAACGCTGATTTGGAAGCACCTGTAAAACAAATGAGCATGCAGGAGTTGTATGGTGATGAGTTCACGATATTCACACCTGAGGAGTACAAAGAAGACTTTGACAGTATCATGAATGACGAGATCAATTATGATGACGGCTATCGTCATGGAGTAGTAGTGTATACAAGAGAGGGATTGCATATTTCTAGTGTTCAATTAAAGTTCCTCGATCCTGACTTTGATACGGTAAAAGAGTACTCTCTGATTGAGATGCTGAGGCCAGATTTCTCAGACCTAACTGAGAATGAATACGAAAATCAGAATGATCACGCTAAAACAAGCCTTGTTTCACTTAAGGAAAAGACTAAGAAGAGTAGGATTAAAGAGACAGACAGAAAAAAGACACTTGCTCAATTGAAAACAGAGGAGGAAGGCAGCATGCAGGCATAACGCTCACTGCCTAATGACATGATAGACAAGAAATTCAATGGCACTCGTTTGAAAGAGGCACTTCAATTCAGAGGCATGAAGCTATCTGAACTGGCTGAAAAGACAGAAATCAGCAAACAATCACTATCGTTATATTCGAATAACGATAATATGCCGCCGTTTACAAATATCGTTAAGATTGCTAAAGCTTTGGATTTTCCTTATGACTTCTTCATGACCGAGGACACCTGCACGGTTGCAACTGGCAACACTTATTTTAGATCTCAGGCTACGGCAAACAAGAGAGAGCGAAAGGCTCAAATGATCAAGCTTGAGTATGCGGCGAAAATGTACGAGGTGCTATTAGACTATGTAGATTTTCCGAGGCTGCAGTTGCCAATAGTAAAAGATATACCGATGCCATCTACTATCCTGGAGGCTGATTCATATGAAACTTTGATGAATATTGAATTAGTTGCTTATCAGGTAAGAATGCAGTGGGATCTAGGCCTTGAGCCGATTAAAGATCTTCAGTATGTATTGCAGGCGCATGGAATAATCGTGACAGGCTTTGAGGACACTGGAGATAAGATAGACGCTTTCAGTCAAAAGATTACAGCTACCGATGGTACAGAACTATTTATCATCGCACTCGAAACCGGCGTTAAGTCTAAGTCTCGTTTAAACTTCGATATGGCTCATGAACTCGGACATATTATTATGCATCGATGGGGAGAGAGTAATGAGGATCTGACAAAAGAGGAGTTTAATATACGCGAGAAGATGGCCAACGTATTTGCGGGGGCATTCCTGCTTCCAAGAAAAACTTTTACGAGAGATGTGAAACCTTTTGCGACAAACCTTGAGTATTATCGCTCGCTTAAGAAAAAATGGGGGGTCTCCATTCAAGCAATGGTATACAGGGCAAGACAGCTCGATATCATAAGCGCGAACCAGTTTCAGTATATGATGAGGATAATATCTAAGAAGGGGTGGAAGACAAAAGAACCAGGAGATAAACCGATTGGGATCAATTCTTCATTGTTCCAAATGGCAATCGATGTAATGCTTGACAGCGATGACTACGAGACAGCAGACCTCATTCAAGCTTTCGAGGAAAAGGGAATCATCATGCATGTAAAAGATCTGGAAAACCTTATGGGTCTCAAACCGGGGACTCTTAAGACGGAAGCGAAGGTTGTTCCGTTTGTTACCTTAAAAGGACAACTTCAGAATTGAGGCAGCATATGGATAAGGAAATGTTAGTTCAGCTTAAATGCCCATTTTGCAAAAGACGGATTCTGGATGCTAGCAAGAGTATTAAATCCAGCATTCAGCCAGCATCACAATATTCGCGGTCAGACTATTACGCAAAGTGCTGGAATTGCGGAAGAATAATAGGAATAAGTAAGATAGGATAAGTATAAGTACAGAGCATGCTGCGAATGCGACAGACGAGCCTGACAGGAGACACTTGTCAGGCTTATTTATTGCTCAGGCAGTAGAATAGAATCTATCAATTATACATTGTGCATAATAACTAGAATAAACACTGTGTCATAATACATTGTGGTTATAAGGCTCTCGGCAGAGTAAGCAAAAGTGATATAAGCAATCCATATCTTGTTTTGAGGGCTGATATAATATAATCATGCTTAAGAATGTGAAAACACTGAGACTAAGAACTGATAAAAGTAAAAACCTGCTAACAATAATAACGGTAACGATAATAATAAAGACGCTGGTGGTAATATGAATAACGGTAAGGCTGCAAATATAGGACATAAGGTAGTTGCAAAACATGGAGTGCCTAAATTACAGGGATATCTATTTAAATTAAATGGGGAACCTGTTCTAGGATACATGAAAGAGGGTGAGATGCTTAGTTACACAACGATAGGCGAACTGCTTAGAGATGTGTATACAAGGGAACTGCCGGAATACAAAGGGATATAGCCTATCGACGTAGCAAGTCGAAACGTGCTTGCTCGGATAAAAATGTGAAATCTAGAATACGAATTATACCTGAACGTACTGTTCGATATGTAACAAGCCGGGGTAGATTAGCAAGCTGATTGACAGCTTGTAGTCTGCTCCGGCTTTTTGCTTACAAAACAGCAATGAAAAGCTTCGATTTGTTTTCTGGATTAGGAGGAGTTCAAGAAGGTTTTGCCTTGATTATGACATGACTCTTCGCTCATCACACGCACAGCTTAACCGGTGGCAATGTCCATTGTGCATGTGGTGAACAGAAATTGAATATATACCGATTAATGGGCATGTCGGTCATTACTTGAAGCGAGATTGCAGTCTTTAAGGTGAATTGGCATACCTGTTTTTAATTGCCTTTCGGTACTTCTCGCTTCGGAAAGAAGAGGAGACCGAGATGCATATCAACATCATACACAGTCTGCACTGCAGATCGCCGTAACCCTCGTGGATTTCGAGAATACATAAGTTTTCGCAAATCTACGGAGGTACACGGATGAAAAAGTATGAGTACAGTTTTAGCAATGAACGCGTAACTATCGAAATCAGCGATGAATGGGCCGGCGTTTTGGCGGAGCTCGACAGAGAAGAGTACAATAACGATCATGCTGAGACCAGAAGACACGTTTCGCTCGATGACGGGGAAGACGGTGAGTGGCTCAGCACCGCAAAAAAAGGAGAGACGCTTATCAGGGTCGCCGGAAAGATCTTCAGTCCTGACGACAGGAGATTCATAAAGGGCAGAAAAGCCCTTTCAAAGAAGCAGACGGAACTCTACGAGTCTGTTTATGACCGCGGCGACAGCGTTGGTGAATATGCTGCAGATAACAACATTGATCAGTCAACTGCATCGAAAAGAAACAGCGCTGTGATTGAAAAGTTCAAAAAGATCTTCGAGTAGGATTAGTCCAGGGGATTCCGCTGCTGTCTGGCGGAGTCCCCGCTTTTTTATTTTGCGTATATATGAGCAAACATCTGCGTAAAAAAGAAGTCGCATGAATGTTCGACAGCCTTATATTTCAAGGGCTTCAGCAACTGACATCTTTATGATGTCTGCATCCTGCTGTATAATAAATAATAGCTTACTTAAAGACGGGAGGCATTATCATTGCTGCTCCAGTCATGACTGAAGAACTGCGAAAATTTAGACAATGAAAAATCACGAATGGGTCAACGGCAAGCTGCTGCAGACGAATAAGAAATACTCACAGCTGAAGCTGAAGCAGAAAGAGAAGATACATGAATGGATGTATGCTGCGTTTCGCGACAGCTTCAAGAGGACAGGGAAGTTCCCGGGCAAGAAGGAGGATGACGAGATCCTCGCTGTTGTAATGCAGAAAATCGAGGAAGCGGAGATATGGATCCCGTGGTATGAGGTCGAGAAGCACTACAAGGGCGTCAAGTCCAGACTGAATAAGCGCTATAAGAAAGAAAAAGCAAGAATACTGATGCAGAATCAGCAGGCATGTATTGATATCGAGCCGCTTGATGTCAGCCTGTCGGTATGCAAGGTTGAGAATTACTCCGGTATAGATATCAGTAAGCCGTTCTGCTTCACGGGGAGTACCGATGAGGAGTGCTCTCTTGTGTGCCCGGCGGACATGGTGCCGGATAACACTGTTGAACGCGATGACGGGTGGAAGGCATTCCGGATAGTCGGCGTACTCGACTTTTCACTGATCGGCATACTTGCGAAGATATCCAGGATCCTCGCGACAAATGAGATCGGCATCTTTGCAGTATCCACATACAACACCGACTATATTCTGACGAAGGAAGAGAACTTCAATAAGGCACTGGAAGTGCTCAGAAATGCAGGATACAGGCTGAAGACGAAAGAAGAAAGTGCTGTATGCGGGGATGGTACCGCATGTGATGAGGGAGCGAAATAGGAAATGTCTTTGCAGGAAAGCGGCAATGTCCGCCTGAGAGAACTGAACAGCGCAGATGATCTGGCAGATCTTGTCCATGCTGTCGGATTTATCCCTCTTTTTTCCAATGCCGTAAAAGGCTTTTCTGTGGAAGAACTCACAAGAGGCAGCGCGTGGTGGACTGGAGATCCTGATACAGATCCATGGGAGTGGAGAAAGATGCTTGCTGTCGATCCGGATATTGCATACGGCAAGTTCTTCGGCAGGAATGCAGGGTTTGTAGATAAGGACTTCTTCCCGGTGTTTGCAAATTACAGGCGCAACGGTTATGACTACGATGCCCTGTATGAGGACGGACTTGCTTCTCACCGGTCAAAGAAGATAATGGATGTGTTCGGGCTGGATGAAGAAGCCTGCGGATCAGAACTCATGACTCCGGAAATCAGGGCAAAAGCCGGATTTGCCAGAGAAAACGGGGAAAAGAATTATGAGGGTGCCATTACGGATCTTCAGATGCAGACATATCTCATCACAGGCGACTTCCGCAGAAGGACTAACAGGTTCGGGCAGGAGTACGGATGGCACATAGCGGTGCTTGAGACGCCTGAGACAAAATGGGGATACAAGTTCATCGCATCCGGCTATGAGGAGGAACCTGCAGAATCATGGGAGCGCATCGTCAACAGAGTAAAAGCGGTCTGCCCGGATGCCGCTGATGCGGATATCCGCAAGATCATGGGCATACGATATCCGGGAGAGTCTGCTGTCAGGGCGTCAGCCAAACCAAAGGAGCCGCCAGTGCCTAAACAGGTGCGACCGCAGAAGCTGCCGTGGCCTGAGAATCTGATAACAGAGATAGGTCTGGAGAAAGTCTTTGGTTCAGATACATATACACCGCTGAGCGATGATCAGATGTGCGGTCTTGAGTTTGCTATGGACAGTCTGAAGGACAAGGAACAGACTGCACTTCTTCTGCGGTACAAGGACCACATGACTCTGAATGATACGGGAGAACAGTTTTCACTGTCGAGAGAACGGATCAGGCAGATACTGGCAAAAGGCATCCGCAAGCTCCGACATCCGGACAGACTGAAATATATTCGCGATGGTCTGCAGGGAACTGTCAGAAAAATGGAAGAGGACAAGAGAAGAATAAGAGAATCCATCGAAAAAAACGGGGTGATGGAGACACTGCACTTGATTGGGCTGGAAGACTGCGGGTTTTCCATAAGAGCATACAACTGCCTGAAGAGAGCAGGGCTTACTACCCTCGGAGAGGCCGCTGACAAGGTGGCTGGTGATCCGGCCTTTATCGTAAGGATCCGAAGCCTCGGCATGAAATCGCTGATCGAAGTGGTCGATAAACTTGAAAGCTATGGGGTTGACTGCGACCCGGTACGCAAAGAATCGATAATAATATATGGTGACAGGAACACGCTGGTAAAACGCAGCAGGATATAGTTGTACGGGGAGGGACATTGTGATCAGAACAGTATCGGGAGAATCAGTAAGCAGATTTCTCAGTGCATCATTTATAGACCTCATGTCGCATTTCTGTGACACAGAGGTAATCACACCTTGTGAGGGGGAAAAGTGCGTCCTGACAGAAGCAGAATGGAATGCCGTGCCGGAGGAACTGATCGAGAACACTATGAGCAGTGCGGTTCCGGCTTTGGAGGAAGCAGGAGGGGTTCCTTTTATACGCAAAAAGATCGCGCAGCTGATTAAGATCGCAAAGGCAGAGAATGAGATACAGCTCGATTTGGTCTCCGAGCTGATCCTTTACCTCATTGGTCTGAATTGCATCAGTCTGTCGTGGGAAGATGCAGACGGGCAGATCCATTATCCTGATGAGACCTTTGATTATCCGGAGAGGCAGGAACTCCTTGAGGAATTGAGACTTGATCCGGAAGAATTTGAAGACGAAGAGGAATTCGATGTGCAGGCAGCAAATGATGATACTGAGGCCGCCTTCGACTCATTCTGGTCGCTGATGCGAATAAACGAAGAACAGGGCGGATATGTATTCTTTGATGATGACTTCACCTTCCTCCTTGACGCTGATGATGTTGCTGAAGGGCTCCATAATCTTTATAAAGCTGTCAGCGATTATGACAGGGAGTGGCACGCAAGACCATGGACGGATATAGGCGAAGAAGTGCCGCCGGTCGTCGCCTATGAGCTTGATGCTGTAGAGGTGGAAGGCATCAACTTCGGAGGTGTCAGCGAAATGCGCAGTGAATACGCAAAGGCTGCCATGGATAAACTGTACGGCAAAAAGGACTGAACTCCAAAATGGGCAAGGGCATAACCCTGACCGCAGAGGAAATTGAGAAACTGAAGGAACTGCTCTGATACGGGCAGGAGTGCGCTATGGATAAAGACAAACAAAACATGGTGAAGGCCAGACTGCTGGTGCTGTCGGAGATGTTCTTTGAGAAGACAGACGATGAGCATCCGATGGATACCTTCGAGATCATAGATTATCTGGCGGATAACGGCGTGCCTGCGAATACCAAGACACTTCGCAGCGATATAGCTTTGCTCAGGCAGCGCGGCATGGACATCGTGACGATCATCGGCAGGCCTAACAAGTATTACTGCGGCAAGAGGCTCTTCGATATCCCGGAGCTGAAGCGCAGCGTGTACACAACCGAGAAGATCAAGCCGAAGAACGAGAAGATATTTGCTGTGGTTGACTGCATCAACGATGCCATCCGGGATAAGGTGAAGATCAGTTTCAAAATCAGGGAATATGACGGAAACAAAAAGAAAGTCCTTCGCAACGGCGGTGAAGTCTATGTCATCAGCCCGTACGCCATGTACTGGAATGAGGACTTCTACTATGTCGTCGGCTGGAGCGATAAGCATGATAACATCTCTGCTTTTCGGGTTGACCGCATGGTCGAGGTGACCTCGCTGAAGGAGAAAGCAGTCAGAAAGCCGGAAGGTTTCAACGTATCTTTATATGCCCATAAGATATTCGAGATGTACGACGGAGAAGAAGTCAGAGTCAAGCTCGAATGCAGAAACGAGCTGATGAAATATGTCATTGACAGATTCGGCGATGGCGTGGAAACCGAGCCATCCAACGGTGAGACCTTTATATGCTATGCCGATGTGTGTCTCAGCCCGACATTCTATGGATGGGTTTTCGGGTTTGGAGGAGATATACGGATTCTGGAGCCAGAGAAGGCAACTGAAGACATTGTCAATATGGCAAATGCGATAATAAGGGTGGACTAAAACCTGTTGATATGCTGAAAGAACTGTTTTTCAGCATAAAAAGAACCATCCTTACTCAGATAAACTGCGGAAAAACTCCAGATCTGTTGCAAGAGCTTCTTCGGCAGGCATGTCAAGCCAGTTTCTTCTGGATCTGCTTACATTTTGTACAAACGACTTGCTGCTGAATACCTGCTCAAGGCGCAGTGTAACATCAGCCATGTTATTAACGGACAGGGTGTTATCCTCAAAGATGTATTTTTCCATGCAATAAAGCAGCATCTCTTTATCTGCCCGCTCGCTGAGATAACATATATCGAATACATCCCTGTATCTCGTAGATCTGGTTCCGAATCTTAGCAGGGATTTCAGCTTCTCTGTTATCATTTGGGCAGGGCTGTTTATGAGAAGGCTGACAGCATCTTCCTGAAAGCCTATATCAAAAGAGTATTCGTCCTGCTCAATGTCAAGATCTTTGTGAAC
>JAFWLP010000073.1 GCA_017511005.1 Clostridiales bacterium
GAACTTATCAACACGTCCGCCTGTATCAACGAGCTTCTGCTTGCCTGTATAGAACGGATGGCAGTTGGAGCAGATATCAACTCTCAGATCGCTCTTTGTGGAAAGAGTCTCGAATGTGTTGCCGCATGCGCACTTAACTGTGACGAGCTGCGTCTTAGGATGGATTCCTTCTTTCATTTTACCTTTCACCTCTCAATCAAAGATATGACGCGTAACCTTGATATCACGTATGTCATACCGGATCCTTCGTGTTAGCCTTGCTATATTACTTGAATCAACGGCGCTTGTCAATCGGTTGCAAAAGATTTCTTTACGGAAAGAACGAACGACATATTGCTCGTCGTCTTCTCCATAAAGCTGATGACTGCATTGGTAGCCGTGACGGTATCCGCTTCCGCGATCCTTCTTCTGATGAGCCAGACAGCATCGAGTTCCTCGGGCTTGAGCAGGAGTTCTTCCCTTCTCGTACCGGACTTGTCCACCGCGATGGCGGGGAATACTCTTCTGTCTGCGAGCTTTCTGTCCAGAGTGACTTCCATGTTGCCCGTTCCCTTGAATTCCTCGAAAATGACTTCGTCCATTCTCGAGCCTGTCTCGATGAGAGCAGTCGCAAGGATCGTAAGGCTTCCGCCGTTCTCGATGTTTCTTGCCGCACCGAAGAATCTCTTAGGACCGTAGAGTGATCCCGGATCAAGACCTCCGGACAGCGTTCTTCCGGTGGGATTGATCGTGAGGTTGTATGCTCTTGCAAGTCTTGTCATCGAGTCAAGCAGGATGACGACGTCTTTGCCGAGCTCAACAAGTCTCATGGCTCTTTCAAGTACGAGCTCCGTTACTCTTACGTGGTTCTCGGGGCGCTTGTCGAATGTTGAATAAACGACTTCTCCCTGGATGTTCCTCTGCATGTCCGTAACTTCCTCAGGACGCTCGTCAATGAGGAGAACGATAAGTTCACAGTTGGGATTATTCGCAGTGATAGAATTTGCCACCTTCTGCAGCAGGATCGTTTTACCGGCCTTCGGCGGAGATACGATCATACCTCTCTGACCTTTGCCGATAGGCGAGAAAAGATCGATGATCCTTGTTGAGATATCCTCTTTTGCAGTCTCAAGATCCAGTCTCTCGTTAGGATATATGGCCGTAAGGCTCTCGAACTTCGGACGTCTTCTGATATTGTCATAATCGCCTTCGGTTACCGGTATTCCGTTGACCTCCGTCACGCGCTTGAGCGGGGCATATCTGTCCTTCCCGCGCTTGGGCATTGCATATCCCTTTATATAGTCACCGCGTCTTAAGCCCATCCTCTTGATGAACTGTCCCGGAACGTAAGCATCGTCCTCACCGGGCAGGTAATTATGTCTGTGAATGAATCCGCAGAAATCATTCTTGTTGCCTTCATTGTTATTGATGGCAAGAACGCCTTCGATCTCGATCTCGACAGGAATGTTGAGTTCGGGATTCTCCTCTTCATTCTCGGAAGAGGATTCCTCTGTTGTCTCGACAGTCTTCGTATCCTGACCGGGACCGAAAGATATCTTTCTTCTCTTTGATCTGCCGTGCTTGCCCTGGCCCTGGTTATTCTGCTCGGGAGCCTTGGTCTCCTCACCTTTGGATTCACCGGTCTTAGCTTCTTCCTTCTTTGCTTCTTCCGGCTTGGTCTCTGCGGGAGCAGAACCGGCCTCGGCAATAAGAGCTTCAACCGGAGTGGGCTCTGCAGGCTTTGCTTCTCCTGAAGCAGAAGCCTCTTCCTGCTTCTTGCCGGCCTTTGCCTTTCTGCCTCTTCCGGCAGGCTTCTTCACGGTCTCGCCGGATTCGGCTGATACAGCCTCAGCTGCAGCTGCGGGTTCTTCCTTCTTATCCTCAACTGCTTCATCAGCTTTTGCCTTGGTCTTCTTAGTAGTCCTGGCGGGCTTTTTCGCTTCTTTCTCAGCCTTATCAGCCTTTTCTGCCTTCTTATCGGCTTTCTTCTCTGTCTTCTTCGTCACCTTCTTATCATCAGCAACGGCTTCAGTAATCTCAGAAGGCTTATCTTCTGCAACAGTTTCTTTCTTAGCCACTTTTTTCTCCTCTTCTCTTTCCGCCCTTAATATGGCATCAGCCAATTCATTCGTCTCGAATCGTGCGTTCCTTCCCACATCCACGATGAGTTCATCAAGAGACTTCGAATTCTCAATGCTCGTCATGGCTTCCGGAATGGGAGCCGGCTTTACCGGAACAGGATCTTCCGCAAGATCGACGACGGTTACGTCACCGATATCCTTGGCACCGGTAATGGCCATGATAAGCTCTTCTCTTGTCTTTGATTCAGCTTCTTCGGGTGTGAAATCTCCGAACGCGACGGCTATCTGTCTTAAGTCAGAATCCGTCTTGGAGTTAAGATTGTCAAAATCGTCCATAAACGCCTTTCAAATATTAAATTCCGTTTGTATTTCCCCAATAAACCTTATAACGCTTAATACTGCCGAAGGGATACGATCTGCTATATGAAAATGGAAAAATCTAAACTAAACAAATGCGCGCCGGAATTTACTTCCGACGCGCATAATATATCATTTGTAATTCTTTCCGTCAATCAGGATCAGTTATCACTCAGTGCGGCAAATTTATCCATCATATCAAGTGCCTTGCCGGTACCGATAACAACGCAGGATACGGGGTCCTGGGCAAGATATACGTCGATGCCGATCCTGTTGGAAAGCATGTGATCAAGACCGTAGAGCATAGCGCCGCCGCCTGTCATGACGATACCTCTTTGTGAGATATCAGCCATCAGTTCCGGAGGTGTTCTCTCGAGAACGTTGTGTACGGCTTCGAAGATCTGTGTGATGGGTTCTTCCAATGCTTCGAGCATTTCCGTGGAAGATACCGTAACTGTAGAAGGAAGACCCGTTATGATGTTTCTTCCCTGTACGTCGAGCGTAAGCTCCTCATCTCTCGGATAAGCGCATCCGATCTCTATCTTGAGTTTCTCGGCAGTCTTCTCACCGATGAGGATATTATGTCTCTTACGGACATGCTTGATGATGGCTTCATCGAACTTGTCTCCCGCAACCTTCAAAGATGCATCGACAACAGGCTCACAAAGAGAGATGACGGAGATATCCGTCGTGCCGCCTCCGATGTCTACGACCATTGAACCGCAGGCCTTGGTAATGTCGATACCTGCTCCGATCGCAGCAGCGATGGGCTCTCTGATGAGGAATACGTCCTTAGCGCCCGCATGACGGCAAGCATTCTCAACTGCCTGCTGCTCAACCGGAGTGATTACCGAAGGAACGCAGACAACGATCGTGGGCTTGAAATATGTTGCGCGGAGGCCTGTGCAGACTCTTCCGATAAATGCCTTGAGCATGACTTCAGTAGCTCTGAAATCTGAGATAACGCCTTCGCGAAGGGGCCTGATGGCTTCAACGATACCCGGAGTACGGCCCAGCATGAGCGATGCCGATTCACCGACTGCAAGAACCTTGCCCGTCTTGCTGTTAACTGCAACAACGGAGGGTTCCTTGAGAACGATACCCTTACCCCTTATATAAACAAGAACACTGCTGGTGCCGAGATCGACACCTATTTCCATGCCTAAACCCATAGTTCACCTCTATATAGAAAACGTCTGTTGACGCATATACCCGTAAAAATTCAATTTATTATTACATCACGCCTTATAAAAATCAATCACGGGACGCCCTATTTTAAGTGACAATCAGATTTCATTTTGTGGCGATATTACGGCATTCCTGGCATTTCCGCTCAAATAGCAAAACCGTTTGATACACCTGTCCCGCATGTATAATAATCTCACTATATATGTAATTTTCGAAAACATCGGAGTATAATTAAGTGTTCATTTTTAAAGAATAGGAGTCTTTAACATGAGTTATTCAAATGAGACGGACAAGAAGTGGCAGGCAAAATGGGCTGAAACAGGCCTTTATAAGTACGATCCGGACGCTGAGGGCGATAAACTGTATTGCCTTGAGATGTTCTCTTACCCTTCCGGAGCAAACCTACACTTGGGTCACTGGTATAACTATTCGCTGACTGACTCCTGGGCAAGGTTCAAGCACATGCAGGGGTTCAATCTTTTCCACCCCATGGGATTCGATTCATTCGGACTTCCCGCTGAGAACTATGCCATCAAGACAGGCATTCATCCCAAGGATTCCACGCTCAAGAACATCGATACGATGGAAGGTCAGCTCAAGGCAATGGGTACGACCGTGGATTGGGACTATGAGATAAAGACATGCATGCCCGATTACTACAGATGGAACCAGTGGTTCTTCATCGAACTCTACAAGAGAGGCCTTGCTTACCGTAAGAATGCGCCGGTCAACTGGTGCCCTTCATGCAAGACGGTTCTTGCAAACGAGCAGGTCGTAGACGGCGAGTGCGAGAGATGCCATTCAGAAGTTGTACGTAAGAACATGACGCAGTGGTTCTTCAAGATCACTGAATATGCGCAGGAACTTTTAGACGATCTCCCGAAGCTCGACTGGCCCGAGAAGACAAAGAAGCTCCAGAAGAACTGGATCGGCAGATCAGAAGGCGCACAGGTTGCTCTCTATGTTGAGAAGAACGGTGAGCGTCTTACAGATGAAAACGGCAATCCCATGAAGCTCGAAGTATTCACTACGAGAGTTGATACATTCATGGGTATCACATATGTCGTAATCGCACCTGAGTCAGAGCTTTGCGCAAAGCTTACAACAGACGAGTGCAGAGACGCCGTTGAGGAATACCGCAAGGCAACCGCAAAGGTAACAGAGATCGACCGTATGTCCACAACACGTGAGAAGACGGGCGTATTCACTGGCGCATATGCCATTCATCCATTGAACGGCAGAAGAGTTCCGATCTGGGCAGCAGACTACGTTGTTGCAGGATACGGTACCGGTGTCGTAATGGCAGTTCCTTCTCACGACGAGAGAGACTTTGATTTCGCTCACAAGTACGGCCTTGACATCATACGCGTCATCCAGCCCGAGAAGGGTGTTGATTCCGAGCTTCCCTACTGTGACAAGAAGGGTTATCTCTGCAATTCCGGTGAATTCGACGGAATGGAGATGCACGATGCACAGAAAGCCATCGTTGCCAAGCTCGCCGAGATCGGTATGGGCGAATGGAAGATCAACTACAGACTCCGTGACTGGCTCATCTCACGTCAGAGATATTGGGGAACACCCATCCCGATGGTTCACTGCCCTTCATGCGGTGTCGTACCCGTACCCGAAGAGGAACTCCCTGTTCTTCTCCCCTACGACGTAGAGTTCACTCCTGACGGTGAGAGTCCGCTCGCTAAGTGCGAGTCATTCATGAACTGCAAATGTCCCAAGTGCGGCGGCGATGCAAGACGTGATCCTGACACTATGGACACGTTCGTCGACTCCTCATGGTATCAGTTCAGATATCCGGATAACAAGAACGACAAGGAGATGTTCTCAAAAGATAAGATAAACAAGTTCTGCCCTGTCGATAAATACGTCGGCGGTGCCGAGCACGCATGCATGCACCTCCTCTACGCAAGATTCTTCACAAAGGCCATGCGTGACATGGGCATGCTCGATTTCGACGAACCTTTCACAAGCCTCGTTCACCAGGGAACGATCCTCGGACCTGACGGTCAGAAGATGAGTAAATCCAGAGGCAACACGGTTGCGCCGGATGACTATATCAGCAAGTACGGTTCCGACGTATTCAGGACTTACCTCGGATTCGGATTCGCATATATCGAGGGCGGTCCCTGGTCTGATTCCGGACTTCAGGCCATCGTCAAGTTCTTCAGAAGGATCGAGACATGTGTCGCAGACTGTGCAGACGCTTCGTCTTCTGCAGTTCCCGCAAAGGCTGAAATGACATCAGCAGACAAAGAACTTAACTATGCCATCAACTATGCTATCAAGAGTTCAACGGCAGATATCGAGAAGTTCCAGTTCAACACTCCTATCGCACGTATGATGGAGCTTCTTAACGCCATTACAAAGTACGGCCAGGACGCATCTGCAAAGGCTGAATTCAAGAGATATGCAACAGAGAAGCTCGTTCTCCTCCTTGCACCTTTCGCTCCCCACTTCACTGAGGAACTCTGGTGCGAAGCACTGGGCAACAGCTATTCGATCTATAACCAGAAATGGCCTGAAGTTGACGAGAGCGCTCTTGTAAAGGACGAGATCGAGATCGCAGTTCAGATCAACGGCAAAGTCCAGTTCAAGGTAAACATTCCCGCCGAGGCTGACCAGGCTGCAGTCGAGGCAATCGTTAACGCCGACGATAGACTTGCAGGAGCTTTGAACGGAAGATCGATCGTCAAGTTCATCTACGTTAAGGGAAGGATCGCAAACATCGTTGCGAAATAATCACTGACAAAACAAAGGTATTAGAAAGCGGGGCTTCTCAAAATGAGAAGCCCCTGTTTATTTAGTTTAACAGATTGACAGTAAATGAAACTAAGCTCGGCCTGCAAGAACGAGTGCAAAAAAGCGTACCATTTTCTCCTCAAAACGGTACGCCGGCGAGCAAATATCAGGAGTTTTGCTCTTAACCGTACTGTTTTTCGCGAAAATCCGTACGCTAATCGGCACACCCGGCAATATTTCGTTGCCACTTCAGTCCAGGCCGCCTAATCCCGAATAAAACTTTCCAAACAAGTATCTATCATTCCGCAACAAACACCAGTTCGCCGTCAACAACTTTTACAGTTCCGGTGATCTTCTTCGCATCTTGATCATGCTCACTTTTCTCCACAATGAGACGGCCGTCTTCCACCCCTTTGATACTGTAATCGCAGAAGTAATGATTAAGTTCATAACCGGCATGATTTTGCATGTCATAAACGGCGCACACGACTCTCACCATGCCGCTTCCCCACACAAACGAAATGCATCTGTCTTCAACACCGTCACCCGTCACATCTGCAGGATAATAATGCAGTTCTTCAGGCATGGGATACATGGAAACATCATCAATAAATCTCTTGTATTCCTCATCCGGAGAATAAGAGATCACGTTTCCGGTTCCGGCAAAATAGCTCGCTTCAAAGCTTGCTTTCGAAGGCGCATCAGAAGTTGCCGAATTGCATGTGCACCGGACGTATATCCACTGTCCTGAAACTATCTCCATATTTCCTTCGTTGTACAGATCAGGCTCGGAATATTTGATATAGCTTTCATTTAATACCGGGAGTTCGTAATCGGAAACATACACTGCCCAGTCAGTATCAAGATCAGTCCGTCTGTTGAAATAAACGGTAACCGTTATCTTCTCGGCATATGTCGGTTCCCTGTCATCGTATTTGAACTGCATACCGTAATATCCGGTATCGAAAACATCCTCGTTCGTTATATTCAGAACCTCGATCGACGGCGGTTCCTCATATACCATGCCGTCCTTGTCAAGCGGCTGAAAACATCCTGATAAACACAGGGTAAGAACCATGATCATAAGTGCGCACAATATTCTCTTCATCTATCCGTAATTCCTTATCCCCGGCTTAAGCGATTAACTCATTTCTATCTTAAAGCAGACCGGTTTATCCGATTCCGGCTTTTTATCAAGCGTAATAGTAAGACAATTGCCGTCACGTTTCACACCGGTCACCGAATGATCACCAAGAACTTCAACGGTACCCGTAACAATATCCCGCTCACCTTTTATCCTTAACGAATCTATCGCAAATATCTCCGAATCAGGTCTCATGCAGAAAGCATAAAGATATCCGTTCTTATAGGTGAATCTGTAATCCTTTGACGTGAAGAGCTTCTCTTCGTTATCCATAAAAGATCCGGCAGAATTATTGGTCTCACCTTCACCGAAGACCTTCCACGGAACTGTGCCGTAGATACCTTCGCCGTTGGTGCTCATCCATTCCCCAAGTTCATTCAGGACGGCAGTCTCTTCTTCAGTAATCGTTCCGTCCGGCTTTGGACCGATATTGATGAGCAGCATACCGTTCTTGCTGACTATGTCGATCAGATCACATATTATCTGTCTGGCGGGTTTGAACTCATTATCTTCGATGTAGCCCCAAGACTTCTTTCCGATAGCGGTGTCAGTCTGCCACGGAACGGGAGATATATTAGTCAGTGCGCCTCTCTCGACATCAAAAGTTGCCACGGTCGGCGGGAATGCTTCATGCTTATAGTTTATGGTAACTTCCTTCCCCCATTCTTCTGCACGGTCATAGTAATAAGCACATACCTTTTTGAGATAAGGCTTGAATGCCGCATTCTGTATCCACGTATCAAAATACAGGATCACAGGTCTGCATCTGTCGATCATTTCGCATGTTTTTGCAAGCCAGTCCTCGAGCCATTCCTCAGTAGGTTGGGCGGGAGAGAAAACATCCTCAAGCGTATGGAAGACGGCTGTATCGAAAAGCTCCGGACAAAGATAAGCGGGACCGTAAAAATCACGGTATTCCTCATCATTGACATCACATTCTATTGTCCTGCCCATGTTCATGAAGAAGAAGTGCTCCGCCCTGTGGGAAGATCCGCAGAATACCAGGCCCTTTTCTTCGCACGCTTCACGGATCTCTTTGATCACGTCTCTGCACGGGCCCATTTTCGCAGCGTTCCAACGGTTAAGATCAGAGTCATACATCGCAAATCCGTCATGATGTTCGCATACGGGCATGACGTATCTTGCACCTGCTTTTCTGAAGAGTTCTGTCCATTTACCGGCATCGAACTTTTCACCTTTGAACATCGGGATGAAATCCTTGTATCCGAAGTCCTTCGGATCACCGAAATGCTCTTTGTGGAATTCGTATTCACGGGCACCCGGACAATACATCCATCTCGGATACCATTCACATGCATATGCGGGAACGCTGTATATGCCCCAATGGATAAATATGCCGAGTTTGGCTTCCGTGTACCACGAAGGTGTTTTGTGACCGGAGAGCGACTGCCAGTCAGCTTTATATTTTCCGTTGCTTATCGTGTCATCTATAAGCTTAAGATATTCTTTCTGATCCATCTTCAATTCCTTTTGTCTCGCCTATGATCTTTATCCCTATGTCACAGTTTACCTTTTTCTTCATTGCGGTGTCAGCATTTCCGAGGAAATGCCCGTACTTGAAAGTGCCGATGGAGACAGTCAGATCAGAGATCACATACAGGTCACCCAGGCCCGTGTCGCCGTTAAGTCCGCTGTTGATATCGGCACTCACGACGTATGCATTTGATGCATTTATCTTTGCGATCGCAGTTCTCGCAGGCTCCTTTACTTCATCTTTAAACCCTGTTCCGAAAATGCAGTCAAGGATCGTGTTATATCTGCCGTAATCGGCATCCGTGACAACAGGGATACCTTTCTCAACACATTTATCAAAAAAGAAACGCCCGTCCTCAGAGAACGCGTCTTTATACAGGAGAACGATCTCACATTCTGTTCCGTGATCTTTCAGAAGAGAAGCAACCACAAATCCGTCACCGGCATTGTTTCCTTTGCCGCAGATGATCCCGACCGGACCTTTCCATTCGGCCTGAGAGAAGATCGCTTTCCCCGCTCTCTCCATCAGTTCTTTTGACGGAACGAGATTCTCAATGGTCCATCTGTCACTGGCTCTCATAACTTCAGTTGAAACACAAACCGCCATAACCGCTCCTATCAGAATAATTCATCCAGAAGGATGTAATAACGTATCTTCTCAAAGTCCGGTTCGATATCAAGTTCATCAAACAGCCTGTCGGCATTGATTCCGGGATAAGTCCTTTCGCTGTAAAATCCTTCAGCGTTATGTTTAAGGCTCCGGTAACAAAGCGCGATATCTTTCCATTTATCGGCTTTTCCCGTTGAACCCAGATCGATAAAACCGCTGAAGCTCCCGCCATCTATAAACAGATTCGGCAGGCAGAAATCACCGTGTGAAAGAACAGGTTCATAGTCAGGCTTATTGTTCATGAGCCATTCCAATAATTCTTCCGGATCTTTGAATCCGCCTTCGCCGAAAGTCGAAGGCTCGGTCATTTCCATGTCGACAAGGCCATTCTCAACACGGCGTTTTGCTTCCTTTAATTCAGCATCAAGATTCATGTCACGGGGGCATGCGGACACATCAACATCCCACAGCATTTTCATTGCTCCCGCAAGCGTTTTGTATAGGAATTCAGGATGTTCCATATAGTATCTGTCGCAGCTCATTTTCCCGGGTATCTTACTCATGAGAAGATACTGGTATCGGGAGTCCTTCTCACAGCAGATAACCTTCGGAACGGGAATCTTTCCTTCAAGCCACTTCATTACTTCAACAGTGTCATCGTTATTCTCATTTATCTTCTCGATCTTAAGCACCATGTCGTCAAGCACATATACACTTGCATCAGAATAACCGGTGTTGTTTGCTTCCGGCACCTGACCGGCGATAAGCTTCTCAATATTTTCAGGAAGGATCAATTTTGAACTCATTACATTATTACCCGCAATACAAAAGTGCTAAAATGATTATATCAAATCATACGGGAGGTATCTTTATGGATATTGATATCAACAAGGCAAAAGACGCTGCACAGGAAGCGCTTGGAGCAGTTGCAAAAGATGAGAATGCAAAGAAGGTTGCTAATCAGGCTATCGAGACAGTAGAGAAGAAAGTTAATGTTGATCTTCCCGATGTTGATGCCCTGAACAATACATTCGGCAAGAAGTAATCCCGGTTACGGATACGATCACGGTGTGCCGTTCACTTCCTGTGAACGGCACTTTTCTTTTTCTTTATGTGATTTCCGACAATCTCGGAAACGTCTGATATAGTGACAAAAGCAGACACGTCCGCATCGCTTATTATCTTCTTTATAGCAGGAACTTCGACTCTCGTGATAACACAGTAAAGAACGGTTTTCTTGCCGTTGCTTACCATGCCCTTGCCTTCCATCTGCGTGCATGTTCTTCCGAGCTGTGTATAGATGGCATCGGCAATATCCTTACCGTGATCCGTGATTATCATGACGGATTTGCCCTGCTCCATTCCGTTCTCGACGATATCGATTATCTTCGATGTTATGAAATACGTGAGCAGCGAATACAGTGCCCTGTCAGGTCCGAAAAGCAGACCCGCGACGCCATATATGATTATGTTGAAGAAGAGCACGATCTGTCCTACCGAGAACTCGGTCTTCTGGGAAAGGAGCATCGCCACTATCTCGGTGCCGTCAAGGCATCCGCCGTGTCTTAAGATCAGACCCACACCGACGCCCAGGAGAAGGCCTCCGAATACGACCACCAGGATCTCCTGCTCCGTAACTGCTTTCATGTCCTCGAAAACACCGAGGAACACCGAGAACATGAGCATGGCATAAACAGCCTTGATAAGGAATCTCTTACCGAGTCTCTTATATCCCACGAACATGAAAGGCACGTTCAGAACTATCGTGAGAACGCCCAGGGGCAATCCTGACAGCTGGCTTACGATCATCAAAATACCGACAACACCGCCGTCAAGGATCGTAAAAGGCACGAGGAATTCCTCAAGCGCGAATGCGGCCACGACCGCACCCACGGTTATAAAGAACAGCGGGACGATCCACTGCTTGAAGATGTAATTGAAAGTGATCTGCTGTTTCCTTTTACGGGGTGCCGGTTTTTCGTTCATGTTCCGTAATGTGTAAAGGGGTGCCGCTTTGGCACCCCACATAATTTCTTATTTCTGACGGTTGAAATTGATGAGGCATCCGTCAAGGATTATCTGACGCTCACGGTCTGTGAGGTCGCCCAGAGTCAAAGTGAATTCCTTTGTCTCAGTACCCTTGATGGCGATTGCCCTGATCGTATCAGCCTTGGTCTCGACTGCTGTCCTGATTCCCGGGAAGAGAATGTAATCGAGGTTTGCAAAAGGCAGATCGCCCTTCTCGATGATGAAAGGCAGCATGCCCCAATTGATGAGGTTGGATCTGTATCTCTTAGTTGCATACTCGTTAGCAATGTTAGCCCATCCGCCGAGTACCTTCTGGCAGGAAGCAGCCTGCTCTCTCGCGGAGCCGTCACCGGGCTTAACAGCGAAGATGCATGAACCGAAGCCGATGATCTTTGTGTCAGCCTTCTCGAAAGGAACGATAGTCTTTACGACCTGCATTACATCGTGGAGGCCTTCTACTGCCTGGCAAGCGTGCTCACCGGCAACAAGTGCTGTCTCAGCCTTCTGGATATTCTTGGCGCGTCCAACATACTCAGGATCCTTACGTGAGAGTGTGAACTCTGCGAGCCCAAGAGGATTGGATCTGTATGAAGATGTCTCGCCTGAAGGAATGAGCTCGTCTGTTGTCGTAACGGGATCGTGGATCTCGGATACGACCTGGAGAACGAGGTTCTCCGGAAGTGCTTCCATCTTCGGCCAGTCCTTGATGTTGGGTCCGAACTGTATCTCCGTGGAAGGATCTGCAACGCCCTTGGAATCGAATACTCTGTTGGCGTAGATCTTGCTGTCAAATGTGTAAGCGTAGTTGTTGAGCTCGCCCGTGAACTCTGTTGCAGGCGTGAGAACGCCCTTATTTGCAGCTGTTGCGGCAATGGATCTTGCATCCATGAGTGCAACAGAACTGATCTGACCGCTCTGAACCTTTGAACCTTCTCTGTTAGGGAAGTTTCTTGTGGAGTGACGGATGGAGAATGCGTTGTTTGCAGGTGTGTCTCCGGCACCGAAGCAGGGGCCGCAGAAAGCCGTCTTAAGGATCGCGCCTGTCTCGAGGAGAGTAGCTGCAACGCCGTTTCTTACGAGTTCCATGTAAACAGGTGTGGACGCGGGATAGATGGACATCGTGAACTTGTCTGAACCGATGTACTTGCCCTTCATTATGTCAGCAGCAGCGCAGATATTCTCGAATCCGCCACCTGCGCATCCCGCGATGATTCCCTGATCTACCAGGAGTTTGCCGTCAACGATCTTGTTCTGAAGTGAATACTCGATCTTGTCGCCGAAAGATACCTTTGCTCTCTCTTCTGTCTCATGGATCATCTGTTCGAGATTTGCGTTAACATAATCGATCTCGTAAGCGATCGAAGGATGGAAAGGCATGGCGATCATAGGCTTGATTGTCGAGAGATCAACGATAACGGCGCCATCGTAATATGTAACGTCAGCAGGAGCGAGCTTTTTGTAGTCGTCCTTTCTGCCGTGAATGTCGAAGAACTGCTCTGTCTTCTCATCTGTCTGCCAGATGGAAGAAAGGCATGTTGTCTCGGTTGTCATTACGTCGATGCCGATCCTGAAATCAGCTGAGAGGCTTGCAACACCGGGGCCTACAAACTCCATTACCTTGTTCTTAACGTATCCGGAATTGAATACCTTGCCGATAATAGCAAGAGCAACGTCCTGAGGACCTACGCCCTTCATCGGCTCACCTGTGAGATAGATGGCGATAACGTCAGGCATCTTGATGTCGTATGTCTGAGAGAGGAGCTGCTTAACGAGCTCAGGTCCGCCCTCGCCCATTGCCATTGTACCGAGAGCACCGTAACGAGTGTGTGAGTCGGAACCGAGGATCATACCGCCGCATGTGGCGAGCATCTCTCTTGCATACTGGTGGATGACTGCCTGATGGGGAGGTACATAGATTCCGCCGTACTTCTTAGCAGCCGTAAGACCAAACATGTGGTCATCTTCATTGATCGTTCCGCCTACTGCGCAAAGTGAGTTATGGCAGTTAGTAAGAACGTAAGGGATCGGGAACTTCTCAAGTCCTGAAGCTCTTGCGGTCTGAATGATACCTACATATGTGATGTCATGTGAAGTCAGCTTGTCGAACTTGATCTTGAGCTGATCCATATTGTCTGATGTGTTGTGATCCTTGAGGATACCGTAAGCGATGGTACCCTGCTTTGCAGTTGCTTTGTCTGCCGCCTTGCCTGACTTAGCTGCAACTTCCTCAGCTGCGCTGCCGGAATCTTCGATGAGTTCAACGCCGTTTAATAACCAGGCGCCGTTTTCGAGTGTTGAAATCATAGTATCTACCTCATTATTAATAAATTCGCGCATTATTATAGCAAACATTCGAGCAACTTGCTTGCAAGGGTTGTGAGAAGTTTGCTTCATATGAGCGAAGCGAATAATATAACACGCGATCGAGCAACTTGCTCGCAAGGGTTGCGAGATAAGTGTCTATGCTTATTTAAGTGAATAAGGTGATACTAACCCGAGTGAACTGCAAAAGCCTTCAACGGATTTGTTTTTCAATGTGTCATCAAAATCACTGCGAATCCAAACGATCTGATTGTCCTTTAAATAAACGCCCATTGCAAGCTCAACTGTTGAGTCCTTATTCTGGGAGGTTTTGGGACCTTGATAGCTTATAGTATATGTTACGCCATTCTTCTGGCCTTCTTCAGGCTTCACGAGCGGTTTTTTGGCTGAATTATAGAGCTTCTCTGCAGTCTCATTATCTTTGACGGTCAGATAAAAGACACGTGTCGAACATCTGCCGTGGCTGTCGGTTTTTCCTATGCTCTCGACAGCCATTGCACATTCTTTCACATCCTTTATAGAGACATATTCCGTAAGCGGGGCGCCCACGGATTCGAAAATATGCATGTTTTCTATATCGTAGCAGAATGCAAGCGTCTCTCCAGGTTCTGCCCAGATTTTGTTGAGTTTTGTGGTATCCTTGATTTCTTCCATACCATTCTTCTTTGCAGCACTTATAAAAGCACTCTTAGAAAAATTGCCGGAACAACCGGTGAGACATACCACAACCATAACAACTGCCATTACAACTGACAAAAACTTTATTCTCATAGATACCCCGTTAATCTATTCATACTCCAATTCCCATTGGAATATCTTATTCTGAACAATAGTATAAACATTTTTGATATTAGTGTTCAATACACACCTGATGTACCGATCCATAAAACAGATACAGGGGGCCACCACGTGAACCCCCTGTACCGTTCAAAGTTCAAAGCAATTGCTTTAATTGCAGGATTATTTCTTGAGCCTTGCCTCAAGAGCAGCCTTCTGGTCTTCGTAACCGGGCTTGCCGAGAAGAGCGAACATGTTCTTCTTGTAAGCCTCAACACCGGGCTGGTTAAAAGGATTAACGGCAAGGAGATAACCTGAGATGCCGCACGCCTTCTCGAAGAAATAGATAAGTTCACCCAGAGAGTAAGCTGTCTGGTCAGGCATATGGATCAGGAGATTCGGAACCTTGCCGTCAACGTGCGCAAGGATGGTTCCCTGCATTGCCTTAGCATTAACTTCGTTCATGTCCATGCCCGAGAGGAAGTTAAGACCATCGAGGTTGGTCTTGTCATTGGGGATCTCAAATGTTCTTCTGGGATTGTCGATCTGAACGACTGTCTCATACATGATCCTAGCGCCATCCTGAATGAACTGGCCCATGGAGTGTAGATCCGTCGTGTTATCAACACCTGCCGGGAAGATTCCTCTTCTATCCTTTCCTTCAGACTCACCGTAGAGCTGCTTCCACCACTCAGTCATGAAGTGGAAGGAAGGCTCATAGTTGACCATAACCTCCGTGGAATAACCGGAACGGAGCAGGCAGTTGCGGACTGCGGCATACTGATAGCAGGGATTCTCTGACAGAGGGAGCTTCTTGTAAGCCTTGGAAGCATCCTTGGCACCCTTCATGAGTTCTCTGATGTCAATGCCTGCAACAGCGATGGGAAGAAGACCGACTGCTGTAAGAACGGAGAATCTTCCGCCGACATCATCAGGTACTACGAAGCTCTCATAGCCTTCCTTGTCTGCAAGACCCTTCAGGGCTCCTCTTGCCTTGTCAGTAGTGGCATAGATCCTTTCCTTTGCACCCTTCTTGCCGTACTTGTTCTCCATGTAAGCGCGGAGGATACGGAAAGCGATGGCAGGCTCTGTTGTCGTGCCTGACTTGGAGATGATATTGAGAGAGATCTCCTTGCCTTCGATGATGTCCATCATGTCAGCAAGATATGTTGCGCTGATGGAGTTACCGCAGAAAAGAATGAGCGGGCTCTTTCTTACCTTCTTGGAAGCTGCATTGGCAAAAGAATGGCCAAGGAGCTCGATAACGGCACGCGCACCGAGGTACGAACCGCCGATACCGATTACGATAAGGACGTCAGAATCTCTTCTGATCTTCTGAGCAGCCTTGCGGATGCGTGCGAATTCTTCTTTATCATAGTTTGTCGGGAGGTCGAGCCAACCGAGGAAATCATTTCCGGGACCGTTCTTCTTGTGAAGCATATCAGAAGCGGCTTTTACCTGGGGTTCCATTCTAGCGACTGCCTCTTCGCCGCCGATGAAGTCGAGGGCGTTCTGGTAATCAAATGTGATCATTTTCGTATTCTCCTTACAGGTTTATTCAAAAATCATACAGAGTATACACCCGTAAAAATCGATTTACGAGTATAATTAAATCAGGATTTCATTACATTTGCTAAGGATTTACACATGTCTGACATATCTATCGCGGAATCGAAAATACAGATCCTCTATCTCGTGGACCGTGCTCCCGGCGTAAGCTATAACCTCCTGATGGAGAAATGCATGGAATCACTCTACACTGATTTTTTCACGTTCTCACGTGCTTACGAGGAACTTATATCAGGCAATCTGATGGACAAGAGCAGTTCCGGCGAATATACGGGGGAAGCAGTCGGATCCACCGAGCATCTGACGCTTACGGACGGTGGCAGAGCCGTGCTTAAGGATCTTATCTCTTCACTGAACACGTCTTTGCTGGCACATCTTGACGAAGCATCGGCGGCGATAATCAAAGACATATCCAAAAACTCCGGAATAAATGCTTCCATTGAGCTGACAGACGACAGGAAATTCCGTGTCGTCCTTCAATGTTCTGTTGACGGAAACCCCTTCTCCGCAACCGTTACGGTCGATGATGAAGCCACCGCGGTCAGGATCTGCAAGAACTGGAAGAGAAACAGCGCAAAAGTATCCGGAGAAATGATAAGACTGGTATCCGGTGACTGATCCCGCTATCCGGCATTTATCGTACAGGAAACATATCCGCGGCTGATCAGTTATCAGCCTTGTTATCCTTGACGCTTACTTCCACGATAATGAATTCACCGGGCTGAAGGATATGACGCAGATGCTCGTATCTCATGGTCCTCTCGTTAATGAGCCTTCCCTTCTCATCATAACGCCTTATAACACTGTCGGAGCGTCCCAGCTTGTTGTCGTTTATGAGGAAACTCTGCTGCGAACTTGACGGATTGGCAATGATCAGATAAGCCTGTGACCCCCTGCTGAAACATGCAGAAACCGTATTGGACATAAACTGGTCGACACTCTGTGTTGAAGTCTGGTCCAAAGGTTCCCTGATGTTGATAAAAAGCTCGTCAAACCCGGCAAAATCTGCCGTAAGACCAGATACGGTCATCATGTTGATAAACTCGTCTTTGCCGACGAACATCTCCTTGTCCGTATATTTCGACGGCACAAAGTCAACCGATGCGTCGAAAAGGAACATCTCGGCAAAATCCGCCTCTTTGGTGATGATCGCGGAAACGATCCGGCCGCAATTGCTTCCGCTCGTGTCCAATGTGTTGATGTACTCACCGCTGTTGCTGCCGGAGACGACATGCGGTGAATCATAGCGCGCAAGCACATAATCGGTGTTGATGTTGTCTATATATGTTGCCGTGCTGTCGTAGGCAACGAGCTTGATGCCCATTGTATGGTTGTCGGCATCGGACATCATCGTTCCGCCGTCATAGGTCATGCCGTCCAGGAACAGTGTCTTATCCTTAATGTCACTGAAGTATTCGGATTGCGAGAACATCGAGATAACGTAATTAACGTAAGCTGCTTTCTGAACGTCACTCTTGAACACCTTACCGCTGTCATTTATCTCGATATAGAATCTCGTAAACTGCCTGCTCCACGGAAGTGCGGTTCCGTTATCGATCCTTCGTCCGCCGTATTCCGATGTCAGTGAGCCGCAGAGATATTCCAGCAGCTTGTCGATATCTCCCTGATCGACATAAGGTCCGATTACAAACCAGGGTGATGAGCTGCATTTCTTAACAAGCTTCAGGCTGTCCTCGAGAGAGGTCGATACGGCTTTGCCGTCATATGCGGATAAAGGAACCGCATCTGAGCTGCTGTAGCCGGCTTTGCTAGACGTGCCATTCACACCACAGGATACCGAATCGGCACTCATGAGATACAGTGATGTGGCCGCGAAACCGGAACTTCCTATATTGAGGTTGTTAAGCCGTACCGCAGAAGGTCTTCCCGATGCCAGCGTATCCGAATAGTACTGAGGGATACCTGCCGTGTCATAGCTGTCAGGACCAAGATAGAAGTCGTCCAGAAGTATATTGCCGGAGCCTTCCATGGCTACGTTGATCCTTATATTCTCTGCATCGATCATATAATCTGTAACGGCGAAAACATAACTGAAATACTTGTAATTCCTGCCTATCTGCGTAAGTTCAAAACCATATCTTCCGAAGCCGTCGCCTTCGATCCAGCAATAAGCCTTTTCCGGACTGCTGTCGGACATGGCGTAGAAGCTTAACCTGTAGAAAGTACCTGCGGTGAAGTTGTCTTTTGCAGAGCCGGGAAGCTCCTGTATCATCGCATGAACACCGCTTCCGTTTCCTATGAGCCTTGCGCCGAATCTACCGCTGTTCGCCCTGTCTGTCGAAGTTACGCTTGTTCCGTTTCCATATACATTCCACGCAGAATCATCAGATATGCTCCATGCTTCACCGTTGCTTTCCGATACTCTGACCGTTCCGCCGGCTGCCTTTTTCAGATGTCCCGCAACGAGGATGTCATCAGCTATGATATCAACACCGTCAAGATTACCCTCGACAGTAAGTTCAGACAGGATCTGCGACTTATAGATATCCTTGCCTGAATCGTAATAGACCTTGTCGCCGGTAACACCGATTATGTTCTCGATGATGATGTTCTCCGAAGCCAGGGCCGCGGTCTTTCCGGTGTTAAGATTAATTGCAAACGCCTTCTTGTCGGTCGTTCCCGCAACTATAAGACCGGAATCAGTCAGGAATACCGAATTGACTTTCGATCCCGTGATCTTCGATATGTCTTTTTCTTCAATAACACAGCCCGATTCAGAGGTCCTTATCAGGACTTCCTTTTCGTTGTCAATAACAATGCAGTAAACACCTTCTGCAGCGCAGATAAGCGGATCCTTTGCATCCTTAAGCCATTCCGAGTTTCCTGCCGTCTCATAGATCATTCCGTTGGAAGATGAATATATGCTGCCTTCTACATCAACTGCGAGGAATCTCTCACCGTCAGAGACAAATGCGGTCACATCCGTGCAAGGCAGCCTTGATAAAGCCACTTTTCCGTTTGTTACCGTTACGATGGTTCCGTCGCTGTAGCAGACGGCAAACGTCGAACCGCTGCTTCCGATACCGCAGAATCTGCTCTCCGCATTCAGTGATCCCGCATCAAATAAATGAACAAGATTCCTTGCATCCTGCGAATAATAGACCGATCCGCTCTGTCCTACGGCAACAACACCTGTATCATTTGATTCGATCAGGGCAAATCGCTCATCCGCGTCAACCACGCCCGAGAGCTGGCTGTTCATGACATCATATATGATCCTTCCGTTACCGGTTAACGCTATGACCGTATTGCCGTAAAAAGCCATCTCACTGATGCGGTCCTCATCCCAGAGGTCCTTTGTATCCTTTATCAGTGTGACGACACCGAGTCTGGCAGGCTTGAACCCGGTAATGGTTCCCGTGAATTTCTCGCTCATTACACCGTCACTGTCGATCGACAGGATCCTTGCCGTATCTCCCGAGCAGGACGCTGTATCATAACCGGAAGAAGCAACGGCATCCGGCGTCATGAAAATGCTTCCTTCGGAAGCGCCTGCCACGAGCATGCTCGCATAATCGGTTGAACTCTCAAAAGACGCATCCCTGATGAGATTGATATTCGGGATCAGGTCACAGTTGATGCCTGTTCCTCCGAAAGAATCACCTGCCTTGTCCGTCGTGACCGACACCTCACAGAGCTCGGATCTTAATCCGAAAACACCTACATAACCAAGCACGATCAGAGCCAAGACAAGCACGACGGCAATGACCACCATCGTTGCCGCGAACCGCGTCTTCTTTGTTATTCCGAATGTCAGGCGCGCATGTTTCTTCATGATACCGTCTCACTTCCGCCGTCATTATCTGCTGCAGACACATTTTCTTTTGTCTGAGCATCATCTAAGGAATCTGTTTCCTGTACCTCAGCAGGTGTTTCCACAGTAACGGCAGCCTCCGCAGCCTGCTTTGCCTTCTTCCGCTTTACGCTTATAAGATATGCAAATGCCAGGACCGATACCGGCATGAAAAGTATCGAAGTGGTATTAACACCTGCCATGAATGACTTCGTGACATCATCCGGTATCCCGAAATATTCGACTGACATTAATGTTGGAATTCCGGAACCGAAAATGTTGAACACCATATGGAGTATCACCGGAGCGGCAAGACTGTCGGTAAGATGATAGCAAAAGGCGATTATCAGACCGCAAACCAATGCGTAACCGACATGGATGGAAACCCCGTGCAAGAGACCGAAAGTCAGTGAAGTTAAGATCACGGTAAGCAGCGGACCGAATCCCTGCCTGAGCTGGCCGTAGATAACGCCCCTGAAAGTCATCTCCTCGGTCACCGGCACCAGAAAACACAGTGTAAAGACATAAAGGATCGTATCCCACACGGGTATTACCACCTGCGGAACATCCGCGAATCTGTCAACGCTTTCACGGTACTCCTCAACGGCTTCGTTAACGGTTTCCCTGCTCTCTGCAAACATTTCGGTAACACCGAGGTAAGTCGCAACGAAACCCAGCATTCCCAATCCGATGATCACTGTCGCCGCAACCTGATCCGGACCAAGCTTCTTGAGCTTGATCAGCGGTTCTGAACCGATGGAACCAAGCTTATGAAAAACAAACATCAAAACGAATACAAGGAGACATGTGACGAAATTGAAAGCTCCCCTGTAGATATCGCGGTCTATCTTGAGATAAAAAAACGCGAAAGAAGCCGCATAAGTAACACAGACAAAAAGAGCCAGCGCCAAAGCCGCTCTCAGTATTACCGTAGATTTTAACAGGGCTTTCTGCCAAAAACTCATTTTTACTTCTATTCTCCGGAGGATACCCCGTTCCTGGACCTGGTCTCCGGCGCCTGAGCCCCGTAATACCTTCTCATGAAATATACAAAGGCTTTCTCGAGCTCTTCTCCGTCTTTGATCGAATAATAGACTCTGTCACCGTTCTCGCCGATGGCCGTACGCATAATGACCAGTTCAGGCTTTGAGTGACTTCCGTCATCAGGCACATAGTTGAACATGACGACATACTCGGTCTTAAGAAGCGTGAACGAATCAATACGCGACATATAGTAATCCTTCTTGCTGTAAGGATCTCTAAGCACGATCAGTTCCTCGTTCTTGCTGTCTTTGAGATGCTCGCCGGCGAGCTTGGCCTTACGGTCCTTCTCTATGGCGATCTTCTTCTTAAGACCCGTCGGTTTGTTACTCGTCTTCTGATTCTTCATCGTCGCCGTAAAGTTCTTCGCAGAGTTTGTCGTAATAATCGTAGATCACGTCAGCTTCCTTGCCGACAAGATTCTCGAGCAGGACTTCACCGCCCTTATCGACAAAACGCATGATGTAGTAATAACTGTCCTCTTCCTCGCCTTCCTCTTCGGAATCGATTATCAGGACAACATATGTCTTTCCGTTGAACTGGAAAGTCTGATCGACATAAGCTTTTCTCTTCTCACCGGTCTCTTCGTCGGTGATCTCGATCATTCTGTCATTCTCGTCCTCTAACTGCGCGATGGCTTCTATAAGCTCATCGGTAGGGCCGTTCTCATTGTTCATATTCTCGTCTGCCATATTATCTCTCCTTAGCTGCACGATTGTATTTTATATATAATCATAATGCCTAATTATAGCATATTAAGGTAATCCTGAAGAATAATCTCAGCCGCGACCTGATCTATGACCTTCTTCTGTTTCTTGGCTTTTATGTTACTCTCGTGAAGATATCTTGAGGCAAGCACCGTGGTATAACGCTCATCCTTGAAGACGGGCTCGATCCCGCATCTTGCGGCAAGCCCGGCACCGAAAGCTTCAGCCTTGTCCTGCGTCTCCGATCTCGTGCCGTCAGTCCTCGCAGGTCTCCCGATAACTATGGCGTTGACTTCCATCTCCTTAATGATCTCACAGATGCGGTTAAGAGCCCACTCGGGATCCTCTCCGTTCCAGTTGACGGTCTCGATACCCCTCGCGATAACTCTCAATTCGTCGGATACGGCTATGCCGATATGCCTTGTTCCGAAGTCTATCCCCATAACTCTTCCGGCAGCTTTGCCCATTTAACGTTCCCCTTTCGAAAATACGGAATGATGACCTTTCCTTGCACCATTCCGTGCTGATGACCTTTATCAAAAAATAAGGCGGCATAAGCCGCCGTTAATGCTTACCAGGGTATCTTAAACCCTTTTACAGCCTTGAGCAATAATCGTTGATGATTACCTCGAGGAGCTCGTCCCTGTCAATCCTCTTTATGAGGCCTCTTGCTCCCTTATAGTTTGTAATGTATGTCGGATCACCGGAGATAAAATATCCGACCAACTGATTGATAGGGTTGTAACCCTTCTCCTTGAGCGCGCTTAACACATACGACATTAAAGCGTGTACATCAGCGGTTCTGTCACCGGATAGATCAAATTTTGCCGTGTTGCTGTCCACTGGCGACCTCCAAATGAAGTATTCTACGACATTTTCATTCTAACACAGGAATTGTTAAATTATATTAAGATTTTGATAAAAATTCTATTATCGTCAGATAATCCTAATCAGACAGCTCTCATTTTCGGTGCCCGTAATGACTCCGTTTACGATGTCACCGCGCGACAGGTCGTCTCTGCCGCCGACATCCGCGAATGTTCTTACATAGTTTGCGGTATAGCCCTCTGCTGTCTTCTTCCCGTCCTTTTCAGTTATCTTCTCGATAAGGACTGCGGCCTCTCTTCCGGTCATGGAAAGGGCGAATTCCGCAGCAAGCCTGTCAGACAGTTCAATAAGTCTTTTTGCACGTGCTTTCCTTACACTCATGTCTATCTGGGGCATAGAGGCGGCTTTGGTTCCCTCACGCTCCGAATACGGGAAAACATGGATCTTGGCGAACCTGAGGCTCTCGGCAAATGCCATTGTCTCAGCAAACTCTTCCTCTGTCTCTTCCGGGAAACCCGTGATGATGTCGGTCGTCAGGGACATGTCCTGGAACTCCGCTCTCAACGCATCCACCCTGTCCCTGTATTCAGCTGTGGTATATTTCCTGTTCATGCGTCTTAACACCGTATCCGAGCCTGACTGAAGCGACAGATGGAAATGCGGACAGAGATGATCAAGTTCCTTTAGTCCGGCTATGAATTCAGGCGTCATGGACTTGGGTTCCAAAGAACCGAGTCTCAGTCTTTCTATTCCCGGGACCGCATCGATCTTCTTCAGCAGTTCAAGAAGCGCAGAGATATCCATACCCTGATCCCTGCCGTACGAGCATAGATGGATCCCTGATACGATGAGTTCCTTATATCCGCTCTCCGCAAGGAATTCCGCCTCTTTTACGCATGCTTCCTCACTTCTGCTCACGACACGGCCTCTTGCATAGGGAATGATGCAATACGTGCAGAAATTATTGCATCCGTCTTCAACCTTGATGAAAGCTCTCGTGCCTTCCGGCGATAAGACCGTACCGAAATCGTGATATACATCGGTCCTGCTGACTTCAGGTCTGACATGACCGGTCCTGTGCTGCAATTCAGTTTTTTCGCGATTTGCCACGAACTCTTCGACACGTGATACGACGGTATTCTTCTCCCGCGTTCCGATAACGATATCGGCCGGGACTTCGCCGTCAGATATCTCCGAAGAACAACCCATCGCGACTATAACGGCAGATGGATTGTTCCTGGCCATCCGCCTCAGCATCTGATATGACTTCCTGTCGGCCTCGCCGGTAACCGAACACGTATTGACGATACAGACGTCAGCCTCTTCGGGAGTGTCCGCATTCACATGCCCATTATCAAGAAACAGACGCCTTGCGGCATCTGTCTCATATTGATTGACCCGGCATCCCAATGTCAGGAAATAGATCTTCATATATCAGGCTCTGAGCTTGATGTGTGTCTCACGCAGCTGCTGCTCGGTAACTTCGCCCGGAGCACCGCAGAGGAGATCCTGCGCGTTTCCGTTCATGGGGAACGCAATGACTTCACGGATGTTCTCCTCGCCTCTCAGGATCATGATCATTCGGTCAACACCGGGAGCCATTCCGGCATGCGGAGGTGCGCCGAACTGGAATGCGCTGTAGAGAGCGCCGAACTTTGTCTTGAGCTCTTCTTCGGAGTATCCTGCAATCTCAAAAGCCTTCTTCATGATTTCGAGATCGTGGTTTCTTACTGCGCCGGATGAGAGCTCGATGCCGTTGCATACGATGTCATACTGGTAAGCGAGGATCTCTTCAGGCTTCTTTGTGTTAAGCGCTTCGAGGCCGCCCTGTGGCATGGAGAAAGGATTGTGAGTGAATATGTACTTCTTTGTCTCGTTGTCCCATTCATACATGGGGAAGTCGTTGACGAAGCAGAATCTGAAAGCATTCTTCTCAACGAGGTCGAGTCTTGCGCCAAGCTCATTTCTGATCTTGCCTGCGCACTCGTTTGCGCGTGTCTCATTGTCTGCGATGAAGAAGATGGTATCGCCTGCCTGAAGGCCTGCCATATCCTTGAGTTCTGTCTTCATGTCATCAGGGATGAACTTGTCGATAGGTCCCTTGTAGCTCATGTCTTCGAGAACTTCGAGGTAGCCTAAGCCGCCCATTCCGAGCTCATCCTGTGCGAACTTGAGCATCTTCTCATGCTGGCCCTTGGAGAGCTTGGCATGTACGTTGATCGCACGTACTGTCTTTCCGTGGAAAGCCTTGAATGTGCATCTCCCGAAGAACTCCGAAACGTCGATGATTCTCAAAGGGTTTCTGAGGTCGGGCTTATCAGAACCGAATTCGAGCATTGCCTGCTTGTAGGAAATAACCGGATAAGGAGCAGCTGTGACCTGTGCGCCCTCGGGTGCGAACTTCTCGAAAGCAGCTGTGAGGACTTCCTCTCCTGCCCTGAATACATCTTCCTGTGTAGCGAAAGACATCTCGAAGTCCAGCTGATAGAACTCTCCCGGTGATCTGTCTGCTCTCGCGTCCTCATCTCTGAAGCAGGGAGCGATCTGGAAATACTTATCGAAGCCGGAAACCATAAGCAGCTGCTTGAACTGCTGGGGTGCCTGCGGCAAAGCATAGAACTTGCCCTTCCACTTTCTTGAAGGAACGATATAGTCTCTTGCGCCCTCAGGTGAAGAGCTTGTAAGGATAGGAGTCTGGATCTCCAAAAATCCCATCTCTGTCATCTTCTGTCTTAAGAAAGCGATAACGTTGGATCTGAAGATGATGTTGTCCTTAACCTTCTGGTTACGGAGGTCGAGATAACGGTACTTAAGTCTTACGTCCTCTCTGATCTCTTTCGATGTCATGATCTCGAAAGGAAGCTGGCTGTAAACCTTACCAAGAACGTCAACTGAATGAGCCTCAAGCTCGATCGTGCCGGTAGCGATCTTGGGGTTGTATGTCTCTTCGTCTCTGTGCTCGATCTTTCCCTGAATGGAGATGCACTCTTCCTTAACAAGTCCGTCAAGAAGAGATGTGTCACGCATAACGACCTGAAGTGTACCGTACATGTCTCTCAGATCGATGAAAGAAACGCCGCCGTGGTCTCTGATGTTCTCGATCCATCCGCAGACTCTGAGTTCCGTACCTACATCCTTCTCGGACAAAGAACTGATGATCCTGTCTCTGTATTGATTAGCCATATTCCGATCCTTTCTCCGGGGACCGATCCCCGCATTTCATTCCTGCCGTGAGTAAAACGCCCGGCTTTGCATTCCCTGCCGGGGCACAAACAAAAACGCCCCGAACTTAAACTCCTTTAAGTTCAGGACGAACAAAACATGTCCGCGGTGCCACCTGATTTACTTCGCGAAACGCGAAATCTCTTTAAACCGTATTGCTGCTGGAGCTGTTATTCGCCGCCGGCCTCTTTCCGCTCTGCCTTTCAGCCCGGGGGCAAAGCTCTCTGAAGGCGACATACCGTGGCTACTGGGGTCTCCGTCATCGCATAATGCGTAATACTACATCAAACAAAAGCACGTTGTCAATAAACTTTTTATCTTCTTCCTCTTCCGCCGCCTCTGCCGGATCTGCCGCCATATGACTTGGGCTTGCCCGCATAACCGCCGGCACCGGATCTTCCTCCTCTTCCCGCATTGCTTCTCGAGACGCTTGGCCTTACACTCTTTCCGCCCTTCTTCGCCTTATGGGGTTCCTTCTTTCTGCCGCCTGCCATGCGCCTTTCCATGGGATCGCGTTCTTCTTCAAACCCGTATTCAAATGCGAAGTCTATCTTGTTCTCTTCCGTATCGACCTTCTCGACAACAACGGTGACATGCATTCCGATCGAGATTATCTTACCGCCGTGCGCGCCAATCGCCCTGTAGGATCTGTCATCGAAGAAATAGTGGTCCCTCAATGATCTGAACGGGACAAATCCTTCGACAGTGTTTTCGAGCCTTACAAAACATCCTGCATCGATTATCGATGAGATAACACCGCCATAGTGCTCACCGATCTTGTCAGCCATGTATTCACAGATCTTGATGTCGTCAGATGCGCGCTCCGCATCAACGGCATTCCGCTCCATGTCGGACGAATGCTCAGCAGCATTATCAACAAGCCCCGCAAAATGGCTTCTCGAATTCTCACCGTGCAGATAACTCTTGATTATCCGGTGTATATAAAGATCAGGGTAGCGCCTGATCGGCGAAGTGAAATGGCAGTAATTTTTCGAAGCCAGACCGAAATGGCCAAGACAGTCGGAACAGTATCTCGCCTTCGCCATTGACCTGAGCAGCAGTTCATCCAAAGCCGGCATAGCCGTCTTGTCGCCGATGGTACCCATGAATCTCTGGACATCCAGCGGCGTGATCCTTCCGGACAGTCTTCCGGATGCACCGAAATATCTGGCAATGTTAGAGAACCTCGCGATCTTGATCGGATCGGGCTCTTCATGCACACGGTAAACAAAAGGATATTTCAGATCAGAGAATTTCTTAGCCACAAACTCGTTGGCGCATATCATGAAAGACTCGATTATTCCGTTGGTGAAGTTGATGGGATAAGCCATTATATCCTTTACCGTGCCGTCATCATTCAGTATGACCTTTGTCTCGGGCATCTCGAAATTGACCGCGCCTCTCCGGTCTCTCATAGCCTTCAGTATCCCGGCAAGTTCCTTCATCTGAAGGAGCATCGGAATGATCTCACCGTACTCCTCATCATCTTCAGGCTTAGGATCCGTCAGTATCCTGAAGCATTCCTTATAGCTCATTCTCCTGTCGGATCTGATGACGCTCTCATAGAGATCACCGCCATAGATACCGCCCTCGCGGTCAACCAGCATCTCAGCCGTCATGGCAAGCCTGTCGACATTCGGATTAAGGCTGCAAAGACCGTTCGAGAGCTTCGGCGGGAGCATCGGGATAACGCGGTCGACCAGATATACAGAGGTGCCGCGCGAGAACGCCTCGGCATCGAGCATGGTGCCTTCCCTTACATAATCCGATACATCCGCGATATGGACATACAGCCTGAAATTGCCGTTCCTGAGCTTCTCTATGGAGATCGCATCATCAAGATCTTTGGCATCCTCACCGTCGATCGTTATCGTAAGCAGGTCACGTTTGTCGCGCCTTCCACGTGTTATCTCCTTCACTATCACTTCCGGATCAGGATTGACCGGCAGCGGCTCGACTTCTTCCAGAACCTTATCCGGAAATGTCTGCGAGAGTCCGAACTGCCTTAACACGGTGAGCATCCGCACGTCGTTATTGCCATAGTCACCAAGGACTTCGGTAATTGTTCCCCTGCAGTCGCCCCTGTCGCAATTCGGATTGAGCACTTCACATACGACGACCATGTTAAACGGCGCGCCGTTCAGGTGATTCTTATCTATCTCGATGGCACCGTAATCCGTACTTCTGAATGACGGATCGGGAATAACAACGCCTCCCGTCGGCGACTGTCTCAGGATGCCTATGACCTGGTTCCTGACCTGCAAAGGCCCCCTCGGTGCCTGGTCAGCAAGCGTCTCCGGAAAAGCAGCGATCTCTTCCTTCGCTTTGATTATCCTGTTCCTTCTCTTCTGTGCAGCGCTCATGTTAGCAGCAAAACCCGATTTATTCTTTTTATCTTCCATCTGTATTTTTCCTCGTTTTTGTATATATTACTACATTCGTTTTGAGTGAACATCTTCTATATGTGAGCATTTTATTCAGCAAGGTCATTTATATTTCTCTTTGTAGACATTGTCGTTTTTGTCTTATTTTGTCGCTTGAAAACCGACAAAGCATCAATCTATACTCAAGCCATGGATCTGACTAACAAATACATTCCCAGAGAGTATCTGGCTCTCAGAATAAACTATTGCAAAAAGCAGCTTGATAAGTTGCCTGTTGTTAGAATTCACGCTCATACTGTAAACGGGATCCAAACGCAACAGGCAGTTGTGGGCAGCCACAAATATATGTTGGATTCTCCGTCAGGCCAGAAAAACTACCATATAAAACTTGTCAGAGACTCAATTGCAAGTAATCTCAGGATCTATGAAGAGATCTGGAAAAGGAACTTCATAGGCCTACCCCCCTTGGAATGCGAACCTCAAAAGGTAATAAGATCTTTTTGTACCAGCGAAGGAAAACAGGTTACTATGGATAAGGCTTTTTTTGACAGCCTGAAAAATGATGCAAACAAAAAGCACCCAAAATACAAGAATAATTTTTTCAACGGGGTCTACTACAGATCTGCAGCTGAACGGGATATTGCCATCTATTACACAGAAATGGGTATTCCTTTTAAGTATGAACCTGAGATAAACATCGCCGAATTGACAAAATCCATCAATCCCGATTTTATTCTGTATATTGAAGAGCTCGATAACTGTAAGATCCATGAACATTTAGGGATAAAAGAATCTGTTGATTATCTTAGAGACACCAAAATCAAATATTGTAACTATTCCGCTGCCGGGTTGATTCCTGAACTTGATATACTGTTTACTCACGATAAAGAAGACACGCCATTTGACATAAGATATCTTACTGCCAAATTAAACAGCGCAATATATGGAACAATGATATGTCACGAGTTCGATGTTTAAAAATGCCAATCGTCCATTTCCTGATTTTTACCTGATAATCATATTTTAGGTAATGATTTAGGTAATTTGACGTCGTGCCCATATAATTGTGTAAATTCAAAATAAAAGAGCCAAGTGGCTTAACCTTGTATAATTTTAATTGCGACAAAAAATCAAGGAGGTTAAGTACATGGCTCAATTGAATATTACTTTAAATCACGAGGAAATACTA
>JAFWLP010000074.1 GCA_017511005.1 Clostridiales bacterium
CAGATTGTCCGGCTGCATCTTCTGCAGACCCTTCGTCAATTTTTCTTTTATCATCTGCGGACTCTTCGTCAATTTCTCTTTTATCATCTGCGTTAATGTAGCCCATATCATTGAGAAATGCCTGATAGTCCGGTGTGTCATAGCGGCTCTCATGTTCGATAAAATTACGGTCCGGCTCGTCGACAGGCTGAATCTGGATGATTTCGTCTTCATCGCCTGTTTTCTTTTTCGAGAACAGACCCGTAACAAAATTTTTAATTTTTCCCATGATCGTCACCTCCGAATTACTTTAACTAATTATAACATACTTTTTGCAAAATCTCAGAATATTTGACATATTTGACAACTTTAGTTTCCTACACTAAAATAACATATGCTCGTCTCCGACGGGCCTTAGTTATGAATTAGAATACTGGAAAGGATATCACCATGAACACAGTACTTTTCGGAATGACTCTGTATCAGATCCTGTGGTATTTTGTGATTTACTCATTCGCAGGCTGGTGCGTCGAGGTCATTTTTCACGCCATGAAAGCGCACCGCCTGGTCAACCGTGGTTTTCTGAACGGACCTGTATGTCCGGTATATGGTTTCGGAGTCGTACTTGTATTCGCGGCTGTTCATCTTATCGTGGACGGAAGCGGAGGCTCACTGCAGGATGTGAGTATTATTATGCTGTATCCCATCGGCGTTTTCCTCACCACAATGGTTGAACTACTCGGCGGCTATATGCTCGATAAGACGTTTCACGCCCGGTGGTGGAACTACAGCAGCGAAAGATTCAATTTTCGCGGGTACATCTGCCTCAAGTTTTCACTTATATGGGGGCTTGGAGTCGTATTTCTTGTCAAGCTTGCTCATCCGATCATTGACAGAGCGACAGTGGGATTCCTGCCGGCAGCAATCGGAATATGGATCGTACTTGTTCTATGCATAGCTTATTTTGCGGATTTTGTTGTGAGCGTGCTTATTATGCTGAAACTAAACCGCTCTCTCGAGGAACTTGATCAGATACAGAAAGACATGCGGATCGTCAGCGATCAGATCACAAAACTGCTGGCGGGAGGATCGATTGCCGCGGAAGTCCTGGTGGATGCCGGGCTGACCAAGGCCGGACTCGTCAAAGAAGACACCATGTATGCCGTTCTGGATCAGGCATTTGGCGCCGGAGATGTGATTGATAACAAGGAGTACAATAAATACCGGGCAGCCGGTATTCCTGAGCCGGCCAGTGTCCAGGTAGGGGCAGATATCAAAGAAGCTATCGCCGAGCGCAGAGAGGAGGCAATGGCAGCTATCAATGAGACAAAAGAGGCTGCTTTCAGCGCTTACGCCGAGCACAGAGATGACGCGGCTTATGCGATCGGGGAGACAAAGATCGCCGCCCAGGATAATATCCAGCAGACAAAAGAGGCACTTGAGAAAAAGCTTGATGAACTCCGCGAACGCTCATCTGAGATTTACTCGTCAGTCCTCAGGCACAGAATATTCGGTCCTCTCCGCATACTGCGAGCCTTTCCGCTGCTCTACCATGAAATGTACAGTGACGCTCTTCAGAGTCTTCGCCAGCATGCTTCCGATCTTCTGAAGTCGGAAGACACGGACCGGAAAGAAGATCACGCTTAAAACGTACATTTAGCATAATTGACCGCTCCGCCAACATCGTTTGGGAAGTTATAGTTGTTTAAATCTGTAGCGGATGCTATAATATCGTGAGTCAGAAATAAAGACACCAATGCAGCTTATATCGTGAAACTTAAATACAAAAATAATGTCATCCGACAGGATGAAATGTATCAGGGGGAATTCAATTGAAAAGAGTTATCACTTACGGAACATTTGACCTGCTTCATTACGGTCATATAAACCTTTTGAGACGAGCAAAGGCTCTCGGTGACTATTTGGTCGTCGCCCTGTCGACAGATGAGTTCAACTGGAACATGAAACAGAAGAAGTGCTACTTCCCTTACGAGCAGAGAAAAGAACTTCTTGAGGCAATTCGCTATGTCGACCTTGTCATTCCGGAGGAAAACTGGGAACAGAAAGTCACTGATGTTAAGGAGTACCATATTGATACATTCGTGATTGGCGATGACTGGGAAGGTAAGTTCGATTTCCTGAAAGACGAAGGCGTCGAGGTAGTATATCTTCCGAGGACACCGGAGATCTCAACGACACAGATAAAAAATGATCTGAACAGACAGTAAAAAGCGGCTCTGCACAGCGGAAATTATCCGTCTTGCAGAGCCGTTTTTCATTTCAGGTATTCAGACTGTAGTAGACACGGTCTGTCACGACCTTTACTCTCAGGGTAATAATCGAATTCGGACCGCAGGAATAAGTCACATTATAGAAGCCGGGTGTATTCGTATCCACCTGGTTATCTATTTCCAGCAGACCCATCATGTTCTTCCCGTCCTCATCGAGCACACTATCGACATAATCATACGGATCAAAACGGCTTCCTTTGAGAATAGTGACGCCCTGATCGTTCAGTATGATCTCCGGTCCGTCAATTCTCACATTGAAAGTTCTGTTTACGGAAAGACCGTAGAGAGTATTGTGAATAAATTTGACAGTCAGCTGCTGACTTGCATATCTGTCCCATTTACCCTGGAATGTAATGTCCTCATTGCCGTCTCCGCCAAAACCGTTGTTGGACGTAATGCCAAGATAATTGGCAAAGGCGGTATACTTCTCGTTAAGTTCACGCTTTGACGAAGCCTCGAATTTAACCATATCGCGGGTAACGGGTGGCATAGTTTCCGGGACCATCATTGAAGGAAGGTGACACCCTTCAAGCCTGAGCTTTCGCTTCGCCTGAAGTCGATAGCCGGAATATGTTGTGTAATAATAATAAATAAAGCGGTCTCTGAAGTTGCCTGTCCCTGCGGTTGCCACAGTGATCCTAAGCAGCTCCCTGAGGACATCTCCGCTCAATGTGAACGTCGAATCGAGGGCATTTGAGGTTTCCAGGATGTTTTGCCGCTCTTCCGCGCTCATGACTGTCTCGAAAGCGGTGAGGTCGGCTTCCGACCCTGCCGGCGAGCTCTCCATCACTTCGACCTTTGTCAGTCCGTTTATGACTTTTTCACCGGTTACTGCCTCGATTTCCTCATCTGTCAGCGTGTAGTATCTGTCTCCGATAACCTGCCTCAGGAAGTCGACCGACTTGTCTCTAAAGCTGATATCTCTCAGTCTGGCGTTCTTAAGCAGAATATCCTCAGTATACGGATCGAACTCTCCGCCTCTGATAATCATCGTCTCCGGGTTTACACTGATAGAAGCCCCCTGCCTGACAGTCGAGGGGAAGAACATATTCTGGATTTTCGCGCGATTTCTGATACCCAGCACACCGATGCAGAACACTCCTAAAATCGCGGCGATCATGACAAGTCTCTGCACGGCGTTCAATCTGTTCAAAAATCCGTTATTCTTCCAGAACGATACGAACTTGTCGCGGAAAGGCTGATCGTCTTCGGCTTCCGCAGCCTGCTTAACAATCGGAAGCAAAGAACAGACAAGTGCGCTCATTAACATGGCTTTCGTCCCCGCCAAAAAAGCGGAAGAAACGGTGCTTGAAATGAACATGGCAAGCCAGCAGCTGTAGACGCATACACGCGAGTATGGATTATTGCATGCTTTTATGTTCCGCTTGAACAGGAGCAGGATCACGATGAGCATAAAAACCGCTCCGAATAATCCGAGTTCCGCCATAATTGCCGGCCAGTAATCATCCAGCAGGAAGTTGGGATTCTTCATGGAAGTCCCGTAAAAACGCCAGAATCCATAGCGCAGGAACAGTTTGGAGTAATACTGCTTGGCAACAGCAGTTCCGTATGTGGCGAATCCGGACCCGATAGGAAAATAGGCCTTCATTATACGAACTCCATACCGAAGAAGGATATTTCTTGCCTTATCGCCTGAAAAATAGAATACGAACTGTCCTGCAAATGCCATGGCCGCAGCAAGTACAATCGGCACAGCATAGCGCAGCTTTACCTTCTCTACCCTGAACATGACAAAAGCGATATAAAAGAGGAAAAAGAGCCCGGCATATGCTAACGGTCTTGATCTGAAGGTAGACACCATATTCAGTATGGTGAATCCAATAAACAGCCAGGTTATTTTTCGCTTTTCCACATACAGATCCGCAAAAAGGATCATAAGGAAATAGAGGCAGGCTTCATAAAAATCGCCGACCCGCATGAAAATAAAATGATAGGTGCGGAATCCATATCGAATATCCGTCGTCATATGTATGTCAGTTATAGAATGAATGAAAAGAAAAACAGTCGAGACAAATATGACGATTTCTGTAAAAAGCGCAAGATAGCGAATAATATATTCGTTGTGTTTAGTTCTGGAAAAAAGATGTACTGCCCCAAGTGAAGCCGCTATGAACTTGAACATGTTAAAAGCATCGAGGCACCATAAATACTTGCTGTGTACCAGATCATTTCTGATATTGCCGGCGAAACCGAGAATAACCATAAAGATAGTCAATATGATAACAGCAAGCTCGTCTTTTTCCACATGCCGCTCAAGTATAATCCTGACCAGAAAAATAACACCTAAAAGAAGCGCGATCGCTTCATCATAGTGCTGAACAGGCTTCACTGTTTTTACCAGAATCGTTTCAAGCAGCAAAGCCATGATGCAGCTGGCGATAAGAAATTGCAAAAAATGCATGTCTCTAAATACACGGTAAATATGTGTGTTCTTCAAATATATATCCTTTCTAAATCTCATCGGATTATTACGTTTATTTTAGAATACATTTCTTTTTGCCGCCACATGTATCTTTTGAATTTCTATTTTTATGACTAATTTTGTCCATCAGCGCAACGACTGTTCTCGATGCCGTCCCATGTTCTGCGCTTCCGAGTTCAGTGTGATGCCGGTCGACTTCCTTTTTGTAGTGTTCTTCGTCAAAATGTATAATCTCATCGCAAAGGGCATCGATATCTCTCGCCATCGGGAATGGCCATTCATTGACAGGCGTGAAGAAATTCCTGTACCCAAGATATACATCAAGGTCCGGTGCGTAAATGAAGCAGGGTTTATAAGAGAGCGATGCATCCCAGATGCAGGATGAATAATCCGTGATGAGGACGGAAGAAGCATATAAAAGCTCCTGCATGTCGTCATAGGATGTCACATCAATCACATGCTCGTTATCCTCATACGGGTTATGGTCATCGGTGAACCAGTGGAATCTCAAAAGAAATACAAAATCTCCGCCGAAGCGTTCCGACAAAGCTGCAAGTATTCGATCCACATCGAGCACGTAGACAGATGCGTCGACATCATCTCTGAACGTCGGTGCATACAGAACAAGTTTCGTATCATTCGGAATATTGAGCTTCTTTTTTACTTTGCGCTCAATGCCGTCGTGATTTCCAAAGAAGATATCGTTCCTAGGCATGCCGATCTCAAGGATCTTTTCCGGCGCATTATCATGAAGATACTTGATGTTATTGGCCGAAAATCTGGCGCAGCTTGAGATAAAATATGTAGTAGAGTTCATCATGAGCTGCAGGTAGTCAACATGTTCTTTTGTCGCTTCCTTATAAATCTTTTTATAAGATCCGCCGCCATGCCATGTATTGATTACTGTCTGCTTTTTTCTGAGCGGAATATAGGACTGAACACCGAGATTATCGATCAGGAAGCCGGCTGTAATCAGATAGTAGACGGCTCGAAGTGAAGTCTGCGGTATGACTTTGATTCCTTTTTTCCTGAGGAATGTATATTTTTTCGGATTCTTAAAGAGCCAGATCTGTTCATATTCGTCACTGCGGTTCTTCGTGATATATTCGGAAATATACTTTGGATTACAGGAATAGGATGCTCCCTGAAAACTCCTGAAAACGACGCGGTTCTTTTTGACCGGTAATATCCAAAGCAGTTTTAAAATATTTCTTATAATACTTTTTATCATGATGACACCTCATAGTTTAAAAGTCAGAAGGACTTTTGCGACCGGGCAGGCAGGATATGATCTGCCTGATTCTTTGAAACACAATCGCGGTTGCCAGAGCACCGGCGATCGATAAGATAACAGTAAAGAGATAAGATATATAGCCTCTGCCAAATAAGTAATTCAGCCCCAGCTTTTGAAGAATGCGGAAAATCATCATATGAGTCAGATAAATCTCCATGCTGTACATTGCGAGGAGCCGAATGAATCGTCCGAAAAATCCTGTGAGTTCAAAGTCGTGTACGATCGCGGATATGAGCCACATAGCAAAAATCAGCACAAAATACGGATACTGCAGATATTTATTCCTGTTGATGATAGGCAGCGCGAAATAAAGAACCGTAAAGGTCATGCTGATAATTATTGTGACCGGCCATTTTGCGCCCAGTCTTTCACAAAGCCAAGACCGGTAAAGATACACTAAACCCCCCGCGACAAAAAACATTGCGGAAAACAGAATATTCTGACGCGCGTAGAATCCGTTCGGGTAGTGATCCCGATTGAAGAAATAATAATTGCAGGCAAAATTAAATATGACAGCGACTGCCATTGTTTTCCATGCCGCCGCTTTTGTTTCGGTCAGAACAGAAAACAGAGGAAAGAGCGCGTAAAACACAAAGGTTATGCCGAGGAACCAAGCGATTCCGAGGACAGTGAATTTATTGGTCTCGGGTAAAAAACCGAATACAAGAGTTACCTCGGCAAATCCTTCCAGAAGGCGCTCAAAACTGAAATCCGAAAGAAGATCCAGAACAACAAGGAAAGAGAAATAAGGGAGTACGCGACTTACCCTTTTTCTGTAAAATGAAGACAGATCAATCGTTCCTCTAAGCATACGCTCGTGATAGCCGCAGCACATACCGAATGCTGAAATCATCATGAAGAGATATACAAGATGCGTGAACCAGGGGATCACTGTCTCAGCTAAAAAACCTTCGAGCTCATACTGATTATTACTCTTCGATAGCAAATGCATCATGACAATTCCGACTGCAGAAACTGCTCTCAGTACGTCAATCGACGGATATTTTTTTTTAGCCGCAACTGCTTCACTCATGTGCACTCTTATCTCCAATATGCCGTGATTTCATGAGCGATGCGCTTTGACTTCGGCGGAGGTGTCATATAGTCCTCTCCATAGAGATCAGTCAGACGCTCCGCAAAGTAGGCTGTGCAACGCACCTGAATATCTTCAAACTGTTTCCAAACAACATCAGTAAAGTAATATGGGTGGAACCTGTCCATCTTTTTGTAAATACCCAAAAAACTGATGCCCCATTTTTCGTCTTTATAAGGGAACTGTACGGGAATCTTCCGAATAGCCGGAATGAACATATATGGTCTTGCGACCGTGACATACATTTTTTTCAGGACTTTCTTTATCGGATTATTATGCTTATTTTTTGACCTTGTAAAGCTGTAGGCTCTGGCTTTTCCAAGAAAATCGAGCTTTCGAAGGGCTTTGTCGAACTCCTTCTCGTTCTCCGGTCTCCCGTCGACCGGGAAGACATCGATCCAGAGGGATGATCCGTACTGGTCATATCTAAGCGGGAACTTGACATACGTTCTGTCATCGACAATTTTCGCGTAAGAATTTGTCGCACCGCTCTTTTTATCGTGTATGAGTAAAAGATGGTCACCGATCGTTTTAGAGGACGCAAGCCTGATTAACTTGTCATAGTCCGGTCGCGGCATAGTTATATCAATATCATCGTCCCACGGGATGAACCCGCCATGTCGGACAGCGCCGATGAGTGTTCCTGAATCCACTGTCCATCTGAGCTTATTCTCAGCGCAGAAGCGAATGAAGTGGCGGAAGATATTCATCTCGACAAGCTTGACTTCATCAGGTGAAATTCTCTTTTTTGAATCAACGCTTACTGCCGCGTCCCGGAGAGACTGGATTTCTTCCTGTGCCTCTTTGAGCTTTTCGTCTGTAACAAGTGATACAGACCCCGGATCGGCATATTCCCCCGCGTCTTCGGGCAACACATAGTGATGATCGGACAGCGCGTCAGGGTCCGTCAGAAAGCGGCCTTCCTGCTCATTTCCGTCCTTTACTTCGCCGGAAGCATTCTCACTGCCCTGCCCGCCTGTACCTGATTCCCGGCTGCTCGATCTGTTCATCGGTCCCTCATGCCTGTCAAAATCGTAGAGGAACTCCGGCAGCATCTTTGCTATGAGTTCGCAGTCCTCAGTATATTCGGGGAATTTCTTCCACATCTGAAGGTTTGCCGCCGAGACAGCCGGGTCGAAATACTTCTTCGGAGCAACATGGTGTGACCAGTCCTCGCCGACGAATTCGACAATCTTCTTCATCTCCTCATCGTAGTTAAAAATGAGGTCTTCGAACTGGAGCCTCAGTACCGGCGCGTCAGCCGGTATGTCGCCGATCATAGCCCTGTGATCGCGGAAGACTCGCGCAAACGGCGCCGCCTCAGCCGGAAGTACATGATCCCCATAGCGCCTCTGCTGGACGAACAGATCTCTGGGGTCACGATCGACAACGATGACCCTGATATCCTTTGCGTAAGATATGTACCGCATAATATTGCTTGTCGCAACGAACTGGTCAAGCACGATGAACGGCTGATTCTTCGGGTTCAGGAGTCTGCAAAGCTTATCGACGTAGGTCTGTGTCTTCTCAATGAACTCGTCCCGTGTGATATGGACATGATAATAGTCCTGATTCGGGAAGTAGTTGTAGCGGAAGGGCTTTTTCAGCGGCTTCGGCATGAGCTTGTCCTTGGCTCTCCTTGAATAATAAATGAATTTCTGTGGACCAGACAGGAGCAAAAGATCGCCGTGCCAATATCCCTTATACGTCTCGGTGACAAGGCTGTCGACATACTCCTGCGAGTATTTGAGCCATTTGCTTCCGAAAATTTTTCTGTAGCCGTAGGCTGTCTCTCGCGCGAATTTCATATATCTGCGCAGCGCGTAGCCTGAATTCAGGCGGTGCGGGTTCTCCACGAGATTGTATTCAAGATCGGATACGCCGTCCGGGTCCTGAAGAAACCGACATTCAATATTTGTGGGAGCTGACGGACAGTTGTCGAATTCCTTGAGGAAATCATCAACAGCGCCGGATCCTGTTCCGTGGAAACTGATACAGGTTATGATTCTCATCTTCTACCTCATTTCAAATCTATTCATCATTGTGCGGCTGCGCTCCGCCGTGCCGCTGCCGCTCATCTGGGACGCGATATCCGCATCGACGATATCCTCGCCGGAGCGCCCTACAAGCTGCTGCTTGGATGTCTCGGAAAGACCATCGTTTATAACGGCGCACATATCGCATGTGCTGCATTTGTCAAGATCCTCTTTCGTGAGCTTTCCGTCGCGGTAATCGCGCACGACCTTGAGCTCATACATACTGTATTTCTTCTTTCTGAAGAATCGCAGGAACTTGTGGCGAATGACCCAGAGAGCAGGTTTCCAGATGTACCTGTGCATAGCCGGGGAGACGGAACCGATCATCCAGCAGTCTCGGTCACAGTTCCTGACCTTTTTGCGTACAATTTCGGCTTCCGGACTGTTCCAGAGTTCGTCCCACGTCTGCTCATTGAGATTGCCCATGACTTCCTTGTCCTTGGTTCCGTTGCAGGGCATAACGTCGCCGTAGGGATCAATGAAGAATGTGTCGAAACTCATATCGCACGGAAGAAGTCTTTTCTGTCCGTAGATATAATTGATAAGTCCGTGATTGAAATATGCTCTGAACCACTTCTTCGGGCTGTTGGAGTTCAGGAGCTCATTGACCAGGCGCTCGAACTGTTTTGCGACCTTCGGACGGTCATGGATAATATTTTTAGCTTCGACAAAGTAAAATGAGTTGTGCAGAGACGCGGTCGCAAATTCCATTCCGAGCCTGTTCGAAATTCGATAGAGCCTGACAAGGTCCATGCAGTTCGCGTCCTGAACGGTCATGCCGAATCCGACGTCCTTCATTCCCATCTTGCGAAGTTTTTTCAGGGTCGTGTAGCCTCTGTTGAAACCGTCCGGAAGACCGCGGATCGCGTTGTTTGTCTCCTCAAGGCCTTCGATGGAAATGCGGATACCGATATCCGGGAATTCCTTGCAGAGGTCAATGATGCGGTCAGTGAAGAATCCGTTTGTCGAGATAACGATTCGGTCACTCTTCTTTCTGAGCTCGCGAACAATGTCTTTGAGGTCTGTCCGGATGAAGGGCTCCCCGCCTGTGATATTTGTAAAGTACATGGGCGGAAGTTTCTTTATTGTTTCGATGGAGATTTCTTCCTCAACACGGGACGGCTTCTTGTAACGGTTGCACATATTGCAGCGCGCGTTGCAGCGGTAAGTGACAATAACTGTACCGTTGAGTTTTTTCACCGCAGTTTTCTCCCCTCCCGAGACTCTGTCCAAGAGCGCGGAAGCTTTTTCTCCGCCCGGGATCTTTTTGGAAATCTTATCGATTAATGCCTTCTTATCAGTGTCTGCCATAGCACTTCCACCTTCTTTTTGAATATTTGTCTTCACATCGCCGGACTGTAAAACCGGCTCACCCATGTATATACGGAGCAGTTTATCGCAGTACTCCGCAGTCGAATCAAAACATACATGCCTGCAATTTTCAGTATATCTGTCAATGAGGCTGTCATCTTCCCAGAGACGATTGATCTTAGCGGTCAGCTCAGCCGTGCTTCCCGCCTCAAAAAGCTCACCGGTCTCGTTCTCTTTAATGAGTTCGGGGATGCCGCCAATTCTGCTGGCCAGGACCGGTGTGCCGCACATCTGGATCTCCATGACTGAGAAAGGACAGTTCTCGTACCATTCTGATGGATACACTGAAAAGCGGGCACCGCTTATAAGGTCACTCAAGGCTTTACCTGTCTGAAAACCGACATTCATGATGTTGGGAACACTCAGCGTCTCATCCTGAAGAGGACCTGTTCCGGCAAAAACGAACTGCACGTCAGGCAGGCGTCTTACAGCTTTCAGAAGTGTTTTAATGCCCTTCTCCTCCGAAAATCTTCCGAAATAGAGAACATATTTCTCAGGAAGATCTTTTGACAGGGCAGAATCGTCAGCCATGCCGTCGGTATCGAGCCTGTCAATGAAGTTGTGCAGAGCGATCGTCTTGCCGGCGAATTTCGGGTTGGTGTCCATGCGGCTCTTCATGAACTCTGAGCAGCAGATAAATGTATCAATTTTGCTGTAGACATTCGTGTGATTCCAGATCTCCGCTTCCATCATGCCGACTGCGGATTTCGCGGTGGAACCGTGAATGCATTTGCTGCTAAGACAGTTTGAAAAATGTCTGCCGATACACTTTTCGCATATTGTGCCGGAATTGGGATTCATCAGCATGTGGTTCGGACAGATGAGCTGATAATCGTGGGCTGTGAATATGATTCGGCAGGCTCTCCCGCTCTCCCTCTTCCACTTTTCAATCTCAAGGATCACGGACGGGGTGAGCTGATAATTGAAATTATTCAGATGGCACACATCCGGCTGAAAGTCATCCAGCACAAGACGGATCTTCTTTCTTGCCTCCGCGCTGTAAATGGTCTTTACCGGATACGTCAGCTTTGAGAGAGCGCTTCCGCCGTGGAAATCCATATCAGAGGTGTAGGCGCCTGCTTCGTTGCCGACGCACCTGCCTTCGTGCTCCATGCCGAAATACTGGACTTCGTGTCCGATACTTTTCAGATAATCGCCTATCTTGAAAATGTAGGTTTCCGATCCGCCGTTCGGATACAGAAACTTATTGATCATTAATACTTTCATTATAATTTCCTTTACAGCAGTTACTTTTGGATTTTTCCGACGGGTAGTATAAAAGGAGCTTTGGGCTTTTCCTCGGAAAACGTCAATACGTCTCCTATCACGCAAATAAGAGGAAAATCTCAGGATCGATCTTCCCCTTATGTTGTTTATTCCTTCATATAAAGTTCAAGTGTTTTATTGATGACCTCATCCCAGCTGTACTTGCCCAAAATGAAATCTTTGGAGCTGCTCTTTAGAGCTTCGACAGTCTGAGGAGAATCAAGCAGCATCTGCATTTTCTTCTGAAGGTCGTGCGTGCTGCCCCGCGCGAACGTGATGCCCTTATCTTCGATCACCTCCGCGCACTCGGGAATGTTAGACGTGAGTACGCAGTTGCCGTAGCTCATGGCTTCCAGGAGGCTCAGCGGCATCCCTTCAATATCTGATGCCAGCACATATATGTAAGGGTTGCTGTAGAGTTCTTCTAATACCTGACCTTCAACAAAGCCGGTGAAAATAATCCTGTCGTCGTCAGCAGCCCTCTCTTTCATCTCGTCGACGAACTCCTTCGTGTCGGAGCTTCCGCCTGCAATGATCAGCTTCTTATCCGTATCGATCTTCTTAAAGGCATCGATCAGATATCGAATTCCCTTTTCCGGTGCAAGTCTGCTGAGGGCAAGAATATAACTGTCTTTTGTGAGCCCGTATTTCTTTGTTATGAGGTCAGGTTCTCTGACAACGGGTTCAGAGACGCCGTTCGGGATAAAATTCGTCCTTCGTCTGTATTCCTTGAGGAAGTATACTTCCATGTCGTGACTTAAAACGATGATCTCGTCAGCCATCCTGACTGCCATGCGCTCGCCCATCTTAATGACGAACTTGGCGAAGCGGTTCCACTTTGCACGTCGATGATCAAGACCGTGGATAGTCGCGATACATCTCTTCCTGCCGAACAACTTTGGGAGCCACATCATGATGCAGGGACCTTCAGCGTGATAATGGACGATATCGTAATCGCCGAACGCGGCGAATATAGATGCGAAAAATGAAGCTGAGAATGCTGCCAGCCCTTTTCCGTTAACGGTCGGGACGTACTTTAATCTGACACCTTTGTACTTGGTCAGATGCTCCTTCGTCTTGTCGAACTCCTTGCCGCTCACGTGATGCCCTTTTCGGTTATAGCATGTTACATAATGTCCCCGATCGGCCATATGGGTACTGAGTTCCTCGACAACGATTTCCACTCCTCCTTCGCGGGACGGTATTCGTTTGTGCCCAAGCATGGCGATTTTCAGACTAGTAGTTTCACTCATAGGTATAGACCTCAGGATAATTATTCAAGTCTCGCTCGCGATACTGAATCTTACTCTTTGCAAATATATATTGTAACATATATAGGCATATCAAGGAAGAGTGACGTTGTTAAATTTTGCTAAACCTTTTAAATCACATCAGCGATACTACAGTAAGTAAAAAGGGCTGACTCATAAAAATGCGTCAGCCCTGAATCGTTTCATTGATCCTGCGCCAGCCCTTCATGTGCGCTGCAGTCTTCTTGCCGCACGACCTGGGAAAGCCGGTTCATTATGAATTCGGGTTATTATTCTTAAGAATAACGTCATGGCTGCCGCCCTCTACGATCGATGTGGAGGAGACAACTGTCAGTCTCGCTTTCTGCTGCAGTTCCGGAATTGACAGAGCGCCGCAGTTGCACATTGTTGAACGGACTTTGTAAAGTGTCGTGGTCACGCCCTCCGCAAGTGATCCGGCGTAAGGAACGTAGCTGTCGACCCCCTCCTCGAAGCTCAGCTTTGTGGCGCCGCCGAGGTCGTATCTCTGCCAGTTGCGCGCACGGTTGGAACCCTCGCCCCAGTACTCTTTGACATAATTGCCGTTCACACGCACCTTGTTCGTCGGGCTCTCGTCAAATCTTGCAAAGTAACGGCCGAGCATGACAAAGTCGGCACCCATTGCCAGCGCGAGCGTGATGTGATAGTCATGTACAATACCGCCGTCAGAGCAGATCGGGATGTAGATACCTGTCTTTTCAAAGTATTCGTCGCGAGCCTTTGCTACCTCAATGACAGCAGTCGCCTGACCGCGGCCGATTCCCTTAGTCTCGCGTGTGATGCAGATGGAACCGCCGCCGATACCGATTTTGACGAAATCGGCGCCTGCATTTGCAAGGAAATTGAAACCATCCCTGTCAACAACATTGCCTGCGCCAACTTTCACCTTGTCGCCGTAATGCTCGCGGATCCAGCCGATCGTTCTGCTCTGCCACTCAGAGAAGCCCTCGGAAGAGTCAATGCATATGACGTCAGCGCCTGCCTCGATCAGTGCAGGAACGCGCTCTGCGTAGTCACGGGTGTTAATACCGGCACCTACGACGTAGCTCTTATTGGCGTCAAGGAGCTCATTGACATTTTCCTTGTGGCTGTCATAGTCCTTTCGGAACACTATGTACTGGAGATTTCCGTCTTCATCAACGAGCGGCAGTGTATTGATCTTGTTGTCCCAGATAATATCGTTGCAGTCATGCAGGCTTGTTGTTGCCGGGGCTGTGACCAGCTTATCAAGCGGTGTCATGAATTCAGTGACTTTGAGGTCCCTCGACATCCTGGAGAGTCTGTAATCGCGCGAAGCGACAATGCCGAGCAGTTTGCCGTGGGATGTGCCGTCATCTGTGATTGCAACCGTCGAATGACCTGTTCTCTCCTTGAGATCAAGAACATCCGCGAGAGTTGCTTCCGGGGGAAGATTGGAATCACTTGTGACGAAGCCCTTCTTGTAGGCTTTGACGCGGCGGACCATGTTTGCCTCATCCTCAATTGACTGTGAGCCGTAGATGAAGGAGACACCGCCCTGTTTTGCGAGAGCGATCGCCAGCTTTTCGCCTGAGACAGACTGCATGATCGCGGAGACCATAGGAATATTCATTTTGATCGGGCACTCTTCCTGACCCTTTCTGTACTTGACAAGAGGGGTTTCGAGCGTGACCGCTGCGGGGACGCATTCAGATGAAGAGTAACCGGGGACAAGCAGATATTCACCAAAAGTGCGGGACGGTTCTTCGAAATAATATGCCATTCTTTCTCTCCTTTAACATTCTACTGCTTACTTAACTGTTGAAAGTTATATATCTCAGTGTGAGATGACCGGATATTGAATCGAATTCTAACGCAAATCCTTGAGAAATGCAACACCAATTTAGAAATGTTTCAATCATGCAAAATGAAGCCCGCTGCGTTCAAGTCTCGCGAGC
>JAFWLP010000001.1 GCA_017511005.1 Clostridiales bacterium
AGCGGCGCGGCCAGCCGTCAGGCAGCCCTGCGCGTCAAAGACCAGATCGAGAAATCCGGCTGCCGGATTCTGGGCGCGGTTCTCAACCGTGTCAGCCGCGGCAGCGGATCAGGCTATTACGGTGCCAAATACGGCAAGTATGGCAAATACGGCAGAAGCCCATAAACATCAGTACTATCGAGGATCCTGTCGAGAAGAACCTGCCCCGTCTTAACCAGGTGCAGGTCCACCCTACCGCCGGTCTTACATTTGAAGTCGGCCTCAGAGCCCTCATGCGTCAGGACCCTGACGTAATCATGGTCGGTGAGACACGTGACGCCGAGACGGCATCGATCTCCATCAGAGCGGCCGTTACAGGTCACCTGGTATTGTCAACGCTCCACACCAATGACGCTGCCTCAACGATCGTAAGACTCGTCGATATCGGTGCTGAACCTTACATGCTCTCATCGGCATTGGTCGGTGTAGTTGCGCAGAGACTCATGCGTAAGATATGCCCTTACTGCTCACGTCCGGAACCGCTTACGGAGAGACAGATCGAATTCGTCGGACACGACATTCCCAATTCACGTAAGGGTACAGGCTGCGGCCAGTGTCATGGTTCCGGTTATCTCGGACGTACGGCCATCCATGAAGTCCTTGTTGTTGACAAGCATATGCGTAAGATGATCACTTCCGGAGCTGAAGCAGAGGATATGAAGCAGTACGCCATTAAGGAACAGAATATGGTTACCCTGAAACAGGCAGCCATCTCGCTTGTTGAACAGGGAATCACTTCATTCGAAGAACTTGAGCGTGTCGCCTACTATGACGACTGACACGTCGAAAGCTTCACGAAGCCTTATAAAAGATCTTAAGAGCATTCCGTCGCCAATGTTTTATATATTTGCGGCGGTTGCTGTTTTTGCGGGGCTTTACGTCGGTAAACTGACGGCATTCGGGATATTCTCCACCATTTTCCTGCTGCTCCTGGTTGCCTGTGCGGCGGCTGACCTTAACGCGGGCATCGTTCCCGATCTTATCGTCCTGCTCATCGCGGCACTCGGTATCATCAGATTTTTTGTGACTGAACCGTTATCGTTTTCTGCTGCATTACCGTATCTTATCGGCGCAGTATGCGTATCTGTCCCCATGCTCGTTACCGCCCTGCTTATCAAGGGCGGTTTTGGTGGCGGTGATATCAAGCTGATGGCTGCCGCAGGACTCTATCTCGGCTGGAAGTCTGCTTATGCAGGCGTTGCCGTCGGACTGTTCGGTGCGGGATTATACGCCATTTATCTTCTTCTGTTCAAAAAGGCAGGGATCAAATCCAAGCTCCACATCGCTCCGTTCCTTGCATACGGTCTCGGAATAGCTGCCCTGTTCGGTGAATCTATTATCAGTCTGCTTTTCGGCTGGTAGAAATAGTTTGACTTATATCTTTCACTTCTGATCAATTGCTTTTCGCACTGATTTCCAAAATATTTCCTGAAAACCGTTTTTCAGGAAACGTTTGTAGTAAAACAACACCTTTTTACCATCAACATTTCCTAAATCAGTCAATTCAGGAAAAATTTTGGAAATGACAAAATTATAATCAAAATCGACCAATGCTACTGATCGCAAATCACGAAAACAGGCTCTGTAACAATGTTACAAAGCCTGTGGTTGAGCGGTTTTTCGTTATTTTCGATCAGACCGTGAAGCTGAACGCTTTCTTGCCGGTCAGCTTCTCCGTGAGAGCGTCAGGCTGACCAAAACCGACGAAGACATCGACTTTTCCTTCAGGAATTATCCTCTCACCGGCATCATTTACCACCTTGAAGCTCTCGGCAGGTACGGATATCTTGACATTACCTGTCTCACCTGCACCAAGAGTTACTCTGGTAAAGGCCACAAGCCTCGTATTCTTTACCTCATTGGGATCATCAGCCTTCAGATAGACCTGTACGACTTCTGAAGTAGCGGTATCACCGGTATTGCTGAGGCTGACCTTTATCGCGAGTCCGTTATTCTTCGGGTCTTCGCCTGCAGGTTCAACTGAAGTGATATCCATCTTGCCGTATGTGAGTCCGTAACCGAACGGATAGAGCGGTTCTGTCTCAAGATAACGGTATGTCCTGCCCTTCATGGAGTAATCCTCAAAGTCAGGAAGATCTTTTGTATCTTTATAGAATGTAACGGGGAGCTTGCCTGAAGGATTTACCTTGCCGAAAAGGATGTCACCTATTGACTGACCGCCTCTTGCGCCGGGATACCACGCCTGAAGGACAGCGGATGACTTGTCATTAAGAACGCTTAAGTCCATAGCAGAACCTGCCATGACAACGGTTATGAACGGCTTTCCCGATGCGATTACCGTATCGATGAGTTTACGCTGTGTCTTCGGGAACAGAAGATCAGGCTTGTCACCGGATTTATACTGGTTGCCCTCGTCTCCTTCCTCACCTTCCAGATTCTCGTTAAGACCGATAACGAGGATGACCAGATCAGATCTGTTCATTACGGCTTTCGCTTCAGCGAGCCTGTGATATTCGCGTGAGAGATTGTCAGGCTTTGTGAGGCACAGATCGCATCCCTCAGAGTAGAGGATCCTCATGTCGTCTCCTGCGGCGTTCCTGATACCCTCTAAGGCCGTGATGTACTCAGATGATGTTCCATAGTAGTTGCCGATGAGGCACGCCCTGGAATCAGCGTTAGGGCCTATTACGGATATTACTTTTGTCTTGTTCTTATCGATGGGAAGGATTCCGTCATTCTTGAGAAGGACGATGCTCTCATCGGAAGCTCTCTTGGAGACTGCGAGGTTCTCCTTTGTCTCGACATCAAGATATGTAAGACCATCGAACTCAGTCTCATCGAACATGCCGAGAATGAATCTCGTGGTAAACAGTCTGATTGCCGCAGTCCTGATATCCTCTTCTGATACGAGTCCCTGATTGTAAGCCTTCATGAGATGGATATATGTACAACCGCAGTTCAGGTCGCATCCTTTCTTAAGTGCCAGGGCAGCGCTCTCTTCTACCGTCTTTGTAACCTTATGGTTCTCGTGAAAGTCCCTGATGGCCCAACAGTCCGATACGATGTGGCCTTCGAAACCCCATTGGTCACGGATGATGTCCTTGAGATATGAATGTCCGCAGCAGGGCTCGCCGTTGGTCCTGTTATAAGCACCCATTACGGACTCGACCTTAGCTTCTCTTACGCATGCTTCAAAAGCAGGAAGATATGTCTCGTAAAGATCCTTGTCGGAGCACGTGGCGTTGAACTGGTGCCTTACAGCTTCAGGCCCTGAGTGAACCACGAAATGCTTGGCACATGCAGCTGACTTCATGTATTCACCGTCACCCTGGAGTCCCTCAATGAACGGAACGGCAAGCCTGGAGATAAGGACCGGATCCTCACCGTAAGTCTCCTGTCCTCTTCCCACCTGGGATCTCTGAACAGGTTTACGTTTGGTGACCAGAAAGTAAGTCCCTTATAAATGTCACGGTCTTCCTGAGCCTTGTATTCGTTATATTTTGCGCGGCCCTCATTACCGCAGACCTCACCGACTTCACCGAGAAGTTCAGTATCGAAAGTCGCTCCGAGACCAATTGCCTGAGGGAAGCTCGTAGCGGTTCCCGCTCTGGCAACTCCGTGTAATGTCTCATTCCACCAGTTGTACTCAGGGATACCGAGTCTCTCAATTGCAGGAGAATCATATCTCAGTTGCGAAGCGGCCTCTTCAACAGTCATTTTTGCAACAAGTTCTTCGGCTCTTTTTGCGGCTTTTTCTCTGTCCATAGCACAATGTCTCCTGTCAAGATTAGTATAATTACAAATTATTATAATCGATTTTTACGGCCATTTCTTGTCGTTAATGTTGGAAAAATTATACCGATTTTGCTATTTCTCCTTGAAAATAGATACCCGAGCAATTAGAATTGAAGAACCGATATCCAAGGATGGGGAATCAATGCAGTTTAACGATAATTCAGTACCGGGAAAGTATCAGCAGCCTATCGGCAGTTTTGCCGGAAGGATCGTAAGCAACGACGTTGAAGAGGTTGATTTTATAACCGGCGCAAATATGCGTATTTGGTATAACAACCGTTCTGAAGATTATCCCGTCCACAGACACAGCTGTCTGGAGATCACAATTCCGATCGAGAAATCCTATACGTATATCTTCGATGACAGGACAATAATTCTCAAAGAGAAAGAGATCCTTTTTGTGCCGCCCGATATGCTGCACAAGATCGCAGGAACAAGATCCGGTATCAGATTCATTTACCTGTTCAATGTTGATTTCCTTCAGGTACTGTTCGACTACGATGAATTCCAGAAGCTTATCAGGGAGCCTTTACTCATAACTCCAGAAACGCACCCTGATGTGTACAGTCTTATTTTCGAGAGGTTCATGGAAATAAACGATCTGTACTTCTTCTACTCTACGACCGTAAAAGAGATATCCATCTTCAGCAAGCTCATGGACGTCTTCGGAATGCTCATGAAGAAGGATTATTCCGACAGCCTTGTCGTTGTTCAGAACGACAAGCAGCGTGAAGTCTATATCAAGTTCAAGTCACTTGTCGAATGGCTTGCCATGCACAGCTCAGAGAATGTCTCCATGGACGAGGCGGCCACGCACGTCGGTTATTCCAAGTTCCATTTCGCGAGACTGTTCAAAGAATATACAGGAATGACATTCAACGATTATCAGACTAACCTGAAGCTCAAGGAAGTCGAACGGCAGCTCGCCGATACTGATCTGCAGATAAGCGATATCGCAATGTCATGCGGTTTCAATAATCTGACTTCGCTAAGCCGCTGTTTCAAGAAGCAATACGGCTGTTCCCCTTCACAGTTCAGGAACAGGATAAGAAGATCCAAGAAAAAATAGAATCAAATCAAAGCAAATACAAAAACCGGCCGATACAAGCCGGTTTTTTACTGCATAAAAAAGCTGCGTCTTTGAGGAGGCAAATGTTCAAAGACGCAGCGTATTGTTTTGTAGATTGTCTCAGCTATGAGCTGAATCCTGCTATGCAGGAAATGCAAGTCTTATGACTTGACACCACCCAATGCAACACCTTCAACGATGTATCTGGACAGGAAAGCATAAACTACGATAAGCGGAAGTACCGTAATCAAGAGTCCCAAGTAAACTGAACCGTACTCTTTCTTGTAGATATCACCGTTAAGCAAGCTGACCATTACAGGGAGAGTCTTCTTGTTCTTATCCGTTAAGAGGATGAGAGGCATGAAGAGGTTGTTCCATGAACCAACGTAACCGAAGATTGCCTGTGTGGCGATAGCGGGCTTCATGAGCGGAACAACGATCTGGTTGAAGATCCTGAACTCGCCTGCGCCGTCGATACGTGCTGACTGAACGATTTCCATTGAGAGAGATGCCTGGAGGTACTGTCTCATGAAGAATACCGTCATAGGTACAGCGATCGAAGGGATGATGAGCATTGAAAGTTTATTAACCAATCCGAGCTTGTAAACCATCTGATAGAAACCGATCGTGGTAACGGTCGTAGGGATCATCATGATGGCAATGATCATTGAACTGAATGCTTCTCTGAACTTCCACTCATAAGCCGTAATGGCATAAGCGGTAAGTGATGAGAAGTATACGTTAAGGATCGTACTGCAGGTAGCAACAATAAAGGAATTCAAGAAACCTGTCATAGGGTGGAAGTCTTTACTGTTGATGATCTGCCAGTTCCTTGCGAGGTTCTGGAAAGGATGAGCTGACCAAAGTGTAAGAGTGCTCTGCTGAATCTCGAAAGTACTCTTGAAGGAGTTCGCAATCATCATTACGAACGGGAACAGCGTCATGATGGAAAAGAAGATAGATACAATGTAGATAACTACCTTAAGCCAAGTATCATTTCTCTTTATGGAAGATGCTTTAATTGTATTATCACTCATATCTACTCACCTCAATAACCTTTCCTTATAGCCTTAAGCTCCTGCTTTCTGAGCTTCTTGAGCTTAGCCTCATCCTTATCTCTGAGGATGTAGAACAAGACTGCAGAAAGAGCAACGATGACTATAAACAAGATAACGCTGGCAGCAGCTGCTCTGTTGTACATGTAGCTTCCTGCGAAAGCCTGGTTACGAATGTACATATTCGTTGTGAGACCTGCGTTATTACATCTTGTGCTGATATAAAGCTGCGGAATATCGAACATATTGAGACCGCCGATGAGGGATGTTACGAGTACGAACAGCATGATCTGACGGATACAGGGGATCGTGACCTTGAAGAAAGTCTGAACTCTGTTTGCGCCGTCGATCTCTGCAGCCTCGAAGATCTCAGGGCTGATACCGATAACACCTGCGGTGAGGTTAACCATCGTATGGCCATACCACTGGAAGAACTGAATGAAAGCAACGATCAACTTAACCGGCCACTCATTAGATTCGAAGTTGTAAGCCTCAGGTCTGCCGAAAGCAAGAAGAATATCGTTTACGGCACCCTTAGGATAACCAAAAAGTTTTGTGAACAAGATAGCAATTGTAGCTGCTGTGATGATGTTAGGCATGTAGAAAAGGATCTTGAAAAGTCCTGTACCCTTAACCTTTGATCTTCTGTCTGTGAACCAAGCCGTAAACAAAAGAGCAAAACCGATCTGCGGGATGAAGTTAATGATCCAGATGATCCATGTGTTTCTGAATGCCTTGTGGAATGTAGCGGACGTAAGGACATCCGTGAAGTTGGTGAAAAGATTCTTACCAACTGAAGGAAGGAAATGCCATGTAGTATTACCGGCACCCTTCAGATCTGTGAATCCGATTACAAGTGTATAGACAACCGGATAAAGGGTAAAAATGCAGAAAGTAAGGATAAAAGGAAGTGAAAAGATATATCCGTACCTTGCATAGTTGACTAGTTTTTTGTTTCTCATTAAATCTCAGCCTCCTCTAAGTTTTAAAAAGCGGCAGGGTAAATACCGATCTACCCTGCCGCCACAGCATTTAAATACTAGATGCTATTAGAAAGAGAGGTTATCTGTTACGTTTGTCTTGAAAGCATCCATAGCAGCGTCTCTGTCGAGGTTGCCCTGAGCATACTGGTTAGCTGCGTCTGTGAAGTAGGTGTTGATTGTCTCATCATACTGAGTCATAGCCTTAGCAGAAGCATACTTGTTACCATCGATGAATGCAGGGAATACGTTCTGACCACCGCAGAAGTCAAGAGAACCGTCAGACTTAGCCATAACTGTAGCAGAAGCTACTGTATCCTTAGCGCCGTTGCCCATCTTGTCGTTAGCCCAGAGATACTGGAGACCTGTCTCAGATGTGTCAAGAGTGATCCACTCAATGATTGTAGCTACAGCTTCCTTGTTGTCTGTATCCTTGTTTCCAAGAACCCATGTACCGCCCCAGAAGAAGCCAACCGGCGGAGCGCAAACTCTCCACAGACCGTATGTACCTTCGCCGAGCTTCTCGCCGCCGCAGTTACCGATCATAACGTAGTTGATGAGCCAAGCAGGTCCGAAGAAAGCGAATACAGGCTTAGCACCCTCGCCCTTCATGTCTGCATACCAAGCCTCTGTCCAACCAGAAGCATCATTTGAGTAACCCTCATCCTTGAGTGTCTTAGCGATATCGAAGAATGCATCTCTGTTAGGGTCGATGTTGAGCTGACCGTCAACGATCCAACCTGTAGAAGCAGACTTCTCCTGAGCGTTCCAGATGTCACCGGAACCGGAAACTGCTGCATAGCCTGCATCCTTGAGCTTAGCTGCGCACTCAAAGAACTTATCCCAGCTGTTTGTACCAGCACCAACGAGAGCCTCGATGTCTGCAGGCTCAGAAGTACCAAATACTTCCTCAGCGATGTCTGCTCTGTAGATCATAGCGCAACCTGTTGCCTGATAACCAAGAGCAACGAGGTCAGATCCACGAGAACCAACTTCGATTGTGTATCCAGCGATACCAGCATCATTGATCTTAGAATCAACATCGATACCAAGATCCTTGTAAGCTGCTGCGAACTGAGCCATATCACCCTGTGAATACTTGAGGATGAAAGCTGCCTCTGCTGCATACATATCAGGAGCTGTGTCGCCACCAGCTACGAGAGCTGCGTCGAGTGCCTGCTGATAAGCACCACCATCTGTAGCGATGATTGTACAATCGAATGTGTACTTCTCACCGAACTCAGGATTCTGAGAGATGTAGTAGCTGACCATGTTAGGGATCTCGTCTGTGAATGACCAGAGATTTACGTGCTCAGCACCTGTACCATAAGACTTGACGTTTGATTCAGTCTCTGTCTCGTCATCAACGGGAGCATCTGTCTCAACGGGAGCATCTGTCTCTCCACCACCTGCTGTTGTGCTAACCGGAGCATCTGTAGGCTGTGTTGTACAACCAGCTGCAATTGCTGCAACCATTGCTACGGAAAGAACACTGGCAATAACCTTTTTCATAAAGTTTCCTCCTTAATGATTTTGTTCGGGGCGTTTCCGCCCTTCTACAAGCTACATATTAGTCAAAAAAGCAAATGGTTTCTCCACATTTCTTGCTACAATTACCCCTTAACTATACATTTCTTGCTTTTTTTGACTATTTTGTACATTTTTTGCTTTTCCAAAGGGTAAATTGCATAAAATCTCGTCTTTGACTTCGCGATTTCGACAAGGCTTCGGCGTCTCTCTTGTGCAATTCGCACTCAATATTACTTTCAGGTCAGCAAATATGCATCCTCCTAACTGCCGGGATCACGCTACTACTCGCTCAAAGTGTTATGTGATAATATTTGTACGTTTATTATATAGAGATAAAACGGAGATAATTATGCCTTCTTCATTTTTCAATCCAAAAAGCGCAGGAACAAGATTCCTCACGAATATATGTAATCTTATTATAGTGAATCTGATATTCATGATAAGCTGCATTCCTGTTTTCACCATTGGCGCTTCGATAACGGCGTTATACAGGATCACGATCGCGATCCTCGCTGGCGACAATCCGGCTGTGTTAAGGGATTACTGGAAATGCTTCAAAGATAACTTTCTCAAGGCGACCGGACTTCAGTTCTTATATCTCGCTCTGACTGCTTTCTTTGTTTTCGAGCTCTACATGATACGCATAATGCTGGATGAACAGTTTCAGTGGACTTCTTTCATCGCATATTTCTTCCTCGTTGCGATCGCCGCTTCGTCATTCTATGCATTCCCTCTTCTCGCCTGGTTCGACGAGACTTTTAAGCAGCTCCTTAAGAATTCGGTTCTTATTGCGGTATCGAACCTGCCCGTTACGATTATGTACATTGCGATATCGGCTGGTCTTGCATTTCTTCTCTATCAGTTCACCACCATCACCATGAGCATAATGATATTCATGGGATTCTCGGTACTGGCGCTGTTCTACTCCCTGTTCCTGAAAAAGATCTTCGAGAAATTCGGGGCAGTTATTAACTTCAAAGAGACGGAAGACACGGATAAGATGTGATCTTCTTCAAGGTAAAACAAAAAGAGCTGTTCAGAATTCTGAACAGCCTTTTGAATTTAAATTCCCTAAATCCGGATCAATCAGATCTTAGCCTTGATCTGGTTATAGATTCCTTCTGCGTCGAGCTGGAATTCCTTCATGAGGGCACCGGCCGGGCCGCTCTTACCGAATCTGTCATATACGCCGATCTTTGTAACCTTGACAGGATACTCTTCAGCAAGAACATCACATACTGCGCTGCCCATACCGCCGATGACTGAGTGCTCTTCAACCGTGAATACTCTGTTTGTCTTCTTGGCGAACTCAAGGATCGTATCCTTGTCGATGGGCTTGATGGTGTGGATGTTTACGACAGCTGCGTTGATGCCGTCGGCAGCTAACTTCTCAGCTGCGCCGAGAGCCTCGGCAACGCAAACACCGCAAGCGAAGATGACCATGTCCGTGCCGTCCTTGAGGACAACAGCCTTGCCAACTTCGAACTTGTAGTCGGGATTGTCGTTGATTACCGGTACAGCAGCTCTGCCGAATCTCATGTAGAAAGGTCCCTCTGTCTCAGCAGCAGCGAAAACAGCAGCCTTGGCTTCGATGTCATCGGAAGGAACGATAACCGTCATGCCGGGGATGGTTCTCATAAGAGCGATATCCTCAAGACACTGGTGGGAAGCACCGTCCTCACCTACCGTGATGCCGGCGTGTGTAGCGCCGATCTTAACGTTGAGGTGCGGATAACCGATGGAGTTTCTTACCTGCTCGAAGTTTCTGCCTGCAGCAAACATAGCGAAAGATGAAACGAACGGGATCTTGCCGCATGTGGAAAGACCTGCAGCGATGCCTGTCATGTTTGCTTCTGCGATTCCGCAGTCGATATGACGATCCGGGAATGCCTTCTTGAATGTGGAAGTCTTTGTTGCGCCTGCGAGGTCGGCATCAAGAACTACAACATTGGGGTTCTTCTGTCCGAGTTCTGCGAGTGCGTTACCATAACTCTCACGTGTAGCGATTTTAACTATATCTCCCATGATCATACCTCTGCTTCATATTTTGCTAACTGCTC
>JAFWLP010000008.1 GCA_017511005.1 Clostridiales bacterium
GTGGCTTAACCTTGTATAATTTTAATTGCGACAAAAAATCAAGGAGGTTAAGTACATGGCTCAATTGAATATTACTTTAAATCACGAGGAAATACTACAACTGATGTCTCTGGATCGAAATGAGGCATTCAAAAATCTTCTGAAGGAGTGCTTGAATCTGTTTATGCGGGCCGAATCCGAGGAGCAGCTGGGAGCTAGGCCCTACGAAAGGACATCCGGTCGTACAGACAGCAGGAACGGTTCGTACACGCGCGAGTTAAAGACAAGGATCGGAACTATAGAACTAACGGTTCCCAGACACAGAAACGTTCCGTTTAAGACACTGGTATTCGACAACTATGTCACAAGCGAAGCTGCTCTTGTAAGCACAATGGCGGAGATGGTCGTCAATGGTGTGTCCACAAGAAAGGTTGCAAATGTAATGGAGACGCTGTGTGGAACGAGCTTCTCGAAGTCGTCTGTATCTGAAGCCTGCAAAGAATTGGATGTGAAGGTTAATGAATTTAAGGACAGACCTCTCAAAGACGAGTATCCGTTTGTAACAGTCGATGCGACATATTTCAAAGTCCGAGGGAAAAGAGTTGTTCCCAAAGCCTTGTTTATAGCCTACGCAGTTAATACCAGAGGCAGACGGGAAATAATCGGTTTTGAGGCTTATCCTACCGAGAATAAGGATAACTGGGTAGACTTCATGTCAAAGCTTAAAGAACGGGGCTTAAAAGGAGTCAGCATGTTTACTTCAGACTCTCACGAAGGAATAAAGTATGCATTTGGCAAGGTCTACCCATTAGTTCCATGGCAACGGTGTCAGCATCACTTCCTGAAGAACATAGTAGACAGCGTTCCTAAGAATTACAGAAAAGGCATAAGTTCAGAGTTAACCAATATGTTCAACAGCGAGACTATAGAGGAAGCACGTAAAAAGCGGGATGAGATAATCCGGGATTATCAGGACATAGCTGAAAAGGCCATGTCGTGCTTAGACGAAGGCTTCGAAGACGCAATGACAGTTATGGTCTTACCCATGAAGCTTAGAAAGAAGCTAAGAACATCGAATCACATAGAGCGCCTGAACAAAGAACTCAAGAGAAGATCCAAGGTGATCGATGTATTCCCAAACCAGGAATCTCTTATCAGACTTATGGGAGCAGTACTCCTTGAACGAAATGAAAAGCACCAAATAGACAGGCACCAAACATTCTTTAAAACAGAAATAGAAGAAATAAGGAAACTGACGCCAATACTAGAACAAATAGCCCACGAACAACAAGCCGTTCTAGTAGCTTGAGGTCACCGAACGAGGCGCCTGCCAAGAACTCCTCGTTCCGCTACGCTCCACTCAAAGTTCTTGGCAAAAGAAAGCAAATTATACTAAGGATTGAATTTACACAAAACTTTGGACTTGACTCGAATTCGACGAAAATGTCGACGATTTTGCTTAATTTCGTCGACCAATCTTCGATCGCTTTTGGGGGCTCGAAAAGCAGGCGCGGCAACTCGAAAAAGCGGACACGGCACCCAAAAAAGCAGGCGCGGCACCCCAAAAATACCCCCTTACCAACTAAAAGCCCCTCCGGAGGAGATCCTCCGAAGGGGCGGGTTTGTTAATCAGTTACAGCAACTAATCACAGCTTGTAATTAAGCCTCTGTCGTCGGCGCGGTGGGTGCCTGAGGTGCAGCAGGTGCTTCCGGAGCGACCGGAGCAGCCGGAGCTGTTGTGGCAGGAGCGCCGCTTACTGTCTCAATTGCATCGCCTGTGGATACGTTCAGTGTCTGAAGTCCATCAAGGCCTGATACTGTGATGTTCTTGTTGACCTTTGCATCGTAGGTGTTAGCCTTCATGATCTCTCTGATGTCGATACCGGTTGTTTCCTTTACGGACTCAATTGTCTGTGCAAGGACCGAAGGAACATAAGAGCCCATTGAGCCTA
>JAFWLP010000009.1 GCA_017511005.1 Clostridiales bacterium
ATGACGTATGACAGATAGTCTCCGCCTGCTCCGCCGTACTCTACAGGGATCTTGACTCCCATGAATCCGTACTTTGCCATCTTGTTGTGGATATCCCAGTTAAAAGCACCGGTTGTATCCAGTTCTTCCTGCAGCTCTTTTGTGAACTCTGTCTCAGCGAACTGACGGAAGAGTTTCTGCTGCATGGCATGTTTCTTATCAAGAATCATTTTTTCCTCCTTAAATGTTCTTAGGAACTTCGTGCTGTGTTTCGCCCTTGGTCATGAGTTCATAGATAGCATCTACTCCGCATCTTGCCATGGACTCTCCGGCTTCCTGTGTGAAGAAAGCCATATGTGGTGTGTGATATACGTTTACGAATGAACGCAGATATTTGAGTTTGAAATAAGGCATTCCGGCTGTTCTGATGATGTCAGCATCGTGTCCGATGTGGATGATTCCGACTTCGCCAGGGAAAGCATCCATGAAGAGAGCACCGATCTTCTCTGTCTCAACGCCTTCGATCAGAGCGTCAACATCGCAGAGCTCACCTCTTGCGTTGTTGATCAGGACTACGCCGTCCTTCATCTTTCTTACGTTCTCCTTGTTGATTATGCCCTTTGTGTCTTCAAGCAGAGGCATGTGGAGCGTGATGACATCAGATTCTGAGAGAACAGTATCAAGATCTACATAAGTAGCGTACTTCTTGACCTCTTCATTCTGATATACGTCATAAGCAAGGATCTTGCATCCGAAGCTTGAAAGAAGCTGAATAACGGTGCGTCCGATCTTGCCTGTTCCCATTACACCGACTGTAAGCGAGCGGAGCTCTCTTCCCATCTTGCCCTTCAGTGTAAAGTCATTGTCATCTGTGTTGGCCTGTGCCTTCTTGTAGTTACGGATGCACATCAGGATCGCCATGACTGTGTACTCAGCAACACCGTTAGCAGCATATGAACCGTGGCATACATGCATTCCCTTGGATCTTGCATAATGTCTGTTCATGTGGTCGAATCCGACGCAGCGTGCAGCGAGTACCTGGCAGCCGTAATCTGCAAGCTTATCGATGATAGGATCTGACAGATCGCTCTGTCCGAGCATTGTTACGCCGACGCATCCTTCAGCCATGTCGACTGTGGAAGCATCAAGGTTAGCAGGTGTCGAAACGAGCTCGATCCCGTATTCCTTGCAAAGTCCTTCGATAATCGGTTTTTCATCAGGTCTTACTTCATAAGCAGCAATTTTCATTTTTTTATTCCTCCATGTTGGTTTTTTACCCTCAAAATTGATCTCTGATCCCGCAAATAATATGTATTGGTTTGTTTTAATTCCGGATCAGTCTCTGAGAGCAGGATCCATCGATTTTACTGCTCCGTCTGCGAGCATCTTTGAGATCTCCTCATCGGTGTATCCGTACTGTCCGAGGATCTCTTCAGTATGTTCAGCAAGATAAGGTCCTCTGTTGTACTCAGGCAGGCCGTTTTCCTTGAACATTACCGGCGGTCTTACCAGAGTGCGCTTGTTTCCGTTGCTGTACTGCATCTCATAGAAGATATCCGATGCCCATGCCTGCTCGTCAACGAGGAGCGTATCCCAGTTCTGAGCTACTGCGTAAGGGATGTCTGCAGCATCGAGCAGCTTGCACCACTCAGCGCAGTCCTTTGTCAGGAACAGTGCGGAGATCCACTCGGAAAACTCTTTTCTGTTAGGATAGAGGTTCTTCTGCGGATAGAACTTAGGATTATCGATCATCTCCGGATGTCCGGCAGCCTGCATGAATACAGGATAATGTCTGTCATACTGAGGCATTGCGATCTGCAGCCACTGCTCGTCCTTTGTCTTGTAGACCATTGTGAGCGGGTTGCCGTTCTCCCATCTTTCCATAGGGAACTTGCAGCTGTCCGCGCCATACTGGCTGGACTGGAGCATGAGGGAAACGTCCCATACAGCACTGTGGAAGAGCGATACTACTACCTGATCTCCCTCGCCTGTCATCTTTGCCTTGAACAGAGAAGCCAGGATTCCTGCTGCGAGGTTCATAGCGACCTGGTGGTCTCCGAATCCCTGAACTGTCAGCATCGGTGTGCTGGTCTTGTCTCTGAGAGGTCCGAGGATTCCGCCTCTTGCGTAGAATGCCGTGAAATCGAATCCCGGAAGGTCCTTGTCAGGTCCCTTCTCACCGTATCCGGAGATGAAGCCGTATACGAGTGCAGGATACTTTGCATGAAGAGTGTCATAGTCGAGCTTGTTCTTGATAAGCGAAGGCTGACGGTTGTTTGTGATGAATACATCTGCATCAGCAATCAGTTTCTCGAGCACTTCACGGCCTTCAGGCGACTTGATATTAAGTGCGATACATCTTTTGCCGGCGTTCTCCAGATCGTAGGAAGTGTTTTCCTTCTGATCGAGCGGACGGCCTTCATTGGCTGCTGTGTATCTCAGCGGGTCTCCCATA
>JAFWLP010000075.1 GCA_017511005.1 Clostridiales bacterium
AAAACCAAAAGGCAGTCTCAATCTGTCTGTTTACACTGCCTGAAAAATGAAAAGAGACTGAAGATTTCGTTTCTCCAGTCTCTTTTTGATTTGCTTTCGTGGTCTCTTTGAGTCAATGTATTCTTAACTTAATGACATTGCTCAATAAGTGAGGCAGCTTTTTTATATGGCCGATCTTTGTTGGGTAACAGATAAACTTAAAAAAGCCGTCAAGGTTTCCGTGAGGTCACAGAAAGATTGACGGCATTTTCGCGAAAACTTCAAAAAAGCCGTTCAAGTTTCCGTGACCCCACAGAAAAAGCCACGGAAATCTTTCACATATGTTTGAAGTCTTAAGTGTGGGACCTTTTGCGGACAGATTTTGCAGTCAGTTCCCGAAGCTCACATATAATACGGTTTGTTCTCGTCGACCGTCCGGTCACCGCGGAATCTTGCATCGGTGAATTCACCCGATATCTTGCCGTACGCGATGATGTTTCCCTTGTTGCCGTCGCTGTCAGTATCCACTTCTTCAATGAAAGATCCGAGCTCGGCGTTGACCGCATTGACCGCGCCCTTAAGCCTGTCGACGGGCGACTTCAGCGCCATTACGTAAATGTCGAAAGTGTGCGTGTAACCGTGACCGATGTGAGGTCCGGTATATTCGACCGCGGATGCCCATCCCTGCGGAAGTTCGGTGTCGGTTATGCCGTTGGATTTCCAGTGGAGAAAACCGTTCGTGTTCGAATCGACCATGTAGATGACATATACGCCTGCGCCTTCGACGGGCGACCATGACAGCTGTGGCGACTTGTTTTCACCGATGTGCGTGTATGAGATGATATCCGGCCAGACACCGTCAGTCAGATCTTCCGATGTCACCTCGAAAACATCCCGTCCCTCAAGATATCTTCCGATTGCGTTTTCGCGCGGCGCCTCATCGGGATCGGAGGATAAGTCATCCTGCGTTTCCAGAGCTGCTGAGGTGCTGACGGCAGGCCCCGAACAGCCCGCGCAAAGAGCGACCGCGGAAGCGATCATCAACGATACGATTGCTTTGGATATCTTCATATGGGCATATCAGTTCCTTTCCGTTCCATTGCAAACAAGATTATAGCATTTGTAAGCGAAAACGGCAGGGTGGAATGATGTTTTGCACTGATGGCGTCCGGGCCACACTGCGACGGCGGCTGACTCATATAATCAACAGGCCCGCAGTGATGTGTAAGCCCCCATTATTTTAGTCCCGCTAAGGCAGACCGGCGGATTAAAAACTGCACAAATTAAAGGCCCGATTTTGTTCGATTTTGAATTAGCACTCTCACCTTGACAGTGCTAATTGCGGGTATATAATCGTGTATGAACAAAGGAACGAAGATCAATAGATCAGACCTCCGCTCTAATGCTCGGATAACAACGATCAAAGGAGATGATTATTATGTTGATGTCCGGATTATTTGGAGAAGATTTGTTCGATGAGTTTTGGGGTTTTCCTACGCATGAGCTTGCAAATATCGACAAGCGTCTTTACGGGAAAAATGCAAGAAACCTTATGAGGACCGATGTCCACGAGACAGACACAGAATTTGAGATGGATGTTGATCTTCCGGGATTCAAAAAGGACCAGATCAATGTCAAGCTTGAAGACGGTTACATGACCATAAGCGCAAGCAAAGATCACGACAACGAGAAGAAAGACTGTCACGGCAAGATCATCCGTCAGGAAAGATATGCCGGAAGCATGCAGCGAAGCTTTTATGTCGGTGATGCTGTAAAGGTTGAAGATGTAAAAGCAAAGTTCGAAGACGGTGTTCTAAAGCTCTGTATCCCGAAGAAGGAACTCGAGGCACTCCCGCCCGCAAACAACACGATCGCCATTGAAGGCTGATGAAGATAAGGAACAATTACTGAATGATACGGAGGCTGCCGCCATGGCGGCCTCTGTTATTTGTTGAAAAGTTTTTCGAATGTGTGTATGCAGTCCAAATATTTACATCCGCAAACCAACAAAAAGAGATGCCTCATGACGAGACATCTCTTTTGTTCGATCACTGATTTTAAGATCAGAAAAGATTTACTGACTTGCCGTCTGCGTCGAAGATCTTCTTCTCTGCAGCAACTACGTAAACATCACCGCCGAGCTTTGCAGCCTTCTTCTCGATAGCCTTGATGTCGATCTGCTTGCCGTCGATCTCGAAAATGATCTTGCCGAGCTTCTTAACGGGAGTCTTCTTTGCAGCGGGCTTCTTAGCAGCAGCCTTCTTTGCAGCAGGCTTTGCAGCAGCCTTCTTAGCAGGAGCAGCCTTCTTTGCAGGAGCAGCCTTCTTTGCAGCGGGCTTAGCAGCAGCTTTCTTAGCGGGAGCGGCCTTCTTTGCAGCGGGCTTAGCAGCAGCCTTCTTAGCAGGAGCAGCCTTCTTCTCTGCGGGCTTCTTAGCAGCAGCCTTCTTAGCAGGAGCAGCCTTCTTTGCAGCAGGCTTCTTCTCGGCAGCTTTCTTAGCAGCAGGTGCCTTCTTGGCAGCTACTTTCTTTTCCACCTTCTTCTCAACTTCCTTCTTTGCAGCAGCAGCCTTCTTAGCTACCTTTTTAACTTCTGCCTTGACTTCGTTTTTGACTTCATCAACCTTTGCGATGATGTCAGCTTTTTTCTCTTCTGCCATATTTTTTCCTCCGTGAAATTGTTGTGCATTTGAGATAAATTTGAGTTACATATTTCGATTCTACAAATCTTTGAAAATTACGTCAATAAATTAACTGTGAACAGTTATTGTCCCATTAATTGAAGTCGGTTTCTGATAGACTAAATGCAACGTTTTTTATCGTGAAAAATCACACCGATCACGTATGACAAAAAAACGCGATTCAACAACACAAAAAAGGCAGCGGATAAGTTGATGGAGAAGACATACATTGCTATCGATCTCAAGTCTTTCTACGCAAGTGTCGAATGCGTGGAGAGAAGACTTGATCCGCTCAAAGTCAACCTTGTAGTTGCTGATCCGTCGAGGACTGAGAAGACCATATGTCTTGCCGTTTCACCGTCTCTCAAGAGTTACGGAATAGGCGGAAGAGCGAGATTATTCGAAGTCGTCCAGCGCGTCGAGAACATTAACAACGAACGCAGATGGAATGCTCCCGGAAAGCGTCTGAACGGCAAGAGTTTTTTCGATCCCGATCTTAAAAGGGACAGCACGATGGAAGTCGATTTCATCATTGCTCCGCCGCAGATGTCACTGTACATGAAGATCAGCGCGAAGATATACGGAATATATCTGAAGTATGTTGCGCCGGAAGATATTTTCGCGTATTCGGTCGATGAGGTTTTCATCGACGCGACGGATTATCTTAAGCTCTACAACACGGACGCGCACGGGTTCGCGCGTATGATGATACAGGATGTCCTTAGGACGACCGGCATAACCGCGACTGCGGGTATCGGGACCAACATGTTTCTCTGCAAAGTCGCGATGGATATTGTCGCGAAACATATCCCCGCGGATGAAGACGGCGTGCGCATCGCGGAACTTAATGAGCAGACATACAGGGAAGAGTTGTGGGCGCACACTCCGCTTACCGATTTCTGGAGAGTGGGAAGAGGCACCGCGGCGCGGATAGAGAAGATCGGTCTTTACACGATGGGTGACATCGCGCGTTGTTCGCTTAATCGAAAAGGCATCGGCCAGCTCTACAAGCTCCTTGGCAAGAACGCCGAACTTCTTGTCGATCACGCGTGGGGAATCGAGCCTGTAACGATCGCCGACGTTAAGGAATACAGTCCTGACAACAACAGTATATCGACGGGGCAGGTGCTGAAGGAACCGACGGATTACGAGACGACGCGCCTGATCACATGGGAGATGGCGGATGCATTGTCACTTGATCTGGTCGAGAAAGGCATCGTTACGGACCAGCTTGTACTGACTATAGGATATGACCGCGAGAGTCTCGCGAGCGGAAAATACGACGGCGAGATAACCGTCGATTACTATGGCAGGGAAGTTCCCAAGCACGCGCATGGCACCATCAATCTCGGAAGGCACACTTCATCGACGAAGATAATCACCGAAGCTGCGATGAAGCTCTTTGACGGCATCTCGGACAGATTGCTTTTCTCGAGGCGCATCGGCATCGCGGCATGCAACGTCATCAATGAGGAAGACATTCCGCAGGAGGAGAAGTATGAGCAGATGAGCATCTTCGATCTGGCGGATGACCTGACGGGCAATGGGGATGGTAATGCGGATGCCGCTACGAAAGGCACTACGAAAGGTACTGCGGATGCCGCTTCAAAAGGTGCTGCGAACAGCACTGCAAAAGGCGCTTCAAAAGGCGCTGTGAACGGTTCTTCGACCGGCCGCGCGGACGGCAAGAAGAACAACGAATCCACAGACGCGGAGCTTGCAAAAGAACGCGCGATTCAGGAAGCGATGCTCGAGATAAAACACAAATACGGAAAGAATGCCGTCGTCAAGGCGAAGAATCTCAGCAAGGGCGGAACCGCGATCGAGCGGAACGGCCAGATAGGCGGGCACAAGGCATGAGGGATAGGAGACTACTAGGTATGAAGTGTCATACAGGAGGCCGCAAGGCATGAGGGATTACGATGACATCATGGGCTTTTCGAGGCCGCAGTATCCGGATCTTCCGCCGATGTCCATTCATGACAGGTCGGCGCAGTTCTCTCCGTTCGCGGCGCTCGTCGGATATGAGGACGCGGTCGAGGAGACTGCGAGGCTCACCGACAGCAGGCGTGTGATGGAGGAGGACGAGATCAACGAACTGAACCGTCAGCTTCAGGAGCTTGCGGAGCGCCTCGGCGAGCGCCCGATGATAAGGGTGACGTATTTCATCCGCGACAGCAGGAAGGAAGGCGGCCGGTACGCTTCGAAGGCCGGAAATGCAAGGACAATAGACCAGTTTAACAATGTTATTATGTTCACTGACGGGAGTTCGGTGCCGGTAAAGGACATGTACAGCCTCGTGTTTATATAAGAAGTGAAATGATCACGTCAGGCATTTCTTTATTTTATTTTCCGCAGATAACTTCCATATCGGATCCTCTGTAATGCTTTTATCAGGATAATAAATACACTTTTTGAATGAATGTATAGTTTTTGTATAGTACTGCTATACAGAAACTGTGAAAAATTCTTCATTTTGGGCTGTTTTTCACAGGGATTGTATAGTGCTGCTGTACAAAAACTATACATTTTCCAATATGTGATTATAAAGGCCTTGAATTCTCTTTTGATGGCCGGTCTGACATTGGAATCTGACATTGGAAGCGGAAACACAAGAAGTGTTATACTCTTCCCATGAGATACAGTGTTTTGATAATCGATGATGAGAAGGAACTGGCCGAATCCACTTCGGAATATTTCAACATGATGGGAGTCAGTTCCAAATACGTGCTTTCGTCCCGGGAGGCCCTGGATTTTTTCAGGGAGAACGAGGCGGGGATAATCCTGCTAGACATCAATCTCGGTGATTCGTCGGGGTTCTCGCTCTGCAAGACCCTGAGGGAGACCATTGATTCGCCGATCCTTTTCATCAGCGCGAGGTCTTCCGACGATGACATGGTCGTGGCGCTCAATATCGGCGGCGACGACTACATCACGAAGCCGTATTCGCTCAACGTCCTTTTCGCGAAGGTGAAGGCCGTCCTCAACAGGTACGAATCTTCGGGAAAGAAGTCCGGGGACATTCATGTTTTCGGGGACCTCAAGATAGACAACGGAGCCGGGATCGTTTACAGGAAGGGCAAGGAAGTCGAGCTTACGGCGATGGAATACAAGCTTCTCTCGTATCTTGTGAACAACAGGAATAAGGTGATCGGCAAAGACGAGATATTCAGCAACGTGTGGGAGGACAGCTTCGTTTCGGACGGCACGCTGAACGTGCATATAAGGCATCTGAGGGAGAAGCTCGAGGACGATCCCAACGAGCCTGTTTTCATCAAGACCGCAAGAGGACGGGGATATCTCTTTAAGGCGGATGATTAAGGCGGAAGGATAATGAAGCAGAGATTCGTTTTACTTGGAGTCCTTCTGACGGCCGTGCTGCTGGTCCCGCTGATCCTGATGAACCGCGGAATACAGACGTCCTACGGCAATCTTAACAACGCCGCGGTCAATGAACTCCTGAACGAACTGTCGGACGACTGGGACAGCGTCAGTAACAAAAGGCGCGATCTCGTGCCGGAGAAAGACGGCATCCGTTATGAGGTCATGGATAACGACGGCAACATAAAGATCAGGACCGGAACGGGAATGCCCGAGGATCTCGGGCGCGCCACCACCGAGAGATATACCATAAGGGACATCAAGGTTGACGGCGAAGTCGTCGGCAAGCTCCTCATAGACAACGATTTCACCAACATAATGAACGACACCAGGAATACCTACATGAAGAAGATATTTCTGGTGATCATATGCGAGGCGGTCATAATCGCGCTGTTCCTTGTCTGGGTCTACATGAACATCGTCAAGCCCTTTGACGATCTCAAGGGATTCGCCGCGGACGTGGCCTCGGGCAATCTCGACAAGCCGCTGAAGATGGACCGGGGGAATATTTTCGGAAGCTTCACGGAGAGCTTCGACATCATGCGTTCCGAACTGAACGAGGCGAAGCAGAAGGAATATGAAGCTCAGCGGAGCAAGATGGAACTTGTTTCCCAGCTGTCCCATGACATTAAGACGCCGGTCGCCTCGATAAAGGCATTGGGAGAGCTCCTCGAAGCCCAGAGCACGGATCCCAAATCGAAGGAAAGACTCGGTTCGATAGTCGCGAAGGCGGACAACATAGACGTGATGGTCTCAGATCTTTTCACGGAGGCTCTGACGGATCTTAACGAGCTCAGCGTGGACGTCTCCGAGCAGGAGAGCCTTATCCTGGATAAGATAATCAAGGATGCCGATTACAAGGATCTCGTCACCGGAGACAGCGTCGCGGAATGTCTCATCATATGCGATCCGTTAAGGGTCACGCAGGTCGTGAATAATATAATCTTTAATTCCTATAAGTATGCGGACACGAAAATATACCTCGAGTCACACATCGAGGACGACTGTCTCGTGGTGGCATTTACCGATGAGGGCGGCGGCGTCTCGAATGACGATCTTCCCGTCATCACCAAGAGGTTCAGGAGAGGCGAGAATGCCAAGGGCAAGCCGGGTTCTGGCCTCGGTCTAGCGATCGCGAAAGAACTCATGGAGAAGATGGACGGCGACCTTGAGGTAGCCAATGCCGACAAGGGCCTCCGCGTCACTCTGTATTTCAAGATCGCGTGATCCATTTTCCGAAAATTAATCTTATCTTAAGGTTTGCGCAAAGACGCTTAAGGTTGACTTCTGTAGAATTTCCGTAATCACTAAAAAACGGAAACGGAGATAGATCAACATGAAACAGGTCTTAACAAAAGTAATGTCCGCAGCAGCAAGCGCAGTCATGGCAGTTGCTGGACTCTCGGGATTGGCACCCTTTGTGCAGAACGTAAACGCGGCTTATTACACGCCGAGGCTTATGGTCACGGGAAGTGAAGTAAGCAAGGACAGGGTCAACGCAGGCGACGAGTTCGATCTTACGGTTCATTTCTATAATGAATCCGAAGATACGCATCTTTATAACATCAAGCTCGCTTTCACGAGCAATGACAACGAGCTCTATCCTGTGGAAGGCACTAACGTCTATTATGTGGATTCAGTAGAGGATGAGGAAGGTTTCGACATTACGGTAAAGATGGCCGCAAGAGGCGATCTTGATCCCAAGCCTTATACCCTTAACGTAAGCTATGAGTTCGAGGACAAGGAGAAGATGTACTATCAGGATTCCTCGGAGATCGTGATCCCCGTATATCAGACACCGGCGCTTTCGGTATCCGACATGAAGCTCACGAAGAACGAGATCGAAGTCAACAACAAGACGAGTTTCTCGATGAAGCTCAACAACACCGGAAAGACAGGCATCTACAACGTTGCGGTCGCAATCGACGGAGACATGATCAACTCAGTCGACACTGTCGTCGGCAATCTCGACAAGGGCAACAACACCACGGTAGACCTTTCGCTTAAGGGTACCAATGCAAATTCGGGTGACTTCAATGTAAACGTTACTTATGAGGATGCAGACGGAAAGTCTTATGAGCTCTCGAAAACAATGAACCTTTCGGTAATCGAACCCGCGCCTGTTGAACTGGCAGCTGAAGATGCGCCTCAGTTCAATATGGTATATGTCATTGCCATCGTTGCCGCAGTTGTGGTTATAATCGTTGTCGTAAACATCATTCGCAAAGTAAGGGATAAGAAGTATGCCTAAGAAGAGCATTATCAGGACTGAGAAACTGTGCAAGAGCTTTTCCTCGGGCGGCGTAATGCAGCATGTCATAAAGAACCTCGACACGGAGATCTATGAAGGCGATTTTACTGTCATCATGGGATCGTCCGGCGCGGGCAAATCAACGCTTCTTTATGCCCTTTCCGGAATGGATAAGGCAAGCCTCGGAAAAGTCTATTTCTCAGAAAGAAACATAACGGATTTCAACAGCGACCAGCTGGCCATCTTCAGAAGAAAGCACTGCGGATTCGTTTTTCAGCAGGTATATCTCATGGACTCCATGAGCGTACTGGACAACGTTCTCGCGGCAGGACTTCTCACGGGCCAGAACAGGAGACAGCTTAATACAAAGGCAAAAGATCTGCTCAAGCAGGTCGGCATCGAGCCCAAGCTCTGGAACAAGTTTCCGAACCAGCTCTCGGGCGGTGAAGCACAGAGAGTGGGCATCGTCCGCGCGATCATCAACTCGCCGGACATGGTTTTCGCAGACGAGCCGACGGGAGCTCTGAACAGCTCATCGTCAGATCAGGTATTGAACGTATTGACTGAAGTCAACCGCAAGGGCCAGTCGATCCTCATGGTCACACACGACATGAAATCAGCAAGAAGAGGAAACAGGATCATATATCTTAAAGACGGTACGATCAGCGGAGAGTGCGACCTGGGCGCATACGTAAGCGGTGACCGCGAGCGTCACGACAAGCTCCGCAGTTTCCTTACGGAGATGGGATGGTAAGAAATGTTAGGAAAACTTTTAAAAGCTAATTTCCGCAAAGACATGTCCCACATGATCAGCTTCCTTCTGATCGTCATCCTGTCATCGTCTCTGATGCAGCTCGGATTAATGCTCATCATGGGATACAATTCCCAGTTTGAGAGAAAAGTCGAAGAGCTTAATTCACCTGACATCAGGGTAATGGTGGCGACTTATGACGAAGAGGAGAGAACTTCGATCCTGGACTATATCTCGTCCCTGCCGGAAGTTGACTATTATGAACTCGTTCCTACGGTCTCGCTTCAGACGGATGTCGTAAGTGACGACGTTGATCCGGATTCAAAGAATGCCATGGACAATGTTTCAAGCGTGTATTCTTATGTGCCCTTTGGAGAATGGGGCGAGATGGATACTCCCCAGTTTGTCGATCTTTACGATGAACCGGTGGATGAACCTATCTATCTGTCGAGACTCTTTAATCAGGAGATATTCAAAGGCGCTTATAAACCGGGCGACGAGATGACCCTTAAGATCAACGGCAGGGAGAGAGTATTTACGGTTGCAGGTTTCTACGAGAGTATTACTTTTTATGAGCTCTTTTTTGTGGATCCCGTTACTCTGGCAGAGCTTAATTCGGAGGATGTATATCCGGTCGATCAGATTGTCATCAAGCTTGCTGACGGTGTTGATATCAATGAGGAATACAACAAGATATGTAATGAATTCGATTTGAGAAATATCGCTTCAGGTGCCATTACGATCAATGAATACAAACTCCTGTACACTCAGATGATCAACATCATCTCGGTATTTCTCTGCGCATTTGCGATCATCATCACGCTGGTCGTTCTGGTGGTCATCTTCTTCAGGATAACCAACAGTATTGAGCAGAACATAACCAATATCGGAGCGCTGAAGGCTCTGGGTTACACGACACATCAGATCAGAACGGCCCATATCCTTGAGTTCGTTATTACTGCAGGCCTGGGATTCCTTGTAAGTACCGGGATCATCTACATGATAATTAGTCCGTTGGAGATCCTTTTAAGGACTGTGGCGTATATGTCATGGGATCACCCCTTTGACCCTTTAGCTTTTATCGTTACCGGACTCGTTATCGTAGGATCATCCTTCCTGGTAGCACTGAAATCAACAAGCTCCATCAGGTCACTTGATCCTGTACAGGCATTGAGATTCGGTCTCAAGAGCCACAGCTTCAGAAGAAATGTGGTGCCTTTGGATACGGCCGGCGGTCCTTTGGTCTGGCTTATGGCTCTTAAGAGTTCATTCGCTTCCAGGAAGCAGAACATCCTTGTTTTTGTCGTAATGGGTGCCATCGGATTAAGCCTCGCCATCGCAGTCTTTGTCGGATATAACATCGGGTTAAAGCCTACGAATCTGGATAAGCTCCTGAATGATAATACCACTGACATCTCGGTAACCATCAATGCTGACGATCCGATATATGAAGTAGCTGATCTTCCTTATGTCAAGGATGTATGGTGGACTGACCAGTTCACGGCAGCATATGAAGGTACAAACGTCTATATAGATGTATCTGAAGACTGGAACAATGTCCCGGAAGTCAACTTGCTCGAGGGAAGACTCCCTAAATATGATGATGAGATCGTCATAGGAAAGAAACTCTCTGAAGCCAGGGACGTCATGATCGGTGACATGATCGTTCTTCAGACTGCCGAGAAGAGCTTCGAATTTACTGTTACCGGGTTTGCGCAGGGAACGGAGAACTATGGTCTGTTCGTCATGATGAACGAGGAATCCGCATTCCATCTCGGACACACCTGCTACAAGAACTCTCTCTACATAAATGTTGAGGATTCTGACCCGGCCAAGTCTGCCAAAGTGGTTGAGAGTCTCGAGGATGCTTTCGGAGACAGACTGCTTTCATATCTCGATTACTGCTCTGTTTTTGCTAATGGTGAAGATCCGACGATCACACTCGCGAGAGTTATCTGCATAGTACTGATCGTCATATCCATAGCAGTTATATGGCTTACCATGATGCTCCTCATCAAGACCATCATCATCAAGAGCCAGAAGGAACTCGGCATCAAGAAGGCACTTGGCTTTACGAGCAATCAGTTAAGAACGGAACTTTCTCTGTCACTCATGCCCTCAATCCTCCTTGGGATCAGCGCCGGCGCAGTGACAGGCATCCTGAATGCCAACAACTTCATGACGCTCCTTTTGGGTGCATATGGCGTGTCCAAGAGTAATATGGCATCTGATCCGTGGATGTACTTATCCGTCATCATCATAGGAGCCATAGTGTCATACCTGATGGTCTATGTCCTGTCCAGAAGGATCAAGAAGATATCCGCTTATTCGCTGATAACGGAGTAACGGGTTTATATATGTTCCGGTCCGGGTGATGTCTGTTGCGACCTGATGCCGCCCGGCCGGGGTGGCGCGTACGTACTGTTTTTCGCTGTTCGTGAAAACGGTACGTACGCTTTTGTTCCGGCATAACCAGACCTGCCTACTGAAATCGAAAAACTGTTATTTTTGTAAGCAGGTATTGATCTGAAAGTTCAGCGAATTAACCCGGTGCTACCTACAAGAATCCATAAAATGAATATCCAGTAGGTAGGTTGCCCGAAATATTCCTGTTATTTTTTCGAAAACTACCTACACAGAATCGTTTTCCTCAATTCGTGTAGGCAGGTAATGTTTTTGCGATGAGATCGTCACCCCAACTCAACAGTGCTACAATCTGAATATAAGTGCATAAACCAAAAAAGGAGATACATGCCATGGATAATAACAACGAATTGAGTCTTGATGAGCTCGAAAAGGTAACCGGCGGTCAGTACGATCCCGATGTCGAATACAGCAAGGCTAAAGTCGTCTCCGGCGGCAACCTTTACAGCATCAGCGACATCCGTAATATAGTAGGCTGGATCGAGCCGGACCAGGAGGTTGAAGTGCATCCCGAATTCGAATACTGGATGAACGGCAAGGTCTTCTGCATTGTCAGGGTAAACGGCAGAGATTACTTAACTGAGCGCGGGAACATAGCCTGAGTCGCTTAAAGCACAGGCACCTTTCAAGAAGACTTGTAAGAATCTACGTTTAAATAATTGTATCCGTATTTCTAACGGTAGTATTGTTCCTTTGTCACGATTGTTATATAATAATCGTGACAAAGGAACTGCCGTTATGAGTGATATTACTACAACAATTAAATCGAGAATAAAAGAATTCAGTCCGGGGAAGATCTTTCTTACCGGAGAGTTTTCGGATGTTGCGGGTAATACTACGATTCGAAAAACCTTAGGACGCTTATGTCAAACCGGTGAGATAAGGCGGGTAATGGATGGTGTATATGAGAAGCCTGTTTACAGTGATTTTCTTAAGGAATATATTCCGACTGACCCTGAAGCGGTTGCATATGCATTAGCTGGATATTACCACTGGAATATTGCTCCGTGTGGAGACATTGCCTTAAATAAATTAAGGCTTTCCACTCAGGTTCCCATGGTGTGGTCTTATATCAGCGACGGACCTTACAGAGATTTTTATTTGGATAAGATCAGAATTACATTTAAGCACAGGACAAACAGAGATATATCTCATATGTCTACAATTACAGTTATGGTTATTGAGGCATTAAAGAGCATTGGCAAGGACAATGTTGATGGCGAAGTAATATCCACACTTAAGACTGTGTTATCAGATCAAGATAAGGAAACAGTCCTGAAAGAATCATCTAACAGTGCGGATTGGATATGCAGAGCAATACAAGAGGTATGCCGAAAATGAAGAAGATTGCATTGCTATCTGATAAAGAAAAAAAAGAATTATTCAAAATAACGGCATTGAAGATTGGCATCAGACCGGAAGCCGTTGAAAAAGACTTTTGGGTCTGTTATATGATCGATCATCTTTTCCATGATTGTGAATTTAAGGATGCGTTCGTGTTCAAAGGCGGAACGAGCTTGTCTAAGTCATATCATCTGATCAGCCGTTTTTCAGAAGATATTGATCTGATACTTGATTGGCGAAAAGTAACTAGGGACCAATCTGATCCGTGGGCTGAAAGATCAAAGAGTAAACAGGATCAATATAACAAACAGATAAATGCTGAAGCTGCGAATTTTTACGCCACCGAATTGGTTCCTGCATTGAATGATGAGCTGACTAATAAACTCGGAATGAAAGAACTGGTATCAGTAGATGCCAAAGATGAAATGGTAGTTAACTTCAGTTATCCCAGATTGTTTGAGGATGATTATCTGAGACCTGTGGTCAGACTGGAGATAGGACCATTGGCAGAATGGGCGCCGTCACACACTACAAGGATCAGTTCTTTCACAGCCGAAAGATATCCTCAGCTGTTTGAACATGCGGATACTGAAGTTTTGACTGTTGATGCCGAACGGACTTTCTGGGAAAAGATAACAATACTTCATAAGATTGCTAACTTCCCTGAAGGAAAATCTTTGCCTTTACGATATGCACGTCATCTTTATGATGTATATTGCATGGGGCACTCAGACATTAAGAACAGCGCGTTTGCCCGCAAAGGACTTCTTGAAAAAGATATCCTGTTCAAACAGAAATTCTATTACTCAAAGGGAGCGCATTACGACACAGCTACACTTAGAGATATTATGCTTATTCCCAAAGAAAGTCTGATTCCGGAATTACGTGATGACTATAAAGCTATGCAAAATATGATATACGGCGAGGTGCCACTTTTTGATGATATTCTGATATATCTTTCTGAACTTCAGAGTGAGATACATTCATTATAAGAAAACCACCAAGAAAACCACCCGATTACAGTACCATTAATCTCCGCACATTCGCGTTTTACCCATATATAATGAAGTCAGAAACATTATAAGGAGGGCCGGCATATGACTATTGCGGATGCGATCAAGATAATCGGAACACTGGAAAGCAGGAATAATCTTTCCGAAGACGAAGAGTTCGAATATACCGAGGCTCTCGGTTTCATGATCTCGGAGACTGCCGATCCCCGCTACATGATGCAGCTGGGCGGATATTACTATGGCCAGAGGGATTTCGATCTGGCGCTGAAGTATTACGACATGGCGGCAGCGCTCGATTACGAAGAGGCAAATGAATGCCTGGGCTATGTCTGGTATTATGGCAGGACCGGGACCAAGGATTATGAGAAGGCATTCAGGTATTTCTCCGCGGCGGCCGCGAAGGGCAATCTCGTCGCGAGATATAAGATTGCCGACATGTATAAGAACGGCTACTTTGTGGACAAAGATTATGAGAAGTACAAGGAGATCATAAGAGAGCTTTATCCGGTGGTCGAGGATGCCGAGTATCTGGGCGATCCGCTGCCCGAGATATTTACGAGGCTTGCCGCGATCGAAGCGGAGGAAGGCAATACGGATAAGGCCGTCGACCTTTATTTCCGCGCCAAGGATTTCCTGGCGCAGAGGATCATGTACAATCCGTTTTTCGGCAATCTGAACATTATGAAATGGCTTATCGAGGATCTCTATAAGCTCATCGAACCGGATCCTTTAGAGATTGATCTCTTCGATCTTTACTACTGGCTCACGAAGCCCTGCAAAATAACTTTCAGGGCGGGCGTGAAGTTTCATGAAGTGTCCTGCGTTGAGGAGAACGGCGAATACGTCATCAGCTTTGAAGGGCAGTGGTACAGGAATGTTGACGATTTCTTCAAGAAGGCGAACATAGACGGTACTCTCCTGACTGACGCCGTAATGGACCTGGATTACTTCACCCTGAAGGAGCGGGGTTAAGTTATGGACACGGATTGTTTCACTCTGGAGAAGGGAGGTTAAGCTATGGATCTGATCAAGATCGCGCTGGGTGATTACCCGAGATATGAGGAGCTTCTCCTGCGCAAGGACAAGTTCGAGAAGGAAGCCATACTATGGTATACCGCATACATCAAGGTGTTCGGCAAATATCTCATTGACCTGTTCGAGATCAAGGTGGAGTGCATCCGCCTGAAGAAGCTGATCTCCTATGCCCAGGCGGAGATCAATAAGGGTTTTACCCCGAATATGGATGAGATAAACAAGATCGTGGCTGAGCAGATGCGTTCATACTACGAAGAGCTCGACGTCATGATCAAGGACCACAATGAGTCACTGAAGTCCAAGTCGCTGCCTGCCCATGTGATACTGAAGGTCAAGAAGATATACAGGGAGATTGCGAAGATCCTGCATCCGGACATCAATCCCGAGACCGGCAAGGATCCCGAATTGCAGGACCTCTGGAACAGGGTGTCGGTCGCGTATAAGTGCAACAACCTCGAAGAGATCGAGGAGCTTCAGGTGCTGGTCAATAAGGCATTAAGTGAGAAGGGCTTTGATGTCACCAAGGTCGTGATCCCCAACATCGAAGAGAAGATAAAGAAGCTCGAGGAGGAGATCAACAGGATAATCACGACCGATCCTTATAACTACAAGTTCATTCTCGAAGACAAGGAAGAGACCGAACAGATGAAGAAAGATCTCGAGAACGAGCAGAAGGAATACAATAATTACAAGACTGAACTCGAGACTGTTCTGAGTGAACTGACGGGAGACTGATCATGGCAAACGAATTAACCAAGTATGAGTCCGGACTCGTAAGCAAAGCGGCCGGGAGCGGCGGCATCGGCGAGCTCTTAAAGCCGCTGTCGCAGGAGATCCATCTGTTCGATTCTTTCGTTGCTGGCACGTCGCATCTTGCGGATCAGACCGTGCTGGACGAGATAAAGGAAGGTGACATGCTCTTCCTCGTCAGGGAAGACAACAAATTTGATTCCAACGCGATAATGCTGCTGTCAACTGCGAAGAAGAAAGTCGGCTATGTGCCGGAGAAGGACAATGTCGTTTTTGCGCGCCTGATGGATGCGGGCAAGAAGCTCTCCGCGAAGATCACGAAAATAGAGAAGAAAGGATCGTTCACCAAGATCGCGGTCAGCATTTTCCTGGTAGATTTCTGAGTATCTTCAGGCGACCTCGAACATTATCAGTTCCGGGTAGAGCGCAGTGATCGGCCTGCCGTCAATCGTGGCTTTCTCGAAAAAGCTGCGCGGGTCGCGGTACCACTTGTTGTTGAACTTTATCACGATGTTCCGGTCTTCCTCGATGCACTCGATGGTGAAGCGCTCTTCTTCATAGATGAATGACATCGTGCAGCTTTTTTGGGCGAACCAGAAAAGGTCATAGAGGTTTATCCTATCATCATGTTTATCCGGCAGTTCATGCAGCCGCATGACCACAGATTCCATTTCCTCTATGTTGCCCCGCCAGGACGGATTTTTCTGCAGGTATTCCGCAAACAGTATCCTGGCGTTCTCAAGAAGAATGTACGCTATAAAACCCATGCCTTCTTCTGCCGCTATCTCTGCCGCTCTGCTGTATATGGATGGATTGGGTAAGAACTCCGACGGTATTATCGTTGTCAGTTTTTCGGGATGAGAGATCTCATGGTACAGTCTCCCTATCATGGACTTGTATCTTTCCTCATCCTTATCGACGTAATATCCGAAATGGTACATGTCGGCAATCTTGTATTCGCAGCAAATGCGCAGGTAGTCGTCCGGGGACTCCGCGCCTTTGCTGAAGTAATGGAAGGCCTTCTCGTAATCGACGGTTCCGGTCTGGCCGTAGTACCAGACGTAACCGAGGCCTTCGAAAGCGGGGTGGAAGCCATATTCCGCGGCCATCTCCAGGTATTTCCTGTACAGGTCGAATTCGCGCTCTTCCGCATAATGCCAAGCGAGATTATTGATGTCGTTAGGGTTGTGGTAGGCGTCTATCAGGAAATGAAGAGCTTCCACGAAAAGGAACTTGTCATCGTCAGAGTGGCTCTCGGCCAGGTAGTAATCGGTAATGATCGCTCTAGCTTCAACTTCCGTCATTTGACCACCTCCTCATTCTGCGGATTGATTCATCTCCGGCTCTGAATATTCTCCGGCCCGGTTATTCTCTGGACCGGCTCATTTTCCGAATCTTTTTACAACATTCAGGATATCTTCCGGCAGATACGCTTTCCCATTACTGATTATCTCCTGAGGTATTCCCCAGAATGCCTCGGCTATGGCTCCCGCGATCGCGCAGAGCGTATCAGTGTCACCGCCGATGTACATGACGTTCCTCAGGCATTCTTCATAGGACTCAGCCTCAAGGAAGCACTCGAACGCTTCAGGCATCGTGCGCATGCAGTCCTCGACATGACCGTACGTGGGGCGAATCTCGTCCAGTGTCCTGGACAGGTCGTAGCCGAACTCGTCCTCGATGTATCTCTTTATCTCTTCCTTCGAAGCGCCGTTTCTTGCCAGGAAGATCGCGGCTGCCGTCGATTCGGCGCCCTTGATGCCTTCGGGATGGTTATGCGTGACCTTGGCCGTCCATCTTGCGACTTCGCGCGTGCGCTCGATGGTGTCATAGAACCAGCCAGCAGGGGAGACTCTCATGCCGGAACCGTTTCCGTAGCTTCCGTAAGGCTTCGGATCTTCCGATAAGACCCAGCTGATGAACCTTCCGCCGTATCCTGCGTCAGGATACTTCTGTCCCCATTTCTTCATGGACCTGATGAGGTTGGACTTGACGGTCATCTCGTCAGCGTCTTTGCCCGAATCCATGAGTGCCTCGGCAACTGCCGCCGTCATCACGGTATCGTCCGTGAAATAGCACCTCTTCGTGAAGAGCTCGAAATCCCTGCTCTTGTCTCCTCTGTCAAACTCGAATCTGCTTCCTACGATGTCTCCTATCATTGCACCTATCATTACCGGTTACCTCCTTAATCTTTCTCTTGTTTCCATTGTTTTATTCTTTTGTGGTCCCGGTCTTCGCGGGACCTCCGTTATGGCTATATTGTAGCGGCTCTTTTCCTGCTTGTGGTCGCCTGCCGGGCGACATCGGAGGCATCAGCCGGCTTCCATATCCTCATCGTCCAGGAGATGAAGGATCACGTAAAGCAGTTCCTTCCTGAGCGCCATCGCCTCGCTGTACGGATTGATCACCAGTCCGGAAATCTCACCGTCCTCAAAAGCGTCCGTGACGATGTCCAGGATCGTCCTGTCCTCCACGAAGTTATCCCTGCCCATGGAGCCGAGCTCGTCGTAACCGGTGAAGAGCGGCAGCCACTTACTGCCGTCCTCCTCAACAATGAGACAGCTTGTCTTCGCGGGTTCGTCGTCATCCGCGAAAACATCCTCCGTCTCCATGTCGGGGTCAAATCCCAGAACGATCTTAAGTTCCGTCTTCACGGGTGAAGGCGCCGTTCCGTCATCGTTTATGCGCAGGGCAAAGTTGGCCAGCAGCATGAGCATATCCTCGGGTTCATCAGTCTTCAGGTACTTCCTCAACTGCTTCTTGATGAAAAAGTCGTTCAGTTCTTCGTTCATGCTCTTCATGTCCGTCATCTCCTTCCGTAAGGTGAATAATGATCCCGTCGCGGCCTGAACGACGGGATCACTATCAGAGGTAAAAAACAATGCAATCCATCATTCAAGCTTTAGCACCTTGCCATTTGGCAGGTTGCTGTACGATCACCGGGCTTGTCCCTTCCGTACTCTTTATGGTGGCTTCAGTATAGCAGGTCTGGAGAGGGCCTGCATTCCATTAATGGGACAGTTTTTGAGGGGCGAAAATATGAGGTTTGAAATCATAATATCTTGTCAGTTTTCGCTGAAACGCGACAAATCCGGCAGGATTCCCATAAACGTTCTCTGAATGTCTACAGAAATTGTAGATAACAGGGGCTTATTTCTGTAGAAGATCAGAGATCATTGTCGGGACGATTCAGTCCATGTATTTAGATTCACGTATCTTCACGTTAAACTCCAAGAATTCACTTCCCAGAAAAGTGAAAGTCCGACAAAACTCCAATTCTGGTACGCACAGCTCAGTGCGAAAATGGTGTAAGAAATGGCTAATTTGTGGTATTCGTGCCCATATGAAATTTCTAATGTGCAGATATGAAAAGATATATGCATTTTTGTGCTTGTAGGAATTATTAGTTCAACACATATAATAAGCAGTAATCAATGGAAATGCTGACTTGGCATGGACCGTTTCTTATACGACAAGTTTGATTTCAGATACTCTTAATTCAGGGATTAGAGACTACTTTTCTGCATATGCATTAAGAAATGCATTTATAACACCGACAAAGATATCTTTATCAATAACAAATCCGCCTTCAATTGTTGTAAAGCGTATGCCATCTTCAGCATCCTGATTATTCCAGGATATCTCTACCGTGTTTCCAATCTGTTGAAAATATAGATCAGCAAGAATAGCGCCAGAAGAAGCAGGATGTATCATTCTGTGACAATTAGCACATACGCAAGCCAAATCAGTTTTAGGGTTTATAATAACGGTTTCAGACAGTGAATATAGTGGTTTTAGATGATGAACTTCTATAAACTCTTTTCCGAGCTCACCGTATTGTTCCTCAAAATTGAATCCGCAGACAGCACAATTGAAACCATGAATCCTAATTGCTTCTTTTCGATTCTTCGCATTTCGTTCATATTTCGTTGTATAGTAAGCGACGCGCTGTCCTTCAGCCTCTCCATTAACAACAACACTCTCGTATGGATCACTACCCTCAATCAGGTGTTCCTTCAGATCCTTGTTTTCACTTTCTTCAGTCCAACTGCATTTAAAGTCTTGAGGGGCTTGTTTAACCATCCACAGGAAATTATGCGTATCTATAAGATCAACATCGAACCCGTAGTATTCTTCAAGACTTGTTTTAATAATTGATACTGCATCAAGAAATAGGCTGTAGTTTTTCCATGTGCACGAAGAAAAGCAGCTAGGCCAAGTATTTACATATGAATTGCCTGTAAAAGAATTTATTGATAAATGGAAAGCAACTGAAAATTGGGAACTCCGCTTGCTTACTCTTACGCACACTCGCAGAATTTCTGAAGATACGATAGATATGATAAGCAACCTGTCAAATGAAGATTACAGCATCAAATCATCATTTATCGATATGGTTAGTACTAATATTCCAACAGATGAGTATTTTAAGCTTAGTCGTCAAGAAGGTCTTGCTTTGTTGTCAGGCGTTCAGAGTGGAATGCTGATTGGAATTATGAACGAAACAGAAATCCTTAATGATTTTCTGTCATTGATTGTATCAGCGATTAGTTATATCTCAGAAAAGATAAATGGCAATGATGAGCATCTGGTTCAAGATGCTCAGTATTATACAGAACAGATTAGATTAATAGCTGACAATGCAAGAAAAACAGATGTAGTAAGACTATTGTGTTATGGAGCTTCCATGTTCGGTATTTCGCTGGCGGAAAAGCTATTGAGAATGACATATATTTCGCTAGTAAAAGATGAGTTGTATGTACCAATTAATAAAGCATCATTGGGTGATCTGCTTAATGAGGGAAACAAACGTATTGTCGATATATTTGGAAGCACACACATTAAATGTTTATCGTTTTTCTTGATTCAAACACCTGATAGCAAAATAGGGCATAATTTGAGAAATTCCCTAGCTCATTGGAATGGAATATCTCCTGATAGCATGAATCTCCGCTTTTTCTCCACGTGCTTGTGGTTATTTATTGATATTATGAATACTGTTTTTTGGTTTTTTCTTAAGCAAGATAGTAACTTGTGAGCTCTCGCGAGGCTTATAGTCGAGAAAAGTATAATTGCCTCGATCAAGAGTTGTCATTGGAAATCATACCGATTTACGGTACTTCTGATAGAACTCCAGTGCTTTCTTAATATACTCTCCTGTTTTCTCGTAGGAGATACCTCTCGGGATGTACTGGCGGATTTCAGAGTATGGGATATGTACCTTTTCTACCTGATTAGGCTTAAGTCGTTGAGAGTTAAGCGAAAATTTATAAATATTTCACCATATACGTCCTAATAATGTCACTGTTGGCAGCGTAGAGCGGAAGCTCATAACGTGTCATCAGCCCAGGTCATCCTCAGATGGGATCTGCAGCGCGGCATCGTCGTCATACCGGGCTCAAGCAATCCCGATCACATTAAGGAAAACCTGGATCTGTTCGGTTTTGAACTTTCAGACAGCGAGATGGAACAGATCAATGCGCTCGACAGGAACGAGAAACACGATTGGTACTGATGAGAACTGATGCGGTTTTACGCTTCATAACAGCCGTCAAGTGAATAATTGCTGATAATTTCCTTGATGTCCTGAAGCTCCTTGTTATCATAGCAATAGCCGTCGTATATGACCGTGGGATTGCCGTTTACATCGTAATAAGTGAACGTGTAAGTGTCACCGTCGCATACGTCTTCGGAATAATTACTGAACTTGTTGTTCTTTATATTATCTATGCAGAAGTTATAGATCTTAAGATAGTCTTCGTCGGTCATCTTTATGCCGGGGGTGTTTAATGAATCGGCATTATAGGCGGTACCGTCGTAATACACCGTCTGCACCATTCGAAAACACACAGCCTGATAGTCTTCTAAAGGCATTGCCTCCTGCGGATTTCCCCGGATCTCAAGCATGACTCCCTTATTTTTCTGAAGTTCCCTGATATCCACTTTATCATTCCTGCATCCTGCGATCCCGAACAGGAGCGCCGCTGTCATGATCAGGCTTATGAGTTTTACTGTGTTCTTCATATCTCTTCCTCCAAAGCGTTTCTGCCATATTAACAGTTTCGTGCCCGAAAATGTTGCGCTCAGGCATACAGATCAAGCCAAAAAGTCCTGTGTAATAATGTTACAATAGCTCTATTACGGGTTTTTTAGAAATATCAGACCTGACGATCCTGAGGGGAGCTAAGGATAAGTTCCCGAGCGTGCTGGAGCACCCCCTGGGCGAGCTTACGCTCAAGGGCTTCTGTTACGACATGTCTGAGACAAGAATCAGTGATTTTCTTGAGAAGAATCCTGAGTGTGTAGCCTGCGAGCATCTGCCGCAGTGCACGGGCGGCTGCATGGTGGAGAGTATGACCGAGGAAGGGGATTTCCTCGTACCGGACAAGCGGACCTGTTATTTTCACAAGCACATCGGCGCGGATGCCGTGCGCAAGGTAGCGGACGAGGCAATTAAAAAGTATTGTGTCTCATAACGAATTAACCCGGCATCACTGCCGGGTTAATTGAGAAAGGAGACAAAAATGAAACACACAATCTTTAAGAACGAGGACTCTCCAAACCTCTTATCTGTATTTTATTATATCACCTTCATGCCGTCTTCGCGAAAACTTTTTCCAAAAGTTTTCCGGGATGCCGGTCTTTATAAGATCACCACTCCTCGTCTTCGCAGTTCCTGATCATCTCCAGGATCTCCTCATGAGTATAGGTAACGCCTGTTTCATAATCCGTATATGTGTTCTTTACGTCTTTTCTGTCGGATAAGGGTCCGACAACGCCTAATCTGAAATAAAGCATCTGATAAAGCGCTGCTACACTAAAATTGCCGGTTATCCCGAACGCATGGTGAAGCTCAATGTTCTCGTCCCTGGATCCGCCTGTGATCTGATCCTGCTCTTCGAGTGAAAGCTCTCTTGCCATATCCTTGATCTTAGTATCTGTCATTTTTCTGTCCTCCGTTTTGACATGTGTTTTTTGATGGCTACATTATCTTTGGAACGGACGGGCAAACCAATCAGTAATGTTATGCGGATCTGATGCTTAAGCAACAGATATGCATGGGAGTGTTGATTTGGGAGGGAAAAGAATTGTCAGGGCTATTCAGCAGTCCCTAGTGTACTTACAGTCGGGGTAGCTCGCGCAGCCAAGGAAGTCGCCGAACTTGCCTGTGCGTTTCTTCAGGAGGTTGCCGCATACGGGGCATGCCTTCAGTTTCAAGGCGGCCTCGGAGGGATTGGCGATCTCCTCCGCGAGACGGTCGTATACGAGCTTGTTTATGTGGCAGTCTGCAAGGGCACGGTGCGCGCCCTCGTATGAGATGTCATAGTGATACGCGAGTGATTCGAGCGAATGGCTCTCGAGCTCCGGGAGATATCTTCTGGCGAGAAAGAGCGTATCCACGTAATCGTTATTTATGGTCTTGCCGAAGAAACGTTCCGCGTCGCGCCCGATGAACATGAGATCGAATCTCCTGATGTTCTGACCGACAAGAACGGAATTACCTATGAAATCAAGAAAGTCCCTGAGCGCGGTCTCCATTACAGGGGCACCTTTTACCATGTCATCTGTGATGCCGTTTACGCTGCTTGCCGAGTAGGGGATGTGCATCTGCGGATCGACCAGTGTGGAGAACTCGTCAACGATCTCGCCGCCTGCGACCTTCAGTGCCGATATCTCTATGACGGCATCGTTATCGGTGTCCAATCCAGTCGTCTCGAGGTCAAAGATGACATAATCCGGGATGTGCTTCATTAATATTCTCATAATGACAATGATAGCATTTTGAGGGGCGGGAGGACATTATTTCGGATGTTTTTCCGTCAAGATCAGCACTTAAGGATCTTCAGGTTCAGGATAATTTCTGTAGCTGTTGTAATCAGGGATGAGCTGATCGAGATTGAGATAGAATCTGCCGTCATCTGTCTTCCTGATTATCTTCTTTTTCTCAAGAACTTCTACTCGGTCTCTTATCGTTTTTTCTCCAAGCTTATCGGCGACCTTAGTTGAATGGCTGCGGATCTCTCCGACCACATCCGTTACGGACAAAGGTCTGTCGGGGGTCCAGGCTTCATGGCTGATGGCAGTATACAAAATGAGCTTATCGTTCGATGTAACATATAATTCGCTGCTATAATCAAGAAATTGGATGAAAGCGTCCCAGTCTATGTAAACGGGCGCGGAGGGAAGGAACAGCTGATCTATCTGCCGGACAGATTCCTCATCCCATGAGTTGCGGTTCATCCTGGAACGGATGCCCTCATATTCGATCCCCAGACCGAATGTCAGGAGGATGATCAGGTTTGTCTTGGTCCCTTTCTTCGGGTTGATCGTCTTGTTACATATCCAGAGCTTCCAGGCATCGGATGATTTATCGCAGTTGAGTGAGTTGGTCCAAATCCGCTTTCCTTTGCCGGAAAGAACTTTGCTGACCGTATAGCCCTGGCTTTTGTTGTTGCATAAGCGTTTATAAAAATCTTCATTAAATACGATGTTCATGACCACACTTCCGAATATATGTTTGTGTTCGAAATTATACCTTTTTTCAGCCGAACCCGCAATTATGATATGGGTAGGCTGCGCAGCCCAAATCATTGAAAACAGAAAGGAAACGACTTTTATGAAAGACAAGAATGCCATAAGGAGATTCATCAGGGAATACGTCAGGGATGACACTGAGCCGTACGTGCCGGACGACGTGCTCGCGCTCTGCGTTTTGAACGATGTGATGCCGTCAGAACTCAGAGAGACCGTGACGATCGACGACCGCATCACGCCGGAGTTTCTGGCATACATCTCGGAGATCCATTTTGAAGAGATGGTCAATTACGATATCTGAGGAGGAAGAACCATGGATAACATCATTGATCCCGCTAAGATCAGGAAGGCCCTTGATGCATATGAGGAAGCGGCTCAGGTATATGTCCTGAACCAATACATTCCAAGTCAGGTATTCTGCTTGACCCCGCGCTTTGAGATGTGTGCCGCCAAGCATATTCCGACCTGGAAAACGATCAAGTCAAACAGAAACAATTGTTGCTTCGCTACTTATTCGCTGCTCTTCAACAATCGGATCGTGTACCACGGCAGTTCTATCAAGCCTTATGCCCGTTTATTCGTGCACCTGTTCTGTCTTTATAACGATCCTGCGTCCTACGGACTTGTGTTCTCGGATCTTGACAAGCCCGGATTCCGCGTCTCTTTCAGATGTTCGAACCGGCCGTTCTTTAAAGAAGAGGAACGCAAAAAGCAGGAGCTCAGAGAGCTCCAGGCTTTGTCCCCGGCACTTCAGAAAAATGACGGAACAGACGAAATGGTCCCGTTGAAGGAACGCCGCCGCAGACTCCGTGCCGCAGGTATCATTTGAGGAGGTGCGCAATGAACCAGGCAGAACTGATCAGACACGAACTTGACCGGGCAGGAATAGCCTATACCTTCTTCGGCAATGAGTTCCTCTTTACCGTGAGCGCTCCTATGGAAGCATCGATCAGGTTCTTCAGTGACGGCATTGCCGAATACAGGGTCTACTATCCTTACGTTGTTTCAAAGAGGCTGCAGGAAGAAAGGGATAACCTTGCGGGGATCGGCATGCTGCTGAACGAGATCAACAGGTACTGTTATCCCGAAGGCGGTGAAGACGATTCATACCGTTATCTCAGCAGAGCAGTATTGTTCGTTGAGGAGGATGCAGTTGACCTCGGGTTTATCGGATGCAGTCCCGCCGTCGAAAACCTGACGGCACACATGCAGAACCTCGCCTCTTATCTCAAGGCTTTATATCCCTGCATCGACTCTCTTCTGAACGGCACTTTTGATGCAGGTGATGCATTGGAGTATTGCAGGAGAAATGGACTGCTGCCGGACTGACAGTCAGCAAGACGCTGTCCCTGAATGCGCCCCCTCTGAAGATCAGAGAGGGCGTGTTTTATGCCGGGTTTTTATTGATATGGTGCAACGATTTCAAAATCGTCGCATTATTGTTGCAACGATTTATCAGTCCCGACAATGGGACATATTATGCACATCACAGGTAGTATGATTATTGTAGGTTCGTGTACCTTTTAATTGATGAGTGGCTGACATGATAAATTAAGAGTAACTTAACAGATGGTTTGTTGTTTAAGGAAAGCGGATTTGATAGTTTAGATCTGGACCCGATGCAAGTTGGTAAATAAGACTTTACTTGCATGTTGATTTGATTGTTTTCACGGAGGCGTAAATGAAACTGATACATTTGAGCGATCTTCATTTAGGAAAATCCCTGGGGGATTTTGATCTGATCGACGATCAGAAATACATCCTTGATCAGATACTGGAGCTGATTGACAGGGAATCGGTGGATGCCGTCCTTATCGCGGGCGATGTCTATGATAAATCCATTCCGAGCGAAGCGGCCACCGGTCTGCTGGACTGGTTCCTGGTCAGCTTATCATCCAGAAAAGTAAAGACCTTCATGATCAGCGGCAATCACGATTCGGATGACCGTCTGAATTTCGGAAGCCAGCTGTTCGAGAGCAATCAGATCTACATCTCATCGATCTTCGACGGGAAACTCCATAAGTACCAAATCGGCGATAAGGATAACGAAGTCAACATCTATATGCTTCCGTTCGTCAAGGCCTCGCTGGTCAGGCATTTTTATCCTGACGCAAAGATCGACTCCTACGAAGATGCCGTAAAGACGATACTTGATGACGCGGATATAGATAACGGCAAGTGCAACATCCTCGTGGCACATCAGTTCGTGGCCGGGCAGGGCGAGGATCCCGCATTGGGAGGCTCGGAGAGCGCGGGAACGCAGAGCGTGGGCCTGGTCGAGAAGATAAGCTACAGATGCTTTGACGCTTTCGATTATGTCGCTCTGGGCCACATCCATTCTCCCCAGAGGATCGGAAGGGATGAGGTCAGATATGCAGGCTCGCCCCTGAAGTATTCGCTGAGCGAGGTGAATAACGACAAGTCTGTTCCGATAATCACCGTCAACGGCAAGAATGACATAAGCATTGATCTTGTTCCGCTGAAGCCCATGCGTGACATGAGACACATCAGGGGAAAGATAAAGGATCTGCTCGATAAAGCCAATGTTGTGTCGCCCAATGATTATATATACGCCACATTGACCGATGAGGACATCATCAACGATGCGATGGGCATCTTCCAGATGACATACCCCAACACGGTCAAGATCGATTACGACAATTCCAGGACAAGAGCTGTTGAGCAGGTCGATATTACAAAGATCGCCGAGAACAGATCGTTTACGGATCTCATCAGTGACTTCTACAAACAGATATACGGTGTTGAGATCAGTCCCGAAGAGATGGAAGTCATGAGAATGGCAGCCAGAGAGGCAGGTGTTATCAATGAAGCCGATTAAACTTATCATTAGCGCGTTTGGACCTTACGCGGATACAATGCCGGAGATCGATTTTGAGCAGTTCGAGGATAGAGGGTTGTTCCTGATCTCGGGTGATACGGGTGCCGGCAAGACGACTGTCTTTGATGCCATATGCTTTGCTCTTTACGGAAAGACCAGCGGCTCGTACAGGGATACCAAGAACCTCAGGAGCGAGTATGCCAAGCCTGGCGTTGAGAGCTATGTTGATTTCTATTTCTCGCATCAGGGAAAGAACTACAACATCAAGAGAAGCCCCGCTTTTGAGAGACCCAAGCAGCGCGGCGAGGGTGTCATTACAGAGCCCGAGAAGGCTATTCTCAATATTGAGGGAGAAGCGCCTGTAGAAGGTCTTACACGCGTCAATAACGCGATCGAGGAGCTGCTCCACATCAATTTCAACCAGTTCAAGCAGATCGCTATGATCGCCCAGGGTGAATTCTGGGATCTTCTCAACGCGAAGACTGACAAACGCACGGAGATCCTGCGTACGATCTTCATGACAAGCGGCTACAAGAACATCGAGTACAGGCTGAAGGATCGCCTTGAATCCAGCAAAGACAAGAAGACCGCTTCTGAGAAGAGCATCATCCAGCATTTCGCTGAGGTCGAGGCTGACGATGAGGATGTGAATAAGGATGAATTGATCGATAAACAGAACACCCTTAACGCCTCAGGGACGGTATTGGACGCGAATGAACTGCTGGCAATAATTGATGCCCTGATAGCTTCAGATGGCGAGAGAGCAGGGAAAATAGGAACTGAATTTAAAACAGCAGAGGCAGAGCTCGAGAAGAATAATAAGGAGCTCGCTACCGCCAAGCTCAATAACGGTTTTATCGAGAAGGTAAACCAATTCGAGAAAGAAGCGGAAACGCTGAAGGAACGTGAGACTGAGATAAAAGAGCTTAAGGCTGTGCTTGAACTGCAGAAGGTGGCAACGCGCGAGGTTAATCCCGCGTATAAGCTTTGGGAAAAGAAGTGCTCGGAGATCTCCGATACGGAGAAGAAGATCGGGCAGCAGGAAAATGCGAGGAAAGAAGCCAAAGCAGCTGTTGACGCTTCCGCAATCGCATTGGAAGAAGCCGGGAAGGCAAAGCCTGAGGCTGAGGAACTCAAGGTGTTTATCGGCAAGATCGCAAATGAGGAACCGAAGTACCGTCAGCGCGATGAACTGAGGACCAACCTTGGCAAATTGGTAGAAGAAGAGAAAAAGGTCAGGGAGAGAGAGGAGACTCTCAAGTCTAATGAAGCTGAACTCAAAAAGCAGATCGATTCTTTGAAAAATAAGATCGGTGAGCTTAACGGAAAGCCTGATGAGTTATTTAAGGCAAAAACTGAAGGCAAGGAACTGGAGCTCCTTGAAGAGGATGTCAAAGATATCCTTGAGAAACAGGTGAAGGAAAGAGCTAAGCGGCAGAAGGCCTACGAAGAAAAAACCAAGAAGTACCAGGACGCATTTGCCGAATATGAGAAAGCAACCAATGAACGCCTGAATGCGGAAAAGATCCTGGATAACTGCAGGGCAGGGATCCTTGCGGACGGACTTAAAGAGGGTGACAAGTGCCCCGTATGCGGTTCCACGCACCATCCCGAACTGGCTAAGCTCCCGGACAGCTCTATCACCGAGGAAGAATTCGAGAAGATCAAGGCAATTGAGACTGAGTGCCATCAGAAGAAGACCGATGCCAATACGGAAGCTGAGAAGGCCAAGACTTCACTCGAAGAATACAGCGAACAGATACGCAGCTCCATTCTGGACTGCCTGAACAACGGCATCATCGGGATCAATGCTGAAGGAAAGGATACGGATGAACTCATTGAGCTGCTCGGCAAAGAGAATGAGTCACTTAAGGAGAAGCTCAAAGCAAACGATCTGCTTCAGGATTCACTTAAGAAGGAATGCAAGATCCTTGAAGATTCGAAGACGGAATATTCAAAGGCTATTGGTGAGGACACTCAGAAGCTTGCAGCTGAGAAAGAGGAGCTCACGGCTAAGAAGCAGGAGACTGAGAATTCACTTACTGAGTGCAGGACCAGTCTGAAAGCATTGGAAGAACTCAGTTATCCTGACTGGAAGACCGCGTCAGAAGAGATGGATAAGGCCGGAAAACGTGCTGCAGCCATCGATAAGGCCATTGAATCAGCTCAGGATGAGAAGTCTAAGGCTGATAAGAAGCTGGCCGAGACCGAATCCGCGTTGACGGTCCTGGGAGATAATCTTAAGACCCAGCAGGAAGAGGAGAAAAAGCTTAAGGAAGATCTCGATAAGCTGATTAAAGAAAAGAACTTTAAGGATACGGATGAGATGCTTGGATACGTTGTAAAAGAGACCGATCTCTCCGAAACAGAGAAAGAGATCAACGAATACGACCAGGCCGTATCAACGAACAAGACCCAGCTTGATCAGGCAAGAGCCGATGCCAAGGACAGAAAGCCCGTTGACATTGAAGCACTTAACGCAATCTGTACAGAGCAGAAGAAGAATGTCGAAGCTATCAGGAAGACCGCAAATGCGGTGGATAACAGGCTCAAGACAAATAAGGATAAGAAGCAGAAGATAACAGAACAGCAGAGCGATCTTGAGAAATACGGCAAGGAATACCAGATATGCGATAACCTGTACAGGCTCGTCAAGGGAACGACCGGCAACGGCAAGATCACCCTGGAACAGTACATTCAGGCGGCCGGATTTGACGGCATATTAGCTGCCGCTAACAGACGTCTTATTCCGATGAGCGACGGCCAGTATGAACTGTTCCGTCAGGACACGTTAGGGAAGCAGACCAACATCTATCTGGATCTTGAGGTTCTGGACAATTACACGGGACACAGAAGACCTGTCGGCAATCTCTCAGGCGGTGAGAGCTTCAAGGCTTCACTGAGCCTTGCATTAGGTCTTTCCGATACGGTGTCGTCCAATCTCGGCGGTGTTCAGATGGATGCTCTGTTTGTCGATGAGGGCTTCGGAACACTCGACAGAAAGTCCATAGAAAGCGCGATGGACATCCTGATCAACCTTTCCAGCGCCAACAAACTGGTAGGCGTAATAAGCCACAGGGAAGAGCTGATCGAGAACATACCGCAGCAGATCTGCGTAAAGAAGACCAAGGACGGCAGTCAGTTTGAGATCATAACAGGGGAGTAAAAATTTTTATTCCATTAGTTTTAAATCTTTTAGGTTCGTTTTAGGTTCGGGTGTAATAATGACATCAGTTTAGCAAAACAGTTTTTCATTACAGCCCCCTCCAGAAGCCCGGATTACAGTATCCGGGTTTCTATTTTTCTGATTAGGCAACATAAGGGAAATCATGTGTTGCTTAACCGACGGAACGGCTCAACATTACTGATTGTCTGACCCATTGCTCCCTGTGATAATGAAGCCATAAAACAAATAATATCAAACAGGGAGGACATAACAATGAAAAACGAAAATATTAAGACCATCGATATAGAGCAACTTGATACAGTATCAGGAGGATTGGATCCGTATACGATGTCACTGTTGACCATGTGGTTTCAAATGGGAGCCAATTATCTGTGGAATGAATTTATGGAACTGATAGAAGGTCCTCAGGTCTCAGGTCCCAAAACAGGCTTGATCAACTGTCCCTTCTGCGGACAGCCGGTTCACCGCGACGCATTTCAGGAGCATATGATCAACAACCATTCCGAGGATATAATCAAGAACAGTCCGGTTTGTTGATTCAAACCCTGATCCATATCCCGCTTCCATATAAGAAAGGAAACTGTCATGACGGCATCCGTGTATACGGGTGCCGCATTACATTACGTCAAAAACCCTTAATGAAGAATTCACACCGTATTCGATTTATATAGCCTAAATCGAAACATTCGGCAAGTATCATTGAGATATCGATGTTCATAATGGAATGCTATGAAGGGAGATACTTCAATGAAGAAGATAATAGCGATCCTGATCTGCGCGGGCCTGCTCGGAACGACCGCGTGCTCCAAGGATACAAAGATTACAAAATCAAATGATGACGTCTCATCAGGAGAGACAACTGCTATAGAAAAAGTAACGGATGCTGAGGGCAGATCGGATAATATGGATGCTGTAAGTGCCGTAGGTAATATCGAAGTCGATGAGGGTCTTCTGACAATGACCATAACCATTCCCGGTGATTTTGTCGGTGAGACCACCCAGGAAGAGATAGATAAGGCCATTGAAGAGAAAGGCTACATATCCGGCACGTTAAATGATGACGGCAGCGTCACCTATGTCATGACCAAGGCCCAGCATAAGCAGATGATGGAAGACATGACCAAGAGCATGGACGAGTCCCTGCAGAGCATCCTGGATGACAAAGATACTTATCCGAACTTCGAGAGCATCACGCATAATGCGGATTATACGGATTTCACCATAGAGTATTCCGCTGATGAACTGTCCCTGAGCGACACGTTCTCAACGATCCTGTTCTATTACATTGGCGGAATGTACGGCGTATTTAACGGTGAACCCGCCGAAAATGTCCACGTCGCATTCGTCAATTCCGAGACAGGCGAGCTGATCTCGGAGGCCAATTCAAGAGATATGGGGAAGAGTGCGGAAGAATAAGATAACTAGGACTATCAAAAACAATCGGAAACTCTATCGCATCAGCATTAAATGTTTTTCTTAAAGCCAAAATCGCAAGATACCAAATCACAGTACTCCTTTATTACTCTTTTACAAGCTGGCCGCATTCAGGGCATCTTGGAGACTTGGTAAACGAAGTACCACATCGTCTGCAAATACATTGAACAGTACCATCTGATTTGCGTATTATTCCCTTGGGTTTTAGCGGAGTATTTATATCATCAGTTTTTGAATTCGTTTGAATGATTCCATTTTCCAAGCGATCACAAATAGTTATAAGCGAATGTTCAATCTGCTTATAACTACGGAATATTGATATTGTTGAAAAACATACTTTACCTACTCTTTCATAAGCTGTCCGCACTCGGGGCATCTTGACGTTTGAATAAATTGGTAATTACATCTGGCACATACATAATCCGAAGTGCCATCTGGCTTATATATAGTATTTTTAGGTCGCATTGGAATATTAATGTCATCTATAGTCTTGCGCCAGGACTTAAATTCTTCATAATTCATAATCCATATCGCTGAATGAGCATCAAGCAGGGAAACCGTGTGTCTGCAAACTCCAGATTTTGAAAGCATATCTTGTGCGCACTTTATGATAGCTATGAATTCACAGTAATTGTTCCAGCCGCACTTAGCACTCATCTTAAAAGACAATCCCATACTATTGAAGATGGAATCAAATGTATCCGGACTGGTAGGCAGAAATCTGTCTCGGTCTTTAATGAAGAACAGGAAAGCTATTATGGGGTACTTGGCCCCAAAACAACTGATTGCATCATTAAATGCTTTTTCTTCATCATCACCAAGATATATTTCATATAATGCTTGTTCGCATTTATCTCTTTTTTGCTTATCTGGATCTTTTAATCTGTTAAGGAAATCCGGCACGGCAAAGTGTCTGTTTACGAGATTGTCTGTGAAGGCTATTGCATCAGAAGCATACTTACATATTTCTCCACTGCCTATTTTACTCCTATCCCATTTGTCAAGTGAAAGAGCAGCATGAGCCTTTTCAAAAACATCATATTTGTAGTTTTCTTCTTTGGGCTGTTTACTTCCGTTATGAAAATCAAGAAGTCCTTTCGGCTCGCGATTTGCATAACGGACAAACTCTATGACGGTATCGACCGCGTATTCAATGGTTCGGGAATCAATGTTCTCCAGATATTGATTGACGGTCTGATTGTAATTATCAGTGATGGAACCCATAGCATATTCTCCCGGCACACTTATATGCATATATTATAATTTGCCGTTATGAATATAAAAAGAACATGTCGTGAATTTTTGATAGTTTTATTGTTGAGTCAATTATGTGCCTCTTCTAGGTCGAAAAGTCTGAAATATTAAAGGTCATCTCATTTGTTCTTTCTATTTGATATTGAGTGCTCTTTGTTCATCTTAATAAATTTGTACAGAATGGATTTACATCGTGTAATTGCTAGTAGTTAATACCATAATTCTATATTGATTGGGTTATGCAATACGGATGCTTGGGAACAGCGTAAGCTGCGTGATTTGATTGTCGAATACAAAGAAACGGTTGATGATGACTGTACCCTACCGATCCTAACATCATCCAAAACCGAAGGAGTTGTGCTTCAAGAAGATCACTTCGGCAGTAAGCAACGTC
>JAFWLP010000076.1 GCA_017511005.1 Clostridiales bacterium
AAACCTTTCCTTCCTATAAAGATCAACTTAACTGTTCAAGGAGGAAACAACATGGATTACAAGATCAAGCAGATGACCGGCTTCAAGGTCATAGGATTTCAGAAGGTATTTGACGCAGAGACTTCTTACGCAGAGATCCCGAAGTTCTGGGATGAGATCTGCACCAAGTACGCAAACAACGTCTGGGCAGGAAAAGAACCCGCCAACGCTTTTGAGAAGGCCGTAAAAGACAACAACATCGGCGAGTTCGGCATCTGCATCGATGACATCAGCGGCAACAAATTCAGATATCTGATCGCAGGAAAGTACGAAGGCGGCGAGGTTCCCGATGGCCTCGAGATCTATGAGTTCGCAGACAACGAATGGGCAGTCTTTGATATCTTTGGACCCTGCCCCGGTGCTCTCCAGTCGGTAAACACAAAGATCTTCACCGAGTGGCTTCCCGGCAATCCCGATTATGAGATCTCAGGCAATGCAAACGTTGAATGGTACGACTGCAAGGCAATGCCGACCGACAAGGACTATCACAGCGCAATCTGGATCCCCGTCAAAAAGAAATAAGCTTAACTTAAAGCACATCAGAGGCAGTCTTCGGGCAGCCTCTTTTTGTCTTGTTGCTCTTCCCTGCCAAATGTGAAACAATATCAGGCGATAAAACGTAAGGCGGTAATCTCGTGGCCAAAGTAATCGTAGGAATGTCCGGAGGAGTCGACAGCGCTGTTGCAGCATATCTGCTGAAGCAACAGGGCTATGAAGTCCTGGGCGTAACTCTGCGCGTATGGGGCTCTGACGAGGAAGGTGACAGCAGGTGCTGCGAGATCGATGAGGCAAGGCGCATCTGCCAGCTTCTCGATATAAAGTACCATCCGCATAACTGCACCGCCCTTTTCAAAGAGAATGTCGTAAACCCCTTTGTCGACGCATATCTCGAAGGCCTTACGCCCAATCCCTGCATCGAATGCAACCGCTTCGTCAAATGGGCCAAGATGATCGAACTCGCTGACATATTCCAGGCTGATTACGTTGCGACCGGCCACTACGCTTACATCGACAAGCTCGAAAACGGAAGATTTGCTGTCCGCAAGGCTTCCCAGATCAGCAAAGACCAGACATACATGCTCTATAAGCTCACTCAGGAGCAGCTTTCAAGAACCCTCATGCCTCTGGGTCAGTACACCAAGGACGAGGTGCGTAAGATCGCCGAAGATGCAGGTCTTCCCTGCGCGCACAAAGAAGAATCACAGGAGATCTGCTTCGTAACCGAGGGCAGATACACCGATTTCATAAGCGAACACACGGACAAAGCTCTTCCCGCAGAAGGCAATTTCGTTGACGAGGAAGGCAATATCTTAGGTAAGCACAAGGGTATCCACCAGTATACCGTCGGCCAGCGAAAAGGCCTCGGCATTGCTCTGGGCTACCCTGCCTTTGTCACTAAGATCTGCCCTGAGGACAATACCGTCGTTCTCGGAACCGAAGAATCCCTTATGTGCGACACGTTCCTTTGCAGGGACGTCAATTTCCAGTCGATACCCACTCCCGCAGCCGGAGATAAGATCCGCTGCCTTGCCAAGGCCAGATACCACCAGACCGAGCGTCCCGCTACCCTCGAAATGCGCTCTGACGGACTTGTAAGTGTTAAGCTCGACGAGGCCGTCAAGGGAGTTTCACCCGGCCAGTCAGCTGTTTTCTACGATGAGGAAGGCCATGTGGTAGGCGGAGGCCTGATCGTCAGATAACCATTGATATTTAAGGGTTTGTAACAATGTTACAGAGCCTTTTTCAGCCTCTGATACACACTTTCCGGCCCGATCTGAGCCGGATTTTTGTTTTTCGTTTGTTTACACCAAGGAAACTACAAAAATAAACTTAAAGATATAATTAAGGTAAGTGATCGGCATTTATTAACTCTACAGGGGTCAGACATGGAAACCGCGATCAACC
>JAFWLP010000077.1 GCA_017511005.1 Clostridiales bacterium
ACCCTTAGCGTTAAGCCTTGTCTTGTCCAGTTCGAGGATTTTCTTGGGGCATGCAGCGACGCAGAGTCCGCAGCCCTTGCACAGATTCTCGTTAAAAGTAACTTTACCTTTAGCCACGATGAACCTCCTCCATTATCACTACCGCGCATAAGCGCGTAAAATAATTCAAAGTATTATAAACATTATGGGGTGCCGTTGCAACTGTAAATTATGCTTGACGGAAAGCCGGCCTTCAGCGCGAAAAAGCCGCTTCAATGACGTCTTCCGGGCGATTAGCAGCTTTCAGCTTCTCAAGAGCAGGGGTATCAGCCGGACGTTCCAGCGCCTCAAAATCTTCAGCATCTATGAATCTGGGTTTTATCCCGCAGAGTGCGAAAAGAGTTTCCATCCTTGAGTTCATGCCAGCGTGAGCCCCGGTGCGCCTTATGATCCCGAATCTCTTGCCAAAAAGGATCGAAAAGATGCCGCAGTGGTAGGAATTCGTGACGACAAATTCCGCATTATCTATCAGCTCAAGCCATTCCGGGATACCCGGGAATGATCTTTCAAAGCCTTCATGCCAGTCATCCGTGACATAAACAACCTCAAGATCCCTTTGGCGGGCCCATTCGAACACTTTCTGCCTGTCGAAATTCAATCCGTTATTCAAGTAATAGAAGAACAGATATCTGCCTTCACGTCTTTTTATTCCCGCCTCTTCGTAAAGGCTCCTGTACTTTTGAGCTCCGTGAAGTAATACCGGATCCGGTGCAAGCACGGCATCTTCCCTGCCAAGTTCCCTGCACACTCCGATTCCCGTCTCTTCCCTTACCGAAACAACATCAAACTTGGCTAGAAGCGGTCTTATGTATTCTGCCTGATCAGCCGGCAGAGAATCTTTTCCCCAGCTTGCGGCATAAGAGATCTTCTTCACGCCTTCTTTTCCGAAATCAAGGAAGAAAGCCGCTATCCTGTTCCGCATCTCAACAAGACCGCCTCCGAAAGTATTCCAGATCTGGTCTGATCCTGCTATGTAAAGATCGGCTTCGGGAGGATCGTTCCGGAGTTCTTCCAGCGAACCGTAAACCCTGCTCATTGCAAGGTGCCGCTCCCGGAAGTTTTCAAAGCCCCGAGGGTGTTCCATGCAGTCCCTGACAAAAACTTTATTATTCCTTTTTGTTATGAAATGCCCGGCAAGGCGTTTGGGATTGCAGGCCCTGATCAACCTTACGGGAAGGGGCCGGCTACCGTAGATGACATCAGCCTCATAGTCGTAGCGGATCAGGAAAGGATCATGACCAAGGCCGCGTAGGTACTCCTGCAAAGCATAACACTGAAGCTGTTCACCGTAATTACATCCGCTCTTCCAGTATGTAACTATGCCTGTCTTCATCCCCGTTATCCCCTGTTCATCAACTTCACATATTATATCAGACCTGATATTCTTTAAGCATTAAGGAAGAGGGTAAAGTGCTTTGGCAGACAGTAATAACAGGACAATAGCAAGGAATACCGTTTTCTTATATTCCCGGTTGATAATCATCATGCTCGTCACTCTGTATACTTCCAGAGTTACTCTGAAAGTATTGGGCGTGGATGATTACGGCATCTATCAGTCCGTTGCCGGAGTTGTATCATTCCTTGCATTTCTGAACAATGCCCTGGCAACCGGAACCTCCAGGTTCATCACTTTCGAGATGGGGAAAAAGGATCCCAAGACTTCCGAGCTTTTCGCGACCTTAAGGACCGCCCATCTGATTCTCGCTGCTGCCGTTTTCGCAGCCGGCGAGATAATCGGTCTGTGGTTCATTTACAACAAGCTGGTAATACCGCCGGAAAGGTTTTCGGCAGCCGTCTTCGCGTTCCATTTTTCAATGGGCGCGACATTCGTCCAGATAACACAGGTTCCTTACAACGCAACCATAATCGCTCACGAACGCATGAACATCTATGCCTACATCAGCCTTCTCGAGGCTGCGATGAAGCTTTTTCTTGTGTTTGCGCTCAAGGTCATTCTCTTTGACAAACTTCAGGTCTATTCGGTGCTGATGTGCGTTACGACAGTGCTGATCATGATGACATACAGGATATACTGCAGGAGAGTCTTTGCCGAAACGAGAGCAAAGTTTTCATTCAGCAGGAGCATCTTTAAGGATGTTGCCGCATTCTCATGCTGGAGTCTCTTCTCAAGCTCCGCATCCGCCCTGGCCAATCAGGGAGTCACTGTCGTAACCAACATGTTCTTTGCTCCCGCAGCAGTAACGCTCAGGTCTTTGGCACTTACAGTCAACAGTGCCCTGAACGTATTCATATCCAACTTCCGCACGGCAGTTAATCCACAGATAGTCAAGAAATATGCAGCAGGCGATCATCAGGGCTCGAAAAAACTCGCGCTCGCCTCAACGCAGTACACCTACTATCTGATGATGCTGATAGTTCTGCCGCTGTTCCTTCTTCTGAGTCCCGTTCTTAAGATCTGGCTTGACGAGGTTCCCGACGGACTGATTCCATTTGTTCAGCTCGCACTGATACAGGGACTCTTCCAGGCGATCGACACTTCTTTATACGCGGCCATCTATGCAAAAGGCCGCATAAAAGAGAATGCGCTGATAAGTCCTTTGCTTGATTTCATTCAGCTGCCGGTGATCTATGTAATGTTCAGACTCGGATTCCCTCCTGTCACGCTTGCGTGGGTCGCCGCAATCTGCTATGCCGTCCTCGCCTTCATAGTCAAACCCGTTTTGGTACATGTCATAGCCGGATACGGGTACGGCGAGGTAATGAAGATGCTCGGCAAATGTGCGGCCGTCACTGTTGTATCCGCCGTTCTTCCTGTTGTATCATCTATTATGCTTGATGAGAACACCGTCACGGGCTTTATCGCAGTCCTGCTTGTCTCACTGATCTCATCGGCAACAGTCATCTGGACTTTAGGGATCGATAAGAACATGCGCAAGCTCATGATCACATGGTTAAAAGAACTTACGCACAGAACACATAACGGTGAACTGAAATGACGGACATAAAAGACAAAGCTCAATGCACCGGATGCAATGCCTGCGGGGACATCTGCCCCGCGAATGCCATTACTTTTGCTGCCGATGCAGAAGGTTTTCTCTATCCTCAGGCCGATCCCTCACTCTGCACAGGATGCGGGCAGTGCAACAGCATCTGCCCCGTACTTAACGGATGTGCTTTGGCATCAGAGAATCATAAGGAACCCAAATGTTATACCGGTGAACACAGGAGCATCGAGGTGGTCTTCTCGAGCACTTCAGGCGGAATGTTCTCGGCTCTTGCGGATGCCATGTACAACGAAGGCGGTTATGTGGGCGGTGCTGTCCACAACGAGGATTTTTCAGTATCGCAGTACATATCTAATGACAGATCGGATCTCAAGGCTCTTAGACGTTCAAAGGATCTGCAGAGCAATGCCGAGGGTTTCTACAAAGATGTTAAGACCATCCTTGACAGCGGCGAAAAAGCTTTGGTCTGCGGACTTCCCTGCCAGATCGCCGGCCTTCTGAATTTCCTGGGTAAGAAGTACGAGAATCTCATTACCGTGGATCTGATATGCGGCGGAGTGAATTCCCCGAAAGTCTGGAGAAGGTATCTCGACTACATCGAAGAGATCAACGGCTCGAAAATTGTATGGACCGAAAACAAATCCAAAGAATACGGCTGGAGAAATCTCACTCAGAAATTCGTTTTCGAAAACGGAAGCGAGTACTTTGACACGGTCAAAACAAGTCCTTTCATAAAGGGTTTCATAGGATCATATCTCTACTGCAGGCCGTCGTGCTACGACTGCAAGTTCAAAGGATTCCCCCGCATTGCTGACATCACCATAGGTGATTTCTGGGGCATTGAGAAGTATGCGGGTAAACAGGATTCCGACATGGGCACTTCCGTTGTCCTCATCAACAACGAAAAAGGCAGCGAATACTTCGAGAGAGTCAGACGCAGAATAAACTGTGAAGAAGCGAAGCTTGATTGGGCGGTTGACGGCAATCCGTCGCTGAACAAGTCCGTCCCGGCCTCTTCTGCCGACAGATCAGGTTTTTTCGCTGACCTTGATACGATGCGTTTCGACGAACTCATAAGCAAATACGCGGATGACGGAGCAAAGAAAAAGAGCAGATTCAGAACAGCGCTCGGCCGCCTCAGATATGTCGCAAGAGTCACGCGCATGTTCCCCGCCCCGCTGTTCAAGACATTCAGGTACAGCGGCATCGGCAACATACTGAACGGCCGCGGAATAGTCTGCGGCACGGGCTGCCGCCTGAACATCGACAGATCCGCAAAGCTCGAGTTCGAAGGTTTCCTGACACTCGGACGCAAGAACATGTTCAAACACAGCAAAGAAGAATCCAAGCTGTTTATCGGAAAGAATGCGAAGCTGACAATAGGCGGAGATTTTGCGGTTGATGCCGGCAACGACATAGAGATATTCGATAATGCGGAACTAATCATACGCGGCGGTAAGAACGGATACAGTGATGCCAATACGGGACTGACCATCATCTGCGGACAGAAGATCGAGATAATGGCCGATGCCGGTATCGGAAGGAACGTAACCATAAGAGACACCAACGGTACATCTCATTACATAAATACCACAGGATACAGACCTTCAAGGCCTGTCGTGATCGGCGAAAGAGCCTGGCTCTGCGAATCCTGCACGGTAATGCAGGGAGTAAAGATAGGAACGGGAGCGATCGTAGGCGCCTGTTCCCTTGTCACGAAGTCGGTTCCCGATCACGCAATGGTATCAGGTGTTCCCGCCGAAGTTGTCCAAAACGATGTTCTGTGGAAGATGTGATAAGTCATGAAGATCCTGATTATAGGCGGCACCGGCATAATCGGCGGCTCGATTGCTGAAGCTGCAGTCAATGCCGGTCACGATGTCTACATCATAAGCAAAACCGGACCGAAGAGTAAGCTCAAAGATATGAACGCCCATTTTCTGATGGCGGACTGGTTCCGTGACGATCTGGCGGAAGCTGCTGTAACCCTTGGTTTTGATGTCATAGTCGATGCCCTGATCTTCAACGAAAAGCATATCGAAAGATCCGCAAGGATCATCAACGGTCATTGCACGCATTTCATCTATATCTCCACCGATTCCGTTTATCCTCATCCCGGGAACGGCATCACCGAAGACACAGAGATAAACGAAGACGGGATCCATTGGGAATACGGCAAAGGAAAATTCAGGGCTGAACAGTATCTCAGATCACATTCATCAGAGTACGGGTTTTATTGGACCGTCATCCGCCCCACCATCACATTCGGTGAAACCAGGATCCCTGTCGGTTTCGCATCACAAAGGAACACATGCAATCTGGCAGACAGGATCAGAGAGCACAGACCCGTGTTGCGTTTTGACGATCCTTCCTCTCATCATGCGATGTGCCATTCATCCGTTTTCGGGAATGCCGTAACAGGACTCATGTTAAACAGCCGTGCCGCAGGTCAGATCTATCACATCTCTGATGACAGGGCATACACCTACGGCGAGGTTTTCGAAAGCATCGAAAAAGTGCTCGGTATAAAAGGCAAGTATGTGTACTTGCCTCCCGAAGTGATCCGGAGATTTACGTCCGTTTATGAAGACACTGTCTATGACAAAAATCCCGAATTCACTCTAAGCAACGCTGCGATAAAATCAGCATGTTCTGATGTTAACTACAGCTGCGACATGGACCAGGTCATGGCAGAAACGGTCAGATATCTTGAAAGCCAAAAAGAGAAGGCTCCGCAGGATTGCGAATACGATCTGTTAACGGATCTCATTCTTTTCGAAAATGCCGGCAATACTGATGACGAAGTTAAGTCTTATGTTAACGGTTTTTCCAAAGACTATATAATAAAGCTGAAAAGATTTGACCGCGACTGCCGCAGTCAGAAAAGAAAGCAGAAAATAAAAGACATGCTGACCCCCGCATACAGAGCGGTTAAGGGAGTTTGCAGCGGCAAAAAGAAATAAGCGCATTGCGGAGGAAACAACAGTGATATCTGAAGAACAATTCCTTAAAGATCTCAGGGAACTTCTTGAAACAGACGAGGACATAACCATGGACACTGATCTTCTGGAGATCGACAGCTGGGGTTCTCTTTCTGCGGTTGAATTCCTCTCCATGGCAGAAGAAAAATACGGAATAACCGTAAAACCTTTTGCGGTCGCCGAAGCGATATTCGTTGAAGACCTTTACCGCATCGCAAACGGCAGATAAGACAAGAGGACATGCAAATGTGCAAGCTGCTTACAGATTATCTGGACATAACCGCTTCGGTCTATCCCGGCAAGAACGCTTTTATTGATCAGGAACGTGAGATCACATTTTCAAAGCTGCGCGAAGAAGCCTGCAACATTGCAAACGTTCTCATCTCGAAGGGCATATTCAAAAAGCCCGTACTCATCTATATGGAAAAGAGCATCTCAATGGTGAGTTCTTTTCTTGGCACAGCTTATTCAGGCAACTTTTATTCTCCGGTCGATACAAAGATGCCGGCGGAACGCATCGCAAAGATCCTCGATACACTCGATCCGGCTGCCGTAATAACGGACAGATCACATGAGGAAAAGGTGCGCGCCCTTATCAAAGACAGAGACATCCTGATCTATGAAGCTTCAGTACTCCCCTTCTCAGGAACGGACATGACATCCGAGATCAGAAAAAAGATGGATGATTCATTCACTCTTTATGTACTCTTCACTTCCGGGTCAACTGGAAATCCCAAAGGCGTTACCATCAGTCACAGAGCCGCAGTCGATTTCACAGAATGGGTTTCCGAATGCTACGGTTTCGATGAGACCACGGTATTTGCCAATCAGGCTCAGCTGTATTTTGATCTTTCCCTTCAGGATGTTTTCGCGCCTCTCCGTAACGGATCGACCACAGTACTCATTCCGAACAGGCTTTACGCTTCACCCATACGCGTGTGGAAAGTGATATTGGAACGCAAGGTAAACACACTTGTCTGGATACCTTCAATGCTCAGTCTTTTCGCGAATCTGGAACTGCTCGGACATTTCGAAAAAGCGGATCTCAAAACAGTTCTGTTCTGCGGCGAAGTCATGCCGGTAAAACAGCTGAACTACTGGATAAAGCATTATCCCGAAACACTGTTTGCAAATCTGTACGGGCCCACGGAGTGCACAGAGGCTTGCACTTACTACAACATCGACAGAAAGTTTAATGACGATGAAGTGCTGCCCATAGGCATCCCTTGCAGCAATACGGTCGCACTGGTCATTTCAGAAGACGATGCGCTGGTTACAAAGCCCGGCATCACGGGAGAACTCTGCATAGGCGGACCCTGTCTGAGTGACGGTTATTACGGAGATCCTGAACGCACCAAAGAATCATTTATTGAAAATCCGTTTAGCAGATCCGGTGAGAAGATTTATAAGACCGGAGATCTAGTCTGCTATAATGATATGCATGAACTTGTTTATATAGGCAGAAAGGACCATCAGGTCAAAGTGCACGGATACAGAGTCGAATTAGGCGAGATCGAAGCTGCCGCTTCATCCGAGGAACGCGTCACATATAACTGCTGCCTGTTTGATCCTGAAGGAGAAAGACTCATTCTTGTGTACACGGGAAACATAGATGAAGATGAATTAAAGAACATACTAAAGAACAAGCTGCAGGACTATATGGTTCCTTCCTGTTACATACACAGACAAGAAATGCTGTTCAATGAAAACGGGAAAATCAATCGAAAGGCTCTGACTGCTGAATATATCAATTGATCTTCTCACAATAAAAGATCTGATCACTGTCGTAATCAGCAGGACCGGTTACCGGAAGTATGCTTTCCGGCATTACTCCCGTATCGATGACGGTAACATTGAATCCGTAATTCCCGATAAGCTCACGGCTGTCTTTTCCGAAAAGCCTCACGTGATCGTTCTGCCCGAAGATGCGCACCCTGTCTTCAGGCGTCGGCGCTTCTTTTTCGAGAACAGAATCGAGAGACGGATCTATGGGAAAACTAATGATGAGTTTGCCGCCCGGTTTCAGTATGCGGTTAAGTTCACTCAATGCTTTCTCATAACTTGAGACATGCTCCAGGACATGATTGCAGATGACCATGTCATAAGATGAGTCAGGAAGACTGATATCAGTAATATCGATCTTAAGGTCTGTCTCCGGATCAAACAGATCAGTGGTCGTAAGCTTTATCCCGTTATGTC
>JAFWLP010000078.1 GCA_017511005.1 Clostridiales bacterium
CAAATCAATCAAGAAGGATCTTGCGCACCATGCTCATCATCTGTTCCTTCTCGATAACATCCTTATGCCTGATTTCAAGAGATGGTAATTCCGAAATAGACTGAGGAATCTCAAGTCCGCTCTCTTCGGCAAGTTCGGCAATGATATCCGGTATCGGTTTATTGTCGGAATAACCGGCTCCTCTTAAGGAGTCCATAACTGCCGGTGCGAACTTGAACGGAGATGCCGTGGATGCAAATACCGTCTTGCTCTCATCACCTGATCTGGTGTGATATCTTCCGTAGATGTTAAAACCTACGGCCGTATGAGGATCGATAACGTGATCCGTGCGGTCATAAACCTCGAGGATCGTCTTGGATACGCCTGTCTCATCTGCAAAGCCTCCGACAAAGAGTCTCTGAAGTGACTTTAATGTATCCTTGTCGACACTGTACTTGCCTTTCCCGAAAAGATCCGTCATCCATTCGGTTACCTTCCCGGAATCCTTGTCGGTTATCTCGAAAAGAAGTCTCTCAAGATTGGAAGAGATAAGGATGTCCATCGAAGGAGATGTGGTCTTGAAGAACTCTCTGTTGCGGTCATAGATCCCGCTTGAGAAGAAGTCACACAAAACCTTGTTGCGGTTTGAAGCGCAGATAAGCTTGTGTACGGGAATTCCCATCTGCTTCGCGAACCATGCGGCAAGGATATTACCGAAGTTGCCAGTAGGAACCACGATATTGAAGGACTCTGTAAGATCCATCTTTCCTTTTCTGATGAGTTCAACATATGAATAGACATAGTAAGCGATCTGAGGCGCAAGTCTTCCCCAGTTGATCGAGTTTGCGGAAGAGAGCATGACGTCATGCTCATCAAGCGTGATCGCAAATTCCATGTCGCCGAAGATCCGCTTAACACCTGTCTGCGCATCGTCAAAGCAGCCGTTAACTGCTATTACGTGTGTATTTGAACCGCCCGTTGTTGTCATCTGAAGCTTCTGTGCTTCGGATACGCCGCCCGTCGGATAGAATACTATGATCTCTGTTCCGGGAAGATCCTTAAAGCCCTCAAGAGCTGCCTTGCCCGTGTCACCGGAAGTAGCAGTAAGGATGCAGATCTTCTTATCCGTGCCTGTCTTCTTTGCAGAAGCGGTCATAAGATGAGGAAGGAGCTGAAGTGCAACGTCTTTAAACGCGCATGTCGGTCCGTGCCAGAGTTCAAGGATGTATTCCCTGTCGTTATATTCGTTAAGCTGGACCAGAGGAACAGGATTCTCACCCCATTTTTCCTCCGAGTATGCCTGCTTTGTATATTCAAGAAGCTCAGCTTCAGTAAAATCCGTAAGGAATTTGGACAGAACAAAAGCAGACAGCTGATAGAACTGCATCGTCTGCATGGCTTCCAGATCTTCTTTTGTAAGCTGGGGAATTGACTCGGGAACAAAAAGGCCTCCGTCGGGAGCGATGCCTCTTATGATCGCTTCGCTTGAGGAAAACTTTCCTTCATATCCTCTTGTACTTATATAATTCATTCTTCATCTCCTTGAGTCGTCTCTTCAGGAGTTGTCTCTTCCGATGACGTCGTTGTTTCGGCTAATAGAGCCGTAAGCTCTGTCTGCGTAGTGGTTGCCTCTGTCGTGGTCTCTGTCTGACTCTCCGTCGTGACAGCCTCAGTCTGAGCTTTCTCAAATATCGTTCCGTAACTTGATTCATAGGCACTTACAATGGCCATGACCTCCGGATCGTATCTGTTCTTGTAAAACTCCCCGTGCAGGTATTCAAGCCTGTCCCTGGCATCGGCTCCGGCTTCGATCTGTTTTACCAGAGGAATGATACCAAAGATGATGAGCAGCGTCACTAGCAACATTGACAGAATTACAACGCCTGTAATGACTAAAGTTTTCATCTTCTCTCTGGGAGATTTGATGTCCTCAATATCTATTGAATCATCAGGCAGTTCATCCGCTACCCCGCCGGAACGCATCAGGATATCCCTGCGCTCCTTGCTTGTGGCCATCTGCGGCGGTTCTGATGACTTCTGTGCCTTTGTCAGGATAGGTGCCTGGAAGTTTGCTCTGGCAGCAGGAGATGATCCGGATGCCATCTGGGCATTCTTCAGCTTTCCCGCGATGTCGGCAGGCGGAATGTCAGCAGGAGGATTCTTTATGTCCTCTCTGACCATCCTCAAAGCCTCCTGGGCGATGGTCAGATACTGCTCATTTCCGAGCACTCCCTGTATTGCAAACGCAAGACTTCCCTCGGCCCTTTTGAACTGACCTTCACGGGCAAGACAAAGCCCGAAGATCAAAGCCGGATCTCCCCACTTCTGATACTGAGAGATCAGAGGCTTTAAGAAGATCTGCGCAACGTCAGTTCCTTCGCCCTGGCTGTTCTGAAGTGCCCTGTTATATTGGCGTACGATACGGGTCTTCTCTTCGTTGCTCACGTCAAAAAGAATGAGACTCGACTCATTTATCGGCTGTATCATCATACATAAGCTTAAATAGTCGTGCATTCGATCAATCCTTTCAGAGTGGCCCTTATCTGACCGGTAAGATAGAGCGAACCGGTCGCAAGAAGGACATAGCCGTCTTTAACTGATTTGTCATACGCCAGCTTCACGCCTTCCACGGCATTTTGGCATGCCGTCAAATCGCCGCTGATATTATACACATAATTGATTTTCCGCGCGAGAACATCGGCAGGCTCGCTTCTGGGATTGTCAGGCATTACGGTTACCGCGCTCTTAACGTTGATCCCGCATTCCCTGTAAGCTTTGAGGATCCCCTCTACGTCCTTATCAGCCATGACTCCCATTAACAGCCTGACCGGTCTGCCTTTCAGAGTACCCCCGAGCATGTCGTTCAATGCTTCACCGAGACTCGCCGCCCCCTGAGGATTGTGACCGCCGTCAAGGATAACGACAGGGTCAAGGCTTAATATCTCAGCCCTTGACTTCCATCTCGCAAGAGCTATTCCCTCCCGGATGGCAGCTTCAGGTATACCGATCTTTCTGCAGGCTTCTATCGAAGTGACAGCATTTCCGATCTGATGTTTTCCGTTAAGTGCCGTGTTATATGTAACACCGTCATATGTGAACTCCATTTTCCCGTCAGTCGTGAAAACGGCACTCTCATAAGCATTCCGGTCACCGGCAAAGGTGATCCCGATCTTTTTCTCAGAAGCCTTTGCGGCAAGAGTATCTCTTACTTCATTTCTCATCCCGGCGGGAAGGATCATGAAGTCCGGATCGAATGCCACACAGGGCGAACCTTCCTTGAATATCCCGGCCTTCTCACCGGTGATCTCCGATATGGTGCTCCCCAGGACTCCCATGTGATCAAGACCCAAAGCGGTTATGACCGTAACGAGAGGATCCCTGATTATATTCGTGGAATCGAGTCTGCCTCCGAGACCTGTCTCAAGGACAGCGGCATCGATCTTTCTGTCGGCAAAATAAAGGAAGCATATCGCAGTAATCAGTTCGAACTCTGTAGGCTCATCGCATAAGCCCTCGACGGTCATCTTCTCTTTTGCCAGCCTGACCTTTTCCGAATACCTGTCGAGATCTTCCTGTGATATCTCTCCGTAAGAATCATCTTCAACATATTTCGCAAGGCCTTCCCGGCCGTCGATGATCCTTATCCTTTCCGAGAACCGCTCAAGATACGGTGAAGTGAATACGCCTACCGTCCTGCCGTCAGCAGCCAAAATGGATGAGATATAAGCGGCAACTGAACCTTTTCCGTTGGTTCCCGCTATATGAACGGATCTGAAACTGTCCTGGGGATCTCCAAGGATCCTCATAAGGGTGGTGATCCTTTCCAGTCCGGGTTTGATGCCGAATTTCAACGCGCCTTCCAAAACCTCCGGCACCTTACAGTCAGGCATCAGTCTCTTCCTTTCCGGCTGAGGAATTGTCTTCCGAATTATAATCCAGCATATCCTTTTTCCTGAAGACCATAAGCTTGCTCAGCACGTAATTGGCGATGACCACAAAGACCGAATTGAGAAGCTTTACAAAATAATCGTACGTAAACGCAAACGGACCTATCATGGCCATTGCAGAGGTCGCCGGAACGCCGGTGATCATCTCGCAGATCCAGATCATAAGATATAAAAGACCGAGTTCGAGAACGAGGAATGACAGGACCCTCGCACCGGCAAAGGATAACAGTTCCCTGATAACGTTTCCCTTGGACCGGAACACCGTGATCCTGTTGAGTATGTATGCGACGATAACCGCGACTATCCAGCCGACGATCTGCTTTACTCCGTATTTAAGCGTGAATTCGAATCCGAAAACCGACAGCATCATGTCATTCTTAACGGAAAGATCAACGATTATATAGACTATCCAATTAGCGAGCGTCGTAATCCCGCCGCTTACAAGATACATAAAGAGTTTTCGTTTCTTCTCCTGGCTTTCCGAAAGCTCTTTGCTTCCAAAAATGATCGTCTTTATATCCATGACTATTCTTCTATACCCTCTTAGGTCTCGGATTGGTCCTGTCGGAAACCAGTCTCCTGACAATATATACGGTTACCGTAATAATGACCGCCTCAATGATAGCAATTACAAGAAAAACGTCAAACAGAAATGAATACAAACGTTCAGCTTTTTTATCCGCAAACCTGTACAGACTGATGGAACCGTCATTCCTGTCATAAAAGTAGAAATCCCTGTTGCCGTTCTCATCCGAGAGATAAATGATAAAGTCACCCTCTTTGTTGGAATAACCCGACAGGATCATGGAACCGGTGTCAAATATCTCGGGACTGAATTCATCCGGTATCACGACACCGGACGGGATCTCCGCAACTTTAAGTATTGCTGAATCTTCTATGATCGTATTCTCGGGATCATATCTTCTGACAGTCTTTGCGTTGCTGTTATAGAAGTAGAAACCCGGTGATTGCGTTCCGTCAAAAAGATATATCAGGATACTGGTAACACCTTCCCTTACATATGCAGGTACGGTGTATCCGTTTATGGTCCTGGTGGTCTGGGTAAACCCGCTCGGGATCTGAACATCTCCCGGAGCATCCAGAAACGTGTAGGTATTGCCGTCAAGATCGACCAGTGAAGCGTCATTCGGAACGTCACTTTCACTCCGTTCGACATGGATGGTGTAACGCATATGGCTGGATCCGTCCTGCGCGGTAACATTAATGCTGACGATGTTCTCGCCAATACTCAGATGCTGGTTTCCGTCAACGATCACCGCCGCCCACAGATTACTGGCAATTACATTAACCTGAACCTCAGTTACGGAACGTTCAACAGAACAGCTGTAATCGGTAATGTTGGGATTGAATTCCGGGGTTATCGTGGCTCCCCTGACCTTAAGAGACGCGATTGTCGCATCACTTGACAGACCCGTTCTTCTGATCGGCAGGGTAACTCCGCTTCCCGTTCTGACAGTTATGTTTTCCCCGGGTGATACAAAATCACCGGTGCCGCTTATCCAGCAGTTGACTTCTCCGCTGCTGTCCGGAAACAGTCTGAGCACAACGGAGAACAAAGTAACCTGTTCCTCGGATGAGAAAAAAGCCGTAACCGTTTCTTCACCGTTGTCATCCACACCGATTCCCGTCATCTGATCCTTACCGGTGATCGAGAGATTACCGTCCACCTTTGTCTCATAAAAAACATAATTGGACAGTTCTTTTCCCTGTTCAAAGGAAATATACTCGGCCTGATCCGGATCGAAGCTGAAAACGACCGGTCCGAATTCGGTAATTCCCGGCATTCTGTCAGCTACGACATCCACTATTACTATGTCTCCCGGACCGATATCGGTCTGCTTCGGAACCGCGGAGATCACGACTTCCGAATCAGCATTAACATTGGAAAACATGCAGGAAAGACAGACGACCGAAGCAATGACAAATGCGGACAAAGCAGAAAAGAGCTTTGCCGGAACTCTGTATCCTTTTCTGTCCGGAACGTTCATCATTCAGGTAATCTCCCGTACGACTCAGGCATATTATTGTATATGGGAATGATGAATTCAAAACCGGCATCCGTCATCCCTATCGATTCATAACTTCTGTAATATCTTCTGCCCTCGGAATACGCAATCATCAGATTCTGGGCATACTGATGATTGTATCTGTCGGTTCCGTCATCGAGCACGTCAAATTTCTGGAAATAAAGCGTATTCTGCCCTTTCTCTATATAACCTGCCGCGATCCATATCGCACCGCCCTTAATCGAACGCTCGACGGAATTCCAGGGAAGGAGGTAAGAAGCCTCTTTATCCGTTATCTCTTTGGCCTCCCAATCGTTGCCCCACTGGGCATACTTTGCTCCGTTGATAACCGCGCCGCCCGGTTCGGTAGTTGCATATGCTCCGATATCATAGAAATTATAGTAACCTTCGTATCCTGTAAGATCACCCCTGCACAATGCCGACTCACCGTTATAACCCATTTCCTGGATTATCCTTGCGGCAAGAAAATACGGTGACACTCCAGCGTTCTCACCCGCTTCATATATGATCCGGGCATAATCGTAATCGGGGGATCCGTCCATGAACGATCCTCTTATGATCTCCTTGACTCCCTCAATGGTGTGAACCGCAGGATCGAATCCGAGCATCTCAAAGGCAAATATCCGTTCAGGCGAGAGATAATTCCTCGGATCCAGGAAATAACTGACCACTTCGGTTTTCGCCGCCATCCAGTCAGGTTTGTCATACACCTTGCTGTTAGGCTTTACATAGTCAGGATAAGAGGAATTCTGGAGAAGGCTCCTTCCCTGACTGTCCTCAGCCGCAACTGCGGAATCGAATGAGACATTTGTATAGTATGGCGTGAAAACATAATCGGGATTAAGGCTGTGCAGCAGCCACAACCCGTTATAATAGCTTGACGGGAATCTGGAAAGTGTATTCTCGCTGAAATCTCCAAGATCATCTCCGTTCAGGAAATAGAAAGAATAATCCTCGGATGATCCGTCAAAACCGGTAACGGTACAGGTGACAACCGTCTCTCCCTGCGGAATCTCAAACAGCTGACCCTGTTCAAGAGAATACAGACTGCCGTTTATGTCGGCTTTTATGGACACACTCGCGGAGTAACCTTCAAGCGGAGTGCATCTGACGGCAATGTTTTTGGAACTCTTCATGTAATACGCATAATTGCGCGTAAGATAATCGAATTCCGGATATATATCCAGATAATTATCTGCAGTGGAATCATTGATTATGCATGCGGAGAGAGCTCCGTTTATCGGCAGGATACCCGCTTTTTTACGCTCCACTTCATAAGTGATCTTATCCTTGTCGGTCAGCTTAATCTTGTTGTCACCGTCATCACCCGTAACTGCCATGTAGCTTCCGTCAAAGTAGGCACATTCTCTGGACTGTATCATCGTGAAATCGATGTCTTTCTCAATGTCCATGCCTGAACCGGTCCTGCTCACACAGATGTAATAGCAGTTTGACACACCGGCAATACCGGTCTCACGGGCAACCGCCTCATAGTCCTGCTTTTTGCCTCTGAGCATCGCATAGGGAATGCCGGGATTCTCATTTGAGCCGATCAGATCTCCCCTGAGATCGTATAGTGATACTCTGATGTCATCAGTCAGTCCGGCGAAATTGACATAACAGTCATCATCTCCGCAGTCGATCATATACCATGCGGTGGAATTGCCACTCGGTATCAGGCCATGCGAAACGGAACCCGGATAGATGGATACCTTCTCGGGTATGGTTATCTCTCCACCGGAGATCACCGTACCGCGTCCGTCAGAACTCCTCAGGAGCGCATAGACTTCATGCCTTCCGGGAGCACAGTCGGCAGTATCCCATGACAAAACGAATTCACGGTAATCCGATCCTCCGTTCTTATCACCGGTATAGTTCAGATAACCGTAATAAAGCGACCCGTCAACAAAAAAATCAGTCCTGACCTCATCGCCGGTAGCCGTATATGAGCCTGAAGCTTCCCTTATTCCCACCGTATATTTCTCCGGTGAATCGATCGTGGATTCCAGGCTTACGTTTGAAATGACGGAGCCCCTGCCCGAAGGCACGTCTGAAGCTCCGAGATTTTTGTAATCCGAAGTTATCGCCCTGTCTATCGCGGCGATCCTTGAATGGTCCTTCAGGTCTTCGAGGATGTAATTCACATCGTCCTGCCTGGTCTCCCCGTATATGACGTTGCAGAGATCTTCGGCAAACCTGTTGTCAGAGACACCGGTCAGTAAATACTCGGGTGATGTCATTACCGAGATGACATAATCCCCGCATGATACAAGTCCGTCTTCTACACGGTCTTTCGCGATCTTCAGTTCCTCATCCGAACTGTATGTGAGACTGCCTGCACGGACAACCATGTCATCAGCCTTTTTCATGGTCTTTCTGTCAGGCTCCGGTATCCCGGTGTCAAGACTCAGCACCGTGATGACCGATGCAGCGACCGCCAAAAGACCGCCAAGAGCCGCAACAGCAAAATACTCAGGTCTTCTTACAAACATCGGTTAACAGTCCCTCCCGGTTATACGGTCAAGCGTGTAACCGTAAGAAGGAACAAAATGTTCCATAAAATATTCAACCTCTGGCATATTCATGCTTCTGATTATCCTGCCCGTGGATTCCTTTGCAGCCGAGAATTCGGCATTGCCGGTGCTCTCCTCCCTGAGGCACTTGATATAAGCGGCTATCTTGTCAGCCGCTTTGACGAGCTTATGTATCAGCTTCTGTTCTTCAGTTGATAATGAGGGCGCAAGAAGTTCAAGATATTCCGCTCTCATTTCCGGATCATCCGGCAGGAGCTCGACCAGACTGGCAGCGGCCTCGGATTCAACTTCCTTGTATGCTCTGGTGATTTCCTTGTTGCGGTACTTGATCGGCGTGGGCAGATCTCCGGTGAGTATCTCCGTGCAATCATGATACAGAGCATATGCCTGCACCTTGTACGGATCCGGAAGTATCGCCCCGGGTTCATCCTTTTCAAATCTGTTGTGAAGGACAGTCAGCGCGTGCGCGATGACTGCGACATCAAAACTGTGCTCTTTTATGTTCTCCGTCCTGCTGTTGCGCATGAGTGCCCATCTCCCGATATACTGCATGCGGTCGAGCATTGCGAAAAAACCATATTCTTCCTTATTACCCATATTCATTTCCTTTGTCAGCTCTTATATATCTCGTTAAAACATCCTACTGCGAACGAGTCCGTCATTCCTGCGATGTAATCCGACACGTATATAGGGAGTGGTGTATCCGCGTGTGTCTTGAATTCCGGATGATTATAAACGAATTCGGCAAATTTCCTGATCGCGGGAGACTTTGAATCAGCCGCCTTGCCAATGTTCTGCACCGCCTCATAGAAAGCGTCGAAAAGGCCTTCCAGCATTACATCACAATATTTCTCGTATGTCTTTACTTTTTGTGTGGTGTAGATCTTGACCACGTTATCGTTAAGCGTGTGTTCCAGCGCATCTCCCGCATGGTCGCTCATCATGATGCAGCCCTTGTCCATGCTGTTCTCGATAATATCCTGGACCAGGAAATTAATGATCTCGGAGTTGGAGCTTCCCATCACATCAGCAACCGCGGGAACGTCAAACTCACCCGCTATTACACCTGTTCTTAATGCATCCTCTATATCTCTTCCGACATAAGCGATCTTGTCGGCAAACCTGACCACACACCCTTCCAGTGTTGCCGGTCCCCTGCGCTCGCGCTTGGGTATCAGATATGAGAGATCCTCTTCCGTCTTATCCCTGCATGGCTCGAGTTTCCTCTCGGAATAAACTTCCCCGCAGTGTGAGATGATGCCGTCTCTAACCTCGAATGTAAGGTTCAGACCGTTATCGCTGTTGTGCTTCTCGATAATGTCAAGCACCCTGAGGCCGTTGGTCTCATGTTCAAAGTACAGCTTGCTGTCGATCTCCTTAAGCTTCTTGTTCAGGATCCTCTCACCGCTGTGGCCAAACGGGGTATGTCCCACATCATGGCCAAGCGCAATTGCCCTTATAAGGTCAACGTTGAGGTTCAGCGCGCTTCCTATCGTCGAGGCAATGTAATCGACATAGATAACGTGTTCCAGACGGGAGCAGATGTGGTCATTGGACGGATTGAAAAAGACCTGCGTCTTATGCTTGAGACGTCTGAAAGCCTGTGAATATATGATCCGACCCATGTCACGTTCAAAGCAGTTTCTGATATCGCCATCCTTCTCGGGGATCGCTCTGCCCCTTGACTGGCAGCATTTGGTGGCATTAACGCTCAATATCTTATCCCGCTCATCATGAAGCATCCTGATCTTGGTCCTTGTCAGATCGGATATCTTGTCTGACTTGCCGATACTCGCCACACTGTCGGCATAAAGATCATGAAAACTGAGATTGTCTGACATCAGTTATGGTCTCCTTCATATACACAGTTGGAATATTATACTACAAATGACCTTTCCACTTCTCGGCAAACATTAAGCTTTCTTGAGTCCCGCTGCGTTTGCGAGCATGTTCTTGCGCATACCGTCAAAGTCAACGGTTATGAGGGCGTCACCGCCGACCGGCTCCACCTTGAGCACGATCCCGTCTCCGAATCTGGGATGAATGACCCGCATTCCTTCTTTCAGTTCCTCAGGACTCAGGCCGCCCGACTGTGCTCCGGACTGTCTTTCCTTCTTATCGGAAAACTGTGACTTGATGGCAGAAGCGATGGATTTCTTTGACTTCTCCCTGTTCGTCTCACCCTGCGGTGCCTCCTTGGGTGTCTCTCTTTTGGAACCCATAAGGTAAAGAAGTTCCGGATCGATCTCCTTTATGAATCTTGACGGCTGGTTGCAGTTTGTCTGTCCAAAGAGCATTCTCTGTCTTGAGAGAACGATGAACAGATTCTTCTTTGCCCTCGTGATGGCCACATACATAAGACGTCTTTCCTCTTCGGTATCCTCCATGCTCTGGACTGACCTATAGCTCGGGAATACCCCTTCTTCAAGACCGATTATGAATACGGCGCCGAACTCAAGTCCCTTGGCACTGTGGATTGACATGAGCTTAACGAAATCATCGCCTTCGTTATAGTCATCACCTTCGGTAAAGAGAGACGCGTTCTCCAGATAAAGGCTCAGTATACCCTCTGTCGTGTCAGCAGTAGCCGTATCAAAGAAAAAATCATCATCTACCTCAACAGGAAGTCCGTCACCCTCATCGATCTCAAGACTGTCCATGTCGACCGGCTCGGCACGGTGTGCCTTGTCATACTCCTTGGCTTCGGATAAGAGCTCTTTAAGGTTCTCCACCCTGTCGATGATATCGCCCTTCTTCTCACGCTGCTCGGTTATCTCTTCTATTATTCCCGATTCATTCTCGACATAATCAACGAATCCGGCAAAGTCCAGCTCATTCTCCCTGAGCTTGTCTCTCATTGAATTAATCAGATCCGTGAAAGCGCATATCCTCGAAGCGGATCTTACGAGTTCCGGATAATCGACGGCATGCATCGCGCACTCGAACATGCTGATGCCGTCGTCAATGGCATACTGCCTTATCTTCTCTATGGTGGTATCTCCGATCCCGCGCTTCGGAACATTGATGATCCTCTCGAAAGCGATGTTATCCTTTGTATCATTGATCAGTCTCAGGTATGCGAGGATATCCTTGATCTCTTTCCTGTCATAGAACCTCATCCCGCCATATACCCTGAAAGGAATGCCGAGATTATGGAGCGTAGTCTCGATGTTACGCGAAAGAGCGTTCATCCTGTAGAGCACGGCACAGTCCGAATACCTGAACTTGCCTTTATCCGCCATCATCTTGATGGTCCTTCCGACAAACTCTGCCTCACCGTTGCTCGTGTCGGCATTCATTACTATTATCTTGTCGCCTTCTTCCCCTCCGGTACGCAAATGCTTGCTCTTACGCTTCTTGTTGTTGGCAATGACGCAGTTGGCCGCATCAAGTATCGTTCTGGTCGAGCGGTAATTCTCTTCAAGCTTGATGACTCCGGCACCCGGGAAATCCTTCTCAAACTTCAGAATAAGCCTGACATCGGCTCCTCTGAACGAATATATGGACTGATCATCATCACCTACCACGCAGATATTGCCATTGCCTGATGCAAGCTGCATTATTGCCCGGTACTGCGGCATATTGGTGTCCTGATACTCATCGACCATGATGTACCGGAACTTGTTCCTGTACATCTCCCTGATATCAGGGTTCCTCTCCAGGAGCTTTACCATGTTGATCAGGATATCGTCAAAATCCATCGAGTTGTTCGCAAGGAGCTTCTCCTGATATCTCTTATATATTCTGGCAACAACGCCCGGATAATATTCCTTGCCGGCAAGAAGTCCGTATTCTTCGACATCTATGAATTTGTTCTTGGCGTTGGATATCTCATTCTGGACAGCCTTCGGCTTGAACTGGCTGTCCGCGATATCAAGCTCTTTCATCGAATCCCTAATGAGCTTCTGCTGGTCGTCTGTATCGATTATCGAAAAGTTCTTCGTGTATCCCAGGAGTTCGGCGTGCCGCCTTAACAGTCTGGCAAAGATGCTGTGAAACGTACCGCACCAGATATACTTCGAACTGTCACCCACAAGGCCTTCGATCCTCTGACGCATCTCATTGGCCGCCTTGTTGGTAAACGTGATCGCAAGAATGGATGCGGGGGCAACATGGTGCTTCTTCATCATATAGGCAATCCGGTAAGTGATAACCCTCGTCTTGCCGGATCCTGCTCCCGCAAGTATGAGCAAAGGACCGTCCAGATGCGTTACCGCCTCTCTCTGTTCCTTGTTAAGGCCTTCAAGTAACCGTTCCGCGTCCTCTTCCGCCGGCGCTTTCTCATTCCCTCCGTATATATTCTCGAGGTCTCTGAAAAATTCATCTGAATTGCTGAAAATATCGTCTGACAATGTAAACATCTCCCCTGATAGATCGGTTTAAGAGATTATAACAATAATGGTCAGTGATGGATGTCAATTAATGGGACAAATTGCTTTTAAAAAATAAAAAGTTAGATTTATAATATTCTTTATGGGTAACGGAGAACACAAACATTTCAGACTGAGCGGCTCCCAGACCATACTTCTGGGTTTCTTGCTCATGATCGCTGCCGGAGCAGTCCTTCTTATGCTTCCTTTCTCAACCAGGACCGGGGAATGGACCAATTTCACCGACGCCTTCTTCACGGCAACTTCCGCCAGCTGCGTTACCGGACTCATAGTATATGACACAGGGACACACTGGTCCCTGTTCGGCCAGACCGTCATCCTCATCCTGATCCAGATAGGCGGTATGGGTGTGGTCACCATGACTACCATCCTGAGCAGGCTCATCGGAAAGAAGATCAGTCTTCAGACAAGGTCAACTCTTCAGGAAGCGGTTTCCGCCCCGAATCTCGGTGAGATCTTAAAGTATACGCGTTTCATCTGCATCGGCACCGCTATTTTCGAAGGTGCCGGAGCAGTGGTCATGTCACCCGTTTTCATATCCGAATACGGTGTTCTGAAAGGCATCTGGCTCTCGGTATTCACATCCGTCTCGGCATTCTGCAACGCGGGCTTTGACCTTAACGGCTCACACGGGGAATTCTCTTCCATGATGCCGTACATGGATAACCCTGTTATCGTATTTACTCTTGTATTTCTCATAATCATCGGCGGTCTGGGCTTCCTTACATGGCTCGACATCAGAAGGTACGGCCTCAGATTCTCCAGATACAGCACGCAGAGCAAGATCATAATCATCATGGAAGTGCTCCTTATCATCATTCCGATGATCTACCTGTGGTATGGAGAGTACGAGCATCTTCCGTTCGGTCAGAGATATCTTGCATCGCTTTTCCAGGCAGTCACGCCAAGAACCGCAGGCTTCAACACGACAGATTACAATTACTTCTCAGGAACCGGGATACTCCTAACCGTGATACTGATGCTCATCGGCGGAGCACCGGGATCAACCGCGGGCGGCATGAAGATCACGACCGTCGCGGTCCTTTTCTTCACCATGATCTCCGTACTCAGACACGAGAAATCTCCTGCGGTATTCAAGAGAAGGATCAAATATGAGGCTATCTCCGGTGCCGTTGCAGTATTCATGCTGGATGTGATCATAACTCTCGCAGGTGCGATGTCGATCGCGAAAATCGAGCACATAGCCTTCCTGAAGACCTTGTTCGAGAGTGCTTCAGCCGTAGGCACCGTCGGTCTGTCGATGGGTATCACGCCCGGACTTGCCACAGCTTCAAAAATCATACTGATAATACTTATGTACACGGGACGTGTCGGCGGCCTTACACTCGTATTTGCCGCGATTACGCGCAAATCTGCAGGCAACAGACAGTATCCGGCAGATAACATAGCGGTCGGTTGATCCGGCAGAAAGGAACACTTTATGAAGAGCATACTCGTAGTCGGAATAGGAAGATTTGGTTATCACCTCATCGATCAGCTTAACAAGGCGGGAGATGAGATCCTGGCTGTCGATTCCTCTGAGGAACGCATAGAACCGGTATTGGGAATGGTCACAAGTTCCCTCATAGGCGATGCCACGAACGAGAGTTTCGTCAGGTCACTCGGCGTTGAGAACTTCGATGTCTGCTTTGTTGCGATAGGCGACGACTTCCAGGCTTCACTCGAGACCACTTCACTTCTTAAGGAATGCGGTGCCAGATATGTCGTTGCCAGAGCATCAAGATCCGTCCACGAGAAATTCCTCTTAAGGAACGGTGCCGATGCAGTAGTATTCCCTGAAAAACAGCTTGCTGAATGGGCTGCCATACGCTGGTGTTCCGGAAGGGTCCTCGATTATCTCGACTATCCCGGTGAATTCTCCATCTTTGAGATCAAGGTACCGAAGAGCTGGATCGGCAAGAATCTCGCAGAACTCGGTATCCGCAACAAACTTCATCTGAACGTTCTCTCGATAAAGAGAGAAGGCAAACAGATCCTGGAATTCCCTGCAGAATTTGTTTTCGAGGAAGGCGATACGGTAACCATATTCGGTGCCGACAAGGACATCCGGAAATCACTGAATCTCAACTATTGATCCTGAATAAACCGCGATCAGTGGTCACCCGCGTATTCCCAGTTCGCGGGATCATGAACATCCCCGCCTTTAAAGGTAAACCAGGAACCCGGAAGGAACGTGGTCCCGTTATTCTCGTCGGTGCTGATTATGTTTGAGTAGAATATGGTCTGGGGACCGTTCTTCATGTCTGACGTAATGGGTTTTTCAGTTGCCGGATTAACGGGGTTATCGATCAGCCCTGAAGTTGCGAGTACGGGGGTATCGCCGTTGGTCATAAAGTCATCGCAGACCGTAAAGCCGGACGCATCAAAATCCTTGACCATCAGCAGAGGCATGAAAAATTCCATGTCCTCACCGTTGCACGTGATATCGAACTGATGCAGATCCCTTCCGTGGTCAGAAACAATGATGATTCGCGTATTATCGTAAACCCCGTTCTCACGCAGATAATCAAACCACTCTCCTAGAACAATGTAAGATGCGATATTGACGTGATAATGGATGATCTGATCCTCGGTCGTCATCTGCATTGTCCTGCCGTCAACCGTGTAACGCGATTCCATGTCGACATCATATGCGGTATTGTCGATCCTGGCTGCAGGAGTGTAATCAGGCTCCTGCAAAAGACACTGTGAATGAGTGGCATCATTGGACATCATTAGGAAAGTGTTTTCGGAACCGTCGCTGATGCCTGTCATCTCTGGCAGTCCGGCAAGAACGGAATACGAATTGATGAAATCCATGCTGTAACCCGTGCTCCGTGAAAGCCCTTCCCTGCTCTGGACAAAAAGGCCTTCGTCTCCGGAGGACGCCTCGTTGTAGAGTCCGTCATCATATAGTGTCTCCTGTATAAAGACAGGGGCGATCTTCATGAGCGAGAAACAGAAGAAATTGCGGTTGCGTATGTCACGGGCACGTTCAGACAAAGCAAGTGAATATGCATCATACGTGTCATCATCAAAAAGATTGTATCTGCCGTTCAGGTTGTAGCAATGGAATTCCGGATGATCATCGTAAATGGACAGATCCGGGATCCAGTCATAACCGGCATATGTGGGATCACATACGGTTACCTCATAACCGTTTTTGCCGAAGATCACCGGCATGACCCGGAGTGCCTCATTGTGTTTGCTCTCAAGACTTTCAGTGTCTCTCTCGTTCATCATCTCCGGAGTGTATTCATATCCTCCGAACAGGGCCGGGGAACCGAAGTTCGTGTATGCCCCGTATGAGACCGTGTTAGGATAATAAGTGAATCCGTCAAACTTTTCGAGCAATTCAGGTTTCTCATTGAAGATATATGGTGTCTGTGTGCCGAGCGCGCGGTCAAGCATCAGCACCACGACGTTTTTACCCGTCTTGCTCAGCGAAAACACGGGGCCTTCATCGGATACCGCGGCAGTTTCCTGAACGCCGGAGGATTTTTTATAGCCGTCATAAGTGCGCCATATTCCAACGATATGATATACACCGATGGAAAAGACCGACAGACCGGCAATGACAAGTACCGTTTTGGATATCTTCGTTGCCTTTACATAAAGGAACAGCAGGACGGCAGCAACTATGATAACCGCACCTGCGTTCAGAAGGTAATCCACCGACCGGAACTCCGGTTTTATGTCATACTGCAGTGTGGAGGAAAGATTTCCGAGCCCCGTTCCGAACAACATATAGTCGGTTACCGAGACGCCGCATATCATCCAGACCGCTCTGCTGAACAGACCCCTGACCTTCTCATCCATGAAAATGTAGAAGACACCGCCCCACAGTACCCAGCTGCCGAAAGACAGGAGCATGGCATTGATTACATAAAGGACAGGATTGCCCGGGAGATTCACATCAACGAATTCCAGAGCAGAGGTGTCTATTACCGATGACGGTATCAGCAATCCCGTTACCAGAGCCATGAATACACATCCGCACAGGAAGATAAATGCCGTATCCTTTGAAGCGGTAACGGTCCTCTTCCGGGGCCGTATCTTATTCTTAAGGAGAACAGATACAAGCGGAAGGAAAAGCAAAACTGAACATGCCGCAAGCATGAGCCTGCGCTTTATGCCGAATCCGGGAGCGGCAAATGCAAGGATAATGATCGCAATGCCGGCTGCGGCAAGGACTATCCTGAGCGCCTTCCTCGGATCCTTAAGCTTGTAGAAAATGTTCTTAACGAGAGAGAAAACATTATTCAGGAGCCAGTAGAAAACAAGACCTGACGGTGAATGGTAAAGCAATACGAGGAAAACGGCGGCAAGACCGTAGACCTGGATCTTGGCCTTCAGCGGATGGCCTTTGGTATATATGATCCCTGATACGATGTTGATCAGCGTCATGAGTACCGGAAGGACATTTACCGGAAAGCTTCCGATGCTGAACATGGCATCTTCCGCACCGAGGTCGTTTATAAAGCCGAACTTCATTCCCTGAAGGCACTGCATTCCGGACAGCAGGTTATAAGCGGCAATGAAGAACGGTATCTGCAGGAGCAAAGAGAAGGAACTCTTGAGCGCATAGACCGGTTTGTAGTGATTTATCCGGTAGTATTCCTGAAGCATGAAGAAACGCTCATCGCCTTTAAATGTGCTCTTGATCTGCTTGATGCGCGGAGCCATCTTCGCCTGGATATCACGTTCCTCCGCCTGAAGCTCATCAGCACGCTTATACAGCGGAAGCACAAGGAGATTGACCGCAAGGCTGAGGAATATGATCGTCAGACCTTCATTTCCTATGACCCTGTTGGCAACTGTAAAGACAACTTCAAAGAGAAGCTGCAGCGGTGATATTATCAATGTGTACAATGCTGACAGAAATGACATCCGGTTACGCGCCTTTTAATGATATATCTTTTGATCTGCGCTTTGAGGAAGCGGAACCGTTTTCTTTACCGTCATTCCTGACAGTCACTTCGTTATATTTTTCCATGATGAAATCGACGGACCTCTTTGCGCCCTCACCCATATGCACCCAGGTCTCGGAACGGGCTTTGTCACGACCCTCACTGAAAGACGGATCTTCTATGCATCTGTCTATCAGCTGCTTGATATCACCGATATTCTCATCAGTGAGTTCAAGTCCTATGGAAGGCAGTATCCTGTACATCCACAGTTCATCATCTATCCACGAAGCATCATAGGGGCTTACGTCAAAAAAAGACCTGGTATAGATAACCGGCTTGTCGAATACCAGCGAGAAATCGAACATGACTCCGGAGAAATCCGAGATGAGGATGTCAGACTGTCTCAGCACTTCAAAATTGTCAGAGTCCCTGTTCCAGGTCACCTTTGAAGTGTCGCTGTATTTGGCCATCAGTCTGTCCATGAGATCCTTTTCCGCAGAGAAAGACTGCGGATGGGGTCTTACTATTATCCTGTAACCGGTATTGATAAGAGCGTCTATAAAAGGCTCGCCGTATTTTGAGAGGATACTGCTCTCACCCCAGGAAGGAGCGAGCAGAACCGTGCGTTCATGCGGAGGGAGTTCTTCGGAAGTCTCAAGCCTTTGCTTCATCCTGTCCATAAAAGGAATGCCGCAAAGGGCAATATCCTTGGGCGGATAACCGCGAAGTTCCTCAAGCTGCCGCACTTCTTTTTCCTGATAAGAACCCGACAGGATGACGGCATCGTAATGGTCGATCCCGAACATCCTGTACAGGGTAATATCATTTGGTGCATGAGGAATGTGAATGTAGTAATCCACATTCTTCGATCTTTTCCACTGGAAGACATCAAGACTCGGCGTTGATGAGACAACAACCGATGCGTCCAGAAGATTGAGTTTTGAGAAACCCTTATTGCCTTCCCCGATGAACCTGCCGGTTATGTATTCATAATTCCTGCCGAATACCGGATCGTCCTCGGAACCGGTAAGATAGACTACTTTCTGATGTCTTTTCTCGAATTCGTCCAGAAGCGGCTCGAAAACATTCCAATACCTCTTGTGATCGGTGTAAACCGCTATCGGTATCTTCTGATCGTTGATCCTTGAGGCTTTACCGCCGCTGGCACGGAACTTCACCTTCATAACGATTGTGCGGAAAGCGAATACCACCACGCCGAAGAGTCCGAACAGAATGGTAAACAGCATTCCTCCCGTGCCGGGATCGATATATAAAACCTTAAGGCAATCCATCAGAATATCAGCCGCTCCGGTATCCGTCCGGCCTTATCTGACCAGACGCTCTGTCTCCTGAGCGATCGCAAGCTCCTCATTTGTAGGAATGACGCAGACCGTAACCTTTGAAGAAGGCTTGGAGATGATCGCTTCCTTGCCGCGGAGACCGCTGTTAACCGAATCGTCGAACTCAACACCCATGAACTCAAGGCCTTCACACATAGCCTTTCTCATGTGATCGGTGTTCTCGCCGATGCCTGCAGTGAATACGATAACATCAACGCCGCCCATGGCAGCAGCATAAGATCCGATGATCTTTTTGCCCTGATATGCGAACATGTCGAGCGCGAGTCTTGCTCTGTCATTGCCTTCGTTGGCAGCCTTCTCAAGATCTCTGAAGTCGGAGGATACTCCGGAAACGCCCTGAACACCTGACTGCTTGTTGAGGAGATTATCCATCTCATCAGCCGTGTATCTCTCATTCTTCATGAGGAAGGGAACAATCGCGGGATCGATGTCACCTGTTCTTGTACCCATGCAGATACCGGCAAGAGGTGTAAGACCCATTGATGTATCCTGGCACTTTCCGTCCTTAACAGCTGCGAAAGAAGAACCGTTGCCCAAGTGGCATGTGATGATCCTGAGA